>JBCCOK010000019.1:0-79888 GCA_039025395.1 Pseudomonadota bacterium
ACGCTCTTTACCGACACGCCGCAGTTTCTGGAAAGCGCACACAGCCTGACGGGTGCCTTTGAATGGGAGCGCGAAACCTACCAGAACGTCTTTCCCTCTGATCCTTCTCAAGCCGCCGAACAGTCACGCGACCTTCTGGGTTATGTGGCGGAGTATCGCGGAGAGTTTTTTGATCGCGCCTTCATCACCGGCGCTTTGCGATACGATCAAAACGACAGCTTCAAGAACACGGTTACCTATAGCGTGAGCGCAGCCTATCTCTTTAACGAACACGGTACACGGTTGCACGGCTCTATTGGTACCGGATCGACGAACCCGACATTTTTTTGAACAGTTTGGCTTCACTCCATCCAGATTTATCGGCAACCCGAACCTGAAACCGGAGACCAATTTCGGTTGGGATATCGGCGTTGAACAACGGTTCTGGCAAGACCGCGCCGTTATCGATGTCACCTATTTCAATGAGCGGCTTGAGAACGAAATCCAGTCAGTTTTCCCTCCGCCCAATTTCATAGGCACACCGGTCAATCTGGACGGTATCAGCAAACGCCAGGGCATCGAGGTTTCCCTCGGCGTTGAACTGATGGCCAATCTCTATGCGCAAGCAAGTTATACCTATCTGGATTCTACCGAACCGTCCGGAGCGGAAGAAGTGCGCAGACCGCCACACTCGGGATCCCTCACCGTAACCTATGGCTTTCACGAAAACCGGGGCACACTGTTTCTCGATGCTGTTTACAACGGCAGGATGAAAGATTTTGAATTTTTGCCAACAGGCAGCATTCGCAGCACGCTGGACGCCTACGTCAAAGTCAATATTGGCGCTGACTATCAGGTAACCGAAGACTTGCAGCTGTTTGGACGCATCGAAAACCTGTTCGATGAGGATTACGAAGAGGTTTTCGGTTTCAACACGCAAGGGATCACAGCGTTTGCCGGGGTGAAGGCGACATTTTGATCGCATCGGGATCCCGAAAACGCACCAGCCGATGGTGTTCCAATCCCAAGGAGCGAGACAGAACGTATGTGGTTCAGATGTGCCGGAAGATCGGTCTTGTTGTCTGTGGCGGTTCTGGCGGCTTCCGCATATGCCATGGCGCAGGCACCACAACGGGTGGTGTCCATGAATCTTTGTACCGACCAACTGGCCATGCTCCTGGCAGAGCCCGGCCAGCTCGTTTCCGTTTCTTTTCTGGCCGCTGACGAAACGTCTTCACTCATGAGTGAAGCCACGGCTGGTCTTGCCATAAACCATGGTCTCGCCGAGGAGATTTTCCGTCTGGAACCGGATCTGGTCGTCGCTGGAAAATACACAACCCGTGCGACCGTCAACCTTTTGAAGAGACTGGGCGAAAGGGTCGAAGAATTCGACCCTGCCCGCAACTTCGATGACATTGCGGAAAGAACGTTGCGGATGGGTGAATTGCTCGGTCGCAGGCAAGCAGCACAAAGGGCCGTCGCAGAGATGGAAAGGGAACTCCGGGCACAAAGTGACGGTTTGCCCGAGGCGGGCCGGCAGACACTTGGATCTTATGGATCCAACAGCTTTACGTCCGGCAAAAACACTTTGGAAAACGCGATCGTCAAAAAATCCGGGGTCCGCCACCTCGGGGAAGAAATCGGGGTTGCCGGGACAATACGCCTACCGCTTGAAACGCTGATCATCGCGGATCCGGATCGCCTTCTGATCTGGAACCGGTTCGCTGCGTTGAAGTCGCGGTCGGTGGAAATCCTGTCTCATCCTGCACTTGATGCACGGTTTGGCCCAGAACGCCGATTGTCTGCCGACAGTCGTTACTGGCTCTGCGGCACCCCCCTGACGGTGGGTGCCATCACGCGCCTCAAGGCGGCTGCACGCGGCAAGGAGATCGATCCGTGACGACGGACTGGCGTTTCCTCTGGCTTCTGACCGGTCTTTTGACGATGGTTGTTTTGCTGTTTTTTCTTTCGCTTGCCGTCGGCCAGGTCTGGATCGATCCGCGTCTGTTTATCGACACGATGGGCGACGTTGACGCTGCCGAAGCCATCATCCTTTCTGAAATTCGCCTGCCCCGCGCCATATTGGCTTTGGCGATCGGTGCAATTCTTGGTCTGTCCGGAGCCGTTCTCCAGGGTTTTCTACGCAATCCGCTGGCAGAACCGGGTTTGCTGGGTATCTCTGCAACAGCCTCGCTGGGAGCCGTTGTTGCGATCTCTGCGGGTTTGACCGCCCTCCATCCCTATGCCCTGCCACTGTCCGCCCTGAGCGGAGCATTGATTGCAGTACTGCTGCTTCAGCTTCTCGTTGGCCGTTCGGGCGACATCCTGACGATTATCCTGGCTGGGGTCGCTCTTGGGTCTTTTGCTTCCGCACTGACGTCGCTTGCGCTGAATCTGTCCTCCAATCCGTTTGCAGCTCTGGAAATCGTTTTCTGGATGCTGGGATCATTGGCAGATCGAAGCATGGTTCATGTCGAGCTTGCTGTGCCTCTCATCGGACTTGGCGGATTTCTGTTGCTGTTTACAGGCCGCGCTCTGGACGCACTCAGTCTTGGATCGGATGTGGCCAGCAGCCTTGGCGTGTCCGTCAACAGGACACGCAATCTTGCCATCGCCGGCACTGCGATTGGTGTCGGTGCGGCAACGGCCGTCAGCGGTGCCATTGGATTTGTCGGCCTGATTGTACCGCATCTTCTGCGGCCGCTGGTGGGTCACAAACCGAGCCGGCTGCTGATTGCAAGCACACTCGGCGGCGCCTCTTTCCTTCTCGCGGCCGATATTCTTGTGCGTATCATCATGCCGATGCGCGATCTGAAACTCGGCGTGGTTACGGCCATCCTGGGAGCGCCCTTTTTCCTTTGGCTGCTGGTGACATTGAGAAGGCGTGCCACATGACCGCACTGACATGCCGCAACGTCGGGGTGCGAATCGGTAACAACCAGATCCTCGAAGATGTTAGTTTTGACATCGAACACGGTGCGCTGATCGGTGTCATTGGGCCGAACGGAGCCGGCAAGTCGACCTTGATGCGCGCCATGGCGGGCATCATTGCTTACGATGGCAAAGTGATCTGGGATGGCGCCCGCGTCGAAGACATGACCGCAAATGAGCGGGCACAAACCTTTGCCTACATGCCTCAGGAGCGAACCGTGCACTGGTCCCTGCGATGTCTGGATGTCGTATTGCTTGGACGGCTTCCGTTCTCGCCGCGCATGTTTGGCGTATCCGTAAACGATGTGGAACACGCCCGCGCAGCCATGGCGCGAATGAATGTGCTGGCTTTCGAAAACCGTTCCTTCGACACGCTTTCTGGCGGTGAAAAGGCACGGGTCCTCATTGCCCGCATGCTTGCGCAGGACCCGCGTGTTTTCATTGCTGATGAACCGATCAATGGTCTCGATCCAGCCCACCAGATCAGCCTGATGGAAGACTTCCAGGCACTGGCCCGGTCTGGACGGCTGGTTTTTGTCTCTCTCCATGACCTGACACTGGCCGGCCGATGGTGTGACAGGCTGCTTCTTTTAGACAAAGGTAGACTGAGATCAAACGGGACGCGCGCATTGCTGCTAGAATCGCGCGTCATCGGCGAGGTCTATCGTATTGAAACGGTTCCGATCACGCTGGACGGGACGTTGACGGTGGTCCCTGCCAGCAGGACTGAACGTTTGAACGATCGCCATGAGATACGGGAAATCAGCAAATGACCGCTCCGGACTTATTTGGATTGTTGCAGAACCAATTGACGGACACCGATGCCGGTTGGAGCATTGGCTCTTTCGGGGCCATCGGTGAGTTTCACCAGCGCGCGTCGGATATTGTCCACACCGACAGACCGGATCGTTTGACTCGCGTGACCGAGAAAGGCGGCATTCGGCTTGAACCGTCGCGTGTGGCGCAAGCACGACCCGTGGCTTTCGAGACGCTTAGCCCGCGTCCAACACGCTGGGGGCAAGGTCTGGCACTGTGCCTCGATTCGGATGAGGCGTTTTTGTCAAAGCGTAGCGTATTGACGGAACTCGGACCGGACGAGGATGCTCTTCGTGACGCGGACAAGAGCGGTATCCTGTTTGATATGGGGCTTGTTCAGCCACAGATTGATTTTTGTATTCGCACGTCCGACCCGGAACTCCTTGCGGTCTTGCGTTCTGCCTTGGGCCGGTCGCTCTTTGAGCACGATAACCCTGCCATGCCGGCGATCCTGAAAACACATCCGACGCGTGTCGTTCTTTCAGCGCTGGGGCGCGTTGAAGTCTACCAGATGATCGGCGGGCCCGACACGGGCGGGGTATCGCCGGATGGCCCGCATACCCATGTCCTGCCGAAACTGCTGCGCACCGGGCGAACCCACTCCGCCAACACGCCTATTCCGGACGGGCTTGTACCCTGCGCACATCTCCATCCGGCGAGTCCGGTTATGGGCCCGCGTGGTGAGGACATCCAGTTCGATCGCGACCGGTTCGTGGCATTTCAGGATCTGATGCGCGCGTTCGGACCGCCCGACTATATGGCGGCACGGGACATGGTGCTGCAGGCCCTGGATGAACGCGAACCCGAAACACTGACCGAACCAGATACGCGCCTGCAACGCATTGCGCTTCGCAATACGCTTCGCCAGCAGGCCAGACTTGCCGAATTCAATTCGGATGCCGAAAGAGCAAGCCAATGCGCGCAGCTTTTGCACCGGTTCGACCGAAGGATTGACGGTGGGGACACGCAGGAGGACAGACCCGGCCATGAGGAAGAACAGACATAGGCTTGGTGCGAAAACTGCGCACTAAAGAAATGACGGGCTTGCGGCACGCTTTCTGAACTGGCGTGCCCTCGTCACGCTAAAGCGGTTCTGGTCAGAGGATGAGATCAATAGTCGAACAATTCATACTTTCAAGGCGCACAGCATAATCATTAAGTCGATGTTTATTTCACACAAGCGTCAGCTCATTTTTATTCACCTTCCAAAAACGGGAGGAACCTCGCTTACCATCGCACTGGAAAACCAGGCCGCGAGCGATGACATTATCATCGGGGATACGCCAGAAGCTGAAGAACGCCAACATCGCTTTGCAGGAGTCAAAGCCAGCGGACGCCTTTGGAAACACTCCCACCTGAATGAAATTTATGGCCTTGTTACGCCGTCACAGATCAACACCTATCTGAAAATCACCATTGCCCGTAACCCTTGGGATCGCATGGTCTCGTACTATCATTGGCTGCGGGTTCAGACCTTCAAACATCATGCTGTAGCCTTGGCAAGAAGCCTGGAATTTGAGGCCTTTGCGACCCACGCAAACATTGGGCAGTCTTTTCGCCAAAATTCCATATGCACCGCGATGACAGACAAAAATGGAGCGTATCGAGCCGATTTTGTGCTTCGATTTGAAAGCCTCCAGGAAGATGCCAACAGGCTCTCAAACATGCTGGGCGTAAAATTAGGTCAGTTACCGCTCACAAACACATCCAAACGGAGACGGAACTACAAGGAATATTATTCAGATCGCAGCCGATCATTCGTCGCCGACGCCTGTGAAGAAGACATATCAATGATGAGCTATACCTTCGACTGATACGAAGCGACCTGGTCGGACGGCTACGATGCTCAAAACATGGCGGGAATTTTGAAGCCCCTACATCCCTCCAATATGTCACAGTTCAAATACACAGGGGCGTCGAGCTAACCCTGACTTGGTCTAATGTTCGCCACCAGCTTCCAAAGCGCAGGCATGAGCACAGCCGCAAGAACGAGCTTCAGGGCGTCACCGGCAAGAAACGGCGTGAGACCCCAGGCAAGCAGAGGTTTGTCCCATCCAACGATGGATCCCAACCAGACAAGGCCAGCGATGTAGATGACGATGTTGCCAATCAGCATGGCGGCGGCGGTTTTGAACGGACCTCTGTCCAACCCGCGTTCCGCCAAATAGCCTACGATACCGGCCGCCAACACAAAGCCAAGCAGGTATCCGCCGGTTGTGCCCAGCATGTAAGCGACCCCGATCCCCTTCTCAGGAGTGCCGGAGAATACGGGGAGACCAACCGCCCCTTGGGCCAGATAGAGAAGAACGGTCGCAATGGCGAGCCGGTGGCCGAAGGCCATGCCGATCATCAAAACCACAAGGGTCTGCATGGTGAGTGGTACCGGCCAGAACGGTATGCTGATTTTCGCCGAGATCCAGAGTGCGACGCTGCCGAGCACAGCGAGGATTACGTTGCGGACCAACGTGTTTTCAGATGGCCAGAGCGTTTGGGCAAGTGTTTTTGGTTCAAGTGTTAGAGCTGTCATATTTTTTCTCCATAGTCGTTGCTCAGGCCAATGCTTCGCGGACCTTTTCAAGCTGAGAGGCGCGATCGCGTCTCGCAGACAGGGCCGTGTGCATATTGACCTTGATAAAATTCGTTTCGATGTTGGGTTGGAGTTGACCGATAAGATCCATATCCGCCGAAATCACGGTTCCCAGTGTGAAAAACCCGCCGCCGGATACCGCATCGCGGTGGAGGACGATCGGTTCGGTCCCGCTTGGCACCTGGATCGAGCCATAGGCGTAAGGCGCATCGGTGATATTGGATGGATCAGAGCCGGCACTGAAGGGCTGTTCGCGTTCGACGAACTCGAGCGGCGATCCACCTCTGAAGCGGTAACCCATGCGATCTGCTTCGGGTGCAACTTTCCATGTTTCGTTGAAAAACTTCTCGCCGGCAGCATCGGTGATGCGATGCCAATAGAGACCCGGCAGCACACGAAGTTCGGCTGGATTGTCCGGGCCCCGACGAAGGTTTTCAGGTACACTGAGCCCATCCCTTACGGGCCTGCGATCAGAACCAATCGGCAATTCGTCGCCAACTTGAACTGCGCGACCATCAATGCCGCCCAGAGCGCCTATGGCATAGGTCGAACGGCTGCCAAGAGATGGCGGTGTATCGATACCGCCCGCAATGGCAATGTATGCCCTTGCACCGTGGCGCAGATAATCAAAGGTCAGAGTTTGACCCGCTCTTACAGGAATAGCGGTCCATGTCTCCCTCGTTTCGCCATCGATTTTGGGCGGAAGCTCACCTCCGGTGACAGCGACAGTAGTGTCTTCCGTAAATTCAAGCTCGGGTCCCATGAAAACCGCTTCCAGACCGGCGGCACCTTCGTCGTTGCCGACCAACATGTTGGCCGCTCTCATGGAATATCGATCCATGGCACCACCAATCGGAATTCCCAGATGGAAGTATCCGGGACGACCCAAATCCTGAATGCTCGTCGCGAGCCCTGCTTGATTGACCTTAACTGCCATTGAGGACCTCCAATAGTCTGGCGTTCGTGCCGTCAATGTCTTGATTGAAGGCTGCAAGATCGAACACCACGTCTTTGATATTTGGCTCGTAATTGCCCGCTTCAACTTGCGCGAGGGTCTGGTCGTATTCGTCCCGGTTGATAGGCTTCCATTTGACGATATCGCCCGGCTTGAAGAAGACCATGAAGTCCTTGAGGTAGGTCGTCTCCTGCTTGGGATCGAATATGGTCATCGGCGTGATGCCGAACATCTGATAGCCGCCAGCACCGCGTACCGAGTAGATGCAGGAAAACGAACCGCCATAGCCTACTGTCTGTTTCGGGGTGTCGGTTCGCGGGCGCAGGTATTTCGGAACCTGTATCTGACGATCCCGATCGACCATCTGGTAGAGAAAGGGAAGCCCTGCAACGAAGCCGACCATCCCGACAAACCATGGTGAGCCGGAATGGGCTTGGATGAAGTCTCCAACACTTTCGTAGCCGTTGATGCGCGCAGCAAACTCAATGTCGGTGGAGTCCGGGTCCTGGTGCCGGTCCCTGAAGCGCATCAAGGTCTCTGTGGTCCACGGGTCCTGATAGTAAACGGGAATTTCTATTATCCGGGTATTGAGCTTCGCCTCGCCTTGGTTGACGGTTTCTTCCATGCGCTTGAGTTCAGCCATCAAGTCGTCCGGGTGGATGACATCGGGGTCGAACTTTATCTGATAGGATGCATTGGCCGGGCAGATTTCAGTGACACCCCTGATAGCCGCATCTCTGACTGCTTTGGTCATCGACAGCGATTTGAAGAAGGCCTCAAGCGACATTTCCTCGTCAATTTCAACGAGAATGTGCTCATCGCCCCCAAAGGTGTATCGAGAGGTCATGATGGGCCTCCTTCCTGTTGAATGAGTTTGTGGTTGTTTTCGACGAGCCACGGTTCGAGCCACTTTGTGTGGAAATTTCCTGACCGCACCTCCGCATCATCGGCCAACGCTGCAAACAGCGGTGCAGTTGTCTTCAATTCGCGGACGCACAATTCCGAAATTGCGCGCTTAAGCCGCGTGATGGCCTTTTCGCGGGTCTCTGCGTGAACAATGAGTTTGCCGAGAAGCGAGTCGTAGAATGGCGGGATCTGGTAGCCCTGATAAAGAAAGTGATCAAAGCGCACACCGGGACCTCCGGGCACCTTCAGATCGCCCACGATGCCGGGGAATGGCATAAAGTCGTTGGCCGGATCTTCCGCGTTAATGCGCACTTCGATCGCATGACCGCGCATTTCAATGTCGTCCTGGCGGATCGACAGCTTTTCTCCGCTGCCCACCTGGATCATCTCGGCTAGCAAATCAACGCCGGTAATACACTCGGTAATCGGGTGTTCCACCTGAATGCGGGTATTCATTTCAATGAAATAGAAGTCACCGGATTTGTCGTCATACAGGTACTCGATCGTGCCCGCACCCCGGTACTTGACTGCTGCCGCGAGTTCTACAGCCGACTGACAAAGTGCATTTCGAACATCGGGGGTAAGCGCCATGGAAGGCGCTTCTTCCCATACTTTCTGTCGGCGCCGCTGCAGAGAGCACTCACGTTCGAAACAATGGACGAAGTTCGCACCATCGCCAAGGATCTGCACTTCAACGTGGCGGGCGTCATCTATGACCTTTTCAAGATACAGCCCGCCATCTCCAAAGGCAGCCTTGGCTTCTGCGGCCGCTTGTGGAGCGAGTTTCGAAAATTCCTCTTCGTCGTTGGCGATGCGGATGCCGCGCCCGCCCCCGCCGGCCGTGGCCTTGATCATGATGGGAAATCCGATCTCGCGCGCCAGGTCTTTCGCTGATCCGAGATCTTCCAGCACACCTCCGCTACCGGGAACCGTCGGAACGCTCGCATCCCTTGCAGCCTGCCGCGCTGCCGCCTTGTCACCCATGCGTCGAATGACCTCGCCCGTCGGCCCGATGAACGCGATACCGGCCGCTTCCACCGCATCGGCAAATTCAGCATTTTCCGCGAGGAAACCGTAACCGGGGTGGATGGCGTCCGCGCCGGCGGCGCCGGCGGCATCCAAAATGGCACTTACGTTCAGATAGGACTTTTGTGCCGCTGCTGGTCCGATTTCGATCGCCTCATCGGCCAACTGAACGGCAAGAGACTTGCTGTCGGCTTCGCTATAAGCCTGAACGGTTTTCAATCCGAGTTCCTGCGCGGCCCGAATGATCCGAACGGCGATTTCTCCACGGTTGGCGATGAGAAGCTTGGAAATCTTCATGACCGGGTATCCCTAAGTCTCGACCTCGACAAGCACGGTGCCTGGCGTGATCGGTTCGGCGTTGTCCACCTTGAAGGCGATGATCGTGCCATCCACGTCGGACTTCACCTCGTGAAAGGATTTCATCACTTCGATAAGGCCGATCACATCGCCCTTGGCGACGGTATCGCCATCGTTCTTGTAGGGCGGCTCCTCTGGTGAAGGTTGCCGGTAAAACATTCCGGGCAACATTGCCTTTATTGTCTCTATCGCCATGGCGTTCTCCTTGGTGCCTATTCACTTCATGCGGCTTGAAGGTAATCGTTGAGCGCTAACTTCACGCTCTTGGCGATGTCGAGCACATTGGGGGTATCGGAATGGATGCAGACCGTGCTGGCCTTGACCGGCACTTCTTTGCCCCCGGTGCTTATGACGATGCCGTCCTTGACTGCACGAAGTGCTTTTTGCCCGATATCGTGCGCATTCAGATAAGGATGTTCGCGGGTGATCAGCAGTTTGCCATCATCATCGTAGTCAAGATCTGCAAAGAACTCTGGTACGAACTCCAAGCCGCGTTCTGCGTAGATTTCTTCGTGGAGCGTCCCGGTCAGGCCGAAAATTGGAACCCTGAACATTTCAGCGGCATCGCAAATGGCGTGTGCAATATGTTCCTGACGAGCGGCCATCCCATAGAGGGCTCCATGGGGTTTCAGATGCGAAAGCTCCATTCCCTCAACACTCAGGAAGCCGTTGAGCGCGCCGATCTGGTAGATCACAATATTGGCCATCTCTTTACGGTCGATTTTCATCTCCCGACGCCCAAAACCCGGCAGGTCAGGCAAAGAGAAATGGGCGCCTACCCGCACACCGTGTTGCTTTGCCAGCTTCACTGTCTTGCGCATATGGTTGGGGTCGGAGCCATGGAAGCCACATGCGACATTGGCTTGGGTAATGAAAGGCATGACCGCTTCGTCATTGCCCATTCTATAGAGGCTGAAGCTCTCCCCCATGTCGCAGTTTATGCTGACGCGCATTCAGTGACCTCCTCAATCTTTCAACGATGCGACGTAGCGGAGGCGGATCTGATCAGCGATCACGGCAAGGATCAGAAGTGCACCGAGAACGACGGTCTGCAAATAGGATTCGATGCGGGCGAGATTCATTCCGTTCTGAACGAGCCCGATAAAGAGCGCACCGAGTATGACGTTCTCAAGACGTCCGACGCCGCCCCGCAACGCCACACCGGCAATGACGCAAGCGGCAATGGACTGGAGCGGCATGGAGGCACCGATATTCGCTTCGCCTGTGTCGAGGCGTGCGGTCAGCAGCATTCCGGCAATTGCTGCCATCATTGCGCAGAGCACGTAAGTCCAGAACAGGGTTGCGCGCGTACTGATACCGGAAAGCTGCGCGGCTTTGATGTTGCCCCCGACGGCATAGAAGTGCCGTCCAAAAGGCGTTCGGTTCAGAACCAGGTAAAGGACGATAGCTATGAGCGCCGCCGCGTAGATGGGTGTAGGTACTCCAAAAAGTGTTCCAAATCCGAAAACATCACCAAAAGCCTGCGGCATCCCGTAAACCGGTGTTCCTCCGGTCAGGAACAAGGCGATACCAAAGCCCACCGACGCCATTCCGAGTGACATCATGAAAGGAGAAACGCCGAAGAAGGCAACGCCAATGCCATTGGCGACACCGATCATTGTGCCGGCAAGAATACCGCCAAGGCATCCGAGCAAAATGGCAAGCCAAACCAGTTCAGGCATGGCAGCAAAAACACCCGCCATTACCAACGCGCCAACGACCGATGCCAATGCGAGGATCGTGCCGACAGAGAGGTCAAAGCCACCGGTAAGCAGACAGAGCATTTGACCCATCGAGACAATGGTCAAGTAGACCGATTGCCTGAGTACGTTCATTAGATTGCGGCCAGTCAGGAAGTTGTCGGACATAAAGGTGAAGACGACAACCGCGATCAATAGAAGAAACGGTAGGATGCCCAGTCTGACGAAGACCCTTTTCGGCCAGTCTGCGAGTTTGGTCTGTTTGTCGGTCATCGCGCCGGTTGGGCTGCTCATTATGCCGCCTCTCGTTCGAAGAAATGGGACAGAACATTCGTTTCCGTGATTTCATCTCCGACAAGCTCGGCTTGCACACGGCCGCGATAGAACACGTAGGCCCGATTTGTGAGATTCAGTATCTCCGGGAGATCTGATGAAATGAGCACGATCGCAGCGCCGCTCTCACAAAGCTCGGCGATGAATTCGTAGATTGCCGCTCTGGTTCCGACGTCGACACCGACAGTCGGTTCGTCGAAGACAATGAGATCGAAATCGCGTGTCAGGCTTCGTGCCAGCATCTGCTTCTGCTGGTTTCCGCCGGAAAACTGTTCCGCTGATTTTTCAATACGTTTGGGCGACAGGTGCAGCCGGTCCGCAAGCGAATTGACCATCTGGCCTTCACCGGACCGATTGAGAAGCCATCCATTGGAGAAAGGCTGCATATTGAGGGCAGCGACAGACATGTTTTCGCGAGCGGGACGCATCATCATCAAGCCCTCGCGCCGCCGATCGGCTGGCAAGTACAACATGCCCGCATCCAGCATGCGTCGAGTTGTGTGCTTCATGAGCACTTGGCCTTTGAACTCAATCTCGCCGCTTGCGAGTTTCAGCGCCCCAAAGCAGGCTTGGCCAAATCGAGACTTTCCCGATCCCACCAATCCGGCCAATCCCACGATCTCTCCCCGTCTGACCGTGAGCGATACATCCACGACCCCGCCATCTAAAGTCGTCAGCGCGTCGGCCTTGAGAATGGTATCTCCCGGGTTGAAATTTACCGATGGGAAGACCTGCCCTACGACCCGGCCTGTCATAAGGCGCACCAGTTCATCCTCGGATGTGGTTTTGGCGTCGACCATCCCGATGTACCGGCCATCCCTGAGAATTGTGATGCGGTCACCGATCTCGCGGATTTCCGACATGCGATGGGTGATGTAGATGATACCGACGCCTTGTTTCTTCAGCTTATCGATCAGCTTGAAGAGTCGTTCAGTCTCGTGATTGGTGAGCGAAGCTGTAGGTTCATCAAGAATGAGGACTGAAAGATCGGAGCGAAAGGCCTTGGCGATTTCGACCATTTGCTGTTCGGCCCTGGTGAGATGATCGACCTTCGCGTTCGGATCGATATGGAAATCGAGGTCATCGAGAATCTTCTGCGCAGTCTGATGCTGGCGCCTTGGCTGTAGCCAACCCCGTATGGTTTGTTCCGCGCCCAGAAACAGGTTTTCCGTCACGCTCATTTCCGGGATGAGCGAGAATTCCTGAAACACCGCGCTGATGCCAAGCTCGCGTGCTTCATGGACACTGGTGAGATCGACGGCATCTTCCCGGAAAAGAACCTCTCCGCTCGTTGGCGTGTTGGCACCGGCAAGCATGGAAATAAGCGTTGACTTTCCAGCTCCGTTTTCGCCGAAGAGTACATGAACTTCGCCTGAAAGAAGCTCGAAATCGAAGCTATCGAGGGCACGAATCCCGGGATAATCCTTCGTCAGCCCCTTGGTTTTGAGGAGGGTGCGCGCGTCGCGTTGACGCGCGCCTTCCCCTAGCCGATTGGGAGTGTGTTGATCGGCTTTGGCAGTCATGATCAGTCAACCCGGAAGACCGGCCTGAAGCCGTCTGGCGCCAGCGTTGATGAAGAATCGAAGTCGTTCAGATTTTCCGTGTCCACCACATAAAGGGCCGGACCCACGTGCTTTTCGAAGTCCTTGTCTTCAAGGGCACGGACTGCGATATCAACGGCGATTCGACCTTGAAGCACTGTAGAGTCGGTTGGAGCGGCAAGGATCTGGCCACGCTGGAGGCCTTGAGCCACTCCCGGTGTAAAGTAGTAGGAGGCAACCTTTACCTGATCGGTCAGACTGCGCGAGCGAAGGATCGGTACAGCCGCTTCAGCAGTGACCGCCGTCCCGACGACATACTGTAGATCAGGATGTGCTTCGAGCGTATCCTCGACCAGTCTTCCTTGGACTTCCTTGCCTGTGTCACCGTACTTGGTTTCAACAAGGACGATATCAGATCCTTCAATTGCCTGAGCAAATCCTGCATTGCCGGCTTCAACCCAGCCGGCACCAGACGGCCCAGGGAACCAGGCAACTTTGACTTTTCCGCTGCCTGCCGGGTGTTTGGCGGCGAGATATTCACCGGTTTTGGCGCCCATTTCGCCGAAGGAAACGAGAGACTTCGCAGTTATTTCGGGAGAGGAAATACCATTAATAACATCAATAACCGGAATGCCCTTCGAGGCAATTTCCTTGATCGTGTTGTTCAGACCGTCTGCTGAGATTGCGCCGATAATGACGGCTTGCGCGCCGGCTGCAACACAGTCTTCAATCTGAGAAATCTGCTTTGCAAGTTCGGTATAACCACCGGCCTCAACGACCTGCATCTTGACACCGAGGCGCTTGGCTTCTTCGGTAACGCCGTAATTGACGCCAAGCCAATAGGCATCTTTCATATGCGGAAACGAAACGCACAAGTCCCACTTTTGCGAGGCTTTTTCGAGCGGTGTATATTCGATATCCCGGCGCGGGCTGTCCATGTCGAATGCGGGTTCCCAAACCTGGACCTTGGCCGGGAACCAATTCTCAGCGTGCGCCGATGCAAGTGATGTGGCGGTTATTGCCGCAGTGGCCATGAGGCCGAGCATGAGCTTTATCATTTCATACCTCCGTTTCGAGTTCTGAGTTCGGCGCTCGATCGGCTAAATCGAACGCCGGAACCGACGCGGCAGGCAGAATTCACTGACTGTACGCCGACACTTAAGGTTAGGTCGGAGCCCGCAATATTGTAAAATATGAAATTAACCTTGTTATATTCGCTTTTTCCGATAATTTAGATATGTCAACCAACCCTTTGACGGTGAGCGCTTTTGGATGTGGAGCAAAAGTGCAAGTGGGATAAGAGATTGGGATTCGGCGTTTTCGGGAAAGCCTATCCGACTGGATTGGATTCAAGGCTTCGAGACTTCCAGTTCCGTCTCCAAATCCGAGATATCGGAAAAACGGATAAAGCTATTTCAAGAATCAGATGGAACCTTCTCTTCGCCAGATCCGCTACTTCATCGCAGCAGCGAACGCCGGACAGGTTTCCAAGGCCGCGATGGATATTCACGTCTCCCAGTCGGTGATCACCTCGGCAATCAAACAATTGGAGGAGATGATCGGTACCACGCTGTTCGACAGGCACCACTCGGGTATCAGCCTTACCTATGAGGGGAACCTTTTTCTCGAACACGCCCAACACATTGTGCAGTCCGTTGAGGAAGCCATCCGCATTCCTCGAAGAATCAAAGAGGACGTCAAGGGCACGATCAACTTGGCAGCGACCTACACCGTCGCCGGCTATTTCATCCCCCGGCTGTTAGCTCAATTCACACGCGCATTTCCGGATGTAAAAATCAATTTGTCTGAAGCCGACCGCACCAGCATCGAAGAAGGCCTGATCACCAGCGGTTTTGATATTGCGGTCATGTTGACATCCAACCTCGCAAACCATGAGCAATTGTCTCACACGGCTCTCTTGCGCTCGAGACGTCGTCTTTGGGTCAGCAGCAATCACGATTTTCTCAAGAAAAAATCGGTGACGCTGCCCGACATATCCGTACAGCCATACATCATGCTGACGGTTGACGAAGCGAGCAACACCGCACAACGCTATTGGAGCAAAACCGCCTACAAGCCCAACACAATCTTTAGGACCTCGTCCGTAGAGGCGGTGAGAAGCATGGTCGCCAATGGTATGGGAGTGTCGATCCTTTCCGACATGGTCTATAGGCCCTGGTCCCTCGAGGGCCGCAGGGTCGAAGTCATCGATGTCGCAGATCAGGTTCCGACGATGGATGTTGGCCTCGCATGGGCCGCGGCGGTCGAGCAATCGGAGGCGGTCAGAGCATTTGTCGAATTCATGCATTTGGCCATGGGAAGCGAACAGCCCGATTTCAGCCAGCCAAAGTGAATCCAGCAACCACCGAAAGATCCTACCATTAAGTAAAAACCGACGCGGATTGATACAAAGAAGACGACAAGACGCTATGTTAACAATCGAAGTCTGAGGTTCGGATGCAAACCGCGATGCAGCGATCGAGCCGTCTGGAAACGGCATCTGCCCTGTTTGCAGCGCGAGGGCCAGGCTCAGCCGAAAGCAGGCATCTGAGGCTATAGCGGGAATGGTACGTCGGCTCGCCCTGCCCCTTTCGATTGCGGTGCTCCTCGTCGCCGCCGCACTCTGGCGCGGTATTCTTGGACCCGGCCTGTTCTTATGGATTGCGATGAACATCGCCATCATAGCGATCCGGATCCCGTATGAGGCGCGACAGCCGGAGGTAGCACATTCCAGAAAGACCGTTCTGGAACAATGGTTGTTGGCCGCAATGGCGATCGGGAGCTTCTTTTTGCCGCTGGTCTGGATTGTCAGCCCGGTTCTGGATTTCGCCGACAGGACGCAGCTCGTTTGGCCGGTCATCGTCGGCGTCGTGCTGGGTGTGGCGGGACTTTATGTTTTCTACCGCTCCCACGCCGATCTCGGAACAAACTGGTCGGTCTCACTTCAGGTTCGTGAGGATCACCGCCTCGTGACGCAGGGCGTTTATGCCCACGTCAGGCATCCAATGTATTCAGCGATTTTTCTTACAACCGCTGCAGCGGCTTTTCTGTTGCCGAACTGGGTCGTGGGGCTGACAGGACTGATTGGCTTCACCGCGCTCTATTTCGGACGTGTGGGACGTGAAGAGGAAATGATGCGCGATACTTTCGGTGCCGAGTGGGATGCCTATGCGGCGGTGACCCCAAGACTTATCCCGCGGCTTTGAAACCGGGCGTCTACCCGCTTAAGCCGCCTCGTTTGTGACAAGGCGCATTGCAGTGTGCGCCGGGAGTGCACAGTCGGCGCAGCCACCGCGCGATCAGCCCCCATTTACCCCCGGAGGCCAGATCGGTCTTATTACTCAGCGGCATCCGGCCGTTCGTGGGCTGCTCTGCGGCGGAATAATCCTGCCAACCACTGAGTGACCGAATAGAAGACGGGTGTAAACAGCAGGCCGGCGATCGTCACGCCAAGCATCCCAAAAAACACGGCCGTGCCAAGAGACTGGCGCATCTCGGCGCCGGCGCCGGTGGCAATCAACAGCGGAACAACGCCAAGTATGAATGCGAAGGACGTCATCAGGATGGGCCGCAGGCGCAGACGTGCAGAGATGGCGGCCGCTTCCTGCCGTGAATTTCCCTGGTCTTCCGCCTGCCGGGCAAATTCAACGATCAGGATCGCGTTTTTGGACGCCAGCCCGACAAGCACAATGAAGCCGATCTGGACCAGAATGTTGACGTCAAGACCGCGCAACTGAACGCCGAGAATGCCGGCGAGCAGACACATCGGCACGATAAGGATCACCGCCAGCGGCAAGGTCCAGCTTTCATACTGGGCAGCCAGCAACAGGAACACGAAGACCACGGCAAACAGGAACGCAAAGATCGCCGTGTTGCCGCTGGCTTTTTCCTGCAATGCCAGTTCCGTCCATTCATACTCGAAACCGCTTGGCAGCGCCTCGGCCAGCAACCCCTCAACGGCGGCAATTGCCTGTCCGGTCGAAAAACCGGGTTGATTGGCGCCCTGTATGGCGGCGGCAGGATAGAGATTGTAACGCGGCACCCGGTAAGCGCCGGTTGTCTCCTGCATGGTAACGATAGAACCCAGGGGCACCATCTGCCCGGAATCCGATCGCGCGTTGAGGCGCAAGACATCCTCCGGCGTGTCGCGATACAGACCGTCGGCCTGCGCAGTCACCCGGTAGGTGCGTCCCAGAAAATTGAAGTCGTTGACAAACGCCGATCCCAGATAGACTTCAAGGGTCTCGAAGACCTGCTCCGGCTGTACGCCGATTTGCTGCGCCTTGACCCTGTCGATATCGGCGTAAAGCTTTGGCGTGCGGGTATTGAAGAGGCTGAACACGGCAGCGAGCCCGGGCGTCGCATTTGCCGCGCCGACAATCTCCCCGACTGTCGCCTCCAGAGCTTCGATGCCACGTCCGCGCACATCCTGAACGTAGAGCTTCCAGCCGCCAGCATTGCCGATGCCCTGCACCGGCGGCGGCTCGATCAAGAAGACGTTTGCATCCATGATCGGCTGAACAGCACCGAAGGCACGACCCAGTATAGCGCCAGCGCTCAGATCCGCACCGGACCGTTCGTCGAAAGGATCGAGGGTAACGAATATCACACCGGCGTTGGGCGCCAAGGTGAAGGTGCCGCCATCAAGTCCGGCAAAACCAACCGTGTGGGCGACACCATCGACGGCAAGAAGCCGTTCTTCGGCGTCTGCAATCACCGCATCGGTCCGCGCGAGGGAGGCGCCAGGCGGCAATTGGACAACGGCGATCAGGTAACCCTGGTCCTGGTTCGGAATGAAGCCTCGAGGTGCGGATACGAATTGTTGGCCGGTCAGGACAAGCAATCCGCCATAGACCAGCATCACAATGACGGCGACCCGCAGCAAGGCGCGGACAGTCAGGCTGTAGCCGGAGGCGAGGCTTTCGAAAGCCCAGTTGAAGCCGCGTCCGAAGGCGCGAAACGGTGCGCCCAGTAAATGTACGAAGCGGCCGACTGCGGTTTGAGGTGGTCGTTCCCGGTCTGCTTTCGACTGCAGCAGTAGTGCCGCAAGGGCTGGAGACAACGTCAGAGACACAAAAACCGAAATGATCGTCGCAGCGGCAATGGTCACGGCAAACTGCCGGAAGAACTGGCCGGTAATGCCCTCAATGAAGGCGGCGGGAATGAACACGGCGGACAGGACCAACCCAATAGCCACCAGCGCGCCGCTGACCTCGTCCATGGTCTTGTAGGCGGCGTCGCGCGGGCTCAACCCGTCCTCGATATAGCGCTCGATGTTCTCAACCACGACGATGGCATCGTCCACGACGATACCGATCGCCAGCACAAGTCCGAACAGCGACAGGTTGTTCAACGAGAAGCCGAACGCGGACATGACGAAAAAAGTGCCAATCAGCGATATCGGAATCGCAAGTATCGGAATGATCGAGGCACGCAGCGACTGCAGGAATGCAACGACCACCAGCACGACCAGCAGAACGGCTTCCACAATGGTGATGTAAACCGCATTCACGGATTCAGCGATGAATTCCGTTGGATTGTAGATGATGTCGTATTCCAGCCCGGGCGGGAAGTTTTGCGCAATGGTCTGCATCTCCTGCCGAACGGCGTCGGCTGTCTCAAGGGCATTCGAACCGGGTCGCTGGAAGATGCCGATTGGCAGCGCGTTTTGGCCGTCAAGATATCCGTTGGTGGAATAGGCCTGCGCGCCAAGTTCGACGCGGCCAACATCGCGCACGCGAATTTGCGCTCCGTTTTCACTGGTGCGGATGACAATATCCTCAAACGCCTCCGGCTCGACCAGGCGTCCCTGGGTCTCGACATTCAGCTGAAACGCCCTTGGGGTCGGTACGGGTGTTTGATTGATGACGCCGGAGGCGACCTGCAGATTGTTGGCGCGAAGCGCCGCCATCACTTCGCCGGCCGTCAGATTGCGCGCCGACAGGCGGTTGGGATCCAGCCACACGCGCATGGAATAGGCACGCTCGCCAAACACCGTGACCTGTCCGATACCGTTGATCCGCGCCAGCCTGTCGACGATCTGCGTCGTTGCGTAGTTGGAAATATAAAGCTGGTCGCGTGAGCCGTCCGGCGAAATAAGGTGCACGACCATCATCAGGTTTGGCGAGTTCTGGCGCGTTGTCACGCCCAAACGCCGCACCGTTTCCGGCAACCGCGGTTCGGCTATGGCCACCCGGTTTTGAACCAGAACCTGGGCCTGATCGAGATCCGTTCCCAGGGCAAAGGTCACGGTGATCGTCAATTGGCCGTCGGCGGTGGCCTGGCTGAGCATGTAGAGCATGCCCTCGACGCCGTTTATCTCCTGCTCGATCGGCGTTGCCACCGTATCGGAAACCACCTCGGCGGACGCACCTGGATAGCTGGCGGTGACCTGGATCGTCGGCGGGGCTATTTCGGGGTACTGGGTGACAGGGAGCGAGAGATAGGAAACGGCGCCGATCAGGACAATGAGGATTGAAAGGACCGTTGCAAATATAGGCCGATCAATGAAAAAGTGGGAGAACCGCATAAGACGGATTTCCTACCAACTCTGATCAAGTACGATTTCGACAGAATTGGGCGTGACCCTGGCGCCGTCGCGCACCCGCTGCAGACCCCTGACTACGAACCTTTCACCCGGCGACAGCCCGTTACGAACGACACGCAGATTGTGATGCATCGGTCCGAGTTCCACCACACGTTCCGCAACGACATCTTCGTCGTTCAGCACGTAAACGATCTTGCGGGCTTGGTCTGAGACAACAGCTTCATCGGGTATGAGGATCGCATCGTATTCGCCGGAGGCGGGCAGGCGCAAACGCCCGTACACGCCCGGTGTGAGGAACAGATCTTCATTGTCGAACAATGCACGTCCCTCGATGGTGCCCGAAGCGCTGTCCAATCGGTTGTCGACAAAGCTCATGCGTCCTTTCCGGTCCCAGTTGTCTTCGCCGGTCAACCGGACCGACACGCGGGTTGGAAATGTCCGTGAGGACGGTCTCGAGCCGTCTCGGGAAAGTCGGGAATAGCGCAGATAATCAGCTTCCGAAGTCTGAAAACGGAACTCGATGGGATCTAACGATACAATGGAGGTCAAGGCGATCGACGTCGTGACCAGATTGCCAATGTCGACGTAGGCAGATGAAACCCGGCCACTAATCGGTGCTGTAATCCGTGTGAATTCGACATCAAGCCGCGCCGTTTCCGCCTGCGCCTCTGCCAAGGTAACATTGGCGACGGCCTGCGCCAATTCGGCCCGCGTTGTGTCGGCTTCTGCAGCCGTGCCAACGCGCCGATCGAGAAGCTCCGATGCGCGTTCGTTTCTGGCCTCGGCCAACCACTGCGCAGCCTTGGCCACTTCAACCTGGGCCTCCGCCTGAGCCAGCGCTGCCTGCAACGGCCGCGGATCGATCTCGAAAAGAAGATCGCCTTCTTCAACCAGCGCGCCCTCTTCGAAATGGATCGCCTGAAGGTGACCCGTGACACGCGACTGTATGGTCACGCTCTGCACCGGGTAGAACTGACCGGTGTAAAGTTCGAAATCGACGATCCGCCGGACAAAAGGCTCGGAAATTTCGACCTCAGGCGGGGCGGCTTGCTGCGCCGCTGCTTGGCCGGTTGCCACTGCTAGCACAAGAAAACATATGGACGCTGTCTGACCCCACACGTGTAAACGCCTTCCATCTTCGCAGGATTATTGGCGTTAAACTAAAGAAGTCGCAAACAGGCGCAACCCTTTGTTGTCAAATTGTGAGAATCAAGCCTGAGTTTGTTTTCCTGGTTTCGATTTGGTCGAATCGCGATCGGAGAAGGCGAGTGAGTGACCCAGAGTGCAAGAGCGTGGCAGCACTGTGTTGGCTACAATGATGTCCGTAAGACTGACCCGTCAGGCGGGTCAAAGACTGTTCACACACGGCAAGGATTTCGTTCAGCCAAAACTCGGACTTTCATATACTTTTCTTTGCGGTATCGGTCCGGTCCATCCGCACACTGTCACCAGTGACGTGTGTGCGATATTGCCTTGACTGAGCTCGGAGCAGCCCTTGTCGATGGTCAACACGTTCGGATTCCCGGCGGTTTCGATGCGATCTCCGTCGATCGTTTGCGGATCGAACCATGCACCGGATGCAAGCGCCACCGTGTCTGGCCTTATACTGTCCGTCAGCACCGCCCCAGCGAGGCATTTTCCCCGCGCGTTGGAAACACAAACGATATCATTATCCGAGATTCCCCGTGCCGCTGCAGCCTCAGGATGGATGTATAGCGGTTCACAGCCCTTTACTTTTTGGCTCCGTGAATAGCTCCCGTTGTCCAACTGACCATGAAGACGTGTTGCCGGCTGTCCGGAAATAAGGTGCAGCGCATCTGATGCGACCGTTTTGTGACCCAACCACTCTACCGGTTCCATCCACGCGGGATGCGCCGGGCAGTCTTCCAGCCGGAAGCTGCCCACTTCATCTGAGCCGATTTCAAGCTTGCCGCTCGCCGTTTGCAAGGGTGCGCCTAGCGGGTCCCTGACGAAGGCTTCGAACTGGATCCGGTCCTCATCGCTTGCCGGGCATTCGAAGAGTCCGGCCTCACGAAACGCGTCAAAATCGGGCAGCTCGAAACCATTGTTGCGTGCCACATCGCCGGCTTCCAGCCACAAGTGGCGGATCCAATCCTCCTTCGACTTTCCCCCGGTAAACTCCGGCAGCGTGCCGAGCCTCTCCGCCAAGCCTCGGAATATGTCATGATCGTCGCGCGCCTGACCCATTGGTTCGAAGAGTTTGGCCATCCAGACAAGGCGTGGATCGCGCCGGTTCATCATGATGTCGGTGCGCTCCAGCGGCGATGTCGCCGGCAGGACAATGTCGGCCCTGCGGGCGGTCGCCGTCCACCATTGTTCATTGACAATCACTGTCTCCGGCCGCGTCCATGCTTCTTCCAGCCGGTAGAGATCCTGGTGGTGGTGGAACGGATTGCCGCCGGCCCAGTATATGAGCTTGATATCCGGATATGTCCGATGTTGACCGTCATAGCGGTATTCGCCACCGGGCTGCAGCAGCATATCGCTGATGCGAGCGACGGGGATTATATCGGAGACAGGGTTCTGCCCCTGAGGCACTGAGGGCCATCTAATCAGTTTCTTGGGCCGACCCACGGGAGTCGTCGAGCCGTAACCGAAAGCAAATCCCGTACCCGGCCGGCCAATCTGCCCGAGCATCGCGGCAAGTGTCAGGCCCATCCAGATGGGCTGTTCGCCGTGGTCGCCGCGCTGCAGGCTCCAGGTGACCGAAATCATAGTCCGGCTGCGGGCCATGCGCGCCGCGAGTTGCGCGATGTCTTCGGCCGCGATGTCGCATATATTGGCCGCCCATTCAGCCGTCTTTGCAACACCGTCTACCGCACCGGTCAGATAAGCTTCGAAGATGTCCCAGCCGTGGCAGCAGCGACTGAGGAACTGCTTGTCGTGCCAATCGTTCCGGTAAAGTTCGTGGGCGAGGCCAAGCATCATCGCCGTGTCGGTGTTGGGCCGGATCGGCAGCCATTTGCTTTCTCCGGTTCCGCAAAAATCCGGCCGCTGCGGTGAGATATTGACTGCGGTCATGCCGTTTCCGCCGGCCTCTTCCATCCAGTGCTCAACCTCATGGGTGGAGGTTCCGCTCGACGTCACCTGCGCCGTATTTGCTGATATACCGCCGAAGGCCACCAGCAATTCGCAATGCTGAGCAACCAGAGCAAGACTCGTCATATTGTCCTGGAAGCTGCGATGCGTCATGCCGACGATATAAGGAAGCAATACTTCGGCCGCGGCATGCGAGTAGCTGTCGCGCGAAGAGGTGAATCCGCCGATCGTATTCATGAAACGCCGCAGCTGAGACTGGGCGTGGTGAAACCGTCCGGCACTGGCCCAGCCATAGGAGCCGGCAAAGACGGCTTCATTGCCATGCTGGTTGCATACCCGATCGAGCTCCGACGCTGCCAGGTCAAGCGCCGTGTCCCAGTCCGTTTCCACATAGCTGTCATTACAGCGGTCAGCCGTGCTGCGGTTCTCCAGCCAGCCCTTGCGGATAGCCGGTTTTTGCACACGCGCCTTGGCATCCCTCACCGCGTCGATCCAGCCATCGGCGATTTTTGATGGTGCGGGATCCTCCTCAATGCCTTCAAGGCGAAGTGACGCGCCCTCTCCCACCACATGGTAGGTTCCCCAATGCGCTGCCGTGTACCGCTTAGTCAAATGCGCGCTCCTGTCCAACCATCATCAAATAAGGCCGATTGTTTGCGGCCACGGACGCTTCAGCCCTTAGCTTTAAGATCATTGTACATTTGCAGCGCCTTTTCCGGTGTTTCAAGCGCGTGCACAACACGGGACACGGCCTGGATCATGGCCACCGGATCATCTGCCTGAAAGATGTTGCGGCCCATATCGACACCGGCTGCGCCCTGGTCGATTGCCCTGTATGCCATGTCCAGTGCCTCCAGTTCCGGCAGTTTCTTGCCGCCGGCAATGACGATGGGCACCGGGCAGCCTGCGCAGATCCGTTCGAATCCTTCCTCGACAAAATAGCTCTTGACATAGTGAGCGCCGATTTCGGCCGCAATGCGGGTTGCCAGGCTGAAATATCGCTCATCGCGCGCCATTTCCTTACCGACGCCTGTGACGGCAAGGGTCGGAATGCCGTAGCGCTGCCCCTCATTGATCAGCTTGGACACATTCATGATGGATTTGTGCTCGTATTCCGCGCCGATATAGATCTGCGAAGCCATGGCGCAGGCGCCCAGGCGGATCGCGTCGTCGATTTCAACGGAGACCGCCTCGTTGGACAACTCCGTCAAAACGGAACTGCCGGCCGTGGCGCGCAACGCGATGGGCACATTAATCGTCGGAGGAATGGTAGCACGCAGGATACCGCGGGTGCACATCAGTACATCGGCATACTCGATTAGCGGAACGATAGACAGGTCGATGCGTTCGAGGCCGCTGGTCGGACCCTGCAGGTAGCCATGATCGAAGGCCAGCAT
This sequence comes from Pseudomonadota bacterium, assembly GCA_039025395.1. Classification (GTDB taxonomy): domain Bacteria; phylum Pseudomonadota; class Alphaproteobacteria; order Rhizobiales; family Rhizobiaceae; genus Hoeflea_A. The sequence goes on from JBCCOK010000019.1 coordinate 24,136, forward strand.
GACTGTACGCCCGGTTTTGGGATTGAACAAACGACTGAGCCTGTTCTTCAGGCCCCAGTCATAGTGGGCATTGCCCTTGACGATGAAACCTTCCTTGTCCTGAGGCCGGTCAAGGCCGAAATCCTTGCCATCCTTGATGCCGTCCATATCCGCCATGTCGCATCCTTCCTGATCTGTTTCATGTTGTTTGTCCCGAAGTCCTTTTCTTCCTATCGAAGGACCGGAGATTTTTCCGAAATCAAAACGCGTCTTTCATCCTGCGAAAGGCGGCCGCAGGATCCTCTGCGCGCATCACTGCACTACCGCTGACAACCATGTCCGGAGCCGCCGAGGCAATTTCTGCAATCGTCTCGGCAGTTACGCCGCCGTCGAACTGGATGAGCGGGCCGTTTTCATCGAAACGCTGCCGCAGCTCTACAACTCGGGCGCAAGCCCGGCGGACATCGGGAGGCTGTTTGCCCCGCGGATCGAGCGCAGCGACAAGCACGAGATCTGGCTCCATTGTCAGAAGCTCCGCGGCTTCTGCAAGCGACGTGTCCGGCAGCAGGCATACACCCGCAAGGACCGGCCTTTGGGCATCTTGCGCTGCAGACCGGATGCGCCTTAATGCTTGCGTCGCCCCTTCGGATTCGGCCTGCACAGTGACGATGTCCGCCCCTGCAGCCACGAAGCCCGCAACCTGTTCGGATGGTCTTTGCACCATGAGATGAACGTCCCGGATCATGCTGCCTGCCAGCGCCTTGACGAAGGCGGGTCCGGCACTGATCTGAGGCACGAATATGCCATCCATGACGTCAAAATGAAGGATGTCGCATCCCCATCCGGCAGCCGCCTCAGCATTGCCGCGCAGATTTCCCGGATCACCGGCAAATATGCCAAGGCAGATGCCCCGGCAACGCCGTTTCAAGGTATCTATAGCGTTGCCTGTCACTTGGCGGCCTCCATCATCCGTTGGTCGGCTCATATCCCGAGATCAAGCCGCGGTCTCCAGAAGGGCCGGAAGAGTTCGATCTTCGGGCACCGGTCCATGACAACCTTGAGGCCGGCATCTTCCGCGAGCTTTGCTGCATCGTCATCATAGACGCCGATTTGGCCCCAAAGCACCTTGGCGCCGATGTCAATTGCCTCCTGCGCAATGCCGTAAAGCTCCTCCTTGCGCCGAAAGACCTCGACCATGTCGACGGGACGGTCGATCGACCCGAGGGACGGATAAACCTTGATACCTCGGATTTCATTGACATTCGGATTGGGATTGACGGGCGCCATGTCGTAGCCGGTCTCGTGCAGCACCCTCAGCACGCCATAGGAAAACTTGGTCTTGTCGGGGCTCGCGCCGACCATGGCGATGGTTTTGACGGATTTCAGTATGTCGGCCAGATAGTCGGGATCATAGTCGTATCTGCGGTCAAAATCGGCATCCGGCATGTTACAGATCCTTGCTTTTGGCGATGTCGGCCTTGAGTTCATGAGGTTCCAGCGGATCGAGGAACGGATTGCGATAGAGCCTGTCGTGGCTCTCGACCCCAATATCGAATGTGCAGTTTGACATCGGCCGAGCAACGCACAGGATCACATAACCGTCGTTGATCTGCCGGTTGTTGAGAGCCACCTGCGCCTTCTGATTGACCTCGCCATCGATGAGCTTCGCGGCGCAGGTTATGCAGCCGCCGTATTTGCAGCCATAGGGCAGATCGACTCCCTGGTCGCGCAGGCTATTGAGAAGCGGCTTCTTCGCGTCCACCTCGTAGGTCGCATTGTCGCGGTTGGCGATGGTGATCGTGTGCGTCGTCATACCCAGATATCGCTCGTGCAGTCGCCGCCTGGATAGCGGGTTTCATGACACCGTGACGGGCCATTCGGCTCACTGCCGAAATCGACGACAAAACGGGGATCGATCTCCATGCCGCCGCTTTCGGTATCGCAATTGATCATGAGCATACATCCGCCATTGGTGCGAATTTCCGGATAAAACTGATTGTCCCAGGTGCTGAAGAGAGACGTGGTCACGTAAAGCCGCTTACCGTCAAGCGAGAGCTGGATCATTTGCGGTCCACCGGTCACCTTGACGCCGTTGACGTGCGGCGCCTTGCCGAGGAGGCCGCCCATCCAGACCTGTCCGGTCAGCTTCGGATTGTGCGGATCGGAAATGTCGTATTGACGGATGTCGCCGTGCAGCCAGTTGCAGAAATACAAAAAACGGTCATCCATGGACAGGAGAATGACCGAGATTACCCCCGGCACAGGGATTGGCCACTCCGGATGGGGCTCGTTTTCAACATCGATGACTTTTTCCCACTGCCATTCGCCGGCTTCGTCCTTCCACCAGTGAATTATGTTGGCCGAGAGGGCAGCGCCGACAAAGCCGTGCGAGGAATCGGGGTCGTGATGAAACCGCACCTCAAGCGGAATAAGGCCGTCCTCGCCGAGATAAAAGCTCTGCTTGGGTTGCCGCTTTTCGAAATCCCAGAAATGCAGCTCGCGGCCATACTTCAGATGGCCGACCTCTTCCAGGTCGAAACCCGGCATGAAGGTGTTGGGCGCGGCCCACTCGGAACTCACCATTACGTTGTGACGCGGCTGATACCAGAAATCATAGCCGAACTTGATGTCGCCCATGGAGTTTTCCCAGCGCCCGACAATGTCGAAATCCTTGTTGAGATGCAGATAGCCGCCCGGGGCATTTCCCTTTGCATCGCCGAGCATCGAAATAATGATCTCGGATCCAAGGCAGTGCACCGTGTGCGGCGCAGACAGATTGGTCTTCGCCTTGATCTCGGCGCCGTCAACCACCTTGTGCAGACTTGGACTGCGCGGATCGGTGCCGCAGTCGACGATGTGCAGGTTGGTTGAACGGACACCTGGAACGATCAAAAATCTACGCTCCATGCTCGCGTCACCATGACAGGAAGAGCAGGCATTCCAGCCCATGTGATGAAGTTCATCACCGATACCTGGCATTTCAAGTCGGGAGATGACTTGAGAATAGGTCGGGCTTTCCGGATCCGCGTCGATGGTACACAAATACTCCGGCTTCTGAATGCCCGTACCCGTATAGATCGCGATGGTGTAGAGCACCTTTTCCCGCGGCGCTTTCATCGCCTCGGCTGGCGAGGCATAGCCTGGACCGCAACACGCTTGTGACATCTGTTCTTCCCTCAATCCAAAATCTATCTCAATTCCGCCGCCGTATTGCCACCGTCGACGGTCAGTACATGTCCGGTCGTCCGTTCAGAAAGTGCCAGAGCAACAAACGCCTCGCCGACGTGGCGCGCCTCCACTTCTCTTTTCAGTAGATTGCCACCCATATAATCGGCTTCGCTGACCCCGCGGGCCGCGGAGCGCTCCTTGATGAAATCATCGGTCAACAGGCCCGAGCGAATGCGATCGGCATTGATGCCATTGACGCGAATTCCATTGCTGCCAAGTTCCAACGCCAGTTGTCGCATAAGGAACATGGTCGCGGCCTTGGGCATGCCGTAGGCTCCCATGTTCTTGCCCGGGTTGATGGCCTGTTTCGAGATGTTGAACAGTATCTGGCCCGGGCGACCCTGACGCAGCATCAGGGCTGCGGCGGCGCTTGCGAAGTTCTTGTGCGCGAAGAAATTCAGCTCGAATGCCTTGCGGAAAGCCGCGTCATCAAGGTCCAGCATTGCGCCACCGGTCGCCGAGCCTGCATTTGAAACCAGAATATCAAGGCCACCAAAGGTTGCAACGGCGTGGTCCATGGCTGCTTGCGCCGCGCCGTCGTCTGTGATGTCGCATGCGAAGGTCCTGTGCCACTTTCCCAGTTCGGCGACGGCAGTCTCCAGCCGCCCCGCATCCAGATCGACAAGGATGCAGTTGGCGCCAAGGCTGGCGAAAGCCTTGGCTGTTGCAAGGCCAATGGCGCCGGCGCCACCAGTGACCATGACCACACGCCCCTCCAAGACCTGTTTGGTCAGACGGTCCAGCTTGGCGCGTTCTACCGGCCAATACTCGCATTCAAACTGGTCTTCCTCGCAAATCGGATAAAAACCCCCGGCGTCCTCGCCCGAAATCCGGACCGCCATGTTCTGTTCGGCAAGATCGGCAGCGATGGCGGCTGAGCGGGCATTGTTTCCGATGCCGACGATACCGACATCTTCGATCCAGGCATGTTTCGGATCGGGGCTCACCATGGCTGCGACGGTTTCAAGCCGGGATGCATTGCGCTCGTAATAGGCTTGGTATTCGGCCTCAAAGGCCTCAACGGCGCCAGCGATCGCGTCCGGCCCGGCCGACCAGACCTTCCGTGAAAGCACAAGCGGCCGACCTTTTATGTGGAGGACATGGTCGGGCGAGCAAACGCCGCGCTGCGCAAGCGCCCCGATGTCCGACCGGGACCAGATAGCCTGCGAATTCGGGCCGCTGCGCCTATCGAATACGGGCATCGGTGTATCGGGATCGCCGCGCTGTGCCGCAATGATACCCCGCAACAGCGGCAGAACGGAAAGCGCCTCTGCTGACGTTGCGCCCGCAGCAATTGTGGTCTTTTTCAAGCCGAGGAAAGCGGCCGCCTTATTCGAATGATCGACGACCCGTCGATAGCTCTCCTCGGCAGTATCGCCAAAGGCAACGTGACCATGATTGAGAAGCAAAAGGCCTTCCACATCCGGGTTTTCGTCGAAAACCTCCGCTGCCTTCTTGTCCAGTGCAAAGCCTGGCATCAGGTATGGAACGACTCCGACACGGTCGCCAAAGATATCGTGGCAGACGTCCCGTGCGTTCGGCAGGTTGGCCAGCACCAGGAAGGGCGTTGCGTGGGTGTGATCGACGTAGGAATGAGGCAAAAACGCGTGCAATAGCGTTTCGATCGACGGATTCGGCGAATCCCCGTCGAGCAATGCACCACGCTGAGCACTTATCATTTCCTTATCCGAAAGGCCGTCAAGCTGCCGCTGTTTCAAGAGCGGATCCAGCCAGACACCTGGCATACCCTCCGCCTCAACAGCGCCCAGGTCCCACCCCGACCCTTTGATGTGAAGGACAGTCCTTTCCTCACCGTAAAGATCGCGGCGCTTGAGCTTCACCGATGTATTGCCGCCACCGTGCATGACCAGATCGGGATCCTGGCCGATCAATTGCGATGTGTAGAGGCGCTCGGCAAGCTCCTGGTCCGCCGGATCGTTGCCGGCTTGCCGGCGCCAGCGTTCTGCCGTTTCCTTGTCGTAGCGATACTCAATCATCGTGTTTCGCCGGTTCTAAAACGTTTGTCATTGCAGGCGGGGTCGCGTTGGAATAGCGCCGGTCGGCAGCGAGGGCGATCTCTTGTTTCCGATAAGCCGGCGACGCCTTGACTTCCTGCGCGGTCAAAAGCACCGGGCCGCCTATCGACAAGGCAATGCAATACTGTCGCGCCAGCGTTTCCAACTGAACTGCCGACGCAAAAGCGGCTTCCAGCGTTTCGCCCAGAGCGATCATGCCGTGATTGGCAAGCAGGCAGGCCATGCGTCCATCCAGCGCCGCCACTGCCGCATCCGACAGGTCCTGGCTGCCATTGACCGCATATTCCGCGCAACGCACATCCTCGCCGCCGAAACCCGCAATCAAGTAATGACAGGCCGGAATCGTTCTCCTTGCCATGGAGAGAGCCGTTGCAAAGGGCGAATGCAGGTGGACCACGGCATTGGCATCGGACCGCGCGGCCATGATGTCTCGGTGAAAACGCCACTCGGATGACGGCCGGTATTCACCGCTCCAAACTCCATCGGAAATGGCAAGCGGCACAATCATCTCCGCCCGAAGACGCTCATAAGGTATTGAGGAGGGTGTGATTAAGATACGATCGCCGTGACGTGCGCTGACATTGCCGGACATGCCCTGATTGTACCCGGCTGCATTCATTTCGACGCATCCATCGACAATGGCCTGCCGCAGCTCAAGTTCGTCATTTGATGACATGTTGGCTCGTCCGGTCATGGTGCCTTAGTTCGGATTGATGGGGGGCTCGCCGGCGATAAAGCGCCGTACCTCTTCGGCAGCCTGCTCCGCGGCAAAGGTGACGGTGCGAACCGAAGCACCGGCGATATGCGGCGTCAGTGTGACGTTCGGCAGCTTCAAAAGCGGCCAATTCGGCGGAACCGGCTCGACAGCAAAGGTCTCAAGCATGGCGCCACCCAGATGCCCCGACTGAAGGGCGTCGTAAAGTGCTTCGTAGTCGACAAGCGGACCGCGCGCGGTATTGATGAAGATCGCGCCCTTTTTCATAGCGGCAAACTTGTCCCTGTCGATCATGCCCTGCGTTTCCTCGGTGACCCGGGGATGCATGGTCACCACATCGGAATTGGCGAGAAGATCGGCTAGAGAAACGTGCATCACGCCGTCATTTCGATCGTCTTGCGACAATTGCACGTAAGGGTCATTGACCAGCACCTTTGTGCCGAAAGCACGCAGCAAACGAACGACCTTTGTGCCGATATTGCCGTAACCAATCACCCCGACGGTCATTTCATTGAGCTCTTTGCCCGTGCGGTCGGCGCGGTACAGGTCGCCACGCCAGTCGCCGGCGCGCAGCGATTCGTGCCCTTCCCGAATAAGCCTCGTTTCGGCAAGGATCGCGCCGATCGTGAACTCGGCCACCGCGGTTGCGTTTCTACCGGGTGTGTTCACGACCAGAATGCCGTTATCGCGTGATGCCGGCATGTCAATGGAGACGGGGCCGCCCCGCGACACGGCAACCAGCTTCAGGTTGGGCATTTGTTCCATCATCTTGCGCGACAGCGGCGCCAGGTGGGTCACAAGAATGTCCGCGTTTCCGACAAAGCCCAACACTTCCTCTGCGGTGCCGAAATACTCCTTCAGACCGTCCAGCCCGGCCACCGCATAGCCATGCTCCATCGGCACATCGGGCCAGGGCTGCTGCATGGTCCGGATCGTGTGGCTGTTGCCGCAAGCCCCCGCGATCTTCTCGGCGAAAACCTCCGGTAGCATGAAGAGATCGCCAATGATTGCTATTTCGGCCATGGTTACGGATCCTGAACTTCCAGCAGCGCCCTCGCCGTCTGCTCGTCGGTTACGAGATGCGATACGTAGCCGCCTTTGAGCGTTGCGCTTATGGCTTCAAATTTCGCTGGGCCGCCGGCAACCAGCAGCCCGTTTGCCCGTTCCTTCAGATCGGAAAGATCAATTCCGATCATGCGATCGTCCATCGGACCTCTGATATGCGCACCGGAGCAGTCGATGAAGCGGCCGCAGAGAACGCCGACAGCGCCCTATGCACGATACCAGTCGAATTCTTCATCTGTGGTAATGGCTGACTGAACGATCGGCGTGTCGGAATCGCAATTGCCAACGGAAAAAATCGACCGGTCTATAGTTTTCAGCCGCTCTAGCTGTTCCATTATGACCGGCTCCTTACGCAGGGATGCGGCCAGTTTGGACGAGGTAAGGATTGCCGGTGCATGGAGGGTGTGACACTCGGCGCCCAGTCGTGACGCCAGGCTTATGGCGCAACCCTCCGCGGTCGATACGAGTGGCGTCGTCATGGAGCCGATCATCTGGCAGACCGTCAGATTATCGATGATGCCGTAAGGTGCTTCGTTGGCGAGATGATAGATCGTTTCGCCCCAGGCAATGCCAACCATTTCGCCAGGCTGCAAAATATCATGCAGGGCCATAGCGCCGACCTGTGCGACGTGGCGGTTGATCTGCGCCTTGTAAACTATTTCGGCTGGATCGCCCCCAGCCGTAAAACTAGCGATATAGACATCCGCAAGGTTGAATCTGGCTCGCAGTTTTCTCGAGGTGTTTGATACTGCAAAGGACGCACCGTTGATGCGAATGTCGACTATCTTCTGTTCGCGTGCGAGGCGCAGATAGTTGATCACCGTCGGGCGCGACACGCCGAGGCGCATCGCGATTTCGTTCTGGGTCAGGCCCTCTTTGTAGTAAAGGACTGCAGTGTTTGCCAAGATACTGTCTTGGTGAAGTGCTCGCTGGACGTGGCTCCTTTTTGCCGGTTCAACCATGATCGTCATCCCGTATGGAGGCGGTTCTGATGAATTCCAGCGTTGATTCCAGATCAACCACACCGGCGTCCGAACCGAGCCCTGTTGCAACCAGACCCGAGACTGCAGTGCCGAGCCGGCAAGCGTCTTCGAGTTCGTAACCCATGCTGAGTCCGGCAATGAAACCGCCGCAATAGGCGTCGCCACAGCCGGTTGTGTCAGAGACATCAACCTCGAACGCAGGCAGGCGCCAATTGCTATCGGTCGTGCTGATGAAAGATCCCCTGGCGCCCCATTTGAAGATGCAAGTACCGGCGCCCATGCCGTGGAAAAAAGCCGCAGCATCGGCCGGATCGGATTTGCCGCAGATGAACAACGCTTCCTCCATCGAGGGCATGAAGTAGTCGACATAAGGCATCAGGTCGTTCAATTGACCGAGTGTCTCGCCGGTCGGACCAATCAGGTCCATGGTCACCGTCAACCCACGCTGCTTGGCGTGGGCCAGCAATCTGGCGCTTTGCCCCCTATCCATTTTTGCGAGGAATCCGGTTCCGCCATGATGCAGGAAGCGGGCGTCGCAAACGCTGTCAAACTCGGATTCATCCAGCCACCATTCATCAGAGGCACCACGGCAATGCAACGCCGGCCGCTCGCCGTTTGGCCGGATCGGAAGAATGGTTGCCGAGGTCGCCATGGCATCTGTCCGCTGCAGCAGCGAACAGTCGATGCCCATGGCGCGATAACGGTCTTCGATGAAATCGCCTTTTTCGTCTAGCCCTAGGCAGGCCGATGTGGCGCAGGATATGCCGAGCTTGGCGGCATTCATGACCGCACCTGAGGCTGTGCCTGCGGGGTTCATGCGGATCTCCTCGACAAAGGCGATGCCGCCGCCATCGGGAATGGCAGGAACCGGACGGCCGGCAATATCGAGAATGGTCAGTCCGGCAAAAACGGCATCAAAGCGCGTCGCGACGTCTGTCATGGTTGCTCCCCCAGGATGGTCTGCCTTGCTTTCCACAAGGCCTCTGAGGCAGCCACGTTGTGCTCATAGAGCTCGAAATGCCGGTTGTAGACCGCTACCAGATCGCCGTCAGGCTTGTGATAGCGTAACGCTTCATTGCGCACTGGTAGCCGGTCGATGTCCATCTTGCCGCCGGAACAGGCGCCGAGCATGGCCGCGCCCCAAATGCCATGGTCGCTCACATCGCTTGCGACGATAGTGGTGTTCATGACGCTGGCTATGATGTCGCACCACAGGTCATTTCGAGCCCCGCCACCGGTCACGAAGATCTGGCCCGGTTTTGCCGCGCCAGTCGCCTCGAAACATTGGCGAAGACTCATTGCGGTGCCTTCCATTACTGCGCGGGCGAGATCGGCCTTGTTGGTGCCATTCGTAATGCCTAGAAATGACGCCGTTGCATGCGGCGCCACGATCGGCGCCCGTTCCCCTGACAGAAACGGCAGGAAAGTGACACCGTTTGCCCCGGCAGGCGCCTGCGATGCTGCACCGTTGAGGCGCAAAGTGGTGTCAGCGGCCTCCGCGCTGCCAGGACCCGTGCCGTCAAGCGACGTGAACCAGTCAAGCGCCGATGCTCCGCTCAACGGCGCCAGCACCTTGACCCATCTTTCTGCGTAGGGATGCGAAATCATCGCACCCGGCTGCGGACCGCTGAAGGGCTCCGCTTCGACGACAACTCCGACCACTGCGGTTGTGCCCAGTATCAGGAACATGTCACCGGCCTGAGCAAGTCCCATACCGGCGATCATCGCCGCGACGTCGATGCAGCCCGTGGCGACCGGTGTGCCGACTTTCAAGCCGGTTGCTTGCGATGCGGGGGCTTCAACTGTGCCATTCGGTTCTTTCGCCCAGGCCGGATTAACGCATTTTTCCTGCAGGTCTTCGACGCCGAGCAGCGCAAAAGCCTCACTTGCATAGCGACGGGTTTCAAGATCGAGGAAAGGGATGGTCGCGTCGGTATAGTCGGTGGTCAGTTGACCGGTAAGCTTGAAGTTGATCCAGTCCTTGCAATTGATCGCGTACTTCGCCCGCGCCGCGTTTTCCGGCTCATGGTCCTTCAGCCAGCGGTAGGCGGCAGCGGATGTTCCGGGCCAGATCGATGTTCGACTGTGTCGGGCCAGCCGATCCGAGGTCCCATCCGCAATCCAGGCGGTTACATAAGCCAGAGCCCTCTGATCGTTCCACAGGATTGCGTCGCGTACCGGCCTGTGCTCCTCATCAAGCAGCCATAAGCCATCACCCTGTGCGCAAACGCCAACCGTTCCGACATTGTCGGGTCCAACTTCATAACAAACGGGTCTAATCGTCTCGGCTGCGGTCTGCCAGATAACATCCATCGATTGCGAAGACTGACCCGGAACGTCCCGGACAGGACTGCTGTCACAGACCTGCATCGCTCTTTGGACGCCATGCGCGTCGTAAACGCCCGCCTTCACGGCAGTTGTCCCCACATCCAGTCCGAGATGCAGATCACCCGTCATTCGTATGGCCGCACTATCGCTTCAGTCTTTGACATATGAACGTTCTTTTTCCAAATGTTAGCGTCTTTGGCAAGCAGATTGACCGGCAAAAAACCAGAACCGGCAACGGGCGAAGGTGTTTTCTTGTGCTATGAACCTATTGGTCTCTTGTTTGACTTATGACATTTCCTGTTACATAAGTTAAGGCCGTCTTCAAACGGAAAACACAACGCGTCGTCCGATCCTGCTCCAGAGTTTGTGGTATCCGGACAGTGCAGGCCGAATGAAAACGTTGTTTTGAATGTGGCCGTCCTTCGGCTGCAATGGGAGGTATTAGCAATGAGCAAGACTTTGCGTTCAAGTGTCCGCGGGCTTGGCCTCGGCATCGTGGCTGCCACAATGGTTGCCGCAACAGCATGGGCGGATCAGGATCTGTCACTGGAAGGAAAGACAATCGGCGTTGCTGTTGTCGGTACGCAGCATTTCTGGGACCGCGAGGCATTCAACGGCGCCATCGACCGGGTCAGGGAGCTTGGCGGCGAGGTTGTGCCGGTGGATGGCGGACGCGACAACCAGGTTCACGCGGACAACCACGATATTCTTCTGAACAGCGATGTGGATGCCGTTATCTCCATCCTCGGCGACGGCTCCGTCGAACCCAAATTCGAGGCGCTGAAAGACTCCGGCGTTCCGGTGTTCACTGTTGATCACCTGTCACCGCATGCCATCAACAACACGACATCCGACAATTATTATATGGGTACGACGATCGGGCGCTACATGGCGGACGCGATCGGCGGTGAAGGCAGAGTGGCAATTTTCAACGCCTTTGAAGGCGCGCTTAGAATCTGTGGCATTCGGACCGGTCTGTGGAAATATGTCCTTCAGGACTATCCGGGCATCGAAATTATGCAGCCGGAGTTGGCGGAAGAGTTCGCCAACGCACCCGAGGACGCTCGCAAGAAGACGCTAGACCTTTTGGCTGCCAATCCGGAAGGTACGATCGACGCCATCCATGTCGGTTGCTGGGACCAGCCTGCCATCGGCGTCGTCCAGGCCCTCGAGGAAGCTGGACGGACGGAAATCAAGGTGACAGCGCTTGACGGAGGACCGGAAACGCTGGAAATCATGGCCGAGGAAAACAGCCCCTTCGTCGCCAATGTCGCGCAACAGCCACGCAAGATCGGTTCGACAGCCGCTTCCAATGTGGCGCGGCATTTCGCTGGCGAAACGCTACTGCCGCAGACCTTTGTCGACGTCAAGCCGGTGAACGGTCCGGAGGAGGCGAAAGCCGTCTACAAGGAGCTCGGCTACGGTACGCTTGACTAGGAGCGCTATTCGTTTCCCGTCATGACAGTCCGAAAGGTCCGTGGTTCGCTACGGGCCTTTCGTTTATAGTTTCCTCGTGTCCGTTATGAGCAGCATCGGCCGGCAAACATGACAAAGAACGATGACCTCAACGTTCTTTCAATGGTTGGAATATCGAAGTCTTTTCCCGGCGTGCAGGCGCTGGACGAGGCCAGCCTTTCTGTCGGCCCAGGCGAAATCCACGGGCTGGTGGGAGAGAACGGTGCCGGAAAATCGACGATCATCAAGGTTCTCGCCGGCGTCTATAAACGCGACAGCGGCACGGTCACCATCGGTGGCACCTCTCGTGATGTTCTGACGCCGGCATCGGTGCATGCAGACGGTGTGCGTTTCATCCACCAGGAACTGCATCTCGTCCCACATTTCACCGTGGCCGAATCCGTTTTCATGGGTCAGGAAATCACCGGCCTTTTCGGCGTTGACCGGAAAAAAATGAACATGCGTGCGGCGGACTTCCTGTCGGAAACGCTGCATATCGACATAGCGCCGACCACGCTGATCCGTGATCTCGGCATTGCGGAGCGAAAACTCGTACAGATTGCCCGCGCCCTGATCGACAATCAGGCCCGGATCGTGGTGTTCGACGAACCGACTGCGCCTCTCGCCATGGCCGAGATCGAGCAGTTGTTTGCAGCCATCAGGCGCCTGAAAGAAAGCGGCATAGCGATTGTTTACGTGTCGCATTACCTCAACGAAATCACCCGGCTTTGCGACCGTGTCACCATATTCCGCAACGGCACGGACGTGGCAGTGGAAGACAATATCAACGCGGGGTCCCACGACAGAATCATCCGGCACATGGTCGGGCGCGACCTCGCCGCGCTTTATCCGAAAAAGCACCATGCCGTCGAAACACCCCTCCTCCAACTGACGGGACTCAGCAATGAAGGTTTGTTCACTGATATCAATTTGACGGTCGGCAAAGGAGAAATCGTCGGGCTTGGCGGCTTGATCGGATCCGGCAGGGAGGAACTCACCGACACAATCTACGGACTCCGACAACCGACGGCCGGCAGCATTGAACTGGATGGCCACGAACTCAACATCACCGCACCCGCCACCGCCGTTGAGGCCGGAATCGTTTTGGTACCGCGCGACCGGCGACACGACGGTCTGGTGCTGGATTTGAGTGTCGGGGACAACATCAATCTGGCCTCGCTTGAAGAAATCGCAAAGCTTTGGCTGGCTGACCGAAAGTCGGCTTCGCGCCGGTCGGATGAGCTGTCGGAAAAGCTCGATATCAGGCCGCGAAATTCCGATGCGATTACACGATTTCTCAGCGGCGGCAACCAGCAAAAGGTAGTGTTGGCGCGATGGCTTGCGACTGGTTCGAAAGTATTCATTCTCGATGAGCCGACGGTGGGAGTCGATATCGGCGCGAAAGTGGAAATTTATCAACTGGTCGAGGATCTGGCGGCGCAGGGCGCCGCTATTATCGTGTCGTCCTCGGACCCTGCCGAGCTGTTGGGGCTTTGCGACCGGGTCGCCGTCCTGATGCGCGGGCGGCTGATCGCTGACCGACCCAAAGGTTCGCTCAATATCGACAGCCTGATTGCGCTTACGACGGGTTTCGAAGCAAAGGGGGATGCGGCTTGAGCGTCGACAGCGTACCAGCAACAGGGCAATCCGCTTTGCTCAAGAAGGCGGCCCTCGTCGGCTATCTGCCGCTTGCGATCTTTGTCGTGCTCCTCATCTACCTCAGTTTTACGGCACCGAACTATTTCAGTTTCCAGAGCCTTGACCTGATACTGCGACAGGCGATCCCGACGGTCGTCGTCTGTCTCGGCCTCTCCGTGGTGGTGATGGCCGGCGGCAACGACGTGGTTTCGGGTGGAATCGATCTTTCGATCCCCGCGACCGCGGTTCTGTCGGCGGCAATTATCGCAGATCAGGTTACCAATCACGGCACGCCGATTGCCATCGCTATTGTAATGGCGCTCATCGCAGCATTGGCGGTCGGTGCAGCCAATGCCCTGCTTGTCGTGCGAATTGGCATGACCCCACTACTGGCGACATTGTCCAGCTCCGTTGCCGTTGTCGGCATCGTCAAAGTGATTACGTCCAGCCGACGGATCAATGTCGACCATCCGGCTGTTGTGTGGCTGCGGGACGGATCATTCGCCGGTGTTTCCGTCGGAGTGATCCTGACGGCGGTTCTGTTCCTGATCTACTTCTTTTTCGTCCACCGTACGCGCTGGGGCATGAATCTGCAGGCTGTTGGCGGCAGCCGCGATGCTGCGGAAATTTCCGGCATTCCAACAGGTCGTTTCCTGTCGCAATCGTTCATAGTTGCGGCCTTTGCCGGCGGGCTGGCATCGATGTTCGTACTGGCTCGCGGCTCCGGTTCCACGCCCGGCACGGAGGAAAACCTGCTGCTTGAAATGGTTCTGGCCACCTTCCTGGGCGCAGCCTTCTCGCCGCGCCGCGTCGTCACACTTTGGGGTGCCGTGCTGGGGGCGGTGCTGGTTACCGCGCTTTCCATCGGCTTCAAGTCGATCGGCGTCAACGTCTTCTGGACCGGATGCATCAAGGGCGCGCTGATCCTGATCGTCGTTGCTTCGGCATCCCTGTCGTTGAAGGCGTCAGCACGGGGGCACTCGGGATGAGTCTGGCGAGCGAAACCGAAACGTCGGCAATGCGCAGTTTCCTGATACGCTACGGCTTCCTCGTTATCATCGCCGCCTTCTTTGCGTTCTTTTCGCTCTATACGGGCAGCTTTTTGAGCGGCACCAACCTTTTGAACATCGTTGAAGGATCGTCCATTCTGCTCATCCTGGCTCTCGGGATGACGCTGGTCGTGGCTATGGGCGGTATCGATCTTTCGGTGGGCATCGCTTTCGATATGGGAGCGGCTTTTGCCATCGTTGCCATGAAGGAATATGACGCGGCTTGGTACGTCGCCATACTGATCGGCATCGGAGGCGGAATGCTCGTTGGGCTGCTGAACGCGTTTCTGGTGGTAAAACTTTCTGTCAGCCCGTTTCTGGCGACCCTCGGCACATTCTTCATCGGCAGTTCCGTGCAACGTATTTTTACCGGTGGCGGCGGGCCGATCTCGCACCGCAGCGCCCCGATGGAATACCGCAACCTTGCCATCGGAGATGTATTCGGAATTCCATCAGAGGTCATCATCGCCGCTGTCATTCTGGTGATCTATTTCATCTTTCTCGAGAGGTCGATTTTCGGCAAACGCATTCATGCGATAGGCCTGCAAAAGACCGCGGCGCTGGTCGCCGGAATCAAGGTCAACAAGTACATCGCACTGGGCTTTATTATCGCAGCGGCCACCTGCGCCATCGGCGGCATGATCGGCTCTGCAAATCTGCGCATGTTCACACCACTGGCAGGGTTTTCCTACCTGCTTGATGCCATCGCGGCGGTCTTCATCGGTGCCTCGATCCATCCACACGGGCGACCGAACGTGCCTGGCACGCTGATCGGCGTGCTGTTTCTCGGCATGGTGGCCAATGGTCTCAATCTGATGGGCCTCGATTTCAATACCAAGGATGCCTTGTCCGGGCTCATCCTGGTCGGCGCTCTCGCCATCGCGGTTGCGCAAAAGCGCTTGCGCTAGAGTATCCGTTTTGATCAAGAGGACCGAATGAGCATTCGCAAATATGCCCGGTTGACGCCAAAAGGCCGAGAGATGTTGATCGACCGCCTTGGGCGTAAAGACCATCCTTGCGACGTGCTGGTGCCACGGAGGTCAGCGTGCGCACGGTCTATCATTGGCGCCAGCGGTCCCGTCCGTTTGGCCTTTGTGCCCTCAAGGACCGATTTCATGCCCGGCCTCAAAGGCATGCCGGAAGCATCAAAATATCGAATGGAATGAGATAGCGGGAATTCTGACTGAGAGGCAGGGAGGCTTGTTTTGCCGAAATTCGACTTTAGCGCCGTTGGTTTTCTGGTCTTGGATGTCCTGTGCCGCGGCGCCGATAACATGCCGCCCTCAGGGGGCGCAACCTTTGTCGACCAGATACACATGACCGTGGCTGGTACAGCGGGCGGAACGGCCGTGGATTGCGCACTGTTGGGTTTGGACGGACAAATCGTTGCCAGGGTCGGCAAGGACGATATGGGAGATTTCCTCATTTCGCGCATGAGCCGCTTCGGACTGGATGTCAGGCAAGTGCAGCGGGACCAATCCTTGCAAACATCCACCAGCATGCTGCCGATCAGCAGCCGCGGCGACCGTCGCGCCTTTTTCGTTCCCGGGGCATCTCGGACCTTCACTCTGGATCCTGCGCAAACGGAGGCAGCGCTTGACGCGGACATCATTCATCTGGGTGGAACCGGTTTGCTCGACAGCTTCGACGGAGAGCCGTCACTGCAATTTCTGAAAGGGGCCAAGGAACTTGGCCGGACAACGGTTTTCGATCTGATCCTTGCCGACGCGACCACCATCGAGAAAGTCGCACCGCTTCTGCCCTTCATCGATTACTTCGTTCCCTCGATAGTCGAGGCGTCGGCGATGGCGGCGATGGAGGATCCGGCCGATGTCGCCCGCTGGTTTAAAAACCAGGGTGTCGGCAATGCCATTCTGACGCTTGAAGACAAAGGCGTTTATGTGGATCCGCAGGATGGAGATGCGTTCATCTGTCCCGCCCATCGGATTGATGTGATTGATACAACCGGTTGCGGCGACAGTTTTACCGCCGGCATCATTGCGGGAATCTCCCGGAACTGGGACATCAGGCGATCCGCGCGCTTTGCCAACGCGGTGGCCGCTCTTGTAGCGGGCGGTCTTGGTTCTCAGGGTAAGCTTACGTCCTTCGACACAGCGCTGGATGCGATGGAGAGCCTGCCCCTAAACGACCACTGAAAAGCCAAGGGGCAATCATGCCAATTGCGCTATCCGAAGACCTTCTCTGATTTCAACGGCCGATAGTCAACGGTCAATAGCCCTGCCACGAGGAACCGCAAGAAAGCTTGTTCTGGCGACGTGGGCGACCGCCGATACCTCTTACCATCTGGGAAATGGGTCCGGAAATTTGCTGTAATCTTCGTTCAGTTCTTCATCTGTGATGAGACAACCATCCAGTTTACTGACGATATCAGCCTGATCGATTTCGTCATCGCTGCCGATAAATACAATTTCCTGTCTGCGGTCTCCAAACGGTTCAACCCACTCGTTTTCAATGAATTTTCTCATATCAGGCGTCCAGTCCTTTTCAGGAATGCTGGAGTACCACCTTCCAGCCACACCATAATCCTTCAGTTTTCCGGCGAGTTGGAAATCGCCCGCAAAGTCCATTCGTGTGCACAGACAAAAGAAGCCCTTGGATCGAATGAGACCTGCGATGGGTGTTTCTATGAAGTCCATAAATCTCTCGGGGACAAAGGGTCTTCGCGCCCGGTAGACAAAGGTCGTCAGGCCGAATTCGTGGCTATGGCTATGAATGAGGCTATGGCCGTTAGCATGGCCGTGAGAATGTTCGTCTTCTTGATCCGGTTCGTCCTCTCGTTCCATTTCCTTGAACCAGGTCGGATATTCCTCGGCTTTCTCGAAATCGAATGAGTTTGTACTCATGATCTCGCTTAGATCGACCTTGCCATGGTCGGTATCGATAATCTTGGCTTCGGCATTGATGGCTCGAACCATTTGGTGAATTTTGTCCAGCTTTTCAGAGCTGACCAAATTCGATTTGTTCACGAGAATGACGTTTGCGAATTCCAATTGATCGATCATCAATTCGACAACCGAAGTTTGGTCGTGGGTTTGCAGCCGTGTTTTTCTTTCCTGTATTTCCATTTCGTCAGAGTGGTATTGTTCGATGAAGTTGAAGGCATCGACCACCGTTACCATCGTGTCTAATTGTGCAATGTCTTTCAGAGACTTGCCGTCATCCATCGGGAAAGTGAAAGTGGCAGCAATTGGAAGCGGTTCCGACACGCCGCTCGCTTCAATGATCAGGTAATCGTATTTGCCTTCCTGGGCCAGCTTGACCGTTTCATCAAACAAGTCCCCTCGTAGGGTACAGCACAGGCAGCCGTTTTCTAACTCAACAAGCTTTTCTTCCGTTTGGAGGATCTTGTCTCCGATTTGTTTGCCGTCGATGTTAACTTCAGCAATATCATTGACGATAATCGCGATGCTTTGAGCTCTCTTCGTCTCGATGATGTGGTTGACGGTCGTGGTTTTGCCAGCGCCGAGGAATCCGCTCAAAACGGTTACGGGGATTTTCTTCATGGAGATCAACCGCTCTTAGTCAAAACTGAATAGGGCCCATGATTTTCAACTGAGCACATGAACATCTCTTGCGAGGGCTTCATATTCGAAAGTGTGATTGGAAGCCTCAGTTGATTGGATCACGGGACACAATAAGCCGTAGGCTGGTTGCAGCACCTGCCGTGAGCTCTATCGCGATTGGTCTGGGCCCGGTCAGTTCGCCGACATTAATGTTGGCAGTCAGTCCGCCGGTAAGAACATCCGGGCAGGCTTCGGGCGCCGAAACCGTCGATGAGCTTATTGCATCACCGTTCTTTTCCAGCAGGCCGGCCATCCTGTCCGGCTCCGTTGCGTAAATGAAGTAGGTCCCATCCTCAACAATCGGAAAGTGAATATAGGCAACAACGTTTTCGGGAAGCGAAACTTCAATCGGGATATTTCGGGGTGCGTGATGTTTCGGGATGAAGTCTTCAGAGAGCTGCATCGTTGGCATCACGGTTTTGGTGGCACCACTGATGGCGAATTGTTCGCACATCACTTTCGCAGTGTCGTCCGCGTTTGCCGTAGCGGCACTTGATAATGCAAACGCGCCAACTGCCAAGCCCAATAGAAATCGCATGCCCGCCTCCATAAGTTTTTCTGTACGCTAAGCGCCTGAAGTTGGAGGAAATGTTATAACGTATCAGATGGCTGTCAAGGTGAAGTTCAGAAATACGGGTACGACGATTGAGCGCCCTCAATATTTCGCAAATTCAATCTGGTTATACGGTTCTGGCTTAGAACCCACCTTTGTGGGCGACGTCTCAAAGCCTGGCTCGCGACGTAGCGGTTTCGGGGCAATTTGATCCTCGATATCACGCCACGGCGTTACCTACGCGCCGCCGATGTCAGACGCGGGGCGTAGGCATGTCTCCAGGATCGAGGCACAGCTCGATCAAAAACGGCCCCTTGCGGTTTTCCATCGCCAAAAGAGCCGCCTCCAGTGCCTCTTCGGAATCCGCCTTGTAACCCTCACCGCCGAGGGCATTGGCAACCTCGGCAAAGCCCGGCCAGTCCAGTACGGACTGGCTGGGGTCCATTTGGCGATTGGTGAACTGAATATGTTCGGCACCGTAGGCGGAATCGTTGGCAACAATGACGATGCAATCCAGCCCGTTGCTTACTGCTGTATGAAACTCATTGATTGCGCCCATCATGAAGCCGCCGTCTCCACAAAACAACACCACGGTGCGCTCCGGCGACGCAAATGCCGCGCCTATCGCCTCCTGAAGGCCAAGTCCAATGCTTGTGAAGTTTGTTGTGGGCAAGAAACTGCGCGGATCGGGCACGGAAATCCGGCACCACGCTTCGAGCATGAAACGCCCGACATCCGTGACCAAAACGCGATCATTGGGCAAGGCTTTATCCAGCCGCTCCAGCGTATGGGCATAATCCAGGTATCCAGGTTTCGCCTTGCTGGCGGTTAGCGGATAATGTGTCAGCGTTTCCGGTTCGAGTTCGGCAGTAAAACCGCTGGGCGCGATTTCCGCTTCGTCGAGCCAGTAGAGGATCTGCTGCGCTGCATGGCCTGCATCGGCGACAATGCCGGCGTCGGGATGCGATCCGACGCCTAGAGCCGTGGGTTCGACATCGATTTGAACAATCCGCTTGTCCTTGATCAGTCCGCCATGCCCGGTGGTGTAATCGCTCAGGCTGGAGCCGAAGCTTATGATGCAATCGGCAAGCCCCACGACCTCGTATGCAGCGGGCGATGAAAGAGTGCCGAGAATACCGATGTTGTAGGGATGATCCCGGAACAGGTCTTTGCCCTTCAATGTTGTCGCCAAAGGCGCTTGTAGCCGATCGGCAAGTTCCACGATCTGTGTCTTTGCGGCCATCGCCCCTCCGCCAGCCAAAACCAACGGCCGGCGTGCTGAAGCCACGATGCCGACGGCGTCGTCAAGGCTTTTGCTCTGGGCAACGCCGCGCGTTTCGCTGAAAACATCCCTGACATGAACGGTGTGAGTCGTGGTCTGCCACATCAAATCGACCGGCATGTTGAGCACGACCGGCCTTTGCTCGCTGTGGGCACGGTAGAAGGCGCGCGCCACGTCCTCGGCTACAGTCTCCGGCGACCGCATCTGCTCGAAACCGGCGCCAGTTGTTTTTACAAGCTCGCGCTGGTCGAGGTTTTGGGGGTGACGCGGATTTCCGACCGGCGTGTCGCCGGCAAGCAGCACGATCGGCGACCGGCCACGCGTGCCTTCGACCAGCGCGGTGATACAATTGGTCAAGGCAGGTCCGTGCGTTACCGTCGCCACACCCACCTTTCCCGAAACATGCGCATATCCCATGGCCATCAGGACACAGCTTGCCTCGTGGGCCGCGGATACGAATTTTCCCGAGAGCTCTTTGACGTAATGGTCCACCATGAACAAATTGGCGTCGCCCATCAGCCCGAAAAGGGTCTTGACGTCGTGGTCCTTGAGAGCACGGGCAATCGACTGAAAAACCGGGATTTCACTACTCATTTTCCGCGCCTGTATTGGGTTTGTGCCTGTTGGTGTCAAACGGGTTAAAACAATAAGTGTTGATGATCAAGGCGCGAACAAAATGCGATGGATAATCGGTCACCAGCGCGTTTTTTTGCTGCCCTTGGCCGCGACGATCTTTCGTTTCAGCTCGTCGAGGCAGCGCTCGAAAGACTGAATGTCAGCGTTAATGTCGGAGCGGAGGTCCAACTGGCCCAAGCGGCGGCGGCCATGGTAAACACCGGGCTCAGCGTCGGCATCATTTCTGTGCTGACTGCGGTCGGTCCCCACGATGACGGCGTCGTCTTCCAACCAATCAAGCAACCAATGGTCAGTCCGGTTTGGCTGGTGACATCAGCGTTCCATGAGCCATCCGCACTGAGTACCGAGCTTGCAGAGGTCATCAGACTGAACATCGTCAATCTGTTTTCTCCCTTTTCGACCAGGTCCGCCCGACACCCGTTTGCGGGCCGCCTTTGTCATATTGGCGCTCCGCTACAAACCTTTCTCATCGATTCTTCTCGGACTCCTCCGAACGAATTCCATCATCCAAGCCTGGGGTCAGATATCTGGTGCAAGTCAAGTTCAGCCTTCGACATCCTGTTGTGTCGGCACGGACACACTGCCGAGCTCGTTGAGGGTCACCGGCTTTATAGGCGGCCGGATACGGCTGTAGCCGGTTTCGGCCGGTGACCGCCCGTTCGCCGCGGCCAGAAGTTCGGTTACGGTCAAACCGCAATAGCGTCCCTGACAGGGCCCCATTCCGGCTCGGCCAAAGGCCTTTGCCTGGTTCGGGCCGAGACAGCCAAGTTTTGCAAATCGCCTTATATCACCAGCCGTGACCTCCTCGCATCGACATACAATGGTCTCGTCGGACGGATACAGCGCGCCCTTATAGGGCGGATAAGCCAAGTCGATGAACGGCCGAGCTGCCAATTCGGCCCGCAATCTGCAGCGCCGAGATTTCGCCTTCTCGTTTCGTTGCGCTGCCGCCAACGCACCAAGGTCGCACGCGATTTCAAGAGCCGACAGCTCACCCGCAATCGCTGCGGCATCGGCGCCGCCAATACCGGCCCCATCTCCGGCGATGAACACCTCTTTGAGCTGCGTTCGACCCCATTCGTCCGTCTTTGGCACAAAGGCGCGTTGCCTTGCATGCCATTGATGCGGAACGCCGATGGAGCGCGCTGATTGCGTGTTGGGAACCACACCATGGTGCAGCAATATCGTCTCGCACTCCAAACGGTGCGTCTGACCTTTGGATGTGAAGCAAAGGGCATGAGCCCTTTCCGCTCCGTCGACGGTGATCGAAGATGCGCCGGTATAGCGTTTCACGCCGGCCCTTCGCAGTTCCGCCAAAAGACCGAGCCCCTTGGCAAGGTAGCGCCAACCGCGAACCGCACCCGGCCCCTGGCGCAGGGCAGCGAACCGATCCACCATCGACTGGGTCTCCACCATCGCCATCGGAGGTGAACCGGCGCGGCACATCTGCGCAGCCAGCAAGTAAAGGAGTGGCCCACAACCTGCGAGAACAGCGTTCTCGAAAACCATTGCGGACCGTTTGAGGAGAATCTGGGCGGCGCCTGCAGTCATGACACCGGGTAATGTCCATCCGGGTACCGGCATTGGTCGTTCCAGTGCCCCGGTGGCCAAAAGCAACCTCTTGCCTGTAACCAGCGAGGCCGAACCATCTACCGAAAACGCCACCTTAGCAGGTTCCTCGACATACCAGACGATGGCGCTGGATATGTGCCTGATATTGGGGTGTTGCAGAGCTTCAACCAGCTCAAGGCCCTTCTTGAAGTCGGTCCCGAGAATGTCACCGCGTATCCGCGCCGCCATCTCGACATCACGATAAATCTGGCCGCCGGCCCGCTTTTGTTCGTCCAGCAGTGCTACAGACAATCCTGCATCTGCAGCGGTGCGAGCGGCAGACATACCGGCGGGGCCCGATCCAACAACGACAAGATCGGTCTCAGTCATTGTCCGCCACCCGGGAACCGGCGGGCCGGGAAACGGTCATCCCCGGCCTGACCTCAATCATGCATGCCTGGCGAACAGATCCATCGATTTCCACCAGACAATCGAAGCAGGCGCCCATCATGCAATAGGGATTGCGCGGCGCACCGGATACGGGTGTCTGACGGAAAGGGATAATGCCGGCCGCAAGAAGTTCGGCGGCAAGGTTCCCGCCGTCGCAAAGGTTCAGTTCCTTTCCGGCGAAGCGAACGGATACACGGGGGCCCGGCTCATGCAGCCGACGCATCGTTGAACCGGTCTTCACCGAATACCTCCAGATCGGGTGCTGTTGTGTTTCCTTCCAGCCAGTCAGGCAGAAGCAGCGCATGGCCTGCCGCAAGCGTGACTCCGCTGTGGCAGGTCACAAGGTAGGCGCCCGGCATCGTTTTGCTTTGCTGATAGATCGGGAACCCGTCCGGGGTCAGGACGCGCAAGGCGCTCCAACTGCGTACAAGTTGCGCCCTGCCGAGGATCGGATAGGCGGCGATTGCCGCTCCTGCGAGACCGGCTATACCTTCAATGGTCACACGGTCGTCGTAGCCGACCTCCTCGTTTGTCGCCCCGATCTGCACACCCCCCTCGTCCACCTGGCGGGCAATCAGAGACGGCCTGTTGATGAACTCCGGGAGTTTCTCGGTAATGAGCACTTGCCCGCGTTGCGGACGGATGGGGGCCTTGAAGCCCATTTGCGGGCCAAGACCCACGGCTCCTAACCCGGCCGACAGTACTGTCTTTGCGGCGTTCACCTTCGTTCCGTCATCGCATAGTATCTCGAAATCTCCATTCAAACTAACCGTCCGAACGTTTTTTCCGTTTAAAACCTGGCCGCCGCGACGCCGCACGTCATCGGCAAGCGCCCTGAGCAACTTCAGCGGATTGGCATGCCCATCCTGATGATGGAGGATTGCGCCGAATATCTTGGGTCCGATTTCAGGCTCTTCTTTGCGCAACTCGTTGTGTCCGAGCACTTCGAAAGGGTAGTTTCCACCCAATTCGGTTTTCAGAATTTCATATTTCTCGACCGTGGAGGCCAGTGTTTCCTCTGAAAAGTGAAAGTCATAGCCGCCCTTTTGTTCGAGAGCGATATCCTGGCCGGTATCGGCTTGAAGTTCGTCCGAAAAGGCGCGCCACTTCGCCACCGATTGTTGTGACCAGCGCGCGTATTCCGGCAAACGGAGGCCCTTGGACTGCACCCAAACCAGCCCGAAATTTCCGCGGCTTGCGCGAAAGCTGCCGTCATCGCCGTCGATGACGATCACCTTACGCCCGCGCCTCAGCAGGCCCCAGGCTACGGCCAAGCCAACAACACCTCCACCGATGACAGCGTAATCTGATTGCATGACCTGTCCGCATTAGCCAGTCGGACAGCGTTTTTTTTCACGCTGCCCGACCTTTGCAGATGCCATTCATCGAACAGCAGTTCGACGGCATCTGCTCGCGCCAATCTAGTCTGACGGAGGCTTACGCTTTAGAGCCTCATCCAGTTTCGCCTTCACTGCCTCGTTTTACCGGGACCGGCAAGGAAATGCACAGACCCGTCCATAGCCGCATGCTCGTCGATCCGGACCCTACATCAGGCCTGCCTTTTGGCGCATCACATCCATGATGTCCTTGCCGATTACATCATCCATCACCGGCCAAACCTGCTGACGGGCGAGTGTGGCAATGGTCTCCAGTTGTTCATCGGTCGGCACGATGACCGTGATACCGGCTTCAGACATCAGATCCATGTATTTCTTATCTTCTCCCCGGGCCATATCAAGACTCGCAGAGGCGTGCGACTCAACGGCATCGCGGATCATCATCTGATCTTCTTCGGAAAGGCCGTCAAACACTTGGCTGTTTGCAAATACGAAGGCATTCTGGAAGTGTGTGTTGAACTGCACCCAGCAATCCGTCACATCGCGATGGGTCGTCCATGTGTTGAAGGGCTGACCACCAACCTGCGCGTCGACAAGGCCGGTCTGCAAGGCAAGGTAGAGTTCGCCCCATGGAACGGGTGTCGGTTCATAACCCAGAGCGCCAACCATTTTTTCCCAGGCTTGGTTGCCGGGCGGGAAACGCATCTTCACGCCGCTATGGGAAGCAGTGTCAAACACATCTTCGGGACATTTGCGGAAACCGCCGCCACCGAAGCCCTCTGCAACCACTGCCAGAGCCGTCATTTCGTTTTCAGCCATCATGTCGCGCATCATTGTGAAAAGATAGGGATCATCACCAAAATAGGCGTTTTCCACTTCGGTGAAATTCATCACCGCATAGGGCAGTACACGGATCTGTAGACGCGGATCATAGGAGGGGGAAACCGGCTGGGTGGCAAAATCGACGACACCGCGCAGAACCTGCTCGTTTACCTCGATCCAGTCGCCGAGTTGCCCGGCAGGGAAAAGTTGAAACGTGATGCGGCCATCCGATTTTTCTTCGATTTCCGCAACGATTGCCTTGGTCGTTTTGTCGGCAATGGAATCCACCGGGCTGCTATGAGACCATTTGAATGTATGCTCTTGAGCGCTTGCTATTCCTGCACTTGCCAGGATGCCGGAAAACAGAACTGCGGATGCAATGGTGTTCATGCTGCTCTTCGACCCGAAAAAACCCATGACAACCTCCTTTACGTCTATATCTGTCCAGATGGTGCTTCGAAAACCTCACCCAAAAGGCCTGGCCATCGCCTCGCTCTAGACAACAATATCAAGCATCTGAACATAAAAGGCCAAATTGAAAATTTCGCTGATTACATAGATTTTGCTTATAAGATTCTTCTGCCTGCCCAGGCTCCACAAGCGTTTCTATCAGCAGATTAAGGTTATAGCGGCTTGCAACAATCACACCGCACCGGTTGCGATGTTCGGATATGCGCGACATGGGTGACCCCCATTTGCCGCGGGACAAAACAATCCGCCACCATGTTCATGATCGGGCTGTGACAGGCAAAGAGGCTACAAAATATACAGAATATTTCTGCTTATTGAGAATAATCAAAATTTTGCTTATAGATTTTCGATGAGAACAAATCTTTCGATCCGTCAACTTCAAACCTTTGCCGAAGTCATGCGTTCGGGTTCGATCTCCGCAGCGGCGCGCAGCCTTGGCCGAACGCAACCGGCAGTGAGTTCGACGATCGCCTCGCTTGAGCAAGAAATCGGCTTTTCGCTGTTCGAACGGGAGCGCAAACGCCTCGTTGCGAAACCTGAAGCACACTATTTTCTTGAAGAAGCAGAGGTGGTCCTTACACGCCTGACCAAAGCAAGCCGAACCATCCGGGAAGTCGCCGATCTGCAGAAAGGAAGGTTGAGAATTGCGTGCAGTCCCGCGGCCTCAACCTATTTCATGCCGCACGCCTTGGCTGAGTTCCTGGTTGACAAGCCAAAGGTTCAGATTTCGCTCATGATGCGGTCCTCCTCCGTGGTGACGGATTGGATCGCATCGCAGCAGTACGATGTTGGTTTTGGAGAATCGTCTCAAGAACGTAGCACAATCAATGCGCAACGTTTCTCCTTTCCGTGCCTATGCGCGATCCCCAAGAAAGGTAAGCTCGCGTCAAAATCCGTTATTGTGCCGACCGATCTTGCGGCTGTGCCGCTGGCGATCGTTCACCAGCAGAACGTTCTCGGGCCAAAAACGCGCAAGGTGTTCAAGGACGCTGACGTCAGGCTCAATCATCGTTTCGAATTCGAGTCGATTTTGCCAGCGCTTCAGTTGGTCTCCGAAGGTCTGTGCTATCTGATTTGCGACAGTTTTTCGGCTTTAAGCCACCAGAACCAATTCAAGAAGACCAGCGGCATCGTGTTCAGGCCGTTTAAACCCATGATCTATCTCGATATGTCATTGATGTCGCCGGCCAATCGGCCAAAGTCGCAACTCGCCGAGGCGTTTCTGGCATCTTTGAACAAGAAGCTTAAAGCCTATGCCGAGTATCGCGGATAAAACGGATTGTAGACCTTTGGAGCTACAATGGCAGATCAGGAACCATGCGCGTTGAAGGACCACGCGCGGCGTTGAACAACCAATGCGCTCTTGCCTCCAAACGATCGCTAAACTGCATATTGTGAGAGCTTGGCTTCGTCGAGTTCGATACCGAGACCCGGTCGGTCGGTCACCTTGATGGTTGGACCAACGATTTCAAGGCTCCCCTGCTTCAGGATGTCATCCTGAAGCCTCTGCGTCGACATCAACGCCGATGTGTAAGGAATGACGCTCGGGGTCGAGGCAGCAAAATGCAAGCTCGCAGCGACACTTCCCCCCGTTTCAACCATGCTGTTCACAAAGATCGGAATATTGGCCGCCTCCATAATGGCAGCAATTTTTTTGGCTTTGAGGAAACCTTCGCTTTTCTGAAGCTTGACGCTGACGATATCGACGGCACCGCGTTTCACGAGCGCCATTGCATCATGCATCGAACACAGGCTCTCATCGGCTGAAATCATAGCGCCGGCTGATTCCCGCACCCTGACGAGACCATCGATATCCCAGCGCGGAACCGGCTGTTCAACCCAGGCGACATAAAACGGTTCCATCATTCGAATGCACTGAATGGCCACCTGCGGGCTCCAGCCCTGATTGGCATCAGGGATGATAATGCACTGTTCGCCGACTGCTTCACGCACGGCCGCCACCCGTTCCACTTCGACATTGGGCTCGTTGTGACCGACTTTGACCATCACCGAGCGATAGCCCTGTTTGACGGCTTCGGTTGCTTCGCTGACATTGGTTTCCACATCGCCGCCCATGAGCGGCCACAACAAGGGAAACGTGTCGCGCACCGCGCCGCCCATCAGTTGGTAAGCCGGCACACCGAAATGCTTTCCAAGCAGGTCGAACAGAGCAATGCCCACGGCAGCTTTGGCAAAAGAATTGACGCGGATCACCTCATCCATCCGCTGGTGGATCATCTCCACCGCCAGCGGGTTCATGCCCTTTATCGCTGGTGCAAGTATTTCCCGAAGCGTGCTCGTTACAGATTGCTGTGTTTCCTCCGAGAAGATCGGCGACGGCGATGTATCCCCAATGCCGTAAAGACCGTTATCCGCATGCAGCTTGATAACCACCGAATTCGCGGCGCTCATCGTGCCGCTCGAAACCACATAGGGCATAATTGTTGGAACACTGACGGGGAAAATTTCGACCTCGGTAATTTTCAACTTCGGCACTCCTTCTCGTTTGCTTTCGCCATAAGAATTGTCGCGTCAATCAGTGCAAAACACCGAGCAATCTTGGGATGGTCAGTGACAGCGGCGGCCAAAATGTCGTGATCAAAATGACCGGAATGGAGCCGAACGCGATGAGGATCATCGACGTCTTGAACATCTGGTCTATTGTGACCCTGCCGACGCGCGCGCCGATGTACATGATTCCGGCCATCGGGGGCGTCATCATACCCATCCCCAGGTTGCAGCCGATGATCGCGGCAAATTGGATCGGATGGACACCCAGTTCGAGTACCACAGGGAAAAGTAGCGGTGTCACCAGCAAAATGGCGCTCAATTCATCCATCACCATGCCGGTGATGATCAGAAGAAGATTGATGAGCAGCAGGATGACCAGCGTGTTCGATGAGAGCGTCAGAAGCGAATCGCTCACCTGTAGCGGCACTTGCTCCATCGTGTACAGGCGTCCGAGCAATGCGGCAAAGAAGGTCATGACGATCATGGTGCCGGTACTGTTCACCGAGGACCGCAATGCTACGACCACATCTTTCAGCTTCATGTCCCGATAGACGAAGAGACTGAGGAACATGACATAGAATACGGCCACACCGGCCGCCTCGGTCGGTGTCATGATTCCGCCGTAGATACCGCCAAGTATGACCACCGGCAGTAAAATCGCTCCGATGGCAGGATTGGTCTTGTTCTTGACGTCCACCATCACAGCTTTAAGCGTCATCGGCTCCGGCGGCCGGACCGAGGGCATTCGGCGGACCATGATGATGTTGAGCACGCTGAACAATGTCGCCAGAATGATCGCAGGTCCAACCGTGGCGAGGAAACAAGCGGCAACCGACTGACCGGTGACGAATGCGAACATGATCATCGCGAGACTGGGTGGTATCATCGTTGCAAGCACAGCGGCTGAGCTGATAAGCGCTGCGGAGTAGCCGCGGGGATAGCCGCGCTTTTCCATCTGCGGAATCATGGTGGTGCCGATGGCGATTACGGACGACGCTGCAGCGCCGGATATCGCCCCGAAGACGCACGACACAACGACTGCGACCACGCCAAGACCGCCATGGATACGCCCGAAGACCGAATTGGCGATGTCGATGAGCCTGCTGGCAATACTGCCCGCGGTAACCAGAAAACCCACGGCAATAAAGAACGGCAGCGTAAGCAGCGTTACCGAATTGAAGCTTGCAAATCCTGCCGGCAGCAGAAAGTCCGGATTGTAGCCCTTCACCACCACGACAAAGACGGTCGCGCCGAGAAAGCCGAAGGCGATGGGTACACCTGCGAAAATCAGGAGGGTAAAAATGAGGAGAGAGGCAAGGATAGCTATATCCATGTCTTGTACTCCCGCCTTTCGGACATCAATTCATCAGGAAAATCCTGCAATTTCAGAACCGGCTTAAGCCATTGTATTGTTTCGATAAAACAGTAAAAAGCCATCAATATGATGCCGTAGAAGATGGCGGACTGGAAAAAGACAATGTCGTAGGTTGAGCCAAGGAAGGTGGATGATGATTGTTCGCGCCTTGTGATACCCCATTCGAAGTAACGCCATCCCCAGGGGATGATGTAGATCAGGAGACAGCAGGAAATCAGGTTGGTAAGGAACTTCTGAAGCGCGAGATAGTAAGGTTTCGTAATGACAAGATGCGTGAGGTCTGCGGTGATGTGGCTGCGGGTATAGGTGCCGTAGGCGGCACCCGAAAAGTAGAGCCACAAAGCAAAATAGGCTGCCAGTTCCTGCAACCCGATAAAGGATGAGCGGAAGACATAACGCATGACCACTTCAACGATGATGCCGGTGGTCGTCAACACGATGGACGTCAGCATGATGAGGCGCTGTATCTTCAACAGAAGGTCCCAGACAAAGCTTCCGGCACGCCTCATACCGACCGCAATGGTTGTCATCCGGAGTTTCCCCATTTTGCCACCGCAGGCGCATCCGATAAGATGCGTCGAGCATTTTCGCCCGATGATCGAAGATCTGTGCCGGCGCGTTTCGCCGTTTGGCGGTTTTATGACATTGCAATCGCAGGGTACATAAAAGCAAATTCAAAAAATCTGTTTTTAGATAAATTTGGATTATGTTTTGTCCCGAACAATACGAAAGGGCGTTGTCACGTTAACTTAGAGTAGCCGTGCCACCCGACGGGTACCCTCAGGTTCACGCGGATTTAGTGGCCTTCCGCTATTGGGCGAAGGCGTCGGCTCGAAACTGCCGAATGTTCATTGTGGAAATGAGGTGCATTTTGATGTTGAAGGGGTTGTAGACGGCAGTGAATATGAAGAGGAACCGCTGAACTGATTTCTTAAACTTCAAGCGCTGGAGCTTTCATTCTCGTCGTCGTGTTGGCCGGTGATCGTTCTCTACTCGATTGTTCAACCTGTTGCCACAGACATGCGTCGCGGACGGAGCAATTGCTAGGATCGCAGCTGCCTTAGGGCGCCACTTGTCGCTGACGATTATCGCCCGAACCATTGAGCGCTTCTTCATCGTTCTGCGAAGCTACGTGGCCGCGGCAGTCCTATTCCGCATGGACTGCAGCAACGCGTCCAGCACTTCACCCCCGGCATTGACTGCCCGCCACGAGTACACCTGTTTCCACCGATACGAACAAACACCTCGTCGAAGTGCCAAGTCGAACATGGCTTGGGCCAGCGCGCAGACACTCTTTGCGGGTGCGCCGCACCAAAGTTGAGCACCCATCGGCGGACAGATTCATCCGAAACATCCATACCGCGTTCGATAAGGATATCCCTTACATCCCGACAGCTGAGCGTGAAGCGACAAAAGGGCCACGCCCCATGCAGGATGATAACGGCAAGGAAAAGATGTCGGCGGTATGAGATGGGCTTGATAAGCGATACTTACTCCCAATCTCTCCACAACCACTCAACGTGATAATGAGCAGACTTTTAAGATACAACTTCACTCTGCGGGCGGGTGAATTGCCCTCCGTTTGCCCTGATCTGGTTTGCTACATGCACTGTTTAATACTAATCCTGCTCCCTCCTCTAACGCAGAGAGATGATTTATGGAGAAACGTTTTTGGTATGTTCTAGGCCTGTTCGTTCTTGGGGTGACAAGCGCAACATTGCCAGCCAGCGGTCAAGACCTGATCAGAGACAAGAATTGGACCATCGTTCCCTTGGGATCCTCCTGCAGCGCAGTCAACCGTCCGTTGGAAGAGTTCAATGCGTCTCCCTATAACGCCATGGTCGTAAATGCTTCAAAGGCTCGAGGTCTGGAGTTGCAGATCTACTTTTGGCCAGGATATGTGGCGTCAGGGCCCATTGAGCTCCTTCTGGTATCAGAGAACGGAAATCGGCTCGAGGTTACGGCGGAGCCTTACGGGGACCAGGCAGTAACCGTGTCGTTTTCAAACGTGGAACCGATGCGGATCTTGCTTGAAGAGGGTACACTGCTTCTCGCCGCTCTCAAGGCAAAACCGGACAGTCTGACATTCGAGATAGAGCCCTTAAGGCGGTTGTTCCGTCAACTGGAAGATTGCTCCGGGCGATGACAACGGCAATGGCTCGACCCAATGCCTACAATAACTCGATCTTGGGGCTGTCTTCCCGGGACAGTTTTTCGACTGTTAATGTGTATGAAGTAACCGAGGTCATAGACTCATAATTCCGTAGCCAGATTCTAATGGCAGCGAGTTTGATGAGGGCAAAATAGTTTGCGGCCTGTTTTTCGAAGCGCGTGGCGACTACCCGGAAATGCTTGAGTTTGTTAAAGAAACGCTCGACCAGTTTGCGCTGTCGATACACAGATGAACTGAACTGCGGGATTTTGACGCGATGGGGCACAGGTTTGACGTTGGCCCATGCACCGCGCTCGTGCAGTTTGACTCGCAAGGCATCTGAATCATAGGTGCGGTCGGCGAGAAGGATTTGCGCCTCACCTATGGCGTCCAGCATGTCGGCGGCGCTGCGTCTGTCATGCGTCTGACCGGCGGTGATCTTGAGTATGATCGGCAGTCCGTTGTCGTCCACAAACGCATCGATCTTGGTGGTCAGCCCGCTCCGTGAGCGCCGCATGCATCGGGGGCCAGCATCGTTCCCCTCGGCGGCTGGCGCCCCCTTTTTGCCGTTCGCCGTATGCTGGTGAAAAGGGATGGAGGACGAGTCGATCATTTGCACTTAGCCGTCATAAGCCTCCGAAACGACATCGAAAATCCTGTCCCAGACCCCCAGCTTGCGCCATCGCACAAACCGGTTGTAGCAGGTCGTCGCCGGACCATGGCGCTGCGCTATGTCCTCCCAGGGAGAGCCCGTTCGAAGCCGCCAATAGATGCCGTTCAGCACCCGGCGATTATCGGCCAGGGGAACACCGCGCGGCTTGTTGGGCAAAAGCGGTTCGATGATAATCCACTCGAAATCGGATATCTCGGAACGTCGCCGACTCATGACAACCTCCTCGCTTACGAGGTTGAATCGCCATTCGCCAAAAACGGGAATCCCATTTATGAGTTGATGACCTAGAACAAACGTCAAGATCGCCATTAGTGATGACAGCGCCGACTGGAGGCGTCGAGATCAAGTGCGCGAAGGTCTGTCAAGCATACCCTCAATAAATCTCGCTTCACCGCGGTTTCTGTGCATGGCCGACATTGTCCGCCCTGTTGCGTGCACTCCAAAATCAGCCCATTGAATTCGGAAGCGCGAGTACGAGCCACGGAAAGGCAACCAACAATGCCAGCCGAATGATATCCATTCCGATGAAGGGAAGCACACCCTTGTAGATCGAGCCCAACGACAAATCGGGTTCAATACTCTTGATGACAAAGACGTTAAGGCCGATGGGCGGCGTTATCAGTCCGAGTTCAATGGTGATAACGACCAGAATCCCAAACCAGATAGGATCAAACCCCAGATTCTGGACGATCGGAAAGATGATCGGCACCGTCAAAACGATCATTGCCAAACTGTCGAGAAAGCACCCAAGTATCAGATATCCAACGAGGATCAGTCCGAGTATCGCAAGCGGCGGAAGATCCAACTCGCCAATCCAGCCTGCAATTGTGTGCGGCGCGCCGGTGATCGCCAGGAAATAGCCAAAGACGACTGCGCCGATCAGGATGACAAATATCGCTGCCGACGTTCTGCAGGTCTCAACCAGCGCACCTCCCAGTTGCGGCAATGGCAGATGCCGGCGCAGCAGGCCGATAAGGATCGTGAAGATTGCACCCATTGCAGCCGCCTCGGTCGGGGTGAAGTAACCAAAATACATTCCACCAAGCACAAGAAGGAAGATCAGGATGACCGGCCAGACTTTGGCATAAGCGGCAGAGCGCTCAGTCCAGGAAAACCGCCGTCCGTGTGGCAGCCGGTGTGGCGCCAGGCGGGCAACAATCGAAATGACGGCCATATGCATGATGACAGCCAACAGGCCCGGCACCACCCCGGCCATAAAGAGCCGTCCGATATCTTGCTCGGTGAGGATGCCGAACACAGCCAACGCCACAGACGGTGGTATCAGAATACCCAATGTGCCACCAACTGCGATGGTTGCCGCGGCGATCCCGTGATCGTAACCACTTGACCTCATCGGTTTCATAGCGATCTTGGTCATCGTTGCGGCGCCCGCCGCCGATGATCCGCAAATCGCCGCAAAGCCTGCGCTTGCGGCAATCGTTGACAGGGCGAGCCCACCGCGCCGGTGACCAAGCGTCTTGAGGCCAGCATCAAATAGCCGGCCGCTGATTCCGGACCGAAACGCGACCACGCCCATCAAGATGAACAACGGCAAAAGCGCCAGTGCCGGGTCCGACGCGGTCCGGATGGGCGCGCTTGCCAGAACAGCCATCGCCGGCCCGAAGCCAACCACAATTGCATATCCGGTAAAGCCGACGATGGCCATCGCAAGGCCGATTGGCACCTGCAGCAGCATCAGAGCAAAAAGCGCCGCGAACCCGACAGGAGCGAGCAATTCAGTCGACATCGAGAGCACGCTTATTTTGTGCGGGGCTGGAACCCGCTGCGTTGTCGAGCGGTTCGTTGCCGCTTCGGGGCTTCCGGGGCCAGTCGATTGCAGACATCGAGGCCATCAACGCGGCCAGCGCCAGTCCGATCCATGCCACTGCATTGAATGGCCAAAGGTCGATGCGAAGCTCAGGAGTCACTTCCCGGCTCCGAAGGACGAGGTCAACATGCTGAAAGCCCGCAATCGCCAACAGGATCATGAAAGCGGCAGCGACGAAATTGCCGAAAATCCGGATTGCGGCTTCCGTCCGTTGGGGCAGGATGAACAGAAGCAAGTCAACTCTGACATTGTTGTCGTTGCGGAATGCTGCTGCGATGCCCCAGAAGATCATCACGCCCATGAAGAAGCCGGAAAAGTCGATCGCGTCGGGAACGTTGGCGCCAAATGCTCTTAGCGTGACGGTTGCCGCCGTGATAAGAGCAACGAGCGCCAGCGACGCGGCAGCGACGACGTTCGCGACCGACTCGACCCAGGCCAGTATCGGTCGCCACGGCCTTGCTCGAACAGAATCATCACGCATATTGGCTAGAAGCCAACACCAGCTTCGCCGAGACGCGATCTTAGGTCGTCCAGCCTTGCCCCCGCCGTTCCCTCGCCATATCGCTCATCGACCTGCGCGGCCCATTGCTGGTACTGGCCCTGCGCCTTTTCGATCCAGGGATCCCGGTCATCGCCTTCGATCACGACAATGGTGTGGCCACCCATATTCTCGAGTTCGGCGCGGCCCTGCTTTTCCCAATTGGCCCAGTCGTTGGTCAGTCTTTCCGACCATTCCGGTGAGCAGTGGTCGTCGATCACTTTCTTGTTGTCTGGGCTGAGGTTTTGATAAAAATCGGGATTGATGCCGTACATTGCCATCGGCACATAAAGAGGTAAGTCGACGTGGTGGGTCAGGTCTTTGGCAAGGCCAAAGTTGATGATCGTGTGCCAGGGAAAGGTGACCCCGTCCACGACCCCGCGCTCGACTCCCTGGCGAGCTTCCGGAGCGGCAAGCCGCACGGGCACCGCGCCCAGACTGGCGAGATAGTTGCCGACCATGGCAGAAGCCGGACGCATCTTAACGCCTTTCAGGTCCTCGATCGTCTTCACCGGCTGCTTCGTGTGAATACGCCCCGGATCGTGGGTCGCGAAGGCGCAAAACTTAATGCCTGGCATCTCCCGTTCCGCGAAATCGGCATACCACTCGTGAAGCACCCGAGCCCCGGTCCCTGCATCGGTCATCAAGAAGGGTAACTCGCCGGCATCAATCATCGGAAAGCGCCCCGGCGTGTAACCGGTGACGAACCAGGCGCCATTGACCAGGCCTTGGGAGATCATGTCGTAGTGATCTGCAGCCTTTCCCAACTGTTGTGCAGGAAAGATCTGAACCTTTACTTCCCCACCGGATGCTTCTTCGATCGACTTGGCCCACATATCGACACCGGCATGAACGCGGTGACCGGTGGGGACGAAATGCGAAAAGGTCATCACGGTTTCCGCCGCGGCTGCGGTCGCCAGCAGCGCCATTGCCCCTCCTAGAGCGAGACGACTGACAAGCGTCGACAGGTTAACTCGAAATGTCATTTCTTCCTCCCTATAATTAGTCTGATCGTTCGATCTTAATTTCCATTATTATTCGCAATCAACCCGATCTATCAAGAAAAATCGATCATTCGTTCTATTAATTTCAACAGGTCCGACTGACGTTTGTTAGCAATCGTGGAGTGAGAAAGCTGTCGGAAAAATCAAACACCTGGCGTCCCAACTGGTTGGGGAACCAGGAGAAAAAGCTCATCCGTGTGCTAACCCGTCAGCAACGCTGAGTTCAGACGTCTTGATGCCCAACGATCGAGACTGAGCATACATTCAAAGCTGGAGCCCCACCGAGATTATGGGTCAGAGCGAGTGAGGCATTGCCGAGTTGGCGCGCACCCGCCGTTCCCGTCAATTGCAGCCAGCACTCATACAACATCCGAAGACCGCTCGCGCCTACAGGATGGCCGAAGCATTTAAGGCCTCCATCCACCTGGCAGGGCAGCGCGCCATCGATATCGAAACATCCGTCCAGCATCATCGACCAAGCGGTGCCGGCATCGCATACGCCAATGTCTTCAAGTGTGACGATCTCGGTAATGGAAAAGCAGTCATGCAATTCCACCATGCTCAAGGCCGACTGCGGGTCATTGATCCCCGCTTCCTGATAGGCACGGCGCGCGGCGATACGTGCGGTATGAACATAAGAGCCGTCCCAGCCGCTCTGCTGCGACTCCCAGCCGTTCGAGGCCACAAGCTGGATCGCCTTGACCGTCACAATCGGACTCTTGCCCAGGCTGCGGGCGATTTCAGGAGTCGTCACGAGAGCGCATGCTGCACCATCGGAGACAGGACAGCAGTCAAACAGGCCAAGCGGTTCGGCCACCATCGGCGCGTTTATGACCTGATCGATCGTGATCGCCTTGCGCAGATGCGCCTTCGGATTTGAGACCGCATTGGCATGGCTCTTCATCGACGTATGCGCCATGGCGCGCTTCAAATCTTCTCGCGAAGTCCTGTGCCGTGCTGCATAGGTCGACGCAAGCTGCGCGAAATTGCCAGGATTGGTGTGGGTGGGCATGTACATCGGCACGAACGTGCCGCGCGATGCATTCGGCAGGCCGGCGAACCCGGTGTCCTTGAGTTTTTCTACCCCCATCGCCAATGCAATGTCTGCCGAACCCGACGCGACTGCCATGACTGCACCGCGAAACGCCTCGGTCCCACCGGCACAGAAGTTCTCAACCCGTGTGACACCGATATTCGGTAAGCGCAGAGCCTGAGCCATCGGTACACCAGCCTTACCAGCGCCGATATCGTCGTAATGGGATGAATACCAGGCTGCATCGATTTCGCTTGGATCAATCCCGGCGCTATCAAGCGCTTCCAGATAAGCCTCGACCATCAGTTCTTCCTGGCCCATATCCCAGAGCTCGCCGAACTTCGAACAGCCCATGCCGAGTATGGCGACCTTATCTTTCAATCCCGATGGCATCAGCAGCTCCCCGGGGCTGGCACGTCCGCAATGGCGGACGGGGCCGATGGAACGGAGACGGCCTTCCAAAAATAGCGGTGATAGGTGGCGTGCGCGTCAATATCCTTGATCCGGAAAACGAAGCGAACCTCATCCCCGACATGAAGCAGGCTCGCATCAGTGTCGGTAAAATCCATCATCAGCCGGCCACCCCCGTTGAAGTCGACAAGGCCGTAGCAATTTGGTGGATGATGCGAGAACGCCAATTTGTCGGCAGTGCGCGTGGCTATTCGGCCGCCAACATCCGCCAAAGGCACCGGTTCCTGCGTATCGGGAATGGGTGCCTGTGGGTTGGCGCTGATCCGCGTCGGCGGAAACTGCACGGATCCAGTCTCCCTGCATCTTCCGCCTTCAAAGCCGAGCAAGGCATCGCTGTAGCGATGGGCGACGGACAGCGCCTCGGCAATTGCCACCCGTCCCCGCAGGCCTTTGCCCCACGGCAACAGCCCCGAAAAGATCGGCAGTTTGAGATAGCAGTCCTCTTCGATGCCGCCGGCGCGCTGTGTTGGCAAAGACGCCTCGTATCCGTCGACGGCCTCACTCGCCTCGAAAAGGAGTGCGGTCGCGCCTTGTCCAAACTGCGCCACCAACAACCGGTCACCCGGCCGGATCTGGTTCATGGCCGCAGCCAGCATCAAAAGCGCGTGGCCGGATCCGGTATCCCCACAATCGGCTGCAAGTGTATCGGCAATCCGTACCGCCGACAGACCCGCCGCCTCGGCGACTGCCGCACCAATGCCTCTGATTGTCGCTGGCATGATCAGCCAAGCGACACTGTCCGCGGTGCATGCGGCGTCCTCCAAGGCCCGCGTGATGGCCTCCGGCATCAGTTTCAAGTATCCTTCATTGCGGACCCAACGCTCTTCCCAATTGGTCGCAAACTGGTCGCCGGATCGACGGTAACGCTCCGTAAAGGCCGATGTGACCGTCGCCCCACCGCAGTATCGGAACAGGCCGTCGCCCTGCCCGGTCACAATGGCTGCGCCGCTGTCACCGCTCTGCATTTCGTCGGCCGTGCCGGGCATTGCGATTGGTTTGTCGGCTGCGACAACGAGCGTCGGCCGGTTCGTCTCCAGCGCGTCCTTGACCGCCAGCAGGCCGCCTCGTGGCGTCCCGGCGATATCCAGCGCGGCGCAGGTCTTGGGCAACCGCAGTGCCGCGTGAACCAAGCTGGCATTCTGTCGCTCGGCGAAGGCGGGTGTTACCGTTGCAAAGTACAGCAAGGCGATTTCGTCTTGCGCAGTCTCGCAAGGTAACCGCGACAGGCAATCCCGAGCCGCTTCTACGCCCATCGTGGTGGAATCTTCATCCCAGAAAGCAAGCGTTCGATGGCCCTTTGCAGCCCCCTCGAGGCCCGGAGCGAGCCAAGTGAGAGCGCGAGCGATACTGGCGCGGGAAAGCCTGGACTTGGGCAAATATGTGCCGATTGACTGAATACCGCTCATCGGACCGGCGGAGCCTTCCGCACCTCGCGTTCAAGCTCTTTCTCAAGGAAACCCGGGTTGTGTTCGGGGACCATTATGGCAATGAAGCGAACGACAACCGATTCAAACAGGCCGGCGAGAAAATACGGTTCATTTTCCAGGAAGGAATCGACTTCGGCTCTTGTTTCGTAACCAAGTGCAAAAGCACTGCCAACCGTGGGCCCGTCCGGCTCGTTCTTGATCGGCCCCCCAAACAGGATGCGGTCCTTGTGCGCAATCATATAGCGCAGGTGCTCAGGACGGGTTTCCAGGCGCAGATCGGACTTGGCCGGATCGTCGATACAGTAGATGTGAAATGCCATCCTTTTGTTACTCCCTAGTCCTTTACCCAAGAACCATCGCATCGTCGTCGACGGTTTCGCCGCGTATCGATTGAAAAAGGTCGAGAAGATCGGAAACGGTCATCGCCTTGCGTGTCTCTTCGGGCAAATCAAACAGGATTTTTCCCTCATGCAGCATAATCGTTCGCGTTCCATAGGAAAGCGCCTGCGCCATGGAATGGGTGACCATCAGCACGGTCAGATTGTCCCTGGCGGCGAAGGTTTCGGTCAAGCGCATGACGTTTGCTGCGGCCGTCGGATCAAGCGCTGCAGTGTGTTCGTCCAGCAGGAGCGCCCTGTTGGGAACAAGACAACTCATTAACAGGCTCAGCGCCTGGCGCTGGCCGCCGGACAACAATCCTACGTGGTCATTCAACCGGTTCTCCAACCCGAGGCCGAGCTCGGACAACCGATCGCGCCAATGGGCGATCTCTGCTTTTGGAGCGCCAACGCGCAGTGTTCGCCTGCTTGTCCGGTTGGCGGCGACGGCAAGATTTTCGAGGATTGTCAAACCCTCGCAGGTGCCCGCCCGTGGATCTTGGAAAACCCGGCCAAGCTGCTTTGCTCGATGGCAGGCTCGCATGTGGGTCACGTCCTCTCCATCGATGCGAACGCTGCCAGTGGCCGGCTGCACATCTCCGGCGAAGACACCGAGCAACGTCGACTTGCCCGCCCCGTTTGTCCCGATGACAGTGACGAATTCGCCCTCCGAAATCGCCGCCGAAACACCGCGCAACGCACGGTTCTCCAAGGGTGTTCCGACGTTGAAAACCACATCGATATCGGAGGCAGTCAGCATCGCCACATCCTGTTTGGTTTACATTTCATCATCCGGCCTGCTTGCGCCTGAATGGACCACCAAGAGAGTCGAGTGACAGGTGCTTGAACCGGGAAGCGGCGACTGCCGCGATCACAAGAAAGGCGGTAACAAAATTCAGATCTTGGGCACGCAGGCCGATGGCATCGAGATTGAGTGCGAACGCGATCGCCAGCCTATAGAGGACGCTACCGACGACAACGGCGGCGGTTGCCAGAAAAACGGTCCGGACAGGCATGATCGTCTCACCGATGATCACCGCGGCAAGCCCGACAATGATGACACCCACACCCATGGTCACGTCAGCAAAACCCTGTGACTGCGCGAACAGGGCACCGGCGAGCGCAACGTAGGCATTCGACAGGCCAAGGCCAAGCGGCAACATCATATTGCGGTCGATACTTTGGGCGGCGGCCATGCGCGGATTGGCTCCGGTCGCGCGCAGCGCCAGACCGACCTCGGTGTTCAAGAACCAGTCGAGCAGTAATTTCGCCGCGATGAGCGCTGCAAAGAGCATAATCGGCAATGCGATGTAGCCTGGAACCGCGAGAAGGCTTAGCGGGGAAAACACGGTCTCCGCCGACAGCAGCGGAAGATTTGGCCGACCCATAATGCGCAGATTGACCGAATAAAGTGCCAGCATGACCAGAATGCTTGCCAGAAGATGCAGCATTTTCAGGCGCACATTGAGTTGCGCAGTCACAAAGCCCGCTGCATATCCGGCGAGCGCAGCAAGCAGTGTTGCCAGATAGGGATTGATACCGTGTAAAATCGCGACCGCGGACACGGCAGCCCCAAGCGGAAAGCTGCCATCGACCGTCAGGTCGGGAAAGTCGAGAACCCGGAAAGACAAGTAGACGCCCATTGCAACGAGGCCAAATATCAA
This sequence comes from Pseudomonadota bacterium, assembly GCA_039025395.1. Taxonomy (GTDB): domain Bacteria; phylum Pseudomonadota; class Alphaproteobacteria; order Rhizobiales; family Rhizobiaceae; genus Hoeflea_A. Next base: position 64,351 of record JBCCOK010000019.1, read on the forward strand.
TCCGACCTCGATCGCTCCCATAAAGGCGAAGAACGTCATCTCTATTCGACAACCGTGGTCGCTTCACTGACAAGATCCGCCGGGAGTTCGACACCCATCTCCGCGGCTGCGCCCGGATTGAGATAGAGTTCAAGTACGTCGACGAAGCGGACCGGCAGCACGGCCGGATCCTCTCCCTTTAGGATCGCAACGGCATGCTCGCCAGCCGCCGCGCCGATGTCGGTGTAGTTGAACCCGAGAGCCGCAATCGCACCGCGCTCGACCGAAGCAGTATCGGCGGCAATGACTGGAACATCTGCGTCAGCCCCGACGCGTACTACCGATTCGATAGCGCTGACAACGGTGGAATCGGTCGGAATGTAGATCACGTCTATCTTGCCAACCAGGCTACGCGCTGCATCGAGAACACCACTTGTCTGCGTCGCCGTCGCCTCGACCACGGCAAGACCGGCTTTCTCCGCCTCCTCCTTGACAACTTCGACCTGGGCGACCGAATTCGCCTCGCCACCGTTGTAGATTACACCGATTGTCTTGGCATCCGGTACGATCCTTTTCACAAGCCCGAGGTGCTTGTCGATCGGGGTTTTGTCGCTTGACCCAGTCAGATTGCGGCCCGGTGCTTGATAGGAATCAACCAGTCCCGCCGAGAGCGGATCAGTGACTGCGGCAAAAACGATCGGAATATCGCTGGTCGCAGCCATTGCTGTTTGGGCGCTCGGAGTCGAGATCGCGACGATAAGATCTGGACTTTCGCCGACGAACTTGTTGTTGATCTGGGTCTGTGTAGGCATGCTGCCTTGAGCGCTCTGGATTTCCAGGTCCATCGTCTCGCCTTCGACATACCCCGCTTTCTCCAGCTCTTGAATAATACCGTTCTTTGTCGCCTCGATCGCCGGATGATCGACAATGTAACTGAGTTTCACAACCGTCTTGTCTTGCGCGAACGCACCGGCGGCAAAGAGTGTTGCTGTCGCTGCGAATACGAACGTGGCCACTATTCTAAGAACCATTTTGCTTCTCCATTGGTCTCTATCGGTTCGGATTCATTCAGCAGCTTCGGGCAGGTTTTTTCCGGTCTTTGCGTCGCCCATACTTTCCAAGATCTGCTGACGTACTTTCTGCACCGCGGCGATGCTTGCGGACTTCACATGGCCATAGCCACGGATCTTGTCCGGCAGTTTCGCAAGCGTCAGGATCGGATCGCGATTGGCCGCACTGAGCATTGGAAGCAATGACTTCAAGTCGGCTTCATACTGATCCCGCAGGAAACGCTCCGACTTTCGGTCTTCCAGTCGACCAAAAGGATCGAAGGGTGTTTCGCGAAGCCATCTGAGGTGCGCCAGAAACTTAAATGCCGGTAACATCCATGCGCCGAAACGGCGTTTCTTTGCGGTGCCGGTCGCCGGATCCTTTTTGCTCAGGATCGGTGGCGCCAGATGAAAGCTCAGTTTTGCGCCGGGTTCGAAAGTCTCCTCAAGCGACTTTGCGAAGGCTCCGTCGGTGAAAAGGCGGGCTACCTCGTATTCGTCCTTGTAGGCCATCAGTTTGGCGAAGTAGACTGCAACCGTATGGGTCAGTTGCCCAGCTTCATCCGATATCTTCGCTTCAGCAGTTGCCGTCAGTCCAACCAGGTTCCGATAGCGGGCAGCATAAGCCGCGTTATGATAGTCGGTCAGGAACTGAACCCGATGATCAAGAACTTGCTGCCACGTCATCTGGTCGGGTGTTGTTGCGGCTTTCGCCGCCAATGGCGCACACACCGCTTGGCGATCGACGGCGACACGTCGGCCGAGATCAAAGGCGGCTAGATTGAGCGGAACCGCCACACCGTTCAACTCGATCGCCTGCTTGATCGCTTCAAAAGAAATCGGCAGGTGCCCAGCCTGCCAAGCATATCCGACGAGAAGAAAATTTGCGCCAATCTCATCACCGAGGTAATGCCGGGCCAGTCGCCGTGCCGGGATTTGTACGGCTTCGCTTCGACACTGCCGATCGAGGCGTTTTCCCAGAAGCTCTGTCTGAAAATCAAAGTCGCGGTCGCGTGCAAATTCTCCGCCGACAGCCTGTTCTGTTGCGACGATTATTTTCCCGGCTTGACGGTCCATGAGTTGCAGCGATGTGGCTTCTGCAGAAACGCGAAGATCGCCGCCAATCATCAAGCGCGCAGAACCGCGTGCTATCCGGACACTGTCCAAGGTTTCATGCGTATCCGCGATCCTCAGATGGCTGTTCACCGATCCGAATTTCTGGGCCATTCCGAGCTTGTCGTGGATCGTAAACACCATGCCGTCGATATGCGCTGCCATGCCGAGCACCGCGCCGACTGTAACAATCCCCGTCCCCCCGACGCCTGCGATCAGGATGTCGAAAGTGTCACGGCTGTCGATCGCGGGAAGGACGGGCTCGACGATTGGGACATTCGGAAGACCCTGCGGTTCCCGGCCCCGCAACTTGCCTTCGACCGAAACAAAGCTCGGACAGAAGCCTTCGACGCAGGCGTAATCCTGATTGCAGTTCGCCTGATCGATCGCCCGCTTTCGGCCAAATTCGGTTTCAATCGGAACGACGGAAAGGCAGTTCGACTGGACGGAACAATCGCCGCAACCTTCGCAAACAAGGTCGTTAATGATGATCTTGCGGGGCGCCGCTTCCATTTGGCCCCGCTTGCGACGTCGGCGCTTTTCGGTCGCACAGACCTGATCATAGATTAGCACTGAGACGCCTGGAACATCACGCAAGTCGCGCTGAACTTCATCGAGATCGTCACGGAGATAAACCGGGACACCTGACGGCAAGGCGTGCGTCCTTTTGTACCGCGACATGTCGTCGGTAACGACGGTAATCCGTTCAACGCCTTCCGCCCGCAGCTGGCGGGCAATCACCGGAACGGAGAGTTCCCCTTCGACCGGCTGGCCGCCAGTCATGGCGATCGCATCGTTGAAAAGGATCTTGTAAGTGACGTTGACCTTGGCGGCGATCGCGGCGCGGATCGCCAGGATCCCGGAGTGATAGTAGGTTCCCTCGCCGAGATTGACGAAAACATGCTCGGTCTCGGTAAACGGTGCCGTGCCAATCCACGGGACACCCTCCCCTCCCATCTGCGTAAATGTCTCCGTCTGGCGATGCATTCCCACTGCCATGTAGTGGCAGCCGACCCCGGCAAGCGCGCGGCTACCCTCCGGCACCTTGGTAGAGCTGTTATGTGGGCAGCCTGAACAAAAATACGGCGTACGCGGGCCAGTGACAGGCGGGTTGCCGTCGCCAAATGCTATGGTGCGCTGTTTTAGCAAAGCCTGCTGGCGCGTATCGAGCCAGCCGCCAATTTCGGGCGAAAGGGCGGCAAGGATGTCTTCGGAGCTCAGTTCACCAACCATCGGAAACAAAGGCCGGCCATTCCGGTCGCAGCGGCCGATGACAGTCGCTGCCGGCCCGCCATGCCCGTAGAGCACCGAACGCACTTGTGTTTCGATCAAGTCGCGTTTTTCTTCGATAACCAGAAGCGTTTCATGGTCTGCGCAAAACGCCCTCAAACCCTCTTCGTCCACCGGCCATGGCATTCCGATCTTGTAGATCGATACACCCAGTTGTGCCGCATCTGCGAGCGAGAGATCCAATGCGGCAAGCGCCTGCTTCAGATCCGCAAAAGACTTGCCTGTCGTTACGATTCCGAGGCGTGGCGACTCGCTGCGAACAATCACCCTGTTGATCCCGTTCGCACGCGCAAAGGATAGCGCTGCGGGCAGTTTGACTGACAGCAGCCGGCGCTCAACCTCCGGCCACGGATCGGGCCAGCGGATCCACCGATCATTGACGGAACCCAGAACCTCGGGCTCCGAAATAGCAATCCGGTTAAGGCCGATGTCAGCGATTGCGGTCGAGTTGACATGCTCCGCCAGAACCTTCAGCCCGACATAGCAGCCAGAGTAACGGGACATCTCCCAACCGAGAGTCGCAAAGTCCAGAAGCTCCTGGATATCTGCTGGGTAGAGAACCGGCATCTGCATGTCTATGAAGGTGGGTTCCGAATGAAACGCCTGACTTGAAGACTTCAAGGCGTGGTCGTCGCCGCAAACCACCAGTACACCGCCCTTGCGTGCAGATCCGGCCCCATGCGCGTGGCGCAGCGCATCACCGCATCGATCGAGTCCGGCACCCTTGCCGTACCAAAGCCCAAAAACGCCCTCGACTGCTGCATTGGGGTCAAGCGCAACCTGCTGCGTACCCCAAACCGCTGTGAGCGCCAGATCTTCATTGATGCCAGGTTCGAAACGAATCTGATGCGCCGCGAGATGGCTGGCCGCCCTCCAGGCAGCTGTATCGACGCTCGAAAGCGGCGAACCTCGGTAGCCGCTCAGGAAGCCAGCCGTGTTCAGTCCACGCTGCCGATCAAACCTGCGCTGACGCATCATCGCGACGAGCAGGGCCTGTGTTCCGTCCAGCACCACACGTCCCGCGTCCGCGGTGTATCTGTCTTCCAGCAGTATGGATTTCGAGGGCATTGGAGTGGACGCTTTTGAGTGACGGGCTTGATCTATGTCGAGGATTGATACATAAAACGAACGATCGGTCAATTTAAAAAATTCCCTTTGGAGGCAATGTTCTGGTAGAACGGATTGCGATTGTCGGAGCGGGTCAGGCTGGCGCGTCACTTGCCATGCGATTGCGGGCAAAGGCCTATGACGGCGCTATTACCGTGTTCGGCGAAGAGCCATATCTACCCTATCAACGCCCACCGCTTTCGAAAAAGTACCTGAGCGGCGAATGGGAATCGGATCGGCTCTATCTTCGCTCTGAGCGGCATTGGCAGGAAGCCGCAATCGAGATCTGTACCGGCGATACGGTCACGGCGATCGATCTAGTCAAGCGCACGCTCACATGGCGCGGCAAAGGCATTCGTTGGGACAAACTCGCGTTGACAACCGGCGCCCGACCGCGCCCCAGGCCACCAGGCTTTGAAGGTCGTAGCGGCGTATTCGAGCTCAGGTCACTTGCGGACGTGAACAGAATCCGAGCACAGTTTGCAACCGGGCAGACTCTGTTGGTTATAGGCGGCGGCTTCATCGGGCTTGAAACGGCGGCCGTTGCCATTGAAGCCGGACTGGCCGTCACTGTCATCGAGCAAGCGGACCGAATTCTGGAGCGGGTCGTCTGCCGGGAGACCGCGGACTACTTTCGTGACCTGCACCGTTCTAAAGGGGTACGTATCCTCGAAGGCAGTTCGGTCAGCGGCCTCGTCGGAGGCAGCCGGGTTGAGGGCGTGGAGCTCGCCGATGGAGAGACGCTAGATGCCGATCTCGTTCTCCTCGGGATCGGTGTCGTGCCCAACGTGGAATTGGCACAGGCCGCAGGACTGCAGATTGAGAACGGCATTCTCGTCGACCAGCACGGCCGTACCTCTGAACAGGGCATCTGGGCTGCCGGCGACTGCGCAGCCTTTCCCCTCGATGGCAAACCGACTCGGTTGGAGAGCGTGCAGAACGCGATTGATCAGTCCGAAGCGGTCGCCGATGATATGCTGGGCCTGGGTGACCCTTATGAACCGGTCCCCTGGTTCTGGTCCGACCAGTACGACGTGAAGCTCCAAATCGCCGGACTAAACCGTGGTCACACGGAAATCATCGGCCGCGCAAGCCGCCGAGGGCAATCGTATTGGTACTTCCGAAACGAGGCTCTCGTCGCTGTCGATGCAATCGGCGACGCTCAGGCGTTCATGATTGCAAAGCGGCTGATCGGCAGCGACATTGCAATCGATCCTGCACAGCTCGCCGATGCCGAATTCGATCTGAAATCGCTGCTTTCCTGATTGTTGGCGTTCAGGCGGTCGCATTCCTGTAACCGTCGAGAAAAATCTCGATGACGCGGTCAGCCAGTTCCGCCGATGCAATCGGGCCACTAGCCCTATACCAGGTGTAGGTCCAGTTGATCATGCCGAAAAAAAGCATGGTATCGACATGAGCGCTTCTTTGGTCCCTGGCGCGATCAGGTCTGATATGACCGAGTGCTTCCTGCACATAGGCAACGAGTTCACGCTCTTTGTTGATGACCTCTTCGCGCTTGTCCGGGGGAAGGAATTCGATGCAGGTCAGCAGGACAACATGCTTGTCGCGCGACACGGCATAGACCTCCATGAAGTAAGTGATCAATTCCTTGAAACGCTTGTGGGGATCGTCATGCACTTTAAGCGTTTCCCGGCATTCTTCCAGCAGCCTGTCGACATGCTCGGTCAGCATATCCGAAAGGATCGCCTCCTTAGACCCAAAGTAATGGTAAAGCCGCGACTTGGAGCATTCGCAAGCCGTCGCAATGTCGCCGATCGACGTCGCGGCATACCCGCGTGAGGCGAAAAGCGCCGCAGTTCGATCAAGAATCGAGGCCTGTATCTTATCATAGTCGGGGGAGCGTGTTCTCGCCACGAGATATCCTGTCATCGGTATTAAACGATTGTTCGGACTATATATGGATTTTCGTTGCAGAGCGCAATTTGGCAGAGACGCGCACGCACATTCCAAAGCGATTGCGCGTCCTAAGGCAATTGCGCGTTATCGGATCGCCGCGGTGACCATTATCTCGACCTTGAGGCCGGCCATCATCAGCCCGGCCTGCACTGTCGCCCGCGCGGGCGGCACGCTTTCGCCGATCCATTCTTTCCACAAAAGGTTGAATTCGGGAAACATTTCTACGTCCGTCAACCAAACTGTCGCAGCAAGCAGATTTGACTTGTCGGTTCCAACCGATACCAGGATCGCATCGATGCGCCGAAAAATCTCCCGCGCTTGGGGAGCAAGACCGTGCTCAAGATTTTCCAGTGCGACCTGACCGGAGAGATAGGCAGTGTTATTCCAGACAGTCGCCTGGGACATGAGGTCGTTTGAGTCGTGGCGCTCGATCATCGTAACTCCCCGATCCTTTGGTGATACCGCACGCTATCCTTTAGCCGACAGTGGGCCGAGAAAGTGTACATTCGCGCGCGATATATCCGACACTTTCGCGGTTCCAAGCAACGTCATTGCACGCGTCATCTCCGTTTTCAGGATCTTGAGAACATGGTCGATACCCGGAGCACCCGCAGCGCCTACGCCGTAAAGTGTGTTCCGTCCCATGAAGACGAGGTCGGCACCAAGCGCAAGAGCCTTGATGATGTCCGTTCCACGCCGAAAACCGCTGTCGCAGATCACGGCGAAGTCGTCCTCGACAACCGCGCGGACCTCCGGCAAAACCGTCAGGGGTGACACGGCTCCGTCGAGCTGCCGGCCACCGTGGTTGGACAGGACCACGCCTCTCGCGCCGATATCGACGGCGCGACGCACATCCTCGAGACTAAGCAAGCCCTTGATGACGACAGGCCCCTTCCAGAGCGTGATCGCCTCTTCGACGTCCTTCCAGGTCACGGATGGATCGAGCTGCGAATTCATGAAAGCAACCAGGCCTTGCGCATCCTTTGCCGCGGCAGCCGCTGCGTCGACCATGTTTTCAGGCCTTGGCGATCCGTTACGGGCCATGCGCAAAAGCCAGCCGGGCTTTCTCATTGTGTTCAATACGTTGCGGTGCGTTGCTCTCAGTGGCAGCGTGAAGTCATTACGCGGATCGCGTTCCCTGTTGCCTCCGATCGGGCAATCCACTGTGATCACGAGCACATCATAGCCTGCCCTTGCTGCGCGCCCCAAGAGATTGAAGGACAGATCGCGATCCCGGAAGATATAGAGCTGGAACCAGTTGGGTCCGCCGCTCTCCTGTGCCACGTGTTCCAAGCTCACACTTGAAACCGTGCTCAGGCAGAACGGGATTCCGGCCATTGTGGCAGCTTGTGCAAGCAGCTTTTCCGCCTGCGGCCAGGCAAGGCCGGCAAGTCCGGTCGGACCGATCCCGAAAGGTGCGGCATAGGTTCTGCCTAAGAGTTCTACCGACAGATCAATTTCGCCAACATCGTTCAGCACCCGGTGAACGAGGCCCCAATCATTGAATTGGGTCCGGTTACGGGCGCGCGACACCTCATCCTCTGCAGCGCCGTCGATATAATCAAACACCGCCCGCGGCAGGGTACGACGCGCGGCAAGCCGCATGTCCTCGACATTGAGAATGTGGCGCAGCGGACCCCGAGCAGCCTCCATATCAATGCGCTCCCGAACGGTGCAGAACGCGGGTAGCCTTAGCCTCATAGCGCGGCAAGGACCCTTCTTCCAGACAATCCACATCGACACCGATGCCAATCCGGGAACGGACTTCGCGGCGGATGTCGTCTTCTATCTGTTCGGCAGGGCGGTTGGTTCGGCGATCCGCTTCCACGGCGACGCTCATCGAACTAATCGTTGTGCTCTTGGTGTCGATATAGATCTGCCATGCCTCCTTCACCGTTCCAGAGGTCTTGGCCACAATGTCCTCGATCTGGGAGGGGAAGACGATGACTCCCTTGATTTTCAGCATATCATCGCTGCGCCCTATGATCCGTCCGATCTTGCGCATGCCGCGTCGACCCGAGGGGCAATCGAAAGGCTGGGGCGATAGGCGCACCAGATCGCGGGTGCGCCAGCGCACGACCGGCGAAGCCTCCTTGCATAGAGTCGTGATGACGATTTCACCGACCTCGCCGGGACTGACCGGTTTCATCGACTGCGGATCGAGGATTTCGGTTATGATGGTGTCTTCATTGATCAGCTGTAGTTTGTCATCAGCATGAGTGTGCTGCGTCGAGATCGCCAGCACTGGACCGCCGGCTTCAGTGGTCCCGTAGATGTTCTGGCTCATAAATCCTGCCGGCATTTCCGTTTCAAGCTGTTCCCGGAACTCGGTCGATACCGATTGTCCGCCGAGGATCGCAACCTTCAAAGCCCAGTCTGTTTTCGGATTAATGCCGGCTTCGCGCGCGTGATTGACAAGCGTCATCAACCAGAGCGGTGACATGGAGGCGGCATCGTATTTGTGATCCTTGAGCCACTTTGCGGCCAGTTCGCCACGCCCCGGCCCGACTGGGAAATTCGTGCAGTCCATTGCTGCGAAACCGACATCCAGCGCAGGTCCGCCGATCCATAAGCCGTAGCCATAACCCTGATAGGCGCGCATGCCCGGTTCGACGCCAGCCGCGGTCAGAATGCGCGCCATTTGATATGGCAGCAGCGTGCCATAGTCATATGCCGTCATGCCGAACATCACAGGTAATCCCGTCGTCCCGGAAGTCGACATGAAACGGGTGACGCGGTCTATTGGTACGGTGAGGAACGGAAATGGATAGCGATCATGCAGGTCGGATTTCTCCAGAAACGGCGTGTTCTGCAAGCCATCGTCTGCGGCGAGATCACTTGGATGCATTCCCGCCTTGGCGAAATGGGCCACCCAGTTCTGATTGTCCGATAGCCGCTTGCCGAGATTGGCGAGTCGCTTGCGCTGAAGCGCTTGAATGGCCCGATAATCAAGGGATTCGATGTCCGGGTGCAGCATTTTCTCCTCCTGCCTGACCGGCTTTGTTTCTTTGGTCCACGTCCCGGTCATCATGCACGCAGCCACTCAACAACCGCTGACACTCTTTATTAGATCGAACGTTTGGTCTATGTAAAGGAGAACGTTGCACCGGATGGATTTACAGCTTGCAGAGAATGTACCGCGCGGACAACGAACGCCACAGATGAGGAAACAATGCGTGATGTAGCCCTGACAAGACAGGAAACCCCTTCAAGCGATATGGCGATAAGCCAACTTCAAGAGACATTCGGCGACCGTATAAAGACTGGCGCCACGTTTCGCGAGCAGCACTGCCATACAACTTCTTTCTTGCCAACGCAGCCTCCCGACGCCGTATTCAGCCCGCAATCCGTCGAGGAGATTCGCACCGCCGTATCGATTTGCGCGGCTAAGCGCTTTCCCATAATTCCTTTCGGAGCCGGCACGTCGTTGGAAGGCCAGCTCAACGCTCCGCGCGGCGGCCTTTCGCTTGATATGGGCAATATGAACGCAATCATGGCAGTGAACGCAGATGATCTCGATTGCATTGTTCAACCGGGACTGACGCGGCACCAACTTAACGATTATGTCCGGTCCTACGGTCTCTTCTTTCCCATTGATCCTGGCGCCGACGCCTCCCTCGGCGGAATGGCTTCGACACGGGCGTCCGGAACCAACGCGGTGCGCTATGGAACAATGAAGCAGAACGTATTGTCTATGAAGGTGGTGCTTCCCAATGGCGACCTGATACAGACCGCCGGGCGGGCGCGAAAGTCCGCAGCGGGATACGAACTGACCAACCTGTTCGTCGGCGCGGAGGGTACGCTCGGCATCATTGCCGAACTCACCCTCCGGCTGTATGGCCTGCCAGAAAAAATCGTCAGCGGCACCTGCGCCTTTCCAAGTCTGGACAAAGCGGTACGCACCGTCATCGAGACTATCCAGATGGGCGTGCCCGTTGCCCGAATCGAATTGATGGACCCGCTAAGTCTACGCGCGGTCAACGCCTATTCCGGACTCGATCTGCCGGAGGCACCAACCCTGTTTGTTGAATTCCATGGTATGCCTGCCAGCGTCGACGAACAGGTGTCCGTCTTCGGAGATCTGTGCGCGGCGAATGGATCCGCGCCTTTCCAGTCGGGGAGCCGGCTTGAAGACCGAAATCGTTTGTGGGCCGCGCGGCACGATCTGTATTTCGCCTTCTCCGAACTGCGCCGCAATGCGAAGGGCATTCCAACCGATGCCTGCGTCCCGATCTCGAGGCTTGCTGACTGTATTCAGGAGACGGAAGAGGACATCGACGATCTCGGCCTGCTTGCCCCGATCGTCGGCCATGTCGGCGATGGCAACTTCCATCTGATGATCCTCGTGGATCCAGAGGATGACGAAGAAATGGAGAGGTCGTACCGAGCTGTTGATCGCCTCAACGAACGCGCCATCCGGATGGGTGGAACCTGCACCGGCGAACACGGTATCGGACAGGGAAAACGTCGCTATATGGAGACGGAGTTTGGAGCGGCGGCTGAGCTGATGCGCGATCTCAAGAAAACAATCGATCCGCACGCAATCATGAACCCGGATAAAATTCTGTAACGCCCGTCCCGGGCTAGGTTTTGGAAGATGGAAATCACCGACTCCATACAAGGACACCGGTCACGGTTGACAAGTTTATTCAGATCAGACATTTAAATAACTCGAACGTTCGTACTAATAATGTGCACTCATTGGCACATCTCAATTCAAGGATTGGACAGCGGATGGGAAACCAACAAAATGGCCATTCGATCCAGGGTATCGACTATGCCGGCCTGATCAAGCCGACTCAGGTGCACAGTTCGTTGTATTTCGACGAGCAAATCTTCGAGGAAGAGCTGCGGCGGATCTGGTATGGTGGATGGGTTTATGTCGGACACACAAGTGAGGTTGCGAACAAGAACGACTACGTGACCAAATCAATCGGGCCGACGGCGGTCTTGTTGGTGCATGACCGCAACGGCGAAATCAGCCTGCTTCTGAACAAGTGCCCGCACCGCGGCAATCAGTTGTGCGCCTATCGGGGCGGCAATCGAGCGACGTTCACTTGCCCTTACCATTCCTGGACATTCTCCAATAACGGCAAGCTGATGGGCTACGCTTATGCGGACGGATATGAGGGTCAGGAAAAAGCCGGCCTGGGCCTCGGCCGTGTGCCGCGTGTCGAGATTTATCGGGGGTTCGTTTTCGGTTCGTTTGCCGAAGACGTCGAACCACTCGAGACCTATCTTGGCGGCGCCAAGGCTTCCATTGACCAGCTTCTGGAGAACTCGCCGGAGGGTGAACTGGAAATCACCGCGGGTTTTTTGCAGCACCGCACCAAGGCAAACTGGAAATTCATGCTGGAAAATGAGACTGACGGCTATCACCCCGCCTTTGTCCACGGTTCCGTCTTTCAGGTGACGGACAGCGGCATCGGCAACCTCTATGGACCGCAGTCGACCGCGCTGACCCGCGATTTCGGCAATGGACATACAGAATTCGATCTGCGGCCCGAATGGCGCAAGATTGGCAAGCCGCTAGAGTGGTTCGGCACCAACGAGGCGCGTTTGCCTGATTATGTCAACAAGATGCGGGAGGCCTACGGTCCAGACCGCGCCCGCGAGATCATGATCGACGGCACGCCCCACATCATGATCTTTCCGAACCTGTTCATTGCCGAGATTCAAATGTTCGTTCTACAGCCGATCGCAGTGGACGAGACAATCCAACACGTGACGGCCCTGCAGTTCAAAGGTGCGCCGGATTTTAATCGACGGCTTCGCCAGCAGACCATGGGCTCGGTCGGACCAGCAGGGCTTCTGCTTGCCGATGATACCGAGATGTATGAACGCAACCACCGGGGAGCACGAATCCCCGATCCGGAATGGATTACGTTGACGAGGGGGCTGCATCGCGAAAGGCGGGATGAAAACGACTTCCTGATCGGCCATTCGACGGACGAAGTGCCGCAACGCGGTATATGGCGGCACTATCAAAGACTTATGGCGCGATGAGATCGAACATGGACCAGACCGATCTGCAGACCGCGCTTCAACCAGAAACCGCCACACCGGCAGCTCCATCGGATGCTACTGACGATGCACTGCTGCACCGGGTCGAGCAGTTTTTGTATTATGAGGCTCGACTACAGGATACGCATGCCTATGACGAGTGGGAAGCGCTATGGACTGACGACGCAATCTACTGGGTTCCGGCAAATGGCCATGACATTGATCCAGAAACAAAGATGTCGGTGATCTACGACAACAGATCGCGCATCAAGATCCGTGTCGAACAGCTCAAGACCGGTCGCCGCCACACCCAGACACCGCCCTCCGCATTGGCGCGGATCATTTCCAACATAGAACTGATTGAACGCCGCGACGAAGAAGTCGAGATACGCGCGAACGCCCTCATCTATGAAGACAACCTGCGCGGCGAAACACTTTGGGCGGCACGCAACGAATACCGTCTTCGGATCGTCGATGGCGCCTTCAAACTTGTACGCAAAAAAGTCGGCCTCGTGAACAACCACAAGCCCATCTACACGCTCTCTTTCCTCGTGTAGCGAGATGCACTTCGGAGAAAAAAATGAACCAGACTGTCGACACAGCATCCTCGGAGATCTGGATCGGAAACGGTCCGGTGCTTGCCAGCTACGACGAAGGCGTTGCAACGCTGACACTGAATCGGCCTGACGCCGCGAATGGAATGAACATCGAAATGATGAAGGCGATATTCGAAGCGGTAATTCTCTGCCACGGCGATCCGCGCGTCCGGGTGGTTCACTTACGAGGTGCTGGCGCGAACTTCTGCGCAGGCGGCGATGTGCGCGAGTTTTCCTCCAAGGGCGAAACGCTTGGCGACTTCCTGAAGGAGGTAACAGCCTATCTTCAGATCGCGGTCGGCGCCCTGATCCGACTGAACGCAATCGTGGTCACAGAAGTGCAAGGCTATGCTGCCGGCGGCGGCGGCCTCGGTTTGGTTTGTGCGTCTGATATCGTGATTGCCGCCCAATCAGCGAAGTTCATGGCCGGCGCCACCCGAGTCGGTATGGCCCCAGACGGCGGCGCATCTGTAATCTTGTCTCGGCTGATCGGTTTGCGGCGAGCCGCCGATCTGTTTCTGACCAACCGGATTGTCGAAGCGCCAGAAGCCCTATCGATCGGTCTGGTGACTGCGGTCGCAAAGGATGAAAACTTGGCCGAATCTGCCGAAATGAAAGCCAAGTCGGTGGCTCGAGGCGCGCCCAAGGCGCTTGCCGCAACCAAAAGATTACTTTGGAACGGCGTTGGGCTGAGCGTCGAATCTTGTCTGCCCGAAGAGGCGCGGACGGTGTCGGAGTTATCGGCAACACGGGATGCCGTCGAAGGCCTCGCGGCGGTGATTGAGAACCGCAAACCGGACTTTAACGGTACCTAGCAGATGGTGGTTGGAGACACCATGCGCGCGCTTGTTACTGGCGGAGCCAACGGCATCGGCGCAGCAATCGCGCGCCGGCTTGCCGGCGACGGGATGGACGTGACGATCTGCGACCGGGACAAAGATGCAGGCGCCATTCTGGCCGACGCCATCGGTGGAGATTTTGCCTGCCTTGACGCGACCGATAACGACGCGGTGGTGTCTTTGATCCGGAGCCGGCCTTCCTTCTCCGTTCTAGTTAACAATATAGGCGCCGACCAGCACGCCTTTTTCACGGATCTGACCCCGGCAGATTGGCGGTCGCTGCTTGCGGTCAATCTCGAAACTACCTTTGCCTTTACCCAAGCTGTCCTGCCCAGCATGCAACAGGCTGAATACGGTCGCATCGTGAACATCGCCTCCGAAGCCGGCCGATTGGGATCAAAAGGCGGTTCCGTCTACGCTGCTGCAAAGGCCGGTGTGATCGGCTTTACCCGCTCGATTGCCAGAGAGAACGCCCGCTTCGGAATCACCGCGAACGCGCTTCTTCCCGGACCGGTTCGAACTGCAATGGTTGAAGCAGCCATCGCAAAGATCGGCTCGAGGCTGGAAACCGATATGGCAAGTCTGACACTGATGAAACGCCTCGGCGAGCCGCAGGAAGTCGCCGTGGCCGCCGGCTTTCTCGCCTCGAAGGAGGCCTCGTTTGTAACTGGCGAGGCGCTTGGCGTCTCCGGTGGAATGGGCTGCCGGGCTGGTTAGTGATCGGTTTTGGTATGGCAGCGGATGAAAACGCCAATCTTGTCGAGGGATTGCTGCGATTCCATCAGCTCCGGAAAAACTTGGAAATGATGGAACATTTCAGGCCAGACCTCGAGTTCGACCTTGCAGCCGGCGTCCCGGGCACGCTCCGCAAAGAGCTTGGCATCATCCAAAGTGATGTCGAAATCGCCGGCATGGACGAGCACAGGCGGAAGACAGCCGAGATCCGCATCGACGGGCGAAGCGAGCGGATCGGAGGCATTGCCGTGCCGGCCAAGATAGCTACGCGCCATCGCCGCGAGCTGTTCAGGCTTCGAAAAGATGTCGACCGCAGCCCGGGTCTGGTAGCTCGCACCGCGCATCGTCAGATCCAGCCAAGGCGATATCAGGACGACGCAACCCGGCTTCGGCAATCCGGCTTCGCGTGCCTGCAGGGCAGCTCCGATTGCAAGCGCGCCGCCGGCGGAATCTCCGGCAATCGCGATTGCGTCTGCCGGAATGTCTTGTCTGAGAAGCCAAAGATAAACGGCAAAGGTATCGTCAGCAGCAGCCGGAAACCTGTGTTCCGGCGCCAATCGGTAGTCGAATCCAAGAACACGCGCTCTGGCCGATCCGGACAGACGGCTCATGAGGTTCAAATGCGAGTTGATCGAACCAATCTGATAGCCGCCGCCATGGCAGAACAGGACCACACGATCAGAGTCCGCCGCAGGCGACTGAACCCAAGCGGCTTGCATCTCCTTGACCGAGATCCAGTTCACCGAGGCGTCGGTAGGGTATCTCAAGAGCCAATCGAAACCGGCGCGAATTTCGGAAAGCGGCATACCCCTCGCCCATTCAGATGTTACTCGCCGAATACGCACTTTCGGCTCTTCGTCATACGTCATTGCAGCCTCGCAAAACTATATCCAATATAATACGGAAATAT
>JBCCOK010000020.1:0-77190 GCA_039025395.1 Pseudomonadota bacterium
AACTGCACCATGCCGGAATTCGCGAACATCAGCGTTGGATCGTTGCGCGGCACCAGCGGGCTGGAGGCGACGACTTCGTGTCCGTGACGGTCGAAATAATCGATAAATGCCGTTCGGATGTCGTTTACGCTGCTCATATGACGACCTTTGATTGTTCTTGTCCTGTGAACCGTCTGATTGTTCCAGGGAGCGTTTTCGGCTTGGCTTTTATCGGTCCGGCGTGGGGCTGTCCAGACGATCAGTCGCAGCCCGGTGCGGATGCCGCCTCAACTGCGAATGAGAAGCGTCTAAACTGCAAAATCAAAAAGGCCAGCAGCGCATCCGCCACCGGCCTATTTTAGCCTGTATTGATGACGCGGTATTGACGCCTAGCCTTCAGCGACGCCCGCTTCATCCGCATCGTCATCGCCATCTTCGGGATGTCCATCCTCGAGCAGCTGCTCGGCGATCAGCCCGGCATTCTGACGCAATGCCAACTCGATTTCATCAGACACGGCCGGATTCTCCTTCAGGAAAAGCTTGGCGTTTTCGCGACCCTGCCCGAGCCGCTGGCTGTTGTAGGAAAACCAGGAGCCGGACTTCTCGACGATACCGGACTTGACACCCAGATCGATCAGTTCGCCGGTCTTGGAGACACCTTCACCGTACATGATGTCGAACTCAACCTGCTTGAAGGGCGGTGCCATCTTGTTTTTGACGACCTTGATACGGGTCTGGTTACCAACCACCTCATCGCGGTCCTTGACCGAACCGATGCGTCTGATGTCGAGGCGCACGGAGGAATAGAACTTCAGCGCATTGCCGCCGGTCGTTGTCTCAGGCGAACCGAACATCACGCCGATCTTCATCCGGATCTGGTTGATGAAGATCACCATGCAGTTGGAGCGCGAAATCGACGCTGTCAGCTTGCGCAGTGCCTGACTCATCAGCCTGGCCTGAAGTCCCGGCAGCGAATCGCCCATCTCACCTTCGATTTCGGCGCGCGGCGTCAGCGCAGCAACCGAATCGATCACCAAAACATCAATGGCACCCGACCGCACAAGCGTATCGGTGATTTCCAGCGCCTGCTCTCCCGTATCGGGCTGAGAAATCAGGAGGTTCTCAAGATCGACACCCAGTTTGCGCGCATAGACCGGGTCGAGCGCATGCTCGGCGTCGATAAATCCGCAAATGCCGCCCGCCTTCTGCGCCTCGGCAACAGTGTGCAGCGCCATTGTCGTCTTGCCGGAACTTTCCGGCCCGTAGATCTCGATAATGCGCCCCTTCGGAAGTCCACCGACACCAAGCGCAATGTCGAGCCCCAATGAGCCGGTTGAAACGGTTTCGATCTCGACAACGTTTTCATTCGAGCCGAGCTTCATGATCGAGCCCTTGCCGAAGGCCCGCTCTATCTGCGAGAGCGCCGCATCGAGTGCCTTGCTTTTATCCACCGAATTTTCCTCAACAAGCCGCAATGAGTTCCGTGCCATTCTGTCCACCTTTAGGTTATATCCGCATCCGAGGCAATGTTTGACATCCGTGAAAATGTACCGTATTTGTTCCGTTTTTGCAAATGTGACTATTATAATGATATTATTGATTTAATTGACACGTGTTCTTTTTTTGTTTTCAGCTTCTTCTCCATAGCGTGACGCCTCCGGATTCGATCCATGAATGGGAGCCGAGACAATGATCGGGATTGGCGAATCGGCGCGATCAGCGCATTGCCGCTGGCGATGCGCACATCTTTGAAAGACCGCGACAGTCAGCACAGCGCATCGTGTTGAGCAAGCCAACAAATGCGCGGAATAGCTGGAACTGGAAAACTCTGTACATTCAATAAATGAGCAGTAAATGAGCAATGAACGTCCAATAAACCGGATGTGATCAGCCTTTTTCCTTTTGTGAGTTCAGCCGCCGGGTAAGCGTGTTACTGAGATCCAAACACAACCGGTATTGGGATCCGCTATCGTGGAATTGATTTTTGGCTACCTTGCCGGGCTGCTGACGCTCATAAATCCGTGTATTTTGCCGGTTTTGCCCATTGCCCTGTCGTCTGCGCTTTCGGCGAACCGGGCCGGACCTTTGATCATGGCCTTTGGGCTCATGACCACATTTACAATCCTTGGTCTTTTTGCCGCATCGATCGGACCAGGCATAGGGCTGACCGAGGATGTCATTTCACAGGCAAGCGCCGTCATCATGGTGTTCTTTGGACTGGTTCTGCTGGTCCCTAACCTCAATGCCCGGTTTGCAACTGCCACAAGCGGTTTCGCCGGTTCGGTCGATCAGAAAATGTTTGGTCTCGACCAAACCGGAACGGGTGGACTGTTCCTTGGCGGAATGTTGCTCGGCGCGGTCTGGTCACCCTGCATCGGGCCAACACTGGGCGGCGCAATATCGCTCGCAGCCCACGGCGGCAGCCTTGTCTGGAGTGGCGCGATCATGCTGTCATTCTCGATGGGTGTCGCGACCATCATCCTGGCGCTTGGTTACGGCGCCAAAGAGGTCATTCGCTCGCGGCAGCAGGCCATGCGGAGCCTTGCCGCGAAGTCGAGATCCGTGATGGGCTTCGTTTTTCTCGCAGTTGGCTTGGGGATCTTTTTCAAGCTGCACCACAAGATTGATGCAGCACTTATCAACGTCCTGCCCTACTGGCTTCAAGACCTGTCGGTCGCTCTCTAACTCAGGTATCATATCATGAATAGACGCATTTTCTCGCTCACCTTCATCTGCGCATTGGCAATGGCCGCAATACCAGCCAAGGCTGCCGAATGGGTTGAATACGACAACGGCGTGATTGCCGATGCCTTGAAGTCGGGCAAAACCGTTTTTGTCGATTACTCGGCCGTCTGGTGTTCAACCTGCAGGGTGCAAGAACGCAAGATCAATCAGCTTCGGGCAGAAAACCCTGCCTATGATCAAGCGATGACATTTGTTCAGGTGGATTGGGATCAATGGGGCAAAGCGCCTGTCAGCACATCGCGCAAGATCCCGCGCCGCTCCACACTGCTTGTCCTGAAGGGCAACAAGGAACTGGGCCGCATCGTCGCCGGCACGTCCACATCGCAAATCAAAGGCCTGATGGACATGGGACTGTGAAATCAGCCGTATAAACGCTGATGAGGTGTTAAGGAACGGCCGCCGAGGACGTTCCTGCACCATCAGGGTCCTGATCAAAAAAACTGCAAGGATAGTGAGGCAGATCCCGGCCGCCGTTCAACGGATCATTTGAAACGCCGAGCAACAGTCAGCCGTGTGGAACCGGCACACTATTACGGAGTGGCGCGCGACCAGTGATCCAGCCTTCCGGGTCTGCCGGATTTTCGAAACAATGTTCTGTCATAGTCTCAGGGCAGTTTCGCGACAACTTTGATTTCCGCAAGCAGACCGGGATAGGCAAGCTCCGAAACCCCAATACAGGTCCACGCGCAGGTGCCACGCGGGAACACCTCATCCTTGACCCGAACGAAAGTCTTCATGTGCTCACGCATGTGCACATGGTAGGTCGTCATTTCAAAAACATCCTCAAAACCGCATTCTGCCTCTAACAGCACCGTCTGCAGGTTTGCCCAGCACGCCCGGAATTGAGCTTCCGGGTCTTCTATGATGGCAAGATCGGACGTGCGGCCGACTTGCCCTGCGCAAAACAGAAACCCGTTCGCTCTCACTGCGGGGACATATCCGGCCTTGTCGACAATCTGGTTCATCGCCGGTGGAACAACCGGTCCGTCTGAGTCCTGTTTCATGACAATCACCCGGGCGCCGACTTGGATCTCCATATTTTAGACTTGCGTATGATGAAGGGACCTTGGCTTCTTTGGGGAACTTCATCAACGGGAACCTGGAGGCATCACACGCGACAAGCCAAAAGGCTGAAACCTG
This sequence comes from Pseudomonadota bacterium, assembly GCA_039025395.1. GTDB lineage: Bacteria > Pseudomonadota > Alphaproteobacteria > Rhizobiales > Rhizobiaceae > Hoeflea_A. The sequence continues at coordinate 3,865 of JBCCOK010000020.1, forward strand.
CAAATATCGAGAGGCGAACGACTGCCGCACAAAGAAAGCAAACGCAGGATGAACATTGCCTATTCAGAATAGCTTCATCTGCGGTGCAAATGTTGAGATCAACTAGGCAGCTCGTCTCGCCACGATCATAATGGCAGCGTGAAGAAGGATGACCAACACTGCGGATGCGACGTGAATGCCAATAGAAGCGGGAACCGTCACGAAGATCCAGATCGCAAGGGGAAGGAACAGCGCGATCGCAGTCCAAAGACCAGGGTTGTACTTTCGGAAGACTGCAGCCCAAACGATGTGAACGAAGCCGTTGATTGCAAGCAGATATGCCGCCAGCACTCCCCACGAAGGCGAGAATGATGCGAGATAGAAGACAACCAAAAGCAGGAACCACACGAAGATCACGTTGATGATCCAGATATCCATTGCTGAAAGGCCCTTTGCATTTGGCCCCATCGTGCCATTCAAGAACTCGGCGAAGCGATTCTGATCGTGCTCTTCATACTGGTGCAACATGTATATCGGCAGCGCCAGGAAGACCGGTAAGGCAATCCCCGATCCAACGAATGGATACAAGCCGAGGAGGAGGAGCGCGATGGGCGGAGTGGCATAAACCCAATTTTGAAACAGACGATTCAGCATTATGTGTAGACTATCACTTAGGTGTTTTGAGTTAAGAACAGATTGGCGAACGTTAAGTGTTCGAGTATGTGGCCTCAATCAAATCCGGATAAACATAACGCGAGACTTCTGAACGATCGCGTTCAAGACTGAAAGTCCGTTGTGGCCGTGGCTTGGCGTGAACCAGCGCAACCGGGTTGTTCGGTTTGGGATAAGGTTTATGGTCTCACCGCCATGATGATCTCGATATTTGAATTCGCCTTGATTCCCCTTCTATAGCGTTTGGCAACTGCGCCATTTGGTATGGATGGAGGAAATAATCGCCTGCGTTCGCGGGCTTGATTTGTTTGTCACTCACGCTGCCAGCATTGCCACTCACGCTGCCAGCAGCAGCATCGGCAAGCACCCAATAAGCGAAAAGCAAACATCATGTCAGAAACTTATCCTGAATCTGCGGCCGTTCTAAGCGACGACCAAGTACAGCAATTCATCCGGGATGGATTTGTCCGGCTCGATGGTGCATTCCCCCGCGAGCTTGCCGACGAATGTCTCGCTTACTTATGGCGTGATACTGGCTGTGATCCGGATAACCCCTCGACATGGACGAAACCGGTCATCTGGATCGACGGCCATGGAGAGGAGCCATTTGAAAAGGCTATCAATACACCGAAGCTTCACGGGGCACTCGATCAAATCGTTGGTAAGGGGCGGTGGCGCCCACGCTCAGGTATCGGTAGCTTTCCGATACGGTTTCCAAGCTCTGTCGATCAGGGCGATACCGGTTGGCACGTGGATAAGAGCTTTGCCGCGGAGGAATCTGTTCAGGGTGACTTCAATTCGTGGCGTGCGAACGTCACGTCCAAGGACCGGGCGCTGTTGATGCTCTTCTTGTTTTCCGATGTGGGACCGAAGGATGCACCAACGCGGATTCGGCTCGGATCTCACCGCGATATCGCTCGGTTGCTCCAACCCGCTGGTGAAGCGGGGCTGCCGTCGATCAAAATTGATGCGGCTGCAAATGCCCTGACACATTGCCCAGAGGTACTGGCCTCTGGCGAAGCGGGGACCGTCTTCTTATGTCATCCTTTTCTTGTTCATGCAGCGCAACTCAATCGAGGAAACGCACCACGATTCCTCGCTCAGCCTTGCCTGTATCCCAAGGTACCGCTTCAATTGTCCAGGGATGATAACAACTACTCACCTGTTGAAACGGCCATACGCCAAGCTATTGGGAAACAGGGTAACTGACCCCTTCGTTCGCCGCTCCGCTCGGTATTTTTCGAGCGGGGCGGCATCTTGACCAATTTCTGTGCGGTATGTCTGCTTTTCTAACGACTCAATTGATCAGCGTTCCTTCCATATTGCTTCTGCGTGTCGGCACGCCATTGATTGAACGCGTGATCCAATCGTGCGGGTTGAATTTTATGCCGGTCGAAGGCCAAGCTTGGTTAGAAGACGTTCGCGTTTGTTCAGCCACCAGCCCGCCTCGATGGGCCATAACGCGTAGCCTTCACCCTCGCCCAGTCTTGCGGCTGCGTGCAAAGGCCAATTCGGGTCATCGAGGAACTCTCTTGCAAGGGCAACCATGTCGGCTTGCCCTGAAGAAACGATCTCTTCGCAGACATCCGCATCCCACAAAAAGCCGACAGCCATGGTTGCGATATCTGCTTCCTTGCGAATTTGGTCGGCAAACGGAGCCTGAAAACCCTGCTTTACGACCATCCGCTGCGGTCTGTCTTTGCCGCCAATCCCGCCTGATGAACAATCGATGATGTCAACGCCTGCCGCCTTAAGAGCCTTTGCCGTTTCGACGGCATCCTCAACTTCGATGCCCCCATCAAGCCAGTCGGTGGCAGACAGTCGAAATGCTAGAGGATAGCGATCAGGCCATTGGGAACGGATCGACCTGGCGACTTCGACCGCAAAGCGACGTCTGTTTTCAGGGCTTCCGCCCCATTTGTCTGTGCGTTGATTGGCGATTGGGGACAGGAACTGATGAACCAGAAATCCATGGGCGGCATAGACTTCGATGATCTGGAAGCCAGCCTCCAAGGAACGGCGGGCCGCATCGCCGAATGATCGGATCACCCTCTCGATTGCCGGCTCCGTCATTTCGACGGGCGCAGGCCAGCCCTCGGCATAGGGGATCGGTGAAGGTGCGATCGCCTGCCACGGCCGCTCGTTTCTCTTCGAAACATCCGTGTCGTCGATCGGCGTTTCACCGTGCCATGGCCGCCGCTCGGAGGCCTTGCGGCCCGCATGAGCGAGCTGGATGCCCGGTACCGCGCCCTCGTCAACCAGGAATTTGGCAATGGGGATCAGGCCATCAATCTGGGAGTCTTCCCATAGCCCCAGATCCCCATGTGTTCTCCTGCCATCCATCTCAACAGCAGTGGCCTCGCAATAAACCAGACCAGCACCCCCCAGAGCGAAACGGCCAAGATGCACCATATGCCAGGCATTTGAATGGCCATTGATTGCCCGGTATTGGCTCATCGGCGAAACGGAAATCCGGTTTTTGAAGGTGACGTCGCGCAATCTGATGGGAGAAAAAAGAGTAGATATATCGGCCTCACTTCGCTGAACTGGAACTGGCATGCACAAACATCCGGGATCAACCCGTTGCCGCTCTGGCCTTTCCTTATAGGTTTACTCAGCCCGCCGTGAAAATGCTGCCGCATCACAGTTGATCACATGATCTTCAACAGCAGCTTATTCGGGATGGCGCTCGCATACAGAAGAATAAGCCGGAGCTCTGACTGGCTTCCGGCATGGGGCAACTTGTCTTTGTTTTGCAAGATATCCGGTAGCGTTAGCCCCTAGGGGACGTTTCGCTATGCCGCAAGATTGGCGTTGATACCGGGATTACAGCCCGCGAAAGGCCGAGCGCGTGCTATCCTGTTCGGTTATAGCGCGAAAAACAGCCATGCCCTCTTGCGTCGGTTGGCCTGATGCATCGATCCACCCGCGAGCCTGCGCGGGTCCGGTAAGTCCTGATCTTTGGTCGTAGGGTTCGAGCATTCCTGCAAATGAAACCAGCGTTGCTACAATACCGTTTTCCATAACGAGCCTCCATCACTGGAGACTCTTCGGAAAAAAGACGATCCCGGATCAATCTCTGTCTCGTGTCAATGCGTTCGATAGGTACAAATCCAGCTCAACCTATATTCTCAAACCAACCAAACGCGCATTTGCGAGCAGAATAATTTTTCAAGCTACCTCGCCTTAGGCTTGGTAGCGATGCCCATATAAATGATGGCGCGCGATGGGAGCGGTCCGAAGGTGAAATCACCGCGGCGATTGATACCGCGCGGCCCGAGCCCGGTTGTGGGGCCAACTGAAAGACCGGCTTTCTCCATCACATCCGACAACTCGGCTGGGCGTATGAACAAGGCGGGATCATGGGTACCTTTCGGCAAGAGGCCAATGATATCTTCGGCAAAGGTAACCGTGAAAAAACGCGACAGCGGATTGCGGTTGATCGTATCATAGAAGAACGTGCCCCCCGGTTTGAGAACGCGCGCGATCTCTGCGATTACACGCTCAAGGTCGTCGACATGCTCCAGGACGTCGACACAAACAACCGAGTCGAATGAAGAGTCGATATAGGGCAAGCGTTCGCCGACACCGACGTCATAAGAAATGCGAAGACCGCTTTGCTCAGCGTGCTTTTTAGCCGCCTCAATGGCTCGAGCGGCCGGGTCGATACCTGTTACCGAAGCACCCTTCGCGGCCAACGCTTCCGACATGAAGCCCCCCGCGCAACCAAGATCCAGGATCGTCTTTCCCGCAGGATCAAAGTGGCGTTCGAACCATTTCAAACGTCCCGGGACAAGGTTCTTCAGCGTACGCACCCAGCGGATGTCGTCTGACCACCAGCTATTGGCGACATCATCGTAGATGGTCAGGTCGTTACGTGCTGCGTTCTGCATCGCATGCTCCGAAAGTGAGGTCTCGAACAGCAAGGGATATAGGTCACCTATTTTTGTGGCCACTGGAAAGAGACCAACCCTTACCGAGACAAGGAGGTGGACAGGATCGCTGCTCAAGTCTGGCAAAAGCCAAAAACAGCTTCCAAGCTTGAGCTTGAGCGGCGCTTTGATCCCTTAGCTCACAGTAAACACCGAATAAGCACGGGCTTGCGCCGACCGAGCGTTTCCTTGCTGCACTGCCTTGCGATAAAGTCGGCAACGTCCGCACGCGAAATGATACCGTTTCGCCATTCATGCGGCTTCATCAATATGCGGTACCGATCAGTTCGCGCACCATTTGTCAGGACCCCTGGGCGCACGATCAGCCAGTCAATCGCACTTTTCTCAATCAAGTACTCTTGAGTGGTTTTGTCATCATAGGCGCGCCCCAGAACCACACGAAATGGAAGACGTTGAAGTGGATTGATATAGGCCGATGAATCGCCGGCTCCAAAACCTGTGACGGCAATGAGTCGATTGACGCCGATTTTCTCCATGGCAGGTAGGAGCACCCGGGTGGCCTCGGAAAACAAGGTCACTGGCGAGGTAACCATGGCCAGAGACGCCTTGACGCCGAGCGCCTGTACGACCGTATCGACACCATCAAGGGCCCGCTCTGTGTCTGCGCCGTCCAATGCATCACCGCGAAAGGCTTCAATTCGATCATTCTCTTTCAGGCCGGCATCACCGCTCCGCGACATGGATCGCACCTGGTGGTCCTCGGCGGCCAACGCCTGGCAAATCGCTCTCCCAACCCCCCGGCTTCCGCCCATAACGAGTACCTTTGACATCGCTTTCTCTTTTATGCTCCGCACCTAAAGTACGCTGTTCCCTTCAGGTTGAGACAATTGACGATCGGCGGATTGCAGTGAACCCGCCTGGAACAGGTACCAACGTCATGAATGACAGATAATACGCCAAATGGCAGCAAGCGGATTTCACAGCAACGCGAATGGCTGCCGCCGGGACGCCTGGCAGCGAAATCACCAGAAGGGCGCCGGCGGCGAAAAACGCCGGGAAGACCAGGCCTTCTGTAGCTAACAGACATTCCATCAACAGTCCGGTGTTCTACTGAAGGCGTCGATCAAGACCGAAGACAGGACAATCCTGTCCGATCGCCATAAGCCGACAGGCAATCCTGTCGTCCATGCGCTGAGGAAAGAGTGAGGATGCGCTAAGCCGGAGTTAAGCAGGATTTATGTGTCGATTTCCGGCTTGTCTTATGGCTCCGCATGATCCGCAAAACGTCCCCGCAATCCGGAACGGATGTTTCGGAAACACAATCCATGTTCGCGGCAAGTCGATCAGCCGCTATGACTCATCAGTTCCTTTCCGTTGTGAAGCAGCCGTGAGCGCCAGGGTATTGGGTTGCGGAGGGCGAAATGCGCCATGCAGGCATTTTCAGCCTCGATCATGAGCTCGCGGATCCTTTCCTCCGGTTCGTCGCTTTCGATCAAAACATGCGTTTCGATATGTTCCGTCTTGCCGTCCGTCGTATGACCGAGTTGGCGCATGTTCGACAGGTTAGTTTGGAAGCCGACACGCTGTTCCAGCTTCATCGATTTGATGTTGATCTTGCGTGCCGTGTAGATATCGGTCAGGTGGGTCATCAGGCAAAAACCGATGCCCGCGCACATATAGGCAAGCGGCGGCGGCGCCGTGTCGTCGCCGATCGGAATATCCTCATCGCAGAAGAACCGGACTGGTGAGAATCCCGGAATATTGACCTGCACGACCCCGGTCTTTCGCTGCTTTTCCGTTGCTTCCGCCGTCATCACAACTTCAAAGCTGAGCGGCTCCGGCGGCTTGCCCTTCTTGAAAGGCTTCGCTTCGAATTGTGTCGGCTCCGGCAGCTTCTCGCTGATTTCTCCGACATGATAGACTTTTTCGTCATTCATACTGTTCCCGCTCCCTTGTTGCCCCCGGTCGCTGATGAACCGGCGCCTCAAAAGGCCATTGGCATATTAAATCGTTGAGCGGAAGATTGACCGGCGGATAAATTACCCTGCCCGCGGTTTGAAAAGCCGCCGCGCATACCGTAATGCATCTGCTGAAGGGTCGGGCGAAGCCAACAGGTCGTCCGGCAAAGGGCACCATCCTATGGCACGCATACTGGTAATCGGCGGCGCGCATATTGACCGGCGCGCCAAGATCAGCGTCCCGACCGTACACGGCGCCAGCAATCCGGGGCGCTGGTACGAAGAGGCTGGCGGCGGCGGGTTCAACGCGGCGCGCGGTCTTGCAAGGCTGGGAAACAGTGTCGCCATGGTTTCTGTACGCGGCGGCGACGCGGCAGGCGAAGCAGTTGCTCTTGCCGTCGAGGAAGCAGGGATTGCCGACATGGCACAGGTTTTTCTCGACCGCGCCACACCCAGCTACTCCGCGGTGATCGATGACAGCGGCAACCTCGTGATCGCCATCGCAGACATGGATCTCTATGACCGCTTCGTGCACCGGCAGCTATCGCGAAAGTCCATCCGTGAGGCAATCGGAAATGCCGATTTCGTTCTGTGCGACGCCAATCTGCCGGCCGATACGCTGGGCGCCCTGTCTTCGATGACCGAGATCCGGGCGAAGCCGCTTGCAGCGATCGCTGTCTCGCCCGCCAAGGCCCCTCGCCTTACGCAGGCGCTCGCAAAGCTTGCTGTTCTGTTCGTCAATGCGTCTGAGGCCAGCGCCTTGTGCGATGCGCCCGACCAACCGGAACAATGGCCTCAACGCTTGCGCGATCTCGGCGTCACAAGAGCGGTGATCACCAACGGTACAGGGCCGGTTCTGGGCTTTGACGAAGAAATTGTCTTTCGTCTGATGCCGCCACTGACGGACAGGATCGTTGACGAAACGGGCGCCGGCGATGCGCTTGCGGCTGCGACTATCGACGCCTTGGCAAGGGGATCGGTCCTTTGCGAAGCCGTTCGCTACGGCATTGCCGCAGCCGGTGTCACTGTACGCTCTGCGCATGCAGCGGCACCGGACCTCGATCACCAGGTGCTTTCGCGTGAACTTGAACGCGTGCCTGAGCCGCATATTCTCACCTGAGCCACCACGCCTTTACATCCCGGAATGAAGCATGGACGAAGCAACGGCATTTCCAATCAGCTATTCCAATGAGGTCCGCACTGCACTCGACGCGAACCGCCCGGTCGTGGCGCTCGAATCGACAATCATCACGCAAGGCATGCCTTGGCCCCGCAATTTCGAGATGGCGCGCGCTGTCCAGGATGTTATCCGCGCCGAAAACGCGGTGCCTGCAACAATCGCCATTATCGATGGCTGCCTGCATGTCGGCCTTGACCACAAACAACTGGAAATGCTGGCGAAAAGCGATGATGCCATGAAGGTTTCCCGCGCCGACATGGCCTATGCGATTGCCATGGGCAAGACCGCGGCCACAACTGTTGCGGCAACGAAAATAGCCGCGGCCCATGCCGGCATCAGTGTTTTTGCGACCGGTGGCATTGGCGGCGTTCACGCCGGTGCCGAAACCCATTTCGACATTTCCGCCGACCTCGACGAACTCGCGCGCACGCCCGTAATTGTCGTATCGGCCGGGGCGAAGGCCATTCTCGACCTGCCGAAAACCCTGGAGGTACTGGAAACAAAAGGAGTGCCTGTGGTCACCTATGGCGCCGACGAATTGCCCGCCTTCTGGTCGCGGCGATCAGGTCTCAAAACGCCGTTGCGGCTGGACAGTGCCGCGGACATAGCGAGATTTCACAAGACGCGCGCGGCCATGGGCATTGTTGGCGGCCTGCTTGTTGCAAATCCCGTTCCAACCGAACACGAAATCCCGCTTGCCGAGATCGAGCACCATATCGCGGAAGCAGTGGCCACCGCCAATGTACGCGGTATCACTGGCAAAGACGTCACGCCCTTTCTGTTGGCGCAGATCCTGTCGATGACCGATGGACGCAGCCTCGAAACCAACATTGCGTTGGTCGAAAACAACGCGCGCCTCGCAGCGCAGATCGCCAGCGCAATGGCCCGATAGGCCGTCCAGAGATTGAGAGCAAGTCAGGCTTAGACTGGCTTCCCCTAACTCAGCGGAGCGATCTGCAGTTCAACGCGCCGGTTCTGCGCGCGGCCCGCATCGGTCGCGTTGCTTGCAACCGGCCGCTCCTGCCCGAATCCGACGACAAACATGCGCCTGCGGTCGACACCCTGCGCTGTCAGGTAGGTCGCAACGGATTGGGCACGACGCTGCGAAAGATCGAGATTGTATTGGGCTGAACCGGTGGAGTCGGTGTAGCCGTAAACGTCGATCAGCGATTGATTATACTTGTTGAGAATGATCGAAACCGAGTTCAGCGTTGCAAAGAAGCTCGGATCGATTTGAGCCTGATCCACGCCGAAGGTTACATTTGAGGGCATGTTGAGGATCAGGCTGTTGCCATTGCGCGTGACCGAAACGCCGGTGCCCTGAAGCTGCGCGCGCAACTCGGCTTCCTGCCGGTCCATATAGTTGCCGATGGTTCCGCCGGCGAGCGCGCCGATGCCGGCACCGATCAGCGCATTGCGCCGATCATTGCCACCTGCAAGCAGACCAAGGCCGGCGCCGGCCGCAGCACCGATTGCTGCACCGGATGCGGTCCGCGTCGGACGCTGCTCACCGGTAAATGGATCGGTTGTCATGCAGGCTGTGAGAAAGGCACCGGCCAACACACTGGCCGCTATTTGTCTGTACATTCGGATTTCCCCCGACTCAAGGTGGATCAAATTGTGGTGGCTTCAATCGCAATATTACGGCGCCATTGTGTTCATATCCGCGCAAATTCAAGCCAAACGCATTTTCGCGGTCGCCATTGCAGCAATCAGGCTCAACGCGGTTTCAATTGCAATGCAAGTCTGCGTAGCCGGAATTTGGTTGCAACGCCACCGCGATGCAGCCGATTGCCCACAACTCTTTATCATGCGATGAGCCAATTTTTGCTCGTTGATAGGCGGCATTTCGATTTATAGCTAGGCTTCAATCACCTCTTTCACCGCCGTTGCAAGCTGCTTCAGCGAAAAGGGCTTCGGCAAGAACCCGAATTGGGCGTTTTCGGGCAGGTTCTTGGCAAAGGCGTCTTCCGCGTATCCTGAAACGAAGATGAACTTCATATCCGGGTATTCCTTGCGCAACTCGCGCAGAAGGGTCGGACCGTCCATTTCCGGCATCACCACATCGGAAACGACGATGTCGACATCGCCTTCGAGTTCCTTGATCACATCCAGTGCCTCAACACCCGACCCTGCCTCGTGTACGGTGTATCCGCGCGTTTCAAGCATGCGCTTACCGCCGCGCCGAACGGCTTCCTCATCCTCGACCAGAAGCACCGTTGCCGAGCCGGTAAGATCGGTTCTTTCTTCATCCTTGGCTGCGCCGTTGACCTTTTCGGCTTTGCCGGGCGTTGCCGGCATATCGGTCTGCGGTGAGGCGACGGCTGCCGATTGCACCTCGTCCGCCTCGGTTTGCATGTGACGTGGCAGGTATATGCGAAACGTGGTCCCCTCGCCGACTTCGGATTCCGGATAGATATAGCCGCCGGACTGCTTGATAATCCCGTACACCATGGAAAGGCCCAGCCCCGTGCCCTTTCCGACCTCTTTGGTGGTGAAGAATGGCTCGAATATCTTGTCCATCAAGTCCGGTGCAATACCGGTTCCCTCGTCGCTAACGGCGATCATCACATAATCACCGTCCTGCATGCCGCGATTGTTGAGGCCGGCAACCTCGTCGCTCTCGACGTTTCGGCTGCTGATCCTGATCGTGCCGCCTTCCGGCATCGCATCGCGCGCGTTCACAGCGAGGTTGATGATCACCTGCTCGAACTGACCGATGTCGGTTTTTACCGGCCAAAGGTCCTTTCCATATTCGATGTCGAGCTTGACATTCGACCCGGTCAGGCGATCGACAAGCATGCGCAAATCGCCGATAACATCGGTCATTGAGAGAACTGTGGGGCGCATGGTCTGTTTGCGCGAGAAAGCCAGCAACTGGCGCACCAGGACGGCCGCCCTGTTGGCATTGCGTTTGATTTCCATCAGATCGGCAAAGCTTGAATCAGACGGGCGCAGAGAAAGCAGCAAGTGATCGGCAGACAACAGGATTGCCGTGAGCACATTGTTGAAATCATGCGCGATGCCGCCGGCCAGGGTTCCAACGGCATTCATTTTCTGGGTTTCGGCCATCTGCGCCTCAAGCGCCTTCTGTTCGGTGGTTTCAACCGCGTAGATGATCGCGGCCTCCGCGCTTTCGCTCCCGTCGACCACTGCGGTCACGTAGAAGCGAAAAAAGCGTTCGCTGTCAGCAGCATGGCGCGAATCGATCGGTGCGATTTCACCTTGGCCGTGCACAGCCTGTTCGAGGGCCTCGTCCAGCACCGCGCGATCGGCTTCTTGCATGACCGTCTCGAACAATGCACCCTTTTCAAGATCGTCACGTGACACGACTTCGGAAAACATCTTCAGAAAGGGTGCGTTGGTTCGGACGATTTTGCCTGTACGCTCGACCGATGCAATCGCCATCGGCGTGTTGTTGAAGAAGCGTGTAAAGCGCGTTTCCGCAGCGGACGATTCACTGGCGTTGGCACCGTCACCCGCGCGTTGAAGGACGATTGTGCGGCTTTCGCCGGGCGCACCGTCGCGGGTCGCACTGACCCTGTGAACAAGGCGAACCGGGAGGCTCTTGCCGTCCTGCCGGAGCATATCGAGATCCAGCGTTGCCGTGCGGTCGAGCCCGGGCGCCGCCTGTACCGATTCTATCAGCGCCATGCCCTCACCGGCGATCATATCGCGCAATACGATGGAACCCGGTGTAAAGCGGGTCAGGTCGAGGCCGATCCAGTCGGCCAGTGTCGCATTGATATAAACCACCTCACCGGCTTGCCCAGTGGACATGAATCCAGCTGGCGCATGATCAAGATAGTCGATCGCGTGCTGGAGTTCGCGGAAAAACCGCTCCTGCTCTTCGCGCTCCGAAGTGATGTCCGAAAGCTGCCAGACATAGAGCCGCTCGCCTGCATTGCCGAGATCCAGGAGCCGCGCGCGCAACCGATACCAACGCGGACCCTTTGACTCGCTGTCGCCTCGCAGGCCTCGTAAAACCCGGAATTCCTCCTGACCTTCCTTGCCCTCCCGGATCTGATTGGTAAGCCGATAGACAGCTTCTGCCGCCTGGCTGTCGTTCGACATGATGGCTTCAATCGAAAGCACGTCTGACGGTTCATCGACGCCAATCAGTTCCGCATAGGTGCGGTTGGCATAGATAACGCGGCCCTTTCTGTCGGTAACAACAGTGCCTTCCGGATGTCCGTCGATGAACAGGCGGGAAAGAACATCACCACCGCCCCGCGGCATGAGCTGGACGAAACCGATCACGGTCGAAACGAGGTAAAAGATGCCGACCATCGCCAGCATGCCGAGAAGGCCAAGTCCGAGGTCTGTGTTGACCCGTCCTTCCAGATATATGAAGGCGACCGCGGCGCCAATAAGAACAACGGCAAGAACAATAAGGCGAGCAACAGTGCCGGGTTTCGAATGCTGATCGATTATTGGCGTCGGATAGTTTCCCGACGGCTTTTCCCGCGCCATGTCATCCTCATGGAAAGAGCTGATTCCCCGTAGCCACAATACCCTCTTTCGACCACATTCCTCTACACAATGAAAGGCTTCCACCGAAATCCGCAGGCAACGTAAGACCACGGACCGACAATGAACGAACTGAGCTACCGGAAGTTACGTGACAAAGGGAACATAACAAGTCGGCAAGCTGTGTGTTTCCCCTACTTTGACAGCCGCCATGCTTGCATGGTCCCGACCGGCCCACTAGGCTTTGTAGCAATCGCGGTTCATCACCGTTTCGGTGCGAATCGAACTCTAGGCGCTGAAGTATCATGAGCGAACCACTTTTCGGAACGGGATCTATGTCCCTTATGCTGCTGCTCGCAGCGGTTGCAGTCATCATCATTTTGGCCTTGCTCCTTGTCTGGGGACTAAGGCGACGCGGTCGCATTGCCTTCATGCGGGGCGGCTCGAATCGGCAGCCGCGACTGGCAGTTCTTGACGCCGCGGCAGTGGATGCGCGGCGGCGGCTTGTTCTGGTGCGCCGCGACGGTATTGAGCATCTGCTTATGATTGGCGGTCCGAGCGACATCGTCGTCGAACGCGGCATCAACCGGGTGGCCGCCTCAGCGCGCTTGGGAAGCGAAGCGGCGGCTGCACAACCGGCAACCGCAAATCCAACGTCCCCTCTAAGAGCGCACCAGCAAAGGCAGCCAAAGCCGCCTCAGCGGCCACAAGCACCGCAACCCGAAACCGCCGCTGCGGAAAAGGCGGATGCAATCAGGTCCAGCAAGGTGGATGTTCCGGAGACAAGGCAAAATGCCAAACCTCCACCCGAACCCCAAACGATGCCGCCTCCGACACCGGCGGCAACCGATACGTCGCATTCAAAGCCTCATTCGTCAGCGACAGGCACGAAAGACTTGCCGCTACAGTCTGAAAGTCCGGCGGCTGCAACAGCCACGGCCGCCGCAGTCGCAGCAGCAACTGCATCGGCAGGAAGCCAGATGACCGCGGCGGACGAACCGCAGCCGGATGAATCTGCTGAAACGCCGCTAAAAGCCAGTGGCGAGCAGGATACGCCAGCCGAGCCAGAAATTGCTACCGCAGGGATCCCGGATGAAGAAAGCGCAATAAAGGCTGAAATCGAAAGCGCATTGGCAGCAACCGGCAAATCGATTGTGCAAGAAAGCCCGTCAGATCCGGAAGAAGCAGATCGAATCCTCGTTGCAATGCAGAATGCGGACCAAAACCTATCCGCGCCGGAAGGTTCCGACCCGGCTGAGGAAATCCAGAATCTTTACATCGACGACCGGCCGCCCGAAGTGGCAGCACAGGAGTTGATTGCCGATTTCGACGAATTGCTGGAAGCGGAAATAAGCAAAGCCGCAAGGCTCACAGAACCGAAAACGCCTCTCGACGCTGAAACTGATTTGCCAGACGAAGTGAAGCCCGAGCCACCCGAACCGCATACGGGGACGGAACCGGCAGCAGCATCCGCTTCGCTGGAAGATGAAATGAAAAAACTGCTTGGGGATCTGAGCGTAAAGCCCTGACGCTTGTCTGATCTAACAAAAACCCGAAAGCTGACGCCGCTTACTCGTCGCGGTACACTTTTTCCCTGCGCTCATGCCTTTCCTGAGCTTCGATCGACAATGTCGCTATGGGGCGGGCATCCAGCCGTCTGAGGCTGATTGGCTCTCCGGTTTCTTCGCAGAACCCGTATGTTCCTTCGTCCAGTCGCCGCAAGGCCGCATCGATCTTTGAGATCAGCTTGCGCTGTCTGTCTCTTGCGCGAAGCTCTATCGCCCGATCCGTCTCGGATGAAGCACGGTCTGCAATGTCAGGGTGGTTTGCGCTGTCTTCCTGGAGATTTCCGAGCGTTTCGCGCGCCTCGCGCAAAATATCGATCCTCCAGCCATTCAATTTAGCTCGAAAATAGGCACGCTGCTTTTCATTCATGAACTCCTCGTCATCGGAGGGAACGTAGGACCCGAGATCGATCATCTCATCCATGGTGATTCCTCTGGTGCGGTGAGCATTTGCGCGTGTGTATAGCCACACCGTTGCCCGCTTACAAGCGTCAATTCCCAACAAAGTATAAAATTTGTGTGCACTGATTTGTTGCTCAACGCTTATGTAAATTTTTGAACAGGTTGGACCAATCCGCCAAACTTATGCTTGTAAACAGCGTTGGCCGGAAAGAGTTGTTCGAGGATCAACTGTCCGGACGATACAAACTGTCCCCGGCTTCAGAATGATGCGCTGGTCCGTGTAACCTTAGGCCGGCGTCCTACTACGTCGCCGTCTGCACTTGGTTTGCCGGCAACCCTCCGATCGGAAAAGCCAATTTCAAACTGGCTCAAAAGCAGTCAATATCGTCTCGTCGCCTCTCGCTTCACAAAGCGAATGATGCTTTATTTGCGTCGGGGTCAAGCTCGATGGGCACGCAAAACCCGGACGGCACAGTTGCAGGCACACTGTATGAACGAACATGCAGCAACCAAACCGACGATCTACTTGCTTCGCCACGCGCATGCCGCTTGGGCGAATCCTGGTCAACGGGACTTCGACCGACCATTGAATGAGCGCGGCATTGAAGATGCCAATTTGGTTGCCGATGCATTCGCACGCTATCCGCTGCTGCCGCTGCTTATCCTGTGTTCGACAGCCAAACGCTGCCAGCAGACCTGCGAGATTTTTCTTTCGAAACTTCCGAACAATCCGCAGGTGCAGAACCGTGACGAAATTTACGGCAACGATCACAGGTATTATGTGCGTCTGCTGGCAAGCCAAACCGAGACGCCGGTCATGCTGATTGGCCACAACCCCATGATGGAGGATACGACACGGGCATTGACTTCCAGCGCCGGCCGCCCCGCTGCCGAGCGACTGGAGAAAGGATTTCCGACACGCGGCGTCGCCACGATTCAATTCGATGTTGGCATGGCAAACATCCAACACGGCGGCCATCTATCCGAATTTTTGAGTCCCAAGCGTTTGAGAAAAAGCGCCTTGAAGCTGGACAACTGAATTTGAAGTCTGTTCAGGAAGATCTGCATATAAAGAATTGAAACATCTTATTTATCTTGCATTACGATTTCATATCGTACGGGGCGCGAATATCGTCTCACACTTTGGCGCCCGTGCGGCGATCCCGTCATCTGCTTGAACACAGCTTGCCCGGCTTCTTATATCCCAACCAGCTAAATCTGTGGGCGAGACGAGTGTACCTTGAGCTCTACGCTATCGCGAATATCCAACGAAGCATTGATTACGGTCGACAATCTGGTCGACCGTGCCGGCGACATGATGCGACCGACCATGCGATTGGGCGTCACTGGACTGTCGCGTGCCGGCAAGACCGTTTTCATTACCGCGCTCATCCACAACATCATTCACGGCGGACGCCTTCCGCTCTTCAATGTTCAGCACTCAGGACGCCTTGCAAAAGCCTATCTCCAGCCGCAGCCTGACGATGGCGTACCGAGGTTCCAGTACGAAAATCATGTCGCCGCCCTCGTCGAGGATCGTTTGTGGCCGCACTCCACCCGCGCCATATCGGAGTTGCGGCTTACCATCGAATACGAATCTGCAAGCATGTGGAACCGGATGTTGTCGGCAGGCAAGGTTTCAATCGACATTGTCGATTACCCGGGTGAATGGCTTCTCGACCTACCGCTTCTCAAACAGGACTTTAGAGCCTTCAGCCGTCAGGCCGTTGAAATGGCACGCTCACCGGCGCGCGCCGACCTTTCCCGCCATTGGCTGGACGGATGCATGCAAGCTGGACCGGCTGCGACAGCGGACGAAACCGTTGCGCAAGAGATTTCCGGCCTGTTCGCCGATTATTTGCGCGCCTGCAGAAGCGAGGAGCGGGCCCTGTCGACTTTGCCGCCAGGCCGGCTTCTGATGCCCGGCGACCTCGATGGATCGCCCGCCCTGACCTTTGCGCCTCTAGCCGATCTGCCCGCCGAAGGGTCGGCACCCGCCAACACCTTGTGGGCGATGATGGAGCGCCGCTTCGAAGCCTACAAATCGCTCGTCGTCAGTCCGTTCTTCCGGGAGCACTTTGCCCGTCTCGACCGGCAGATCATTCTGATCGATGCCATGCACGCCTTGAACGCGGGAACGGCGGCAGTGCAGGACCTTGAGCGTGCACTTGTTGATATCCTCTCCTGCTTCCGGCCAGGCCGGTCGAACATTCTTTCTTCATTGCTGGCACGACGTATCGACCGTGTACTTGTCGCGGCAACAAAAGCCGATCATCTCCACCATGAAAGCCATGACCGCCTGGAAGCAATTGTCAGGCGCATCGTCGAACGCGCAACGCGCCGCGCCGGATACGCGAAAGCCGAAATTGAAGTCATCGCGATGGCTGCCGTGCGATCGACGAGCGAGGCAAAAGCAAAGCATGGCCGGGACAAGCTGCCACTGATTGTCGGAACGCCGATGAAAGGCGAGAACATCAATGGCGAAGCTTTCGACGGCGCCACCAGAACCGGCATATTTCCAGGCGACCTGCCAGATGACGCTGAGCCCTATTTCCAATCAGGCAACGCAAAAGAGATTGACCATTCGCCTATCAATTTCGTGCGCTTCCGTCCGCCCGCACTGGAAAGCACCGCCGAGGGCGTCACACTCTCACTACCGCATATCCGGCTGGATCGGGCATTGGAGTTTCTTCTTGGAGATTGGCTGGCATGACAGGCAAGCAACGCAAACCGGCTGCTTTCAGGATCGAGGACGAAAAGGACCCAGCACCTGCCAAAGAGCCGAAGGTGAAGAAAACGGGGAGCAAGGCGCGGCAGCCAGCCGCAGTTGTCGCCGAAATCGAATGGGCTGACAACGATCCCTTTGTTGCCGAACGGACGTCAACGTTGGGCAACAGCCCGTTGGAAGAAGCGCTTACACCGCCAGTCGCCAAGGCAAGAAGCCGCCGCTTTTCCTTTGCAAAGATTGGCCTCAACGCTTTCGGTCTCTTGATTTCGCTGGCTTTTGCGCTCTGGATCGACACACTTGTTACGGGCCTGTTCGAAAGATCCGCATTGCTCGGTTGGGCGGCGACAGTGCTCGCGGCAATTTGTGTTGCGGCATTCCTTGGCCTTGCCTTGCGCGAGATCGCGGGGATCATGCGTCTGGAAGCTGTGCACGCGATTAAGTCAGCGGCCGACGAAGCGCGCAGCGAAAGAAACCCTGCCAAAGCAAGAGCCGTTGAATCGCGCCTGGTTCGGCTTTTCTCAAACCGCCCGGAAACGGCGCGTGCGCGGCGCCAACTCAAGGAACTGGAAGGCGACATCATCGACGGGCCACAGCTCATGGCGCTCGCCGAAGCCGAATTGCTGGGCCCGCTTGACGAGCAGGCGCGTCAGTTGATCGTCGGATCTGCAAAGCGTGTGTCGGTGGTAACCGCCATCTCACCACGCGCGTTGCTCGATGTCGGTTATGTGCTGTTTGAAGCCATGCGCCTGATCCGCAATCTGGCAACGCTGTATGGCGGCCGGCCCGGAACCATCGGATCCGTGCGCCTGGCACGCGATGTCATAGCCCATCTTGCCGTAACGGGTTCAATGGCTGTTGGCGACGGTGTCATTCAACAATTGATGGGCCATGGTCTCGCCAGCAAGCTTTCGGCGCGTCTTGGCGAGGGCGTTATAAACGGGTTGATGACGGCGCGCATCGGCATCGCGGCCATGGACTTGTGCCGCCCGATGGGCTTTCACAATTTGAAACGCCCAGGCATCGGCGATTTTGTCGGTGAACTGACACGTCAGGCCACGGGCACGCGCAAACCCGAAAACAAACGCTGACTGCTGTTGTTAAGTCCCCACCTGCCCCGGTTGCTCGACGCCGACACAGCATTCCCGCGTGAGAAAATCCAAAAGGTCGTTCATCGCGTCATATTCCGCGTAGTTGCGTATTTCGCGCCCGAAGCGCTGCTGCCGGACGAGGCCTGCGTCAACGAGCGCTGAAATGTGATGCGCGAGCGTTGACGCCGGAATTGCAAGATGCTCGCCGATTTCGCCTACGTTCAATCCGTCTTCACCCGCCCTGACGAGCAGGCGGAAGACCGAAAGGCGCGCGTCGTGACCGAGCGCCGAAAGGGATCTGGAAGCATCAGATTCGTTCATGGTCTGAAAATAAGTTCTCCTTGCCGCCCGTCAATATTGCGCCGGTCGATTGGGTGGCCGAAACAACGACCCGTCCAGCGAACGATTGCAGATGAATGCCATTTCATCATTTTCGCCTGCTCTGCTACAATCATCGCGTTTTTCAACCCACCATTAACCATTCCGGTCGATGGTGACTGCAAACCTTCTGCCATGGGCTGCCTATGTCACTTCGATCTTTCCTGGCTGTTTTGACGCTCCTTTGCGCGGGCTCCGCAACGCCGGCCCTCGCCGATTCTGGCGACAAGGCGTTCTTCGACTCCGTATCGGGCGTCTGGCGCGGACCAGGCGAAATCGTTGCTGGAAAATACAAGGGAACCAAGTTCGCTTGCACATTTACAGGCGGGCCGTCTGCAGAACATGCGGTCGGTGTCGCGATGGATGGTCGCTGCCGCGTTGGCATTTTCTCGCAAAAAATGAGAGCCTTCATAGGACAGCAGGGCGACAACTATTCCGGAAAATTTCAGGATGGTGCCGAAGGAGAAGGCCTCGATATCGTTTCCGGCAGGATTGATGGCGACAAAATCGTCGTCGGAATCAACCGCAAGCGGCTTAACGGTGCAATGGTTGCCCACCTCCAGGAGCCGGATGTCATGAATGTCACGATATCGGTCCAGGTGCAGGATGAGCTGATACCGGTTATAGGAATGACGCTTTCGCGTGGCAGCAAGGTCGGCGCAGACAGGCGAAGCCAGCCGCAACAGACGCGTTAGAGCGCTCTCGCGTCAATCCTGACTATAGCGTCTCTCGTCGGCGCCCCCGAGCTCCCACCAAGATCCGTCGGAACTGACAATTTCGATATCCGAACGTTCAGCCAGAAGCAGCCACTCCGCCAATCCCTTGTCGTTTACGCTGATGCCGGTCGAGATGTCCATCAGCGGCATCAACACGAAAGCCCGTTCATGCATGTGAGGATGGGGTATCGTCAGCTGCGCGTCGTTCACGGCGGCGGTGTCATAGGTCAGAATGTCAATATCGATGATCCGCGGACCCCACCTTTCGCGCCGGATCCGTTTGAGGCGTCGTTCCGTCTTGAGGCAGACGGCAAGCAAATCATGGGGGGAAAGACTGGTCGATACGCATGCGCAGCTGTTGAAGAACCAATCCTGATCGGTCTTTCCCCAAGGTGGCGTTCGGTAAAGTCTTGATACTGCCGTGACATCAATTTGGCGGTGTTCATCAAGCAGTTGCAGCGCCGAAGCCA
This sequence comes from Pseudomonadota bacterium, assembly GCA_039025395.1. Taxonomy (GTDB): domain Bacteria; phylum Pseudomonadota; class Alphaproteobacteria; order Rhizobiales; family Rhizobiaceae; genus Hoeflea_A. The sequence goes on from JBCCOK010000020.1 coordinate 23,364, forward strand.
TGCTGAGCGCTGGGTCTCCGATATTGCCACCCAGACCAAGAAACGCGTGGTACAGGTCATTATTATTTCGGAACATATTCTACAATAACCTCAGCATGATCCAGGACACCGGGAATGGGCGCGCCTGGTTTGCGGATTGTAACGATCACGCGCCGTATCGATGAAAACCTTTCACAAAGATCTTCGGCGATCCGATATGCAAGCGCTTCAATCAGCTTGAAGCGCTGTTTTGTTACTACGCGCTCGAGCTCTGCGTAGACGGCACCGTAGTCGACAGCGTGATGGTAGTTGTCCGTTTTGAGTGCATCCGTTACGACAACATCCATCTCGACATCGATCTGAAAGCTCTGGCCAAGCCGGGCCTCCTCGTCCAAAACACCGTGACGGGCAAAGAACAGGCAGTTTTTCAAGCCGATGCGATAGGTATCACTCATGAAGATACTCGCATTCGCCGACTTGTCACGACGGCGTCAGCCATGGCAAGGGCATCCCGATTGAACGCAACATTGTGTACCCGAAAAATGGCGGCACCCTGCAAGCGAAGCATCGCCGTGGTGGCTGCCGTTGCGACATCGCGTTCATCCGTTTGCCGACCGCTGATGGCACCCACAAATCGCTTGCGTGACGTGCCCGCAACCAGCGGAAAACCGAAAGCATGAAGTTCGTCAAAGCGGGCAATAAGCTCGACGTTTTCAGATGGATCTTTCGCGAACCCGAAGCCCGGGTCAAGGACAATCGCCTCGTCGCGGATACCCGCCGACCTTGCCGCCTCTAACGACTTTCCCAGAAATCCGATCTGATCCGCAACAACGTCGGCCGCTTTTTCGCGGTTGCGGCCAGTGTGCATAATACACAGGCCGGCGCCAAGGTCAGCCGCAACCGCGGCCAGATCCGCGTCCTTCTGAAGGCCCCAAACGTCATTGATGATGTGTGCACCGGCTTTAATGCCGCGCTCTGCTGTCTCAGCCCTGTAAGTGTCGATTGAGATTATCGTATCGCTGCGCTTTGCCAGTTCTTCGATCACCGGAATGACGCGCGCCTGTTCAGTAACCGCGTCAACCGGCTCGGCGCCCGGACGCGTCGACTCTCCGCCGATATCGACAATGGCTGCGCCTAAGGAGGCCGCATCCATTGCTGCTGCAACCGCCGTATCCGCGTCGTTAAAGCGCCCGCCATCGGAAAAAGAATCGGGCGTCACATTAATGATAGCCTGCAGATGTCCACGGGGCCCGACCTCCAGGGTCCGGCCGTGACCGAGCTGCCACGTTCGCCGATCGAATGGCGACCCGACATGCTTTTCTTCGGCTTTGCTGACTGCCATCGACAACACGATCGCTTTGACTCCTTGAAGGGTGGGTTCGGAACCGTCGTGCCAACGCACGTCAACCGGTTACATGGTCGGGCAATGCTCGATTTGGCTCTGGTGTAAAATCGGATCTCGAAGCCTGGATCATCCAATCCCTCGTTTGATGCGGCGTAATTGCCGGTCGATCAGGCCTGCCTTTCAGGCACATGCACAATAAGGCCGTCAAGTTCCGGCGAGATCTTGACCTGGCAGGAAAGCCGGGAATTCGGCTTCACCTCATAAGCAAAATCAAGCATATCTTCTTCCATAACATCAGGTGCGCCGACGGCGCTGCTCCATTCCTCGTCAATATAAACATGGCAGGTCGCGCAGGCACACGCGCCACCGCATTCGGCTTCGATACCCGGAACCGAGTTGCGGACGGCATTTTCCATCACCGTTGACCCGTCGGCGGCATCAATTTCAAATCTCATGCCGTCAAAAGCAACGATTGTCAGTTTGGTCATTCATGAGGCTCCGCGAATACAGCGACAATGCGGAGTTAAAGACACCTGCGTGGATGTCAAGCGTTGAGATGCCCTCGCGCCGGGCAGTGTTTCATGAGCGGCGGCCTACGCCGCAAATGCGCCTGCAGCCCGATTTAGCGGGACAGGCCGTGGATGAAGTTCTCGACGTCGACCACCGCGTCGGTTAATACATCGTGCAGAACACCGTCATTCGGGTCGGCTTCCAGACCTTGTGCGACCCGCGATACGCAGAATGCACCGACACTGGATGCGGATCCGCGTAACGTCCGCGCCACCGCGACAAGGTCGGCCGTATTGGTCAGGTGATTGGCTCCGCACAGCTGATTGACGCACTGCCTCGCCTGACGAGCAAAAAGACACAGGACTTGCGTTTCCTTATCCTTGTCACCAGACGTTTGCCGCGCGAGATGGACCAGATCGATGGGCCGTTCGCTCGACGGGCTGTTTCGCTGTTTGTGTTCGGGAGGCTCGAAGATTTCCCGGCGCGTAGACATCGCTATCCCTTTCCTTCTGTTGGACAATTTAGTGCACAACAGAATCCCCAGTTTCGGCTTAACGGGTCCAGAGATTGGGCTCAAAAGTTGTATTTATGGTTAATGTCCCGTAAATACCGGATTCGCGGCCAAATTTAGCTGTGGGTATCGCCGGTTAGCAGAATTCTTTCATTAGCCGGGCTGACCGAAGGTGAGGTACAATTTGTTTCTGACCGTCAACTGTGCCAGAACAAGCAGCAGGTACACGTCAAGCCCCGGTAAACCGGGCATTGTGTGAGGAGTTAGCTGCCTGGAAGGCCGGTTTTTCGGGATGCGTGCGGCTCCGTCTAAGGTAGCGGACATCTCCTTCCGACATATCGGACCGCCGACCGGGATTCGTCCCGGGAGAACAGGGTGCATAGTACGAGGCATTAAACAGTATGGCGAAACGCAACGCTCAGAGCAAACCTGTCAGCGATGATCCGCTCAAGGCACTCGAAGAAGCCCTTCGCCTTGATCTCGAAGAGCATCAGGATCCGGATCTGGAAGACGAACCCTCGCTTGATGATTTGGAAGCTCAGGTCGCATCCGCAGCTGCTGAACTTGCCAAGTCCGATGCAGCAGATGAAGCTTTGGCGGATACCGAGAATCTGGCGCAACAGCCGCATGAGCAGTCGAAAGCGAAAACGGCTCGGGCTCCCGGGCAACGCCCGCCTCAAAAACGCGTCCAACGCGATCAGAGCCGCATCGGCCGCGTTCAACCGCGCAATGGAAGCAAGCCGCAAAAACAGCCCAAGCGGAAAGAGGTCCAACCAACGTCACCGGTTTTCGCGCCCGCCAACGACGACAGCCGCGAATCCCGAGCCGCGATTATGCGGTCTCTGGACGGCAAGGCTGGACGAGCAGCGCGGCTGATCACCTATGCTGCGGCGGCGGTTTGGGCACTCGGCGGGCTCCTGCTGTCCAATTTGGTTTACGGATCAGTCTTCGCCAATATCGGCTCTTTCTCTGACCTCGCCAACAACCCGCAGGTGTTGATTACCTTCTTAGCGATTGTCGTTCCCGTGCTTGTCATCCTCGGCTTCGGAATGATGATTGCGCGCGCGCAGGAAATGCGATCCATAGCCCGCTCGATGGCGGAGCTTTCCGTCCGGTTGTTTGAACCCGAAACCATGGCGACCGACAATATCATGCGTGTCGGTCAAGCGGTTCGCCGCGAGGTTTCGGCGATCAACGAAGGGATCGAGCGTACGATTGCCAGGGCATCCGAGCTGGAAACACTTGTTCATTCCGAAATCAACGCGCTTGAACACAGCTATTCTGACAATGAGGTGCGGTTGCGCAGCCTCGTTGAAGGTCTCAGCAATGAGCGCGAAGCGATTGTCAGTCATTCGGAACGGGTGCGCGCATCCATTGTCAGCGCCCATGAGCAGCTTCGCGAAGAACTGGAATCGGCCGGCGATGAGATTTCAGGCCGCTTGACGACATCAGGTAAGGCTGTTGCGGGATTGCTCGATGCACGGACCACAAAATTGCAGGATCAGGCCGATGAGCTGACGCAATCGGTCTCCGACCTGCTGCAGAAGCGCACGGAAGCGCTCATGCTTTCATTCGGCAACTCCGGTCGATCGCTGGCCAAGGAGTTCGACAACCGCCTTGACGCTCTTCAGGAAAACCTGACCGAACACGGCCGCAACCTGCTAACCGAATTTGAGACTCGCGCCTCGTCGCTCGACAACAATACGAAAAAGCTCAACACCATCCTGAACGAACGCGCACTGCAACTCAACGAAACACTGGTGACCCGCACAAAGGAAATCAGCGAGAGCCTGACCAGCGGCGAACAGGCACTCAGCGGCGGCCTCGACTCCGTTATCAATTCGCTGAATGCCAAGCTCGATGAAAAATCAGTGAATTTTCGTCAAAGCCTGCAGCAGAATGCCGAAGACGCGATGAGCGATCTGGATGCGCGATCAGGCTTCTTCGAGGAACGGCTGCAGGGGACAATTTCACAACTGAACACGGCCTTTGACGAGCGCGTTTCAGATTTCACATCAGCGTTTGACCAACGCAGCGGCTCGCTCGCCAGCAAGCTGAACGAAAGCCTTCAAAGCATCAATGACACGCTGACGGACAGCACCGGCTCGATGGAAAACCTGCTGGCGTCCAATGCGACCCGCCTTGAAGAGAAAATGGCCGACACCAGCGCCCAGATCGAGAACAAGCTCGACGCCAAGGTCGGCGCTGTCGAAAGGGCGTTGCAAAGCACATCCGAACGTGTCGATGAAATGATGGTTGGCGGCGCAGAAAGCATCGGCAGGGCAGTAAACGAGCAAACAGCTGCGCTTACCGACTCGCTGAATGCAACAGCAACCAACATATCCGCGATCATTCGTGACGGTGCCCAAACCATCGACAATTCGGCCGCCGATAATGCCCAGAAACTGGAATCGACACTCAGCGGCAGCGCAGAGCGTCTAGAGGGCCTGATCGGTTTCGGTACAGCCGCCATCAACAATGCGACCGCCGACAGTGCCGAGAAGCTGGAATCAACGCTTGGTTCCAGTGCCGAGCGTTTGCAAAATCTGATCCGCGAAGGCACGCAAGCGCTCAGCAACGTTTCAAACGATGGTACCCAATCGCTCGCCAACACGCTTGGCGCCAACGCCGAACGATTGGAAAACCTTCTCAACGAAGGGGCTGGCGCGGTCAGTCGAGCAGTGACCGAAAATACCCATGCGCTGGCTGTTACGCTTGGTTCGAACGCAGAGCGTATCGACAATCTGATCCGCGAGGGAACAGGCGCAATAGCGGGCTCCATCAACGACAACACGCAAGCGCTTGAAAGCTCGCTTCAGACCGGCGCTGAAAAAATCGACACTCTGGTTCGTGACGGCAGCGGTGCGATCGCAAGTTCCGTCAATGAGAGCACCGAGCTGCTTGCAAATACGCTCGATTCGAATGCCAACAGGATCGATACGCTGATCCGCGATGCTGCGGGCACCATAGCCGGGTCCGCTGTTGAAAACACAGATCTGCTGGCGAACACGCTTGAGACCAGCGCTGAGCGCATTGAAACGCTCATGAGCACCGGAAACACGAGACTATCGGAAACGTTGGCAAACGAGTTCTCATCGCTGTCTGACAAGCTGGATGACAGTGTCGCGGCGATCGACTCGACAATGGCAGGCAGTATCGATCGGATCGGCGTCACGATCGATGAGCGCACGTCAAGCATGCAGGAGCGCCTGCAAACCATGGATACGGCTCTGAGCGCAGGGCTTGAAGGCGTTACCGCGACGATCGAGACCCAGGCCCTTGGCATGGCAACGACGCTGCGCGATACCGTCGCACAGGCCGTTGAGCAAATGGATGCGGAGGCGTCGAGATCTTCTGAATCGCTTCAGGTCATCGGCGATGGCTTCTCCGCCCGCCTCGCTGAAACCGCCGCCAATTACTCGGAAGCGATCGAAGTCCGCCTCTCGGAACGCACCGAGGCGCTCAATCGCCAGCTTTCTGACCTGACCACAAGGCTTTCCGACAGCGAATCCGGCATTCTGGGCGCAGCCCAGGCCATCACCGACGCGGCGGTTGGGGCCGGCGAAAAGGTCAGCGAACAGGCCAAGGTGATCGCGACACAGTTTGCAGACAGCGAAAAGGCGATGGACATACGCAGCGGCTCTATCAAGGCAACGCTGGACGAACACACGCGCGAACTCAATTCAATGCTGTCGAGCAGGTCTGCTGAGCTGGCGAGGCTTCTGGAAGAAGAAGCCGCACCGCTTGTCGAGACCTATGCTGAAAAAGGCGCTCATATAACCAAGGAGCTAAGGGACATCACAGTTGCAAGCGCCGAACGGCTTCAGGAACAAAGCGCCGCGCTGGTGGACGCTCTTACATCGCGCACCCGCGAGACACTTGACGCAATCGAGAGCGCAGGCTCCAGCCTGAAGACCGAAGTCACCGACCTGATCTCGGAACTCGGACGCAGCAATGCGGCAATCTCCGATCTGGTCAACAATACGGCAACCACGCTTGAAGCGGTCGACTCCCGTCTGACAGACACGACCGAGAAATTTGCTGACAGGGCCGGAAGCGCCGCTGATCTTTTTTCCAATTCGACAGAAATCCTGCGTTCGAACATTACCCAGCTCGACACGATTTCCGCCGACACGCTTGAGCGCGTCTCGTCCATTGCGGGCAGTTTCGGCGACCATTCGAAAGTATTGTCATCGGCATCCGATCTGCTTGCTTCCGCCCAATCCAGCCTTTCCAATACGCTGGAAGAACGCAAGCAGGCCCTTGAGGACCTTTCCGCCGGGCTTGTATCGCGCTCCGACGACATCGGAAGGAATCTCAGGGCCGTTGAATCGATTGTCGATGAGGCATTCGGCAAGGCGAAGGACCGTGCCGAAAGCACGGCCAAAGAGCTTTCCGGTGGCTTGTCTGCCTCCCTGAAGAACATCGAAGATCTGTTGGGTGATACCGAAAAACGCTCTGCGTCTACAGCAGATGTCATGAAGCAGGCGATCAAGGAAGCCGTTGAAGAAGCGATTGAACGTTTTTCGGGCGCCACAGAGGAAATCCGGCAATCAGCCAAGGAGATTCGCGACGAGCTTGGCGATACGCGTGACGAAATAAAAAAGGGTGTTTTCGACCTACCAGAGGAAACGCGCGAAAGCACAGCAGCAATGCGCAAGGCCGTATCCGATCAAATCAAGGCCCTGCAGGACCTGTCATCAATTGTTCAGCAGTCGTCGCACATGCTTGATCACGCAAGTCCGAAGACGGAGCCAAGCAGCGACAGATCTCCCCCGAGGGATGTCCGCAAAGCCTCGGCAGAACCACCAAGAAGACCGGCGCCAAAGCAGCAGAAGCCCGTGATGCCGTCGGCGCCGCCGCCGAAAATCGATTTACGCGGTGGCCTTGAAGTGAGTAAGGGCGAAACGGAAAAACCTGAAACACGCAAACCGCAGGGCGAAGGCTGGGTCCGCGACCTTTTGCGTAGCGCATCGCGAAAAGAGGACGAACACGATACGGATCAGCCGCCCCGCGCCACGGGCACATCTGCCGCCAACAATGCGCGCACGCGCAACCCTCGTCAGGTAGTTGAGTCGCTCAATTCCCTCTCCGTGGACATAGCAAGAGCCATCGACCACGATGCATCGGTCGAATTGTGGCGGCGTTACCAGAGCGGCGAACGGGACATCTTCACGCGGCGGCTTTATACGCTGAAAGGCCAGAAGACGTTTGAAGAGATCAAGACCAAATACGCCCATGAACCTGAGTTTCGCACGGCGGTCGATCATTATATCGCTGATTTCGAAAAGTTACTGACCGATGTAGCAAAGACCGACCGTGACCAGGTGGTGACCCAGACTTATCTCACTTCGGATACGGGCAAAGTCTACACGATGCTTGCACATGCGAGCGGCCGGCTGAAATAGGCCGCTCAGACGATTCCGAGCACCCAGCTAACAATATCATTCATGACCTGGCCGTTGGCCTCGTCGAGCGCTGTGATGAAGGCTTGGTTCTCTGTGCCGGCAACCGGTGCAGTGGCTTGAAAAACCCTTTGGGCGCGCACAACACCGTTGCGATCATTGATGACGCGGACCGATATCTCGACCACAGCCGTATCGGTGACGCCGGCAATGACTTCAAACGAGCGGATGGTCGGAGAGATAAGGTAGTCTACCGCGATGTTGTCTCCGGGCTTGCCGACGCCGCCAAGGCGACCAGAATCTTCGAAAGCCTCAATCAGTCTCTCCTGAACAACTTCCGGAAGATTGTCGTTCCATTGGGATTTGTCGAGAAACCGGATGGCCGAGGGTGACGTGCGGACCACAATCCGGTCGCCGTCCAGTGACTTGAGCGCAGCTGGATCCGTGACGACAATCTGGCGCCCCCGGGAAGAGGGCCCGCTGACCGGAGGAATGCCGGAAAGCTCATAGGTATCGTTCTGAGGCTGCCGTTCCAGAAGCGCACATCCGCTGAGCGCCAGTGTTCCAACCACAAACGTGACGAAAACCGTCGATTTAAACGTCCCTGAAGTCAATAGATCCCCGCAATCCTGTTTGTCCCCCTCAGGATCTGCCGTACCGACGGCGGTTCGATCCGAACTCAACGCCTTCGGCGGCCATTGTATGTTTTGACATCGCCAGATGTACCAAAAAGCAGGCTGTCCGGCTGATTCCCGATCCGTGTGATCGTTCTCTCCACACGGGTGATTGATCTCCGCGCCTCTGCTACCAGCGCATCGAAATCTCGCAACCCTGAACCCGTGAAGCGTTCGATATTGGTCGCAATCGGACCAATATGCTTGTTGATTGTCGAAGCAACTTGCTGGATTGTCTGTAGCGTCTGCTTTGCCTCCGCGACAAGACCGGATGTGTCACCTTCACCAATAAAACCATCGAGCTTTTTCAGCGTCGTTTGAACTTGCAGCGCGGCCTCGTTGAGGCGCGCCGAAAGCTGATCGACATTTGTGATGATCTGGTTGATCTCGTCGTTACGGTTGCCGATTGTGTCCGCTACGGTTGCAAGGCTGGCAATACCCTGACGCGCCTGTTCACTTGCGACGGCAACATTGTCCACCGTGTCGCGCACCAGATCCGGATTGACGGCGGCAACCACACTATCAATGCGGCCAAGGGTCGTGTTGGCGTCTTCACTGAGCTGGGCAATGTTTGTCGCTGCAGTTCTCAAGTCACTGACCAAAGGTTCGAAATCAGTCGAGGCGTCGGCGACGTTCTGGCTAACGGTGTTGATGTTTTCAACGATTTCCTGCACCTGCTGCGGTTCAATCGCGGCAACGATGTCATCCACCCGTGTCACCACCGATTCAAGCCGACCGGAAACGCTCTGGATTGTTTGCGAGAGCGACGAAACACTCTCCAGAAAATCGCTGATGCCGTCAGAATTAGCAGCCAACGCGTCCGAGAAGCGCTCGGCGTTCTCGGCAGTACGGATCAGCGGTTCTCTCGCCGAATCGACAAACTCCTGGATGCCCGTTGCCGACTCCTTGATGCTGCCCAAGATCTCTTCCGCAGTTGCCAAGAGGTTCGTGACGCTCGACTCGTCGGCAGTCAATTGGGCGTAGCTGCCCTTTTCCAGTGCTTCCTGCAAAATATTAGGCCCGCTCGTATCGCCGCCGCTCAACTCGATGTGAGACTGGCCGGTCAAACCCTGGATACCGAGCTTTGCCGTTGTCGTGGCATAGACCGGTGCCGACGCACGCACTTCCGTCATAGCCAGCACGAAGTTCGGATCGACACCGTCGATCGTAAGCGACTGAACCGAACCGACCCTGATCCCATTGAAAAGTACCGGCGCACCGACGCTCAGACCGCTCGCAGATCCCGGAATCCGGATTTCCAACTGAGCCGTTTCTCCGGACTTCCCGAATGTTGCCATCCAGTAAATAAAACCGAACGCCGCCGCTATGACGATCAAAGTGAAAAGCCCGACGATCGTATAGTTGGCTCTGGTTTCCATTTCGCTTCAAACCCGGCCTTCATCCTTGACGGTGCGAATGCACAACGCCAACCAGTTCGAGACTATGAACCGATTCACTTCTCGCGCACAAGCGAACGTGCTCTTTTGCCCCGGAAATAAGACTTTACCCACGGGTCGTCACATGCGAGCATGTCATCGATCGTCCCTTCAACAGCAATTTCCCTGTTTCCAAGCACTGCGATGCGATCGCATGCCGAAAACAGGCTATCGAGGTCGTGAGTCACCATATAGACCGTCAAACCCAGCGTGTCGCGTAATTTGACGATCAATTCATCAAACTCGGACGCGCTGATCGGATCGAGACCCGACGTGGGCTCGTCAAGAAAAACGAGATCCGGGTCGAGGGCGAGCGCACGGGCAAGCCCTGCCCGCTTGATCATTCCGCCCGACAATTCTGCCGGATAGAGGTCAGCCGTTTCGGGCCTCAGACCCACCAGTTCAATTTTCAGCAGAGCCAACTCAGCCATGAGCTTCTTCGGAAGATCGAGATATTCACGCATGGGCACCTGAATGTTCTCAAGCACCGTCAATGCAGAGAAAAGTGCTCCATGTTGAAAGAGCACGCCAAGCCGCATATCGAGCGCAATGCGCTGTTCTGCCGACGCTGTATCGTAATCAACCCCGAGAATCTTGATCGTTCCTGCCTGGCGTGAAGACAGCTGCAGGATTGTCCGCAAAAGAACCGACTTTCCTGCACCGGACGCACCAACAAATCCCAATATTTCGCCACGGTAAATATCCAGATCGAGGTTCTCGAGAACCTGATGGGAGCCAAAAGCAACACTGATGCCGCGCGCTTCCAAAATGCACTCACGCCCTTGCAAGGTTTGCTGATGCGATGCGGCTGCCGAGGACGTTGGCCGTGTCGTGGTTACATCTGTCAAAAATCAATCGCTCCGTAAAATATCGCGAATAACCCATCGACCAGAATGACCACAAAGATCGCCTTGACCACAGACGCCGTCACATGACGGCCCAGAGACTCTGCGCTACCGCCGACCTTGAGCCCTTCAACCGAAGCGACGATACCAATAATCAACGCCATGAACGGGGCTTTGATCATTCCGGACACGATGGTCGACATATCGATGGCTTCGCGCAGGCGGGCAATGAACGTGTCGGGGGTAATGCCCGAATACACCCAGGTTGTCATGCACGCTCCGGCAAGCGCGGTTGCATTGGCGACCACTGTTAAAGCTGGCAGCATTACAGTCAGGGCCACGAGGCGCGGAAAAACAAGAACGCCAACTGGATTGAGGCCCATCACCTTGAGTGCATCCACCTCCTCGCGCATCTTCATCGATCCGATTTCAGCGGTAATCGCAGATCCGGATCGCCCTGCAATCATAATCGCCGTAAGAAGGACGCCGATTTCGCGCAATTGCAGGATGCCGACAAGGTCAACCACAAAGATTTCTGCACCGAAATAGCGCAACTGAAAGGCGCCCTGTTGCGCTATGATTCCACCGATGAGGAATGACATGAGCGCTATGATGGGCACTGCCCTTACGCCCATATGATCCATCTGGCTGACAATCGCCGCGATGGATATTCCGGATGATCGATCACGCTTCAATTGCGTGCCGCGGACCGCGGAGCCGAGGATGTACATCGCCGCGATGAAGTCATCATAAAACGATACGGTCATCCGGCCGATCGGCGCCAGAATGCGCGTTGCCAGACCAACAGGCGCTTCTTTCTCTCCCTCCCCGTGTTCAACGCGCAGCGCATTGCCGACAGCTTCAAGCAAAGTTGTCCTGTCTTTTCCTGCGGCACGGTAAGTAACTTTGCAGCCATTTGCCTCTAGGTAGTCGCGAAGCCGTTCGACAATCAGCGCGCCGGATGTATCGAGGAGCCCGACCGTGCTGAAATCGACGACTACCGGCGTATTGCTCAGGGATTTGCCGATATCGCGCATGGAGTCGTCCACACCGGCCACACAATGCAGTTGCCAATCGCCGGACAGGCTAATAACCGTTTCGCTGCTTGTGCTCGAAACGTCGACTTGCGGCTGTACCGGCTGACCCACTGACCGTTCCGCCGTATCGTCGGATCGTCGGCTGTGAGAATCACTTTCGAGCGCTATCGACATTTTTGACAAATACTCACTTACGCAACCACTGTCACCGGTAAATAGGATCGGTCACCCCGATCAACACCCGTTACATACAATGTCGTTCGAATTTCCGCCGGTTTTGCGGATAACGCGAGACATTGCCGATCTATCAAAAGCGGGATGGAAAAGCGGTCAAGCAAATTAAAACCCGATGCGGGGGCGGCCGCATCGGGTTTGTATCACAGTTTTCACGATTCTGCCGGCTGATACTCACTGGCAAAATGTAGGGGGTATATGTATTCGCATGTTCAAAAGACTGCACATGTGACACCTATGCCATCCCTGAGCCAATCAGACTTGTATTTTTGAGTAATGTCAAGCTCACACAGATTTATACATCACCAACCCGTTGAAATTTACGGTCATACTTGTTGGCGTAATTCCGTCAACATTGCCGTTGACCGCCAGGATAGATTTCATATCACGGCTTGATCGGTGTTTTTATTCCCGGATTGGAGAACCGAAGCGTACCGCCGCGATGACCGCACTGACATCGCAACCGCTCGGCAATACTGCGATCGCCGATAAACACATGATCTCGACCGAATACATAGATCAAGCGCTCAAGATCCATCTTGCGCCCACGCCCGCAATCGCGCGCGCTGCAATGCGCATAGACAATCCAGCCCTCCTCCAGCAAATCGCCAAGCGTCGTTACTGCACGCACCCACCGGTCGCTTTCTCCGCAATGTGCGTTCGTGCCGTGCAACTCACCTAACGCGTCCCTTTCATGGCGAAAAGAAATCTGCGGCTGTGATCGCCATCACCCGCTACCCGCAATGGACATGGACAATGAATTGATCGAGCATCCCTCGTAGCCGCGTTTGCCTGCCTATGAATGTCCGTCTTGGGTCGTGATGGGTTGCTGTACAGGCTCCCTGATCCCCCAAAATCCGTAGAAAAACACGATCAAAGCCAGCACCGTCAGGATCGCAAAGATTGCCTGATAGCTGTTGCTCATGGAGAAAGCCAGGCTGGCGACCGCCATGCCGATCGTGCCGCCAAGCATCTGCGAAGACATGATAATCCCGCCCGCCTGCCCCTGGTTTTGAGGCGGCACGGAGGTCATGATCGCTTTCTGAGGCGCGATGAAAAGAAACGGCATCGCCAGAGCCCAAATGAGAAATGAAGGAAGTATAAGCCAGTAATTGTTTGTCGGAATCACGATTGCAAACGATGCAACCGCCAGCACAGCAAGCCCGACACCGATCATGGTGGGTGTGCGGTTGCCCATGCGATCGACCGCAATGCCAACCGGCGCTGCCAAAAACGGCTGCGGCAAAACAGTTGGAAGTATGGCTAGCCCAGCCAGAAAGGGCGAAAGTCCGAGCCTCGACTGGAAATAGAGCGCTCCAAATACAAAAAGACACACTTTCATGAACTGTGCGAGAAACACGACAGAGTTGCTCGCTGCAAAAGTCGAATTTGAGAACAGTTCGACGTCGATGAGCGGTGCCTTGTGGCGCAACTCGTACACCACAAACAGGCCACCAATGACGACCCCGGCGATCAGCGGCACGAGGATAATCGCCTCGGTCCAGCCATAATCGGGCGCCTGCATCAGCGCAAAAACAAACAGGCCAAGCCCGGCACACAAGAGCACAAGCCCGGGAATATCCAGAGGTCGCGGATCTTTGCGTTCCTCAACATCGCCCCACGCCCGCATCACGATTACCATCATGGCGATCGTCAGCAGCGGATTGATATAGAATATCCATCGCCAGGAAATCGTTTCGGCAAACAGACCGCCAACAGCCGGTCCCAACGCCAGAAAAATAGTGCCAACCATCCCGTAAAGGCCGAGCGCCCTGCCCTGCTCTTCATGCGGAAATATCGTCGTCATGATCGACAAGGAAAGCGGAAAAACAATTGCCGCTCCAATCCCTTGTATTGCCCGAGCTGCAATCAGCACCTCTGTGTTCGGCGCAAATCCGGCGGCCACGGACGACAGGCCGAAAATCGCCGTTCCCGTCAGAAACATCGGCTTCAGACTGAAAACATCGCCGAGCCTTCCACCGATCGCCACGAGCCCGGCAAAGACCAACAAGTAGGAATTCACCACCCAGTGGGAGGCAATTTCGGACATGCCAAGTTCTGCACGAATGACCGGCAATGCGACACCGACCACCGTTTCGTCAAACAACACAAGGCCCAGACCGCCCGCCATTGCGGACAAGAGCCACCATTTTCGATTCGCATCCGTAATGTTCATGGACGTTTACGCAGGAAAGTGTTGAGTCGGCCAGGTTCGAAAGCAAATTACCAGAAAATTTAATTGCTGCAGTATTGATCCTTGAGCCCCAGTATTGCCACCGGCTCTTTAGTCCATTTTCGGACATTCATACTGCGCCGCCCCGCAAATGGAAGGAGATGCCGTTGGGAAAAAGTCAGTCTTGGATTGAGGCGCTCTCCGGTAACCGCTCAAGCCGCGCGCGCCGGCAGTCGCTTGGCTGGGCCTTGCGTGGAAGCAACGCCGCTCGCGCTCGGAGGATTTCGATGCTTTAGGTGATGGTCCCACCGCAACAGCGCCATTTCGCCGTCATGGGTCTCTGCGATTGCCGTGCAGCTCTCCACCCAGTCTCCGGTATTGATATAGACGATACCGCCCATATCCTCGATCGTCGCATGGTGAATGTGGCCGCAAATCACGCCATCCACGCCCTGCCGGCGAGCCTCCTCGGTAACCACACGCTGAAACTCGCCAATAAAACTCACTGCCTGTTTGACACGCAATTTGGCCCATGCGGAAAAGGACCAGTATGGGAGACCCAGCCTTCGGCGGACAAAGTTCACGACGCGGTTGACAAGAATTGCAAAGTCATAGGCCCAATCGCCAAAATAGGCCAAGATTCGCGCATGTCGTACAATGACGTCAAACTCGTCACCATGAATGACAAGATAACGTTTGCCGTCGGCACCTTCATGGATGGTGCTTTGCGCGACCTCGATACCACCGAAGTGTGTGCCTGGAAAGTCCCTGAGAAACTCATCGTGATTACCGGGAACGTAGATGATATGTGTGCCTTTGCGGGCCTGTCGTAGCAATTTTTGCACGACGTCATTGCAGTTCTGCGGCCAGTTCCAGTTCCGCTTCAAGCGCCAGCCATCGACAATATCACCGACCAGAAAAAGGGTTTCCGCTTCGTGATAACGCAGGAAATCAATCAGATGATCAGCTTTTGCCGCTTTCGAACCCAGATGCACGTCAGAAATGAACAGGGTCCTATATCGTTGTGCCGAATTTGTCATCAAACGGCTCCCACTCAGCCGGGAACACTCCCGTCGACAACGGAGTCACATGAGTCGTGTCACAATCTGATGACAAAGCCGGGTTGATTTGACATCGCCCCTCAAGCAGAACAGACCCGCATTTGTAACCTTTCCCGAAAAAAGGAATTGAAAATGGACTTGGGACTGTCCGGCCGCAAGGCCATCATCTGCGCGTCGAGCCGCGGCCTTGGACGGGGCTGCGCTGTCGCGCTCGCCGAAGCCGGCTGCGGCTTGGTCATGAATGGACGGAATCCCGAGTCACTCAAGCAGGCGTGTGATGATATCCGGCAAAGGACGGGAGCCGCCGTCGAAATGGTCGTCGGTGATGTGTCAACAATCGAGGTTCAAAAGGAACTTCTCCGCACCTGTCCCGACGCCGATATCCTGATCAACAACAATGGCGGCCCGCCGCACAGGGATTTACAGGCGCTTGACCGTCAATCCATTATTGATGGGGTTACGCAGAACATGATCACGCCGATTGAGCTTGTTCAAGGCGTCATTGACGGCATGGTCGAGCGCCGCTTCGGCCGTATCGTGAACATCACCTCGTCGTCAGTCTATATGCCGATCCCGGGCCTCAATCTTTCATCCGGCGCCCGTGCAGGCCTTGCGTCCTTTCTCGCAGGCGTCGCCCGCAACGTTGCCGGCAAGAATGTAACCATCAATTCCCTTTTACCGGGACGGATGGATACCGACAGGTTGGCCGCAGGCTTTGCCAACACTTCCGCAAGGACCGACAGGTCCGTCGAAGAAGTAAGAGCGGCGTCGATTGACCAGATTCCTGCCCGGCGACTGGGAACCAGCGAAGAATTCGGAAATGTATGTGCATTCCTTTGTTCGCAATACGCTGGATACATCACAGGCCGAAATATTCTTGTCGACGGCGGACTTGTTCCAAGTGCATTCTGAACTGCGACCTGCGGCATCAAAACGCTGCGCACCGAAGTCCATCATTCCTGGGGATCGATATTGATGAATAAAAATACGGGCCAACCGAAGGCACCAGACAAAGGCGATTTTGACGATAACGCATTGTTCTATCATCAGTATCCGCGTCCCGGGAAACTCGAAATTCACGCTACGAAGCCGCTCGGAAACCAGAGGGATCTTGCGCTTGCTTACTCCCCTGGGGTGGCGGCACCCTGTCTTGCAATCAAGGATCAACCCTCGCTCGCAGCCGACTACACCGGTCGCGGCAATCTGGTAGCCGTTGTGTCCAACGGAACCGCTGTTTTGGGTCTTGGCTCGATCGGGCCCTTGGCCTCAAAGCCGGTCATGGAAGGCAAAGCGGTGCTGTTTAAGAAGTTCGCCGGTATCGACGTGTTCGATATCGAGATAGACGCCACTGAAATTGACCACCTGGTTTTGGTCATCGCGGCGCTGGAGCCCACCTTCGGCGGGATCAATCTGGAAGACATCAAGTCACCGGAATGTTTCGAAATCGAAGCGCAGTTACGGGAAAGGATGAATATTCCCGTTTTTCACGACGATCAGCACGGAACGGCAATCATCGTAGCGGCCGCAATCCTCAACGGTCTTGAACTCGCCGGAAAAGAACTAAGCACCGCCAAAATCGTTGCTTGCGGAGCTGGAGCCGCTGCGCTGGCCTGCCTCAACCTTTTGGTCGAGCTCGGTGCAAACCGCTCCAACATCTGGGTCCACGACATCGAAGGTCTCGTCTATGAGGGCCGTTCGGAGTTGATGGATGAATGGAAATCTGTCTACGCGCAGAAATCGGACCAACGAACGCTCGGCGAGAACATTGGCGGCGCGGATGTCTTCCTTGGCCTGTCCGCAGCAAACGTGCTGAAACCGGAAATGCTGATGCAGATGGCCGACAAGCCCTTGATCATGGCACTCGCCAATCCGACACCGGAAATTATGCCGGAAGACGCACGCAAGGCTCGCCCGGACGCAATGATCTGCACCGGTCGCTCAGACTATCCGAACCAAGTCAACAATGTCCTGTGCTTCCCTTACATCTTCCGCGGAGCCCTGGACTGCGGTGCCAGCACCATCAATGAAGACATGAAGCTGGCGGCAGTCGAAGCGATCGCAGGCTTGGCACGGGAAGAGCCTTCTGACGTTGCGGCAAAGGCCTATTCCGGCGACACCCCGATTTTCGGGCCGGAATATCTCATCCCCTCACCTTTTGACCCGAGGCTGATACTGCGGATAGCGCCGGCGGTTGCCGAGGCGGCAAAGACCTCGGGCGTTGCAACAAGACCGATCAGCGACACCAACGCCTATCTCGATCAGCTTAACCGGTTCGTCTTCCGCTCGGGATTGATCATGAAACCGCTGTTCGCAGCGGCGAAAACCGCTGAAAGAAAGAAAGTGATTTTCGCAGAAGGTGAAGACGAGCGCGTCTTGCGCGCCACCCAGGTCCTGATTGAGGAAGGCATTGCGGCGCCGATCCTGATCGGACGCCCGGGGATTATTGAAACAAGGGTCAAACGTTTCGGCCTAAAGATCCGCCCGGAAAAGGATTTTCAGGTCACTAACCCTGAAGACGACCCTCGTTATCGCGACTATGTCGAACTCTACTTTTCCCTTGTCGGCCGTAAAGGAATCAACCCGGAAGCAGCCCGCACCATCGTACGCACCAATTCGACCATTATTGCCGCGCTCGCCGTCCGCCGTGGCGATGCCGATGCGCTGATCTGCGGTGTTGAGGGGCGCTACGAGCGTCACCTGCGCGATGTTGACCACGTGATCGGCAAACGTCCCGGCGTGAAGGACTTTTCTGCGTTGAGCCTGCTGATTTCACAACGTGGCGCGACGTTCCTGACCGACACCTACGTGTCGCTCGATCCGTCCGCGGAAGAATTGGCTGAAACGACCCTGATGGCAGCAAAGGAGATCGAACGCTTCGGCATCAAGCCACGGGCGGCGCTGGTATCGCATTCCAATTTCGGATCACGTGACTCTGAGACTGCGCTCAAGATGCGAAAGGCAATTCGGCTAATCCGGAAACGCGCGCCGCACCTCGAAGCCGACGGCGAAATGCACGGAGACTCGGCCATATCGGAGTTGCTCCGCAACAAGGTCATGCCTGATTCAGGTTTAACTGGCGAAGCCAATCTGCTGGTGTTTCCCAATCTCGACTCTGCCAACATCACCCTGGGCGTCGTGAAATCGATGCTTGACGCGTTGCACGTCGGGCCAATCCTGCTCGGCAGCGCCCAACCTGCTCATATTCTGTCGCCCTCTGTAACCTCCCGTGGCGTCGTCAACATGGCCACTCTTGCGGTCGTGGAAGCCTCGATCCCAGGGTAAACAAATCATGAAAAAAAGCATCTGAATGTTAAAATTAATTAACGGTAAACATAGATACGCGTAATTCCAGCAATTTAGCCGCAAATACTGCGAATCAGCTAGACTTCTGAACATGAGAATCGACTATGCCGCCGCCTGAAGGCACCAGGGGTTTTATGGCATGTCGAGACAACAGGGCTTTAACGGTCTACTCAAAGAACTGCAGAAGAAGAACAACAACACCGATTCTTTATTCCGCAAGATTCAATCGCAGTATGATATCTGCCACCAGGCCTATGTCAGTTTTTCACTGACCGCCGGGCGGCAAAACGCTCTGGATTTGTTGCACTCATTCCCTTTGGAATTCGTCAATCTTTACAGGCAGAAGAACCTCATTTCGATCGATCCGGTGATGCAGTCTGCATTGACCGGAGTCACGCCCGTGGACTGGCGCGAGCGTCACCTTAGTGACCCGGCGACCGGACCCATATTCACGATCGCTTCCGACTTCGGCATCAGCGACGTCGGGATGACCATTCCGCTTCTCAGCCGCGGCAATCAAACAGCATTGTTTGTTCTCAATGCCGACATAGCGCCAGAAAAATGGGCTAAGCGACGAATCGAGGTTCTGCGGGATGTGCAGGTGCTTGCAACCTATCTCCACGCCGCAAGGCAGGAAAAAGCACAAGCATTCGAACCGGCTGAACTGACTGCGCGGGAGTCGGAAGTTCTAACATGGACGGCAGCGGGAAAGAGCTATTGGGAGATCGCCATGATCCTCGGCATATCCGAGCGAACAGTGCGATTCTTCATGACCAATGCCCGGCGCAAACTGGGTGTTGTGACCAACCCCCAGGCAGTCGCACAAGCCGTCTGGCGGGGAATTATTCCCCTTTAACCAACGCCGCAGCAACCTCGTTCGCAGGGATCGCCGTTTGCCAAGGGAGCAGGCAACGATGCGATTTACAATCGCAATTTGGAAGTTGTCGGCTACTGTCGTTAGCGACAGTACAAGCTATTGGCGTCCAAATTCATAATGCTCCCGTCCCCAAAGCACTGGAGCAGAGTAATGATAAAAGTATTCAACGGGCTGGAGCGCCATCTTTACCCCGAATATTCATCCGAGATCTTCCGTTTGCGGAAGCGTGTGTTCCACGACATGTTAAAATGGGATGTAACGATAGATCAGGATGAGGAATATGACGCCTTCGACAATGCAAATCCGATCTATGTTGCTTCCGTGTCGCCCCACACCGGCCGTCTTCGTGGCGCACTTCGCTTGTTGCCCACCAGCGGTCCGAATATGCTCGCAGATACATTTCCGCAGCTGATGAACGGTGCGCAACGCATCAGCTGCCCCACTGTCTGGGAGTCGAGCCGGTTTTGTATTGATCCCGATCTGGCACAGGATCGCTCCTCAAACCAGGTGACGGTTGCAGCCGCCGAGCTTATGTGCGGCGTCGGCGAACTTGGACTGGAGTCCGGCATAAGGCGGATCATCACCGTCACAGACGTATTTCTCGAGCGTATGTTCCGGCGCATGGGCTGCCCTGGTGAACGGATTGGCAGGCCGCAGAGGATAGGCTCCGTCATCGCGGTTGCAGTGGGATGGGAGGTCAGCCACGAATTGCTGTCACATATGAAGTCCGTTGCATCGATATCGGGCCGCGTCCTCGAACGCACCACGACGCTGGAGGATGCGCGCAAAGCGGCCTGATGTCGACGGCCTGTTGGCCCCGGCTCCGACGACAAAGGCCGCAATGAAAGCGGCCCCGATAAAAACAGCAATGTGATTTCGCATCTGCTGCATTGATCGGCAATTCGGTGTATGATTCGCACCATTGCGCCACTTCGGATGCATGGGGGTCGTCGGCACATTGCGGCAATGGTGGTTGACAACTGCGGCAGCGGTGGTTTGCACGCTCGCAACACAGTCTGTCGCTTTCAGCCAGGACCGGCAGGTTTGCGCACGCCTTGAAAGCCAGTTGAAACAGTTTGTCGATGCGATTCCGCGGGACGACATTGCGTCGCGCTTTGATCCTGGGATCGAGGGCTACCGAGCCAACATCGAGGAACTTCGGCTACAACTCGGCCGCCTTGATTGCACGGCGGGCAGCGTGATCTTTCTCGGCGACACAACACGGTCGGTCTGCCAACCGCTACAGGACCAACTCGCTTTCCAGGAGGCGCAGTTGCAACGTGCTCTCAACCAGCGCGAAGCGGAACTGAGTGGCGACAATTCGCTGGCAAAGCAGCGCATTCTCGCCGCGCTGAACGCGAACGGTTGCAGCGCTTCAGATGGCATTATCATACGCGATACGCTGGGTGTCGAAGGCGACGAAGAACTGGTCGCAGACCCCAACAAAGCCTACCGAACGATCTGTGTGCGAATGTGTGACGGCTACTATTACCCTGTTTCTTTTGCATCCACACCCGACCAGTTCGGTCGCGACGCCGCGCAATGCGCACGGAGCTGTCCAGGCGCGGACGTCGACCTGTTTTTTCACAGCGTGCCGGAACAGGAAAGCGACGAGATGGTGTCGGCTGATGACAAGACGCCCTACCGCACCTTGCCAAATGCTTTTGCCTATCGCAGAAGCGGCTCTTTCGGTGGCCCGCAATGCAGTTGCGATGAAAAGCCGCCATCGACAGGCGGCATCGCGGTCGCGCCCGGCAGCAGCCGCTCCGTTGTGATTATCGACCCGAACAAGGGCGCAAATCCGTCATCATCGATCATCGACGGCGAGGGCAACGTGATTGGAGTTGATCCGCAAGCCGACGAAGAAGCGCAGACGCAGCCGCAGGAAGCTGGCCCTCCCTCACGCGACATGGACCCGACACGACGCGTCAGGGTCGTCGGGCCAAAGTTTCTTCCCGACCAATCAGAGGCAATAGATCTGCGAGCTCCGGTCCCGACCGTAAACCCGTAAGGGCGATGCGCAACGGCATGAAAAGCGCCCTTCCCTTGCGTCCGCTGGCCGCGGCCACCTCGTCGGTCCACGTTTTCCATGTCTGACCGCTCCAAGGCTCTTTCGGTAACAAGTCGAAGGCCTCACGAACAAAACCGGCATCGTCATCGCTGAGCTGCTCATCATCCTCAGGTGCCTGATATACGATTTGCCACCAACGGCTCGCCTCCTGCACAAAATCAAGATTCTTGCGCACCGCCAGCCAGAGTGGTTCTGCTGAAGCGCCGGAAATACCGCGCTCGGCAAGCCGATCCGCAACAGCGGCAAAATCCAGTTCGTGAACGAGCGACCTGTTGAGGGTCGCCAGTTCCGCCGGATCGAATTTCGCAGCAGATTTCGATGCAAAATCCACCCTGAAGTCTTCCAGCAATGCATCCATGGATTCCTTTGCTGTTACGCTTTCCGATGTTCCGATAAGCACGGCCAAGCTATTAATCGACATGGGCTCATAACCGGCTTCGCGCAACGAACCGATCGACAGTGCATTGGAACGTTTCGAGAGGCCTTCGCCGCTCGATGTGGTGAGCAAATTGTGGTGACCAAAAGCAGGGGCCGGTCCGCCCAAAGCTTCGAAAAGAGCGATCTGCGCGCCGGTGTTGGTCACATGGTCGTCACCGCGGATGATGTGTGACACCGCCATTTCGATGTCATCGACAACGGAAGGAAGCGTGTAAAGGTAGCTGCCGTCTTCGCGGATCAGGACCGGGTCGGACATCGATGCGAGATCGACCGTTTGCGGCCCCCGGATGACATCGGCCCACTGCACTTCCGTGCGCTGGGTCTCAAACGGATCGGTTGAGAAGTTGGGGAGAAGGAAGCGCCAATGCGGCTTGCGGCCCTCGGCCTCCAGGCTGTGACGTTCAGCCTCCGTCAGCTTCAATGCCTCCCGGCCGTAGACTGGCGGAAGCCTGCGGGCCAGCCGCAGCTTGCGCCTGCGCTCGAGTTCTTCCGCGGTTTCATAACAGGCATAGAGCAGCCCGGCGGCTTTCAGTTTGTCGGCCGCTTCGGCATAGGCGTCGAAACGCTGCGACTGCCATGCAACCAGATCGGCGTGAATACCCAGCCATTCCAGATCGGACTTTATGGCATCGGCATATTCTGTCTTCGAACGGACAAGGTCCGTATCGTCAAAGCGCAAAATAAAACGTCCACCCTGCTGTTTTGCAAACAGCCAGTTGAACAGCGCTGTACGCGCATTGCCGATATGTATGCGGCCTGTCGGCGACGGCGCGAAACGAACGGAGGCGGTTCCGGATTTTTCCATTTCAGTCATCGTGGCGGGTTACTCAAGCACGCCAACAATGGCAAGCCCTATTGTGCAGCGCGCGTCGCTGCAATGGCCCGGTTGCGCAGCGCAATTCTGGAACTCACAACCGCCATCAGAAAACTGACCACAACGCAATAGGTGCCCATGGCAAAGATCTGCAGCGGGTAGGCAACACCATAGTCGATAAGGAAGCCCGTAACGCCTGGCCCCATCGCGGTCGAAAACACCAGCAGGGCGATAATCACGGCGCGGATCGATCCCAGGTGGCGCGTCCCGTAAACTTCCGGCCAAAGGGCACCGAAGAGCGTAGATGAAATTCCGTAGGAAACACCCAAGAGAGCCATGAATGCAAAAATGGACCATTGCGCACCGACCATTGCGAGGACAAAGCAAGAGAGCGCCAGCGGCAGTAGAAAAATCGGCAACATGCCAACAGCGGAGAACCGGTCAATCAGAAAGCCGCCAATCAGGGCAAAACAGACCGTCATGGCAGCCATGAAGACGAACGATCCGGCAAATAGCTCAAGGGACCAGCCGCGAAGTTCCACAAGGTAAACCTGGTGAAAAAAGATGGTCGTGCCAATGAAACCGGGCGCAAGAACTCCTATCAGGAGAAGCCAGAAGATCGGATCTCGAAGCACTTCCTTGCGAGTCCAGTCCCGCGGTGCGCTGTTAGCTTCAAGATGGTCGGTCGATTTCGGCTGCCGTTCGACACGCATCAACGCGTAAATCAAAGGCAGGGCAATTCCGATCAACAGCAAGGCTGCCAACAGCCAGGTGTTGCGCCAGCCGAGTCCCGCGACAATTGCCACATAAATGATCGGAAGCAGTGCCTCGCCCGCCTGATGCCCGAGCGTTGCCACGGATACTGCCCTACCGCGCTGCGCGGCATACCAGCGGCCCATCGCGGTAATTGCGTTGTGTGTCATCATGCCTTGGCCGAAAAGGCGCAACCCGAATATCGTAATCAACAGAAACAAAACGCCGTCGGCGAAAGCCATCGACGCAGCAAACAGCGCCAGAAGCGGGATGATCAGTAGCGCGACCCGTGAGACACTGACAAAATCGACGATCTTTCCCACCTGCGACAGCACCAATGCGCTCGCAAGTGTTGCAAGCATGTAGAGCGTGCCGAATTCGCCATGGCTCAATCCGAACTCGGCGCGAATACTTCCCGCAGACAGAGCAATAAAAAACGTCTGACCGAAACTTGAAAAGAAAGTCAGCAAAAATCCGCCGGCAAGCCAGCGTGCATTTTCGCGCAGAAAAGCGGCAAACGGCATCGGTTTTTCCTAGAATGACGAGCCGGCCCGTATTGCTACGTAAGGCTTGCATTCAGTGTCGATTCCAAGCCTGGGCGGCCATCAACATTTGGGATTGTTGGATAAAGGCTATGCACTGAATGTTGAAGCATGGTCAAGCCGGGTGTGTTCTTTTCTCGGCTATGCAATGATGCAATGACTCGTCATACAAAGCTGTGTCGGACCGAAGCGCGCAATGTCAGATCCCACGATCCTGTTGATCACCTGTGTCGTCTTCCTGCTGGCCGGTTTGATAAAGGGATTTGTCGGCTTCGGGCTACCGCTGATTGGCGTCGGCATGATGACAGCGCTCGTCGGACTGCAGACCGCGATCGCGCTTTTGCTGGTGCCGGCATTGATAACCAACATCTGGCAGGGTTTCACCGGCGCATATACAGCGGCTCTGTTTCGGCGCTTCTGGCCCTGTTTCATTGCAACGATGTTGTTCACATGGCCAGGAACGGTCGCACTGGCGCGGGTCAATCCGGACTATTTCAGCGCCCTTCTGGGACTGCTGCTCATCGTCTACGTATTGCTCAGTCTTTTCGATATGCGGTTTGTCGTTCCACGCAATCTGGAAACCGCTTTCAATCCGATCGTCGGCGTGATGAACGGCCTGCTTGCCGGAATGACCGGCGCTTTCACCATGCCCGGCGTCGTCTATCTACAGTCGACACAGTTGCCGCGCGATGAGCTTGTGCAGGCTCTCGGCATGCTGTTCACCCTTGCCACAATTGGGCTTTTTGTTTCCATGGGCAGTCAGCAGTTGCTTACCGGCAAACTTGGATTGATTTCAGCGGCAGCGGTGCCCCCAACCTTTCTGGGCATGTTTATCGGCGCGCGCCTGCGCATGCGCACTTCCGAGGAACGGTTCCGTGTGTACTTTCTCTTGGCCCTCGGTTTTCTGGGCTTTTACATCACGGCGCGCGCGGTGTTGGCGATCGCTATTCTGCCCGGTCCCTGAAACGATTGGTTATCGGATATCGACGATCACGGCCAAAATGTTTTCGGGTTATCTTGACGCCCGGCGCCGACTGGCGGCGCTTGTATTCGGCGATGTAAAGAAGGTGCTCGATACGGTGCACCGTTTCTGCCGGATGACCCCGCGCAATGATGGCGTCGGTTTCCATCTCCTTTTCGACAAGGCACTCCAGTATATCGTCCAACACAGGATATTCGGGCAGCGAATCCTGGTCTGTTTGATCGGGACGCAGTTCGGCCGAAGGCGCCTTGTTTATGATGTTGGCTGGAATGACCTCGCCTGACGGACCGAGTGCACCCGGAGGGACATTGCCGTTCCGCCATCGTGACAGGCCGTAGACCTGCATCTTGTAGAGATCCTTGATGGGATTGAAGCCGCCATTCATGTCCCCGTAAAGCGTCGCATATCCCACCGACATTTCCGACTTGTTTCCGGTGGTGACGACCATTGCACCGAATTTGTTGGAAATCGCCATGAGTATGGTCCCGCGTGTACGGCTTTGGAGGTTTTCCTCGGTGATACCCTCATTTGTGCCTTCGAACATGTGCGACAGCGCACTGGTAAATCCTTCGACCGGCTCGGATATCGGCACCGTATCGTAACGGCAGCCGAGCGCCTTGGCACAGGCTTTTGCGTCTTGCAATGATTCATCGGACGTATATCGGTAAGGCAACATAACGGTGCGTACCCGTTCTTCTCCAAGCGCATCGACGGCAAGCGCGGCGCAAAGTGCGCTGTCTATGCCTCCGGACAGCCCAAGGACCACGTTGGAAAAGCCGTTCTTGTTGACGTAATCCCGCAGGCCCAGGACACAGGCACGGTAGTCTGCCTCGTCGCGATCGGGGATCTGCGACATCGGCCCTTCAGAACAAATCCAACCCATGTCTGTTCGGCGCCACGTCGTGACGACCGTCTGGGCCTCGAACTGGCTCATCTGGAAAGCGAGACCTTTATCGGCATTGAAGGCAAAACTTGCGCCGTCGAAGACCAGTTCGTCTTGTCCGCCGAGCTGGTTTGCAAACAGCATGGGAAGGCCGCTTTCGATAACCTGCCTGAGCACTACCTGGTGACGGACATCCACCTTTTCGCGGTAATAGGGCGAGCCATTGGCCACCAAGAGCATCTCTGCGCCCGTTTCGGCAAGCGTCTCGCAGACACCCAGATCTCCCCAGATATCCTCGCAAACAGGAAGGCCAAGCCGTATACCGCGAAAATTGACCGGTCCCGGCATCGGCCCCGGATCGAAGACACGCTTCTCGTCGAACTCACTGTAATTCGGCAGATCGACCTTGTAGCGTTCCGCCTGGATCGCCCCGCCGTCCAGCAGTGCCACTGCATTAAAGCGCCCTTCCTCCGTGTGACGCGGAAGACCGATGATGACACCGGGACCGCCGTCGGCTGTGTCTGCGGCAAGATTGTGAAGCGCCTTGTTACAAGCATTCAGAAACGCTGGTTTCAACACGAGGTCTTCAGGCGGATATCCGGAGAGGAAAAGCTCTGTAAATACAACGAGGTCCGCACCTTGGCGTGCCGCGTCCTCCCGCACCTGGCGCGCCAGATGCAAATTGCCGGAAACATCGCCGACAACCGGATTGTGCTGACCGATCGCAATGCGCAGAATGTCTGGGGATCCTGATGGTTCACTCATATCCGCCATGTATCGCGCCGCGAAACGCATGGCAATCCCGCCCGATCACATCGCAGGACGGCTATTTCATCGCGGCTTTGATGAACAAGGCTGTTCCAGGAGTTTCCAAGCGCTGCCGGAAGCCTGAACGTCCCCGATCCGGCTTCATGCGAGAGCCGCGCTATCAGTTGAACGCATAGGCATCCATTGCCAACACGCCGAAATCCATTGACGCATGGATCTTGCTGCCGTTCCAGCTATCGCCTGCGGCGCCCACTGCACTGAACAAAGGCAGCAGGTGTTCTTCGGTCGGGTGGTTGTCGACGGCGTAGGGTGCACGCTGGCGATAGGCCAGCAACGCCTCGGTATCCGACGAAGCAATCCTCTTTTCCATCCACTGGGCGAACTTAGCCACCCAGGGCGGCACGGCAGCGCAACGCTCGCCATCACGAAGCGCCGCCAGAGCCTCCTTGAGATTATGGGTCATCGAGCCGGACCCGATCACCAGGATATTTTCATTGCGCAAAGGTTCCAGTGAACGCCCGATCTTAAAGTGGTGCACGGGTCCGGCATGCGGATCGACCGATACCTGCACGACAGGAATGTCGGCTTGCGGATACATCAGGCTCAACGGCACCCAGGTGCCATGGTCGAAACCGCGATTCTGAACGACGCCAGCAGCAAGGCCAGCCTCCTGCATCATGCAGGCAATCCGCCCGGCCAGCGCCGGACAGCCCGGAGCTTCGTAGCGTATCTTGTAGAGTTCGTCGGAAAA
This sequence comes from Pseudomonadota bacterium, assembly GCA_039025395.1. Classification (GTDB taxonomy): domain Bacteria; phylum Pseudomonadota; class Alphaproteobacteria; order Rhizobiales; family Rhizobiaceae; genus Hoeflea_A. The sequence goes on from JBCCOK010000020.1 coordinate 50,756, forward strand.
GCCGCCGAAATCATGAATGGTTTGCGGTTTAGCGTCGCCGGTGACGGCCACACCGCCCGCTTCGAAGTGGGCGCTAACAACGACGATCGCTTCGGGTCGCGGCAAATCTTGCGCATAGCGCCGGAGGAATTCAGACGCAGCCGTGTCGGCCAAAGCAATGTCTGGTGAACCATGGGAGATAAACAAAGACGCAATCTTGGACATGAGCACTGCTCCTTGTCCGATAGTTAACGTCTTTGCCTGCCGCGGTAAGGCATCAAAGCCTGTACACATCTTCCAAGATTCTTGAACGTTGGCATTTCAATTCACGTGAAAATGAGCGAGGAGCGTCAGCCATTGCCCTGGAACTGCGGCCGGCTGTCGGCGATCGTGTAGTAATCGCCCTTGTCGGCGCAAAAGATATGCTTCTCAATCTCAAGGCCTGTTTCGCCGTCGAGACCGCCAGCCATCACGGACGTGAAGGCGTCGTCCTTATGCTTCCAGAACAGGATAGAACCGCACGTTTTGCAGAAACCGCGCTTGGCTTCGTCGGATGCTTTGTACCAGGTGAGATTTTCGGAGCCGCTGACAATCAGTCTTTCGTCGGCGACATTGGTTGCAGCGAAATAGTGCCCCGACTGCTTTCTGCACTGGGTGCAGTGGCAGGCCACAACTCCCCGCAGCGGCCCTTCCATCGAATATTCGATCGCGCCGCACAAACAGGATCCGTTATGGGTGATCGCCATTGTCTACCTCCGTTCGACGCATCAAGCAGGCTACGTACTCGAAATACAAACGAAAGTTTTTGATCTGTCTGTTCAGAAAGCGACAGGCCGGGCAGCCGCGACTGCCCGTCCGGGTGTAGAGCTCGAAACATCAGGCCGTTGCGGCCACTCGCGTTTCCTGTTCGCGACCGCCCTTGAGAAGTTCTGCCACCAGAAACGAGAGTTCCAGAGCCTGATCGGAATTAAGCCTTGGATCACAATGCGTGTGGTATCGATCGGAGAGATCCTCCGGCGTCACCGTCCGCGCGCCGCCCGTGCACTCCGTCACATCCTTGCCCGTCATTTCGATGTGAATCCCTCCTGGATGGGTTCCCTCGGCGCGGTGTATCTGGAAGAAACTCTCGACCTCGGAAAGCACCCGTTCGAATGGACGCGTTTTGTAGCTGTTGAGCGTGATCGTGTTGCCGTGCATCGGGTCGCATGACCAGACAACCTTTTTGCCCTCGCGCTCGACGGCACGAATGAGCTTCGGCAGGTGATCGGCGACCTTGTCGTGCCCAAAGCGCGCAATCAGGGTGAGTCGCCCTGCTTCATTCTCCGGATTGAGCAAATCGATAAGCTCTATCAAGCCATCCGGTTCAAGCGATGGACCGCATTTCAAGCCGATGGGATTCTTGATGCCCCGGCAATATTCCACATGCGCGTGATCCGGCTGACGGGTTCTGTCGCCGACCCAAATCAAATGCCCGGACGTCCCATACCAATCACCGGAGGTAGAGTCGGTCCGGGTCAGCGCCTGCTCGTATCCGAGCAGGAGCGCTTCGTGGCTGGTGAAGAACTCGGTTTCGCGCAGCCGGGCATGGTTGTCCGCCGTGATGCCGACAGCGCGCATGAAATCCATCGTCTCCGAAATTCGATCAGCCAGCTTGCGGTAGCGTTCGGCCTGGGGGCTGTCCTCGACAAAACCGAGCATCCACTGGTGCACGTTTTCGAGATTTGCATATCCGCCTTGAGCAAAAGCGCGAAGCAGATTCAGCGTTGCTGCAGACTGCCGGTAAGCCATGACCTGGCGCTGGGGATCGGGTGTGCGCACAGACTCGTCGAATTCGATACCGTTGATGATATCCCCCCGATAACTCGGCAGTTCCACGCCATCCTTGCTTTCGAAGTCGGAGGAACGCGGTTTGGCGAACTGGCCGGCAATGCGCCCGACTTTGACGACCGGCTGCTGCGCACCAAACGTCAAAACGACAGCCATCTGCAGAAAAACCCTGAAGAAGTCACGGATATTGTCAGCACCGTGTTCGGCAAAGCTTTCGGCACAATCGCCACCCTGAAGCAGAAAGCCCTTGCCATCGGCAACATCCGCCAGCCGCTCGCGCAGCTGCCTTGCCTCACCGGCAAATACCAGCGGCGGATAGGACGCAAGCCGTTCTTCCGTCTCTGCCAAGGCCGACTGGTCCGGAAATGCCGGGACCTGGCGAATTGGTTTGTCGCGCCAACTGTCGGGTGTCCACTTATGTACCATTTTTCTGTACCTGCGTTGGTCTTCTTCGGCGCCTGACCGCCTTGTCGGCGGGCTTATAGCCCCTTCAAGCCTGCTTGACCAGCACCATGATCACGAACTTAGGGATCTGCGACAGAGGCTTCCAACGCTTCCTAATCGGCATTAAACGGCGATCAGGTGTCGCCAGCGCTGTGCCTTGACAGAACTGTATCGATAAAGTGCATCTCGTGCTCGGCAAGCGTCACGGAACGCGAATAGACGGGATCATGTCTGTCCAGATGGATGCCACGCTCAAATCCATCCGTCGTATGAAGAAAATCATGAACGCCCTGGTGCCCGAATTCTCTGAAAAAACCCTGCAAAACTGCATCCAGGTAGGACTGCAAAATGGGATGTTCGGGGTCATGTGACGCCGCATTTGTCTGCGCCTCATAGACATAGATGACGCAATCAGGCAAATCGCCACCCAATACCTCCAGCCTTTCTCGTGGCACTTCGACGCGATCATACGTCGCTTCACGCTTGTCGACATGCGGCAGGTTGGAGAGGCGATCGAAAACCAACAATCCGTCGATAAACCCGTCCGCCACCTGGCGCGCGCTCAGGAGCGATGTTGGCGTTGGAGAGCGTACCGGATCGCCCTGTTTGCGGGGTCGCCAGCATCTCCGCCAACCGTGAAGGCGCACCGGTTGCGCATGGACATAGTCCGTAGCAAGCGTTTCCCGGTTTGCAAGCGAGCCGTAGCCGACATAGGCAATGAGCTCATCGTGCGTTTCGCGCATTGCCGCATCGTCGCTATCGGCTGTCATACGTTTTCGGCTCCACAATTTGAGACAAGCCTATATAGGCGGTGTGATTTTGTTCAAGCAACAATCTGCGAAAACGCTTGATATTGACGTTTACGTCAATGTTAGAATTCCGTCACTTCGTTGGATTCAGTCATCGTTCTCGCGGATTCGGGCTATGAGTATCTCTTCACAACGCACGGAAAGTATTGAAAAAAATGAAACACCACGCAAGAATGACATAGTCGCGGAAGAGATCAATCTACAATTCGAAACAGCTGACGGATTCCCGCTCGCAGGGACACTTTTTACACCGAACGAGGAAACGCCGAGTCGTGCCGGCCCACTTGTCCTGATCTCGTCGGCAACTGGAGCGCCGCGCGGCTTCTACCGGAATTTTGCACTCGCGCTGGTCAGCAGCGGCAGTCGCGGTGTCCTCACCTATGACTATCGAGGGATGCCAGATTCGCCGCGTCCGCCGGATTTCCGGGGGCGGATCAACATGCGCGACTGGGCCCACTACGACATGCCGGCAGCCATGACGCGCCTCGACCAGCAAGCGCCCGGACATTCCATGGTGGGGGTCGGTCAGTCTTTTGGCGGCCAGGCGCTTGGCATATGCGGGATGCCGGAACGATTTGATCGCTTCTGCATGGTCGCTTGTTTGTCGGGTTATTGGCGCCATACTGACACCGCCTGGCGCAACATGCTGAAAATGAACGTCGTCGGCGTGCCGCTAGCGACGGTCCTCGGCAAAACGCCCCGCTGGATGGGACTGGGCGAACCGTTCCCCGCGTCAGTCTTCCGCGACTGGGCAAAATGGTGTTTCCACCCTGAGTACTTCTTTGACGATCCTGCGGTCGGCGCACGGGCCGGCTATGCGACCGTCAACATACCAGTCTTGTCGATCGGGCTGACTGACGACCCGTGGGGTACGCCACGGGCTATCGGCGCACTTTTGAAGCATTACGTCGATGCCGATATCGAGGAGCGTTAGCTGTCCCCAAAAGCCGCGGGCGGTCAACCCATCGGGCATCTTGGGTTTTTCAGAAAGCGCTTCAGGCAAACGCTTTGGCCGAACGTCATCGACTGGATATTGAGCGGCCCATCAACGGCAAATCAGACTAATCGTTGCCCGTCCTTGACGCGGTAGGTCGGCTGATAGGTAGTCACCAGTTCTTCGGCAGCCGTCGGGTGAACAGCCATCGTGCGGTCGAAATCATCCTTGGTGCAGCCAGCCTTGACGGCGATCGCCAGCACCTGCGCCAGTTCAGCGGCATTGGGGCCGAGAATGTGGGCGCCGAGAACCCGCCTGTCAGCAGCGTTGACCACCAGCTTTGTGATCATTTTTTCCTGCCGCCCCGAAAGCGTATGCCTCATTGGACGAAACGTTGCGCTGTAGATCTCAAGCTCTTCATAGGCGTGCGCGGCATCGTCCTCCGAAAGACCGACCGTACCGATTTCTGGCTGCGAGAACACTGCGGTTGCAACGGTTTCGTGGTCGGGTTGGGTCGGCCTGTCTCGAAACAAGGTATCGACCACGCACATGGCTTCATGTATCGCAACCGGTGTCAGTTGGATCCGGTTGGTGACATCACCGACCGCGTAGATATTGTCGACGTTAGTGCGCATATGCGCATCAACCACGATGGCGCCGGCGGCGTCGGTCTCGACCCCCGCCTTTTCCAGACCCAGGCCTTTGGTGTTCGGAAGTCTACCCAATGCGAGCATGGTTTGGTCGACTTTGAGATTCCGTCCGCCGGACGTAGTGACGTCGAGACGGTTGTCTGCGGACCGCACGATGTGCGTAATGACCTCGCTGCAGAGAACCCGGATACCTTTTTCTTCCATGCTGCGATGCAAAGTGCGCCGCAGGTCCATGTCAAAATTCTTGAGGATTTCCGGGCCGCGGTAAATGAGCGTCGTCTCAACGCCAAGACCGTGAAAAATGCTCGCAAACTCAACCGCAATGTAACCACCGCCGGCGATCAGGATGGATCGGGGAAGCGTTTCGAGGTGGAATGCCTCGTTCGACGAAATCGTCAGCTCCCGGCCTTCGATAACCGCATTGTCGCCTGCATGCCCGCCGACAGCCACGAGGATGTTTTCAGCCGTAACAACACGATTGCTGCTGACAATGCGCACGCTATGGGAGTCGACCAGTTCTGCGCGGCTGTCGAAAATCTCGGCACCTGCATTGCTGAGGCCTTTGCGATAAAGCCCTTCCAACCGTGCGATTTCCCGGTCCTTGTTGGCGATCAGCGTTTGCCAATCGAACTGCCAATCGCCCACCCGCCAACCGTAGCCGGCGGCATCCTCGAACTCTTCTGAAAAATGCGAAGCATAAACAAACAACTTCTTAGGCACGCAGCCCCTGATGACGCATGTCCCGCCATAGCGGTACTCTTCGGCAATCGCCACACGCTTTCCCATTGACGCGGCCAGGCGCGCAGCACGTACACCGCCGGAACCGCCGCCAATAACGAAAAAGTCGTAGTCGTATGACGTCATGTCCCTTCCTCAAACTGATAACGGAATCGGCTCACGAGCACATTGCACGACGAGCTTGCCAGTCACATGGGTACGGAGCCAAAAAAGAAAAGCCCGACCGATGCAAGCCAGGCTCAGTCGAATTGCATATCTGTGCGCCTATTGGGTGTCGGTATCCGAGCCTTCGGCTGGCGGTTCGCCAAGCGATGCGCGCAAGGCCTGTTCCGTTGCGGTCGAAAGATCCCTGTTGATACCGTTTGACCATACTTCAGCCGCCTGAAGCAGCTCCCGAGTTGCGACCGGGCCTGTTTCGAGAAGTTTCTGACCAGCCTCGCTTTCGTAGAACGTGCGAATGGCGTTGAGTTCCTCAAGGGAGAAATTCCGGGTATAGATGATAGCCGCTTCCCTTTCGAGATCGGCGCGTCGCCCGGCCATCTCAATTGCGGTTTCGTCAACTGTTACCGTAATGACTTCCTGAAGATTCGGCGCCGTCTGAATCAAACTGGCTTTCAGGTTCTGGGCAGCGTTTGGCAGTATTGCGTCGAACTGCTCGGTAGCGCGTATGGCGTTGATAGCGGCCCGCGCGGCGGCCAGATGTTCGGCGGACGGATCCTGCGCCTTTGCCGGCGCAGCAAAAACAACTGCAGCCATGGCCGCCAACGCCAGAGCGACACGCAGTGTTCGGCCAGCCTTCCTTGTCTGTATCATGTTTTCTGATTTCCTCTGCTTTTCATCGCGTTTACACCGGACGGCCCGGCTATGATTGCTTCGGATGCATAGCCAAGAAACAGGCCATGCTCCACCACCCCCGGAATCGCGTTAAGCGCGTCTGCAAGTGCTTCCGCATCCTCAATACGGCCAAACGAGGCGTCCAATATCATATGGCCGCCATCGGTCTCAAACGGGACATCACGATCCATCCTTTGATCTATCGAACCGTTTAGACCTAACGATGCGGCGACCTTCTCTACGGCGATACGGGTAGCTGCAACTCCGAACCGATTGATCTCGATCGGAAGAAGGCACTGGCCTAGCGTATCAACAACTTTCGACTCGTCTGCAATGACGATCATCCTTTGCGACGCCGCAGCGACAATCTTTTCGCGCAGCAGCGCGCCGCCGCCACCTTTGATCAGCCGCAGGTCAGGATCGATTTCGTCCGCGCCGTCGATCGTCAAATCCAGCTCTGGAACCTCCTCAATCGAGAACAGCGGAACCCCCATTTCAACGCACAGCCTTGCTGTTCGCTCAGAGGTCGGAACACCCTGGACAGCAAGTCCCGCCTCGACTTCTTCCGCCAAAAGCTGGACAAACGCCTCCGCGGTTGTACCGGTTCCGATCCCAAGGCGCATTCCCGGACGGATATGTTCGAGCGCCGCTCCAGCCGCCTGGATTTTCATTTCCCGGGCGTCCATGTCCCGTTAGCTCCACGTGAAAGGTTCTGCGCTGTTAACATGTAGCAGCCAGCAAGCAAAGGCGTTTTCCGAAGCTATCGTTACCGCGAAGGTCAATTCCGATTGAGCGCTGTATCAATTCGCGTACGCCAACCACCAAGCCCCATCGAAGCCGCGCTTATGCGCTTGCAAATCGGCCATTCCTGGCCTACCGCAACGCGGGTATTCTCAACCCGGCGGACGCCATGGCTTTTGACCTTGTGATATTCGATCTCGACGGCACGCTTTTCGACACGGCGACCGATCTAATGGCCAGCCTAAACCATACGATCGGCTCTATCGGGTTGGAACCGGTGAACCTGGACCAGATGACCTACCTCGTCGGACGCGGCGCCATGGCCATGATTGCCCGGGCCCTTGAGCTTCGAAACAGTGTCGTCAACGAAACAGAGATGAAACGTCTTTTTGCCGTGTTCCTCGATCACTACGGGGCTTCGATGCCGGGCGATACCAAGCTGTATCCCGGAGCAGAAAAAGCAATGAAGAGACTGTCGAACGCTGGCATTGCAATGGCGGTGTGCACCAACAAGACCGAGCGGATGGCGGTCAGGCTGCTCGAATTGACCGGGATCCTGTCGAATTTTAAAGCCGTTACGGGAGGCGACACGTTCGAATTCAGGAAACCCGACGGACGGCATTTGCTGGGCACGATAGAAATGGCCGGAGCCGATAGCTCACGATCGCTCATGATCGGTGATTCGATCAATGACATTGCCGCAGCACGAAATGCTGCAATTCCGTCGATTGCCGTGCCGTTTGGCTATTCCGAACATGCTGTGGAAGAATTGGGCGCCGACCTGATAATGCCGCACTACGATCAACTCAATCCGGATCTCGTCAGCCGACTGGTAGGAACCGGCTAGCCGGTTCGCCATCTGGCAAGATGTTATCCCGCGTTAGGTACCTGCCCGTACCTCTTCGGTCCGCGCGATGGCTTTATCGAGATGTTTGTCCCGTCCGTACATGTCTGCAAAGTAACCGACGGATCCGTCATCGTTCGGCCATGCCGTAAAATAGGACACATAGACAGGGATTTTCTGTTCTACCGGCTCGGCAAGATTGCGGCCCTGCGCAATCTGCTGCGCGACGTGTTCGCGTGACTTGCCGAGTACGGCCGCCGCCATTCCCCTCGGATCGTGCAGGCGGACACAACCGTGACTGAAGGCTCTGCTGTCACGTTCGAAGAGATTCTTGGTGGGGGTATCGTGCATGTAGATTGCATGCTCGTTGGGGAACAGAATCTTGAGTTCGCCCAGCGCGTTCTTGCGCCCCGGCGGCTGGCGGACATCGACCGGCACCGATTTCGGGCCGACCGCGTACCAGTTCACGTTTCGCGACGAAACGCGACGTCCGCGTCGGTCAGTCAGCTCATATCCAAGCTTGTCGAGATAGCCCGGGTCCCGGCGCAGCTTCGGCAGCATCTCGTTTATGATGATGGAACGCGGCACACCCCAGTAGGGATTGAACTCCACTGTCTCGATTTCATCCTGGAAGAAACTGGTCTGGTTCGATGTCTTGCCGACGATGGCACGCATTGAGATCGCGTCCTTGCCGTCCTCGACATAGGTCGCGCGGTAGGCTGGCTGATTGATGAAAACGTGGCGAGCACCCAGATCACGGGGCAACCAACGCAACCGCTCCATCGCCAGAACCAGCTTGTCAATCTTGGTCTCGTTCGACATTCCGCTCAGTTTGGCGATCGTCATCTTGCCGACGATGCCATCGGGCGCCAGGTCATTTTCGCGCTGGAATTGTCTGACCATTTCCGCCAGTTCCTGCGTGTACAGATCGCCGCCATTCGTGTCGTAGTCGACCAGCGTCAGACCGTGCTCGACGAGTAGCGCGTCCGAACCGCGTTTACGGATGGCCGCGACCACTTTGCCGACCTCCGGACTTGAACGGCCAACCTTGAGAAAGGTGCCTTCGGCAATTTCAATGTGATCTTCTGCTTCAGCCCTGCGTAGCTCGGCCAGTTCGTCCATGATGGCCTGGAACTGCGGATTGCCCGGATTGCTGACGCGCAAGTAGTCGCCAGCGCCGTCGGTCACCGCCATATTTTCCAACGCCGAGGCGAGGTCGACCTCTTTACGCTTGAAGTCATGATAGCCAGAAAGCTTGTTCGGATTGATCCTGCCACGGGTCGCATCGAGAACGTAACTGAGCGCCGCTGCGCTCATGTTCATCTCAAACTGCATCAGAGCACGCTTGCGGGATTCAGCATCAGCGGCATCGATATTGCCCGTTGGCATATCGACCCGGTAATCGGATGCGGAAAGTCCGACTTCATCTGCAGCAGCCATGACTTTCATCGCTGTTCGCGCACGCTCGTTCGGCTGATCACCGCTGACCCAAATGAAATCCGCATCGGCCTTGTAATAAGCCTTTATGGCATCACCCACTTCGGGCAGCGTCCTTATTGCAAACCCGTCGAGATAGACGCGCGATCGGTCGAAAGCGCTTTCTTTGACGAGTTCTGCTTCAATATCTTCGGTTGTCAGGGAAGACGGTACCGGCTGGACGGAACTATTGCCGGCATCTGCCCCATCGCTCTCAACCGGTGCCGTGGCCGCAGTCACATCGTCGGGACTTGAACTGGAAGGCGTTTCGGACGCGCCGTCGGTCACCGCCGATGCCGCATCGACCTTCGTTGCGCCGACCGGTTCAAGCGAAGCAACCTCGACAGTATCGACAGCGGGTTTTGGATCGACATCGGCAGTCGAAATGGGTTTTGCCGTCGGCGCAACAATCTCCTCGACTTGAGCAGGCAAAGCTGCGGCGGCCTGAACCTTTGCGAGCGGAGAAAGATCAACCGTTTTGAGGCCATCGGGCTTGTAGTTGTATACCGAAGGCCCCTTTATGCGGGGTGCGGGCCTTGCCGCACGCTGTGTGCGCTCTGTCCGCTGGCGTCTCATTTCACGCTGTTTTTGGCGCCGGTTCCATTGCTTTTTGCCAAAAATGATGTCGAAAAGCCCGTTCTGAGCCATGGCTGGCGGCGTTGTTGCCGGCAGAACGGCAGCCACGGTAAACACAAAAGCCAAAGCGCATACGCCGCGGCGTATCTTCATATTTCCGGATTTCAAATCGGCCCCTCCGACTACGCTGAACTCAAACCATACAAGAGATGCGTTGCACCGCTACAGTAAAGCTACGATCACTGTAGACCAATGTGCAACAGCCTCATGGTCGAAATGCGTAAAATACGGAATATTTCCTAAAAAATTGATCAACGGTCGTTTGATTGTTCACTTTGCCGGAACAGCAACAACCAATTGCAGAAGATAAGTGCGACAAGTGCCGCCAGCAACTGTGCGGCAACGAAGGGCAACACGTCCTGCGGCCTTATTCCTGCAAAGCTGTCAGACAAGCCGCGCGCGATGGTGACGGCAGGATTGGCAAAGGAGGTGGAGGCTGTAAACCAATAGGCCGCGGTAATATAGAGCCCAACCGACATCGCGACGGCAGATTCGCGCGTCTTGAGCGTTGCCAGAATCGTGAATATCAATCCGAAGGTTGCCACACCTTCGGCAAACCACTGTGCTGACCCGGTTCGCACTGTTTGCCCGATCTGAAGAACTTCGACATCAAACATGAGGTGCGCAGCCCAGACGCCGGCAATTCCGCCTGCGACCTGGGCAATGACGTAACACACAGCCTCGCCAAGTGGGAGGTCGCGCTTCACCGCAAACACAAGCGTGACCGCTGGATTGAAATGGGCGCCCGAGACCGGTCCCAGCATCGTAATTAGCACCACGAGGATAGCACCGGTCGGGATCGTGTTCCCGAGGAGCGCGATTGCGACATTGCCATCCGCAAGTGCCTCGGCCATGATCCCAGAGCCGACGACTGTTGCCAGCAAAAAAGCAGTGCCGACAAACTCGGCGCCAAGGCGTCTGGAGAGGTCGCTTTGCATCGAAGACTGCTTCCTGAGGCGCGCACCTGTCCGCTTGAAGGATTGTCACAGCAGTCCCAAACACGCAGCTGCCAGACGCTTAAATGAGAGTATCTGGAAATCATGAATTTCAGATGAATGCAAGCATGGGTCTTCTCCGCGAAGGATTCAAATTCTTCCGTTGGGCCGAGGATAGAGCGACGTGTAGTGAAGAACACTCCGGCCCTTGCACTGTAATTTTTGAAACCTATGTGTTTGAGCGCCGGGGCCATGTGAATATGGTCAGCGCGAGACGGCAGCATATGCAGTGTCTTCGAAACCGAAAAACCACCGAGGGATACGAATGAAAGGTTCAATACTCACATGCGCTCTGCTGGTAACGGCAGGCATGGCTCTATCAACACCGGTCTATGCGGCTGGCGGTGGTGGTTCCACAAACACATCCAACAACTGCAGAAATGGTCAGGTCTGGGATCGGCAACAGCGGAAGTGCGTTCCACGCAGTTCAAGTGTCGACCAGGAAAGCCTCTATGAGTATGGCCGCAGCCTCGCTGACGCCGGAAAGTACCAGGAAGCAATCGATGTATTGATGCTTGCTTCAGCCGACGACAAGCGAGTGCTCAACTATCTCGGCTTTGCAAACCGCAAATTGGGGCGTGTCGATATCGGCATGACGTACTACGAGAAAGCCATCGAAATCGACCCTGAATATACCCTCGTTCGCGAATATATGGGCGAAGCATTGCTGCAAAAGGGCGATTTGACGGGTGCACTCGAACAGCTTGCAGAGATTCGCAGGCTCTGCGAAAGCCGCAGCTGCAGCGAATACAACCAGCTTTCCGGTCACATCGCCGACTACATCAACCAACAGGACGGCTAGGCCAACCAGAATTCAGGCAAACCGGGCGATACGGAAACGGCGCCCGGTTTTTCTATTGCAACGACATGCCCCCAAACTCCCCGGACCGCGTTGTTGTCCCAGAGCGATATGGTACGCTGCGTCGAAATGAGCGTACCGCAGACCGCACAGCCGCTATCCAAAAACCTTGCCGCTGCATTTGAAAAACAGGCACAGGCATGCCGCAAACTCGGCTCGCCCTTCACTGCGGATATCTGCGAAGCTTTGGCTGCTTATGGCATGCCTGACTTGCCGCTGCGCAAAACGCTAGAGGCTTGGCCGGGAGATCCAACCGCAAACGGCAATTCGCTGCCCCTGCGCACCTGCGCCGCCCTCCATGAACTGGTCCTGTCTGGCTCGGATCCGGCCCTGGCCGCGGTTTATCCGCCCGCACCAGGCAGAATTGATACTGAAATGCTACATAGCGTTGTGGCAAAAGCGCTTATCCAGCATGAACCATTTATCCATCGCCGCCTGAACAGCGCGCCGCAAACAAACGAGATACGCCGGGCCGCGGCGATCTATGCCGCGCTCCTGCATATCTGTGCCCGATATGAGGCTCCGCTTATTCTTTCTGAAATCGGCGCCAGCGCGGGGCTCAACTTGCAGCTCGACCAATTTCGCTATCGGCTGGGCGACCTGCAATGCGGCCTGTCTGCTTCGACAGTCGAGCTTAATCCGTCTTGGCACGGACCGCAGTTGCAACCGGCAAATGTCACCGTTGTGGAAAGGCGCGGCTGTGATCTCGCCCCCTTTGATCTATCAAAGGAGCAACAACGAAACAGGCTTTTATCCTATATTTGGGCCGATCAGGATGATCGGCTGAAGCGGACCCATGCAGCTCTTGAACTGGCGCAGCAACGGCCGGTGGAGATCGATCAATCGAACGCGCCGAACTGGCTCGAACAACGCCTGACGCAAACGCCGTCGGGTCATGGTCATGTGATCTTTCACACCATCGCCTGGCAATACCTCGATCGAGAAGACCAAAAAAGGGCCACCGCCATCATCGAACGCGCCGGGGCACGGAGTACCAGCGATACGCCGCTTTTTCTCATCGGCATGGAAGCCGATGGAGAGTCGCCCGGCGCGTCTTTGCAGCTCCGGGAGTGGCCGGCTGGCGGCGAAGTTGAATTGGCCCGCGTCGATTTCCACGGCCGTTGGTTGGCCTGGAACGTACGGCAGTGAGCAAGAGCAATGTTGCCAAACGGCATCAATCAGAGACCTTCAAGCAGCAGCAGCCCGATCGCCGGCACGCGCAAACGCACACAACCTCTCTGCAACATCCGCTGACCTGAGGATCCGCCGATGGCCAAGACCGTCCGCCCAGCAGAGTTGAACATGGTCACCGGCAGTCTGGAAGGCCCGGGCGCTGTCCGCCGTGATTTCCCGGTCGTCCGGCGCGTGAATCACCAAGGTAGGCTTTCCGAACACGGCAAGCTGCACGGTTCCAATGAATGTCTCGAGGGGCCGCCCGGTCACCTCGGCAACGCCATCATAGAGCGCCCGACGGCTCTTGGGCCGCAGCCCAAGCAGATCGGCAAACCATTCGAAAACCGCAGGCAGAGAGTTCGGCGCCGAAATAAGTGCCAGCTTATCCGGACTATTGGCGCGAAAGCCCTCAACCGATGCGACCGCTGCATTCAACACCACTGCGCCACCGAAAGAATGTCCGACCATCATTGAAAACGGTCCATACTGACGCCAGGCGGCATCAACGGCCTCTACCGCACGCGCCATATCAAGCGTTCTGCCGCTCGAACCACCATGTCCCGGGAGGTCGAGTGCAACGACAGCATGGCCATCCTTCTGCAAGGCAGAAATGATCTCCAGCATGTATTCCGTTCGTGCGCCCCAACCATGGGTGACAAGAACGGTGCCTAGCCGCCGACTGCCGAGGGGCGGAAAATACCAGGTGGCAATTCGGCCGCTGTGGATGGACAACTGCATTGCCTTTGCAGCTCTCATTTTAGCTTCCGCCTGCGCGATGACGGTCCGTGCCTTGCGCCCGCCTGCACGCCGCGAAGGCGTTAGGGAGAACAAGCGAAAAGCGAAACGGCCGGTCGTGGCCGGCGCCAAACGCCCCGCTATGTCAAAACCGATGTGGATGACCTTTTGCTGCAATGATGTCATAGTCGGAATCCGATAATAAGTTCAACCATGAACATAATTGTACAACTATGAACAAAAATCAACCGCTTCCTTGGGATAATCCACGCTTCAAGAACTGGATTGCCGTTGCCAGGGCCTGCCAGATGATTCATCAAAGGCTCGCCAAAGAGTTGACCCGGCTCGATATCAAGGTTCCGCATCTTGATATCATGGCCAACCTCTATCGCTATGAGGGCATTTCGCAACAGGACCTCGCAGACAAGCTTCTTGTCGGTCGCTCGAACATCAGCATGTTGCTGCCACAGATCGAAAAACGTGGACTTATCATTCGCCGCAAGGACGAAACGGACAAACGGGTTCTGCGCCTCTACCTCACGGAAAAGGGACGCGAAGTGACTTTGGAAGCCCTGCAGATTGAGCTGGAACTGGTTGAGCACACCATGTCGACCACGACTGTCGAGGATTGCAATTTTATCGGCGATGCGATGAACCGCATGATCCGCAGCTTGAACCAATTGGAAGGTGAAAAGCAGTATGAACCGGAGAGGATCTGAAGCGTAGCGGAATTGGCCTGCCCTGCCCTATCGCGGCAGGTCGGGGCGATCGCGGCTCAAGCCTTTCTCTTCAAGCTCCCGGAGATACCCAGACCAGCGGCTTCCGAAAGCACTGCCCAGCTCGTGCAGATAGACCCAGGTAAAGATCCCCGTGCTATGGCCGTCGTCGAAAACGATCCTGACAGCATAGTTGCCAACCGGCTCCACCGCCTTGATGGCGACATTTCGCTTCCCGGGAACGGTGACCCGCTGCTCCGGTGAATGTCCCTGCACTTCAGCGGACGGTGAAAGCACACGCAACGCCTCAGCCGGCAGTTCAAAGGCACCCTCGCCGCCGAAGACGACGGTGAGCATCCGCCTGTCCTTTGAAACCCGCAATTCACTCGGGCTGATACGTTTGCTGTCAGTCATGGCCGATCGCCCCCGCTGTCTTCTATACAGCCGGTTTTCCAGAGCACAATCAGGCTGGGATTGTCCAGAGACCATTGTACGGAATGGTATCAGGTCTTTCATTTTTGCGGGCACAGTTGGCAGCGCCGGCCGGCTGTTGTAATGGACGGCCTCCCGCAATACGCATTGACGAAACCGAATTGGGGCGCAACATATTGTTTGGCCTAGATCGCGCCGGAAACGAAGACAGTCGATCCGCTACGCGACGTTGGGCATTGGGAGACTGACTGTGTGGGAGAGCATGACACAATACGCTGCACATCGAAAAATGGTTGATCCCTTCGGACGCGCCATAAGCTATCTGCGGGTTTCGGTAACCGATCGCTGCGATTTTCGTTGTACCTATTGTATGGCGGAAAACATGACCTTCCTGCCGAAAAAGGACCTGCTGACGCTTGAGGAGTTGGACAGGCTTTGCACGGTCTTCATTGAAAAGGGCGTCAAACGCCTTCGGTTAACCGGCGGCGAACCGCTGGTGCGCAAGAACATCATGCATTTCATTCGTGAAATCTCGCGCCATCTCCAATCCGGTGACTTGGACGAATTGACGATCACCACAAACGGTTCGCAACTGGTCCGCGTGGCCGAAGAACTTGCCGACTGCGGTGTGCGCCGAATTAACGTTTCGCTTGATACTCTGGACGCTGAGAAATTCCGCCACATCACCCGCTGGGGCAATCTTGAGCGCGTGCTCGCCGGACTTGAAGCCGCCCGCAGAGCAGGGCTGAAAATCAAGATCAACACCGTCGCCCTGAAGGGCTTCAATGCCGATGAAATTCCCGACCTGATCCGTTGGTCGCACGGTTTGGGAATGGATATGACGGTGATCGAAACTATGCCGATGGGCGAAATAGACGAGGATCGCACCGACCAGTATCTGCCGCTTTCAATCTTGCGCGCCGACCTCGCAAAACAGTTCACGATGCGCGAAATCGCCTACAAGACCGGCGGACCTGCACGATATGTCGATGTCGCCGAGACCGGCGGACGCCTTGGCTTCATCACGCCGATGACGCACAATTTTTGCGAAAGCTGCAACCGGGTCCGGCTGACATGCACGGGCACCCTCTATATGTGCCTTGGGCAGGAAGACGCCGCTGACCTGTGCACACCGCTGCGCGCCTCGGAAGGCAACGAGCTGTTGTCCCAGGCAATCAATGACGCAATTCTCCGCAAACCAAAGGGTCACGACTTCATAATAGACAGACGGAGCAAAAAACCCGCTGTCTCGCGTCACATGAGCGTCACTGGCGGCTGAGAAGTTTTCTTGAGCCGGCGGTTCAACCGATCGGCGGACCATCGGGCCGCCTCTTGTGGCGAACTGTTCAGCGGATCACGAAAATGCATGCGGGCGTAGAATGCTGCATGGATTGGCAAGAGGATTTCGTCTTTGATCAAGGACAGCAGGTTTCTTGACCGAAACACGGCACCGCATATCGCGACGCTGGTGATCATCACCGGTGCCGGGGCGCTGAACTTGAACATCCTTCTTCCCTCCCTGCCCGGTATCGCGCGCGAATTCGGCGTCAGCTATACCTATGCGCAACTGCTGATATCGGCCTACCTCGGCGTCACAGCTCTGGTTCAACTGATCATTGGTCCGCTTTCCGACCGGTTTGGCCGTCGCCCTGTATTAATCGCCAGCATGTGGGTCTTCGTCATCGCGACGGTCGCCAGCATGCTTGCGCCGAATTTTCAGGTCCTTTTGGCTGCCCGGATCATTCAAACGGCTGTCATCTCCGGTCTTGCGCTGTCACGTGCGATCGTGCGCGACATGGTCGATACGGACAAAGCGGCCAGCATGATCGGCTACATCACCATGGGTATGGCGCTGGTGCCCATGATCGGCCCGATGATCGGCGGTGTGCTCGATGAAATATATGGCTGGCGTGCCGCAATGGGGATAAGCCTTGTCTTCGGGGTGTTTGTGCTGGTTTTGGTGTATCTGGATCTCGGCGAGACGAATCTGCACCGGTCAGCGAGTTTTGGTGCGCAATTCAGGGCATACCCCGAACTGGTTCGCTCGCGGCGGTTCTGGGGCTATGCACTGTCCGCGGCCTTCACGTCAGGTTCGTTTTTCGCGTTTCTCGGCGGTGCTCCATACGTATCGATCGAATTTCTCGGACTCACGCCGTCGGAGGTCGGCCTCTATTTTGCCTTCACGGCCATCGGCTATCTTATCGGCAACTTCCTGTCCGGGCGGTACTCCCAGCGTTTCGGCATCAACAACATGATGCTCGCAGGCAACATAGCAACAAGCCTAGGCATGGTCGGTTCGATTGCCACCTTCTCGATCGGCATAGACCATGCGTTGGCATTTTTCGGTTTCATGCTCTTTGTCGGCCTTGGCAACGGCATAAGCCTGCCAAATGCCAATGCCGGCCTCGTTAGCGTTCGCCCCCACCTTGCCGGTTCCGCGTCGGGTCTCGGCGGCGCCCTGATGATCGGCGGCGGCGCAGCCTTGTCGGTCTTGTCTGGTGCAATGCTATCCGCCCAGACCGGACCCTATCCACTGCTTTACATTATGCTTTTGTCTGCGATAGCGGGTGTCGCGACAGCGCTCTACGTCATTTACATTGCACGCCAGGTCGCGATGCAGGCGGTTAAGAGCGTGGTGGAACCTGCCTCAGAATAGAAACGCGTCTTGTAGGCCTGACGCATTACGGGCAAGCACCGCGCCATTTCACTTGCCGGCATGCCCTCATTTGCTTTTGATGTTGATTGAACCACAATGGTTGCAAAGGCTGGACGACGCCGTTCAGGCAATCGAGCAATTTGAGCCCATGCAGAAACAAAAGGACCCCATCATCGGTGCCATACTTGCGGGCGGATTGTCCCGCCGGATGGGTGGCGTCGACAAGGCGCTCAAAAAGCTGGGCGGCGTACCCATGCTTGCAACCGCCATCGACCGGCTGTCGCCGCAGGTCGACCGGATAATCGTCAACACAGGTAATAATCCGGACATGACAGCTTTCGAATTGCCCGTGATCTCGGACAATATCGAAGGTCACGCGGGACCGCTGGCAGGTGTAGAGGCCGCGATGGATTGGGCAATCGGTAACGCCAGGAACTGTACACATGTGGTGACCGTAGCAGTCGACACGCCATTCTTTCCCAACGAACTGGTATTGCGCCTCAGGGCGGCTGTGAGCAATCCGGAAACACTCGTCGTCGCTTCCTCAAACGATCATCTGCACCCGGCGTTTTCGCTGTGGCCGGTGGCTCTTCATGCCGATCTTTGCCGATGGTTGGAAAATGAGAAAAACCGCAAGGTTTCCGATTGGGTCCAGCGGCACACCTTCGAGACGGTTGATTTCCCCTTTGTGCGCATGGCCGGAACGTCTGTTGATCCGTTCTTCAACGCCAACACGCCGGAGGATTTTGAAACAGCCGAACGCCTGCTGCGTGTTGCCGTTCATGGATCGGAGGAACGGATTTGAGCACACTGGATCCGTTGATGGATGATTGTTTCTCGCACCAGAAAGGTCTTCTGCTGCACGATGATGCCATCGCAATGCTCGCAGAAAGACTTGGGCCTGTCGCTGGCATGGAAACGGTGCATCTCGGTGACGCCCTCGGCCGGTATGCGGCTGAAAATGTAAGCGCACCGCGCAACGTTCCCTCAAAGGACAACAGCGCCGTCGATGGCTTTGCCTTTGCCTATTCCGACTACGCGCAATCGCGAAAGCTCAAGCTCGGACCACGTATTGCGGCCGGCGACGCCGGCGATCCCTCGCTTCCGGCGGGGACAGCGGCACGCATCTTCACTGGTGCGGTCGTGCCAGATGGCGCAGACACGATTGCCATGCAGGAGCACTGCACAGTCTCGGACGATGCCAGCACCGTCATGCTGGCCGACGGCCTGGAAAAAGGCGCAAACCGCCGGCTTTCCGGCGAGGACGTCACGGCGGGAAGCCTGCTCATCTCGCATAGCCACCTCTTGAGACCGCAAGACATCGCGGCGCTGGCGTCTGTCGGCATCGCTCAGCTGAGCGTCTTCAAACGGCTGCGGATCGCGATTGCATCGACCGGAAACGAACTCATGGACGTCGCTGCAGCGGCTTCGACTGCGAGCGTCCAAACCTTCGATACCAACCGCCCGATGTTAAAGGCGCTGTGCAATGATCTCCCGATCGAAATCACAGATCTGGGCATACTCAGGGACGATGCCGACGCGGTTGCGACAACGCTCTCCCAAGCAGCCCGGAATAACGATATTATTCTTACCTCGGGTGGCGCATCCTCAAGTGATGCCGACCACATCGTCAGGACGATCGATAGGCTTGGCAAACGCCATCTTTGGAAAATCGCCATCAAACCCGGTCGACCTATGACATTCGGTCAGATCGGCGATTGCGTGTTGCTCGGCCTTCCGGGCAATCCAGTCGCCGCATTCGTTTGTTTTCTGCTCTATTTCCGCCCGGCAGTGCGCATTCTGGGTGGCGGCGGATACCGCGAACCGGTGCGGCTGCTCGTTCCGGCAGGTTTTCGGATTGCCGAAAAGAAAACGGGTCGGCGCGAGTTCCTGCGCGGCTGGCTTGAAGCTGATCGCCGGATCGGCACCGTCGCGCGCAAGTTCGAGCCGGACGGCTCCGGCCTGATCACGGGCCTGAGAAAAGCGGACGGCCTCATTGAGCTCGATGAAAACACCCGAACGGTCGCGCCGGGCGACCGGGTCACATATCTGCCGTTTTCGCAATTCGGAATTTCCGGCGGGTGATTGCCCACCTGCAGATCGCCACATGAGCGCATCAGCTTACATTCGATTGTCTGGCCGCGGGAATAGCCCTAACCGTTGAATTTTGCAGTTGCATTTTGTTTGAAAACAGTGGGAAGATCGCAGAATGCGCGGGACAATGGGGGCCCGCGGTCCAGTGCCGCAAAGACAAACAATCAAGGCACGATATCAGGAAGGACAAATATGCGTATCTCAAAGTACCTTACCATGGCAGCATCGGCGGTCGCACTGGCGCTTGCTTTCGGTGCCAATGCATACAGTCAGGAAAAGACAGTCAAGATCGGCACAGAAGGCGCCTACCCGCCCTTCAACAGCCTGACATCGGACGGTGAGCTTGTTGGCTTCGACATCGACATTGCCAACGCACTTTGCGAGGAAATGCAGGTAAAGTGCGAATTCGTCATTAATGACTGGGACGGGATGATCCCGTCGCTGATCGCCGGCAAGTTCGACGCTGTCATTGCGTCCATGTCGATTACGGAAGAGCGCAAGGAAAAGGTTGACTTCTCCAACAAATACTACAACTCGCCTCCCGCAATCGCGGTGCCAAAAGACTCTGATATCGAAGAGGCTTCTGACGCTGCACTATCAGGCCGCATTCTTGGGGCGCAAGCTGCAACGACCCATTCGAACTTTGCCGAAGAAAAGATACCCTCGGCCGAAGTTCGCCTCTACCCGACTGCTGACGAATACAAACTGGATATCGCGAGCGGTCGTATTGATGCTGTTATCGATGACGTTATCGTTTTGGGCGAATGGTTAGAAACTGATGACGGTTCGTGTTGCAAGTTGCTCGGCACAATGGCGACAGACCCGGTGATTCACGGTCCTGGCGCCGGTGTTGCGATCCGTAAGGGCGACGACGATCTGCGCGAGATGTTCAATGAAGCGATTGTCGCCATTCGTGAAAATGGAAAATACAAGGAAATCAACGATAAGTACTTCGAATTTGATGTATACGGCGAGTGATTTCAATACTGGATGAACACACAGAAACGGCGGGATCACTCCCGCCGTTTTCGTAAGGGGACATAAGCCGGCATTTTCCGGCTTTCACCAAGGGCACAATGGAAGAAACTCTGCAACTGCTGAGCTTTGGTCCAGACGGTTGGGGCGACCAGATCGCATCCGGCGTCCTGGTGACCGTTAGCCTTGCCGTGGCGACACTGCCGCTCGGCCTATTCCTAGGCTTCATGCTGGCATTGGCCAAGCAAAGCAACGAACCGAGCCTGCGTATGGCTGCCGAGATCTATACGACGATCTTCCGCGGCCTGCCCGAGCTCCTGACACTCTTCCTCGTTTATTTCGGATTGCAGATCGGCATACGGCAGTTGATGCTTTCCCTTGGTTATGAATCCGGCATCGAGATAAACTCGTTTCTGGCTGGCATGATTGCCCTCGGGGTCGTTTTTTCCGCCTTTTCCAGTGAGGTTTTTCTTTCGGCGTTCCGGGCCATACCGGTTGGCCAATATGAAGGCGGCTACGCACTCGGCCTCAACCGGACGCGAACCATGTTCAAGATCATTCTGCCGCAACTCATCCGCATTGCCCTGCCCGGCCTCGGCAATCTCTGGATGATCTTGCTGAAGGAAACCGCACTGGTTTCCGTCATCGGACTGCCCGATATTTTGCGCCAGTCCGGAATTGCGGCGCGGGTCAGCAAAGAAGCGTTCCTGTTTTTCGGGGTCGCTTGCCTGTTGTTTCTCGTGCTGGCCATCATTTCGTCCTTTGTCATCTCAGCCATCGAACGCCGGGTTGAACGGTCGGAGGTGCGGGTATGAGTGCCGCCGGCGATCTCATCGAAGCCAAGTCGCCGCCGCCGGAGCGCGCGCGAGGGTGGACAGGCACTCGGATAGCGGGACTAGCGATGATGGCGCTCTGGCTGATCATCGGTGTCGGTATCATCCTGTTCCTCGTTGGCGAATGGGATCCGGAAAAGATCAATCGCTATGCACCGAACTATTTTTCAGGCCTGCAGGTAACATTGACGCTGGTTGCGATTTCGGTTGCGCTCGGCGCATTGCTCTCGATTCCCGTGACAATGGGTCGAATGTCGAACAACGGCCTCTTTTCGTCGATCGCCTATTGCTACGTGTATTTCTTCAGGGGAACGCCGCTGATCGCACAGCTCTTCCTCATCTACTACGGCCTTGGGGAATTCCGTCCGCAACTGCAAGCCATCGGGCTGTGGGGGTTTTTCCGGGAACCCTGGAATTGCGCAATCCTTGCCTTCACCCTCAATACAGCCGCCTATCAGGCTGAAATCCTGCGTGGCGCTCTGCAAAGCGTACCGCGCGGTCAGTTCGAGGGTGGACAGGCTCTCGGCCTTTCGAGGCTAATGATCTACCGAAAGATCATCCTGCCACAGGCGATGATCGTGGCGCTGCGCCCCTACGGCAACGAGATCATTCTGATGATCAAGGGCTCGGCCATCGTCGCCATTATCACTGTGTTCGATCTGTTCGGGGAAACGCGGCGCGCCTATTCGCGCACCTTCGACTTCCAGACCTATATCTGGGCGGCGATCTTTTACCTTGTTATCGTCGAAGCGCTGCGGAATCTCTGGAACGTCCTTGAGAACCGGCTTACCCGCCACTTGAAGCGATAGGGGCCGCAGCGACGCGCTGGCGATCAGGGTGTCAACTGCCAACTGCCAACAATATCGGGGCCGAAGACAGCCGGATCGGTCGGAATGACAATCCCCTCAACATTCGACCACGGAACAGCAAAATCGCGGTAATGCCGTGAAAACGGGTTGCCCGACTGGCCGGTCGATTGGATGTAGGTCGACTGGTCGAGGTCGGAAAAATTGTAGATCGCCCGATAGCTCGAACCGCTTCTGTTGACGAAAGCGCCTGCCGCATCCCTGAGCGCAAGCTGTCCGCGGTTGAGAGTGAAAGGCCCACCGGCACTTTCAATCCTGACGTCGAAAATCGCATTCAAGACCGGGATGCGTGAAAACGGAGTGTGGGCGCCATAGGTCATGTGCGCCGCGCCCCAACTCCAAGCGCTGCGGTCTTCTCCGAAACGTGTTTCAAGATCGGCGATCGCAAGAACGAGGCTTTCCGCCAGAATATCGGCGCAGCTTTCGCCGCCGGACGTCGTGCGGTCATCGCACCAATCCCGCTGGGTCGTGCCGTCAAGGACGGCCTCCATGACATTGGCTCTCGGTTTGAACCAGGCATTGAAACCGGGCCCGAGATCGTCCGCGAAAATGCCGATCATTGCCGCCCGGTACCACGCGACCAGCACCAGCGGCGCACGGCTTTCGCGCACCATGCGGTAATCGAAGGCCGAAAGCGTTGCCAGTGCCTCTTCGTCGATATCGTTGCGGCCTTCCACGAGTGCAACCATTTTCGGACCAAGCACACCAAAAGCCAGCGAGTCCACATCTGCCTGGGCATTGCGGGTCATAGCGACGGTCTGGACCTCGCTGTTGTCGATGATCAGTTCATCGACACGTTTCTGACGCCATTGCTCTTCCCAATCGAACGTCAACAGGTAGGGATAATTCGGCCCGACAATTTTGGTGTTGGCAGTACCGATAGCACCGATCGCCGGATTGCTTTGCCGCGGCAGTTCGGAAAAGGGTATCCAGCCGGTCCAGTCATAGGTTGCATCCCAGCCCGGAACCGGCGCTCTTCCCATCACCATGTTATCGGGTTTGCGCACCGGAACACGCCCCGGTGCAATCAGCCCGATATTGCCGGACGTGTCGGCAATGACGATCGACTGGATAGGTGCCATGTAGCTGCGCATCGCAGCCTGAAATTCCTCGACCGTCGTTGCATTCAGAGCATCGACGCCCGAAACAAAGGTCAAATCGTCATCTGCCAGTGCGACCCATTGCAGGCTGGCGACCGTATTTTCCGGAAGGTAACGCCCGATGTTGCGGAAGCCTTCAGGCAGCACTGGGCCATGACGAGTATGCCGCAACGTAAACGTCCGTTCGCCGCCGCCGCGTATGCGTATCGTTTCCTGCCTGTTTTCGAACTCGCTCCAGCCTTCAGGTGTAAGATACTGATCAGGATTGTCCGGATTGATTTTCTCGATGAAAATGTCCTGAACATCGGCACCGGTATTGGTGAAACCCCACGCCAATGTGTCGCTGCGTCCGAGCAGCATCAAGGGGATCCCCGGTATCGTTGCTCCGACATAATTGGACGGCCCGGAAGCGCCATCGATCCTCAAATGCGCCAGATACCAGAGCGACGGCGCCGTCAGTTCCAGATGGGGATCGTTTGCGAGGATGGGCATGCCGGTCTGCGTCCGAGATCCGGAAATGACCCAGTTGTTGGAGGCGCCCCTTTCGTTGCCAAGGGGCGCCGGAAAGGCAAGAGCTTCTGTGGAGCTCTCTGTTTCGGATGTCTGAAGCGGTCCTGTGTTGAGTTCCAGCAGGTCAGTGAGGTTGGGCAGCGCCGGTGCAGTATCTCCCGGCACCAACGGCAGGAGCTCGCTGATATCGCGCGAAGAAAAACCAAGCCGCGCAAAGGCGAGTCGCTGCACCTCTTCGTCCGCGTTTTCGCCCAGGGTCACGGACATCATCCGTATCGATGCCAGCGTGTGCGCCGGTTCCCATAGTTCCGGCGTGTGACGCAAGATGACGAATTCAGGCGGCAATTTGGAAGCAAAACCGCGGTTTTCCCGGTTTATCCAGGCATTGATGCCATTGGCATAGGCGTCCACAGCGCGGCGGGCACGCTCGGGCAAAAGGTCATAAGATGCCTTGGACGCCTCATAAAAACCCATTGAACGCAACCAGATATCACTGTCGACCGTTGCGTCACCGAACAGTTCGGAAAGTCGGCCCTGCGCAGCAATGCGGGCGACTTCCATTTGCCAGAGACGATCCTGTGCGTGGGCGAAGCCAAGGCCGGAAAACACGTCCTCGAGCGTCGATCCGGTGATATGTGGAACGCCGTTTTCGTCCCGTTCGATTGTCACCGCGTCTGAAAGACCAGCGATCGTCAGTGTTCCGGATGCCGCCGGCAAGGATCTGGCAAGCCAAATGTAGCCGGCGATCGCCGCGACAATGATCACCGGCACCGCCACGAAAATAAACCGCACCAGGGCTTTGATGATCCGCCGCATTGATCTATTCCCTTTTGGACGCACCTCGATCTGAACAACGGCACTTTGCAGAAGGGCGCAGACTATGGCAACAGTTGCATTCATCGGCCTCGGGGTTATGGGCTATCCCATGGCCGGCCATCTCAAGACCCGCGGCGGCCACGACGTTTGCGTCTACAACCGGACATCGGCCAAGGCGGAAAAATGGGTTGCGGAATTCGGCGGCCGCTCTGCGCCGTCACCCGCAGCAGCGGCCGAAGGTGCGGATTTTGTATTCACCTGCGTCGGCAATGACGATGACCTCCGCAGCGTTGCAATCGGACCCGACGGCGCTTTTGCGACCATGAAGACCGGCTCGATCTTTATCGACAATACGACTGCCTCTGCTGCCGTTGCCCGGGAAATGGCGCAGGTGGCCCATGATAAAGGCGTGGCCTTTCTCGACGCGCCTGTATCCGGCGGCCAGGCGGGTGCCGAAAACGCCGCCCTCACGGTCATGGTCGGCGGAAATGCCGATACCTTCGAGACGGCCAAACCTGTCATTGACAGCTATGCAAAGATGGTCGGCTTGATGGGCGATGTCGGCAGCGGCCAGCTTACGAAAATGGTCAATCAGATCTGCATTGCCGGCATCGTCGAAGGTCTCGCGGAAGGCATACATTTCGGCAAGGCAGCCGGTCTCGATATCGAAAAGGTGATCGCGGTGATTTCCAAGGGCGCCGCGGGTTCGTGGCAGATGGACAACCGCCACAAGACTATGGACGAAGGCCACTACGAACATGGGTTTGCGGTCGATTGGATGCGCAAGGACCTCGACATCGTGTTGGCGGAAGCACGCAACAACGGAGCGAGCCTGCCTGTGGCGGCGCTGGTCGATCAGTTCTATCGCGAGGTGCAAAGAATGGGCGGCGGTCGCTGGGATACATCGTCGTTGCTCGCGCGGCTGGAGAGATAAGTGCCCGGGCCAGAGCCCGGGCATGGACCCGGGCCCGACTGGCGTTGCGACGATGTCGTCCGTTGGCTGCAGGCACACGCGTCACCGCGGGATGTTGAAGGTCCGGGACCAGCCGCCTCGCAGTCCTTTTAAATCGATGCGGTGTCAGGCCGTTTCCGACGCACGTGCACCATCCAGCACCAGATAGTCAAGCGGCAGTTCGGTCGTATATTTGATCTGTTCCATTGCGAATGAAGAAGACACGTCGCGGATCTCGATATGCTTGATCAGGCGTTTGTAAAAGCCATCGTAAGCAGCGATATCCGGCACAACGACGCGCAGCAGATAATCGATATCGCCGCTCATGCGGTAAAATTCCACCACTTCGGGAAATTGCGAAATCACTTCGGAAAAACGCAGGAGCCATTCGTTCGAATGCGAGTTTGTACGGATGGAAACGAACACCGTTACGCTGGCGTTGATCTTGGACTGATCCAGCAACGCAACGCGTTTTCGAATGACTCCTTCCTCTTCCAGCTTCTGAATTCTTCGCCAGCAAGGTGTTGTCGACAAACCGACCTTCTTGGCAATATCGGCCACCGCCAGAGTAGAGTCGTCCTGCAAGAGACGCAGGATTTTTCTGTCGAGCCGGTCCATCCGGTATCTCCTCATCATTTGCTTGCCGTACGCCCAATATCGAGAGAAACCGGGCACCGGCTTACCGCATCCAAAGAAGCGAAATGTCTTTTCTTTCGATATTGGGCGTACGGCAAGCAAATGATGAGGAGATACCGGATGGACCGGCTCGACAGAAAAATCCTGCGTCTCTTGCAGGACGACTCTACTCTGG
>JBCCOK010000021.1:0-73626 GCA_039025395.1 Pseudomonadota bacterium
AGGCAAAACGCGGAAACGCTTCGTATGACGCACAAACGCAACATGATCGATCTCCGTATTGATTTGAAAAACATGCATAGTTTCAGATAGTTGGCAGCGACTTTGCGCCATGGTCGCTAAGCACCTACATTGTGGCACAGATGGCAATTCAGTCGGGAGATTCGGGTGAGGCGATTTAGAGCTGGCGGGCGAATAAGCCTTACGGTCTTGCTGTCGACGGCGATCGGCTCCCTTATCCTTCTGTCGGTCGGTTCAGTCTTGCTGATTACCGCCGGGGCAAATTTTCGCAACACACTCGAGCTGCTTCGCGAATCCGGTCGGCTTACGATGTCGAATCTCGAGACACGGCTGCGGGACTACGCCGATCCGGCTGAAGAACTTGCGAGCTATATCGCGCGCCTCGTCGAGGAAGGCCAGATCGAATTGTCAGACAAGCGCCAGTTGCGTGACACGCTGCTTGGCACGCTCGGTCCGTCTCCGCAGGTCTCCGGCGTTGCGATTTGGGACCGCGAACGCAACCCGGTCGTTGTGGTCGATGATGTCAACGGAACTGTCGTGACCATCCGTCCGGGCATGGTTCCGCCAAGAATCCGCAACCAACTCATTGAGATGGAGCGCGAGATCCCGACAGAGCCGTCCTGGACACGTCCGACGGAGATTGACGGCATCACCTATATCAATATGCAGACCGCCTTGTACCGAAATGGCGTGTTTGCAGGCGTATTCGCAACCGGCATCGATGTGGACAATTTCTCGACCCTTGTCAGCGAGGCGAGTGGCGCGCTGAACATGACGGCGTTTATCCTCTACGGGGACGAGCATGTGCTCGCGCATCCCAGAATGGAGCAGCTTGGGCCGCGCTCCAATTTCGACGCGGAACTCAACCTGCATTTCCTTGATGGTTTCGCTGACAGGGTTCTCTCTTCCTTTCCGGACCGTGAAACCGACTTTGGCAATCCGGCCGACGACTTCGAAAACGCCATTGTTGAGTATAACGACAGGGGCTATCTTTTCCTGACCAAGGAGATTGAGGGCTACGGCCCGGTGCCTTGGCGCATCGGCGTTTATGCAAATCTTGAAGCGGTTGGCGATCAGTTCATGCGGCTGCTCGGCTCTACCCTGACCGCGTTTGGCGTACTGATCTTCGCGGTCATTCTCGGTATCCTTCTTGCCCGCTATATCGCCCGTCCAATTGTCCAGTTGTCGAAGGCGGAAATGCAGGTCGGAGATCTGGACCTTGAAACGATAAAGGTCCCGAAGTCTTCGTTCATCCGAGAAATCAACGACCAGATCGGTGCTTTCAACCGCATGGTGGACGGTCTGCGGACGTTTGAGACCTACGTTCCGAGAGCGCTGGTAAAGCGGATCATCTCGCAGGGCGGATCCGGGTCGGTGAAGTCGGACGAAAGCGACCTGGCCCTGATGTTCACCGACATTATCGGCTTCACGAAAATGTCGGAAGACATGTCGCCGGGAGGGGTCGCTCGACTGCTCAACAACCACTTTGCGATCGTCAATGATTGCATTGAGCGCCAAGACGGTACGATCGACAAGTATATCGGCGACTCTGTCATGGCGTTTTGGGGCGCGCCCGATGCCCAGGAGGATCGCGCCGCGCGCGCATGCCGCGCCGCGCTTGCGATCCGCGATCGCATGGAAAGTGCCGGCGGTGACATAAGGCTCAAAATATCGATTCACAGTGGTCCGCTGATTGTCGGCAATATCGGTGCGCCGGGACGCATCAATTACACCGTCGTCGGTGATACGGTGAATACCTGTAGCCGGATTGAGGATGTTTGCGACAATATCGACGACGGCAAGGCACGCACCATCATTCTGGTCAGCGATCAGGTTGTCGCAGAGGTAGGCAAAGCATTTGCATTCGAGCCCGCCGGAAGCTTTATGGTGAAAGGCAAATCCGAACCGGTGAAGGTGTACCGGCTGATTGGCGAGAATGAAGTAGAAGATACCCAATCCAGCGGCGATACCAAACGGGGCTCTGCTCCGGCCGATCCGGCAAAGCATGACCTTATTTCCGATTAGGGCGGCACGATGAACACGACCGATCGGGAGACCATTTCTGCCTATGATGCGCGCGTTGCGGACTATGACAAACTCACCCGGCGAAGCAAGCCCGATCCAACGCTCATCGAGTTTATCGGGCAGGTAAGGCCCGGCGGCCTTGTGCTTGATCTTGGTTGCGGGCCTGCTGCGTCTTCGGCAGTCATGCGCGATCATGGGTTGCGCGTTGACCCTGTCGACGCGTCTTCGGCCATGGTTGAATTGGCAAATGCGACCCATGGGATCGGCGCCCGCCTGGCGGATTTCGGCGACATTGATGCCGTGGCTGTCTACGATGGCGTTTGGGCCAATTTCAGCCTGCTGCATGCGCGGCCGGATGCGTTCGATCAACATCTCCGCGCACTCCATCGCGCCTTGGTGCCTGGCGGCATCTTTCATATTGGAATGAAGCTGGGGCAGGGGTCCAACCGCGACAGTATCGGACGGTTCTACGCCTATTATACAAGAGAAGAGCTGTCAGACCGTTTGACGAAATCCGGATTTTCGGTCGACGGTTATTCGCTTGGGCAAGCGCGCGGTCTTGCGGGCGACGTCGAGCCGTGGATCACCATGACTGCAAGGCATCAGTAGGTCCGCGGAAAGGACGTTCTTTAAACTGCGATTGCCTTTTGCCGCGCGTCTGCCGGTCCCGGAACAGTAGGCACTAACGCAATCCCATTAAATTGGCGATAAGCGCGGTCTCCTCTTGCTTGATGCGCTCTGCGAGCTGGTGCGCCTTGTCTTCTTCATGCTCAAGGTGAGCGCCGACCACATGCGCGTATCGCTGTGACATGCTGGCAGCTGAGTCAATCACTGCCTGCTCAACGATCTTGGCGATCTGCGCGCGCTCTTGCGTAGACGGGTTTGATGGCAAGACCTCTTCGATTCGTTTGACAGCTTTTTCGACAATTGATTGAAAAGAGTTGGGGTCATTCACCGCTCTCATCCTCCTTTGCTTCTCGTTCGGACTTTAGCAGACCCACCATAGGCTGCAAACGCCTCAACCACTCCCGCTCGGGTCTACCAAGGGCCCGGATTCTGTTGCTATCGGATCTTTAATTTGTTGCGGCCTATATCCACATGTCAGGGGCTTAATTTCGATCTGTCTTCAAGACAGAAATACAAGGGAAAGACCGGGAAGGTGCTGAATTCCACCGATAACATGCTGATCGAACGCGGCCTCCTTGCCGCCGAGGCGCGAACCTTCGAGCAGAACAAGATATGGGCGCGCCATACGGATGAAAAACCCGACGTCGCGGCAAGCCTGATGCGGGTGGTTCGGCGCCTGCATCGCACGCTGCCGTTTGAAAAAGAACTGTCAGCACTCTCCATAGGATCGGGTGACGAACCGCAATTCAGGCTTTTGGACGCGGCTTTCAGGGGCGGTGTGTGTCTTTACGACATTGACGCCAAGGCGCTTGCCAGCGTTCGCGCGCGTATCGAGCGGCAGATGCTCGGCACTGTTTCGCTGTGCACCGGAGACTACACGAAGGACTTTTGCGATCCTCAGACCGCGGCACGGACCCTGCAGAAAAAGTTCACTTGCAAGCCGTTTGATCTCATTACCCTGCACCACTGCCTTTACTACAGCAGTGCTGCGGACTGGCCGCAATTCGTTGAGGCGATATACGAAAGCGCTCTTGCACCAGGCGGCGCCATACACTTTGCGATGATGTCGAACCGTGAGAACCGAAAAGGCACGACGACCTGGCTGTACAAACACTTCGCGTCGAAGTTTTTCGACGCAAAGCCCGACCAGGATCTTCTCTCTCTTTACGACCGCCTTGCCGCTCATCCAGCGTTTAAGGGCGCGGATATCTCCACAGAAACGCGCGAGGTCCAGTTCTGGGTTGAGAATTTCGATCGATACATGTCGGTCGTCTGGATGATTTTGCTCTATCCAGACGGGCATCGCTATACCGTCGATCAGCGCGTCGAAATCACTGAGTTTGTGATCAGACATTTCTGGCGCCCGCGGCGCCCGCTGATCCAGACACAGGACTATCTAAGCATCTTCAAGCCGGCCTGAGGACACGCGATCATCGTTCCCGTACCTTGAAGGCATCGCCTTGCGAGCTTTGCTTCCTGTTCTTTCGCGCTTATGCTTGGCAATCTCGAGCCAGGTATGAGAGCGGAAGATCCCATTCCATGTCCACCGCACCCCGCTACGATATTGATCCAGCCGCGTTTTGGCGTGACCCCTATCCCGATTTGACCCGGATGCGCCAGGATACGCCGATCGCCTTTGTGCCGCAACTTGGCGCAACGCTGTTTACCCGCCGCGACGACATTTTCACCTGCGAAAAGAACATCGACGTCTTCTCGTCGCATCAGCCAGGCGGACTAATGAACGTGCTGATGGGACACAATATGATGCGCAAGGACGGCGAAGCCCATCAGCGTGAGCGAAAGCAGTATTTTCCGGGTGTCTCGGCGCGCGCTGTTCGGGATGTCTGGCGGCGGAAATTCGAAGACCATGCCACTGCCATTCTCGACGAACTCGAATCCGCCGGATCCGCAGACCTCGTACCCGCTTACGCAATGCCGATGTCGGCACAGTCTCTGAAATCCATCACCGGCCTTACCAACATGCGCTTTCAGGACATGGACGCCTGGAGCCAGGGCATGATCGATGGAATTGCCAACTATGCCGGCGATCCCGAAGTTGAAAGGCGCTGCCATGAGGCAACAGCGGGGATCGATGCCGCGATTGACGACATGTTGCCCGTTGTGCGCAATAAGCCGGACCACAGCCTGCTTTCCGTCATGCTTGAGTCCGGTATGCCGCTTGAGAGTGTTCGCGCCAATATCAAACTGACCATATCAGGCGGGCAGAACGAACCGCGCGACGCCATCGCCGGGTGCATTTGGGCGCTCGTTGAACACCCGGACCAATTGGCCGCCGTGCGCGCCGGCGAAGTCCATTGGCATCAGGTGTTTGAAGAATATTGTCGCTGGATATCGCCGATCGGTATGTCGCCGCGAAGGGTTGCCAGGAGCTATGAGTTCGGCGGCGTGACCTTTGAACCGGAAGAGCGCGTTTTCTTCATGTTCGGCTCCGCGAACCGTGATGAAACCTATTTTGACCGGGCTGAACGGTTCGATTCCGTACGCGACAACACGAAAAGCATGCCTTTCGGAGCTGGACCGCACTTTTGCGCCGGTGCCGCAGCGTCACGGACAATGGTCGCCGATGTGGCATTGCCCATGATCTTCGACAGACTGCACGACTTGCGCGTGACCGGAGATGTCGAGGTCGGCGGCTGGGCCTTCCGGGGCCCAATGAACCTGCCCGTCTCTTGGCGGGTCTGACAGCTGCCTCAATCGTCAACTTCAAGAACGCAAAGCAGCTTCTTGGCGGTAAAATGATGCTCTGAAGGATAGCCGAATGCGTTGTTGATATAGACGACGCCATCGCGGATTGCCCGGCGGTTGATATGGCTGTGCCCGTAGATGTGGATCGACGCGCCGATACGGCGGATCTGGTCTTCGATCAATTCTGTGCCTAGCACGGGAAAAAGAAAGCGCGAACGCTCCGGTGCGAAAGAAGGCATCAGGTCGATCCGCGGCATGAAGTGCGAAAAACTGATCACCACCGGTTTCGATCGTTTGACAACCGGCTCGTTCAGGCCGCTGAAATGCGCGGCGATATCTTTTTCGATCATGTCCGCAGGCCAGCGGCAGGCACGGTAATCCATCCACCGTCGCTTCAGTTCGGATGATGGTTCGCCGAAGGAGTAGTCGTACCAACCGAGCAACGGCACGATGGCCAATGCATCGTTTTCAAACGGGCCGACCGATCCGCCACATTCGGTGACCGTGTCCTGTACCTTGATGAACTTGTCCAAGGAGTGGGCTGAACCCCTGTCTCTCAGGATCCAAAGGTCATGATTGCCGGGAACGAAGAGCACCTGACGAAAGCGCTTCGCTAGATGGGTAATCGTGCGCGCAATGCGTTCGAGGGAATCGGAGATATCGCCCGCGAGGATCAGAATATCGTCGGTAAAATCCGCACGCGAAAGGCCTTCAACCCACTCAGCATTCTGGCGATAATCAACGTGCAGGTCGGAAATTGTGAAGATTCGCATTGCTCGCATCGCATCCGCGCCGCAAGGAATCTTCTGAATGAACAGCAAAACCGACTTGCATTTGGGGGATCAAACTGCGTTGAATGTCGAGCCCCATCAGTCTGTTGTCAAGGTCGGGGGCCCGTTAAGCATCGCGCGGCGTTCCGCGTTGAGGATCAGGGCTCACAAGAAAACAAGCAAAGACCGGTGGGTCGTACCGTGCAGCTTCTGCACAGTGTCATTTTTTCGGGAGGACAGTATGATCCGCAAGACGCTGACATTCGCAACAGTAACACTCATCAGCACCGCTTTCGTCGGAGAGGCATTGGCCACGGAATGGAATGTCTCGCTGTGGGGCAAGCGAAGAGCCTTCACCGAGCATGTGGAGAAACTGGCTGAACTGGTTTCGAA
Source organism: Pseudomonadota bacterium (assembly GCA_039025395.1). GTDB lineage: Bacteria > Pseudomonadota > Alphaproteobacteria > Rhizobiales > Rhizobiaceae > Hoeflea_A. The sequence continues at coordinate 6,540 of JBCCOK010000021.1, forward strand.
CAAAACCAACGGCGAGTTCACGCTGAACATTTCATACGGAGGGCTTTCCAAGAATCGCGAAAACCTCGATGGCATTTCAATCGGCGCATTTGAGATGGCACAGTTCTGTGCCGGTTATCACGCCGACAAAAACCCCTCCATAACGGTGTTGGAACTTCCGTTTCTTGGTGTCGATACGCTTGAAAAGGAAATCGCGGTTTCCAAGGCGGTTTACGAACATCCGGCGACCAAGGCAGACCTGGCGCGCTGGAACGCCACGCTTCTGATGCCTTCGCCGCTGCCGCAATACAATATCGCCGGTGTCGGAGAGCCGCCGAAGACACTTGAAGATTTTGACGGTCTCAGCGTGCGCGCCACGGGCGGAATCGGCGAGGCAATGGCCGCCGTCGGCGCGGTGCCGACGTCCATGTCGGCGACTGAAGTGCGTCAGGCGCTGGACTCCGGCGTTGTAAAGGCGGTCGCGTTTGCGCCCCATGCGCATATGTCGTTCGGGACTGTCGAAACCGCCAACTGGTGGACCACGAATCTCAATCCCGGAACTGTGAACTGTCCAGTCGTCGTCAACACCGACGCCCTTGATGCGCTTTCGGAAGAACATCGTGCCGCGCTGCTCGGGTCCGTCGATGAGGCGCTGCAGCACTATGTCGACAATTACAACGGCAACACCATGGATGCCTGGGGTCCGGCATTGCAGGAAAAGGGTATCGAGACGGTCACCTATGACGATGCCGAACTGGCTGCTTTTCGCGAAGCTGTGGCGGGCCCCGCAGCGCAGGCCTGGATTGAGGAAAACAACCAGCGCGGACTGCCCGCGCAGGAGCTCTATGATCTGACGATCAAGGCCGTCACGGAAAACTGAGCGCGATCAATGCGCCCGCATCCGCATTTTACGGATGCGGGCGATGCGTTCTGACCCGAGGTCACGATGGCAGGAGCATCATCTGTTCTGGAGGATTCGAGCCTCCTCAGCCGCCTCGATCGGGCGCTGTTCCGGCTGGAAAGCCTGCTTGCACTGATCGGAGGCTTTGCGGTCTTTTCGCTGATGGTGCTCGCGGTCATTAGCGTGGTCGGGCGGAACTTTTTCAATCAGCCCTTGCCGGGATATGTCGACTGGATCGAGCAGGCGATGCCCCTGATCGCATTTATCGCCGTATCCTATACGCAGCGCCTCGGCGGGCATATCCGCATGGATATCTTCATCGGTATGCTGTCGGGGCGAGGTCTCTGGTTTGCCGAACTGGTGACCACCGCGGCCATGTTCCTGCTCATGGTGCTTCTCGTTTGGGGAAGCTACGCCCATTTTGACCGGTCCTTCGATATGACGGCACCCATGTGGAGCCGTGACAGTTCGATGGATATCGGCATCCCCCTTTGGCCAGGAAAACTGCTTGCGCCAATTGCCTTCTCCGTGCTTTCGCTCAGGCTGCTCCTGCAGATCATCGGCTATGCCCGCGCCTTCCGAACCGGCACCCGGACGCCGGTCGCGGTACCGCTGATCGAAGATGCCGCGACCCAGGCCGCCAACGAGGCTAGCACCGTTTCGGGCTTTGACGACGGGAAGGACCGCTGATGGATCCGATCGACATCGGTCTGATCGTGTCAGCCTTCCTGCTTGTCATGGTTATCCTCGGCATGCGGGTTGCCTTCGCAGCGGCATTGGCCGGCCTCGTCGGCCTGATCTGGATTTTCTGGGCAAGAAAGGGCTACGATCCGGCAGAGTTTACGTGGGCATTGACGGTCGCCGTCAAAACCGCCGGTCAGGTGCCGCATTCGAAAGTCTCTTCGCAGGCGCTTTCCCTGATACCGACATTTATTCTGATCGGGTATCTTGCCTACTATGCCGGCCTGACGCGCGCACTCTTCGAAGCCGCGAAACGCTGGGTCGGCTGGTTGCCCGGTGGCCTCGGCGTGGCAACGGTGTTTGCGACTGCGGGTTTTGCCGCCGTGTCGGGCGCGTCCGTCGCCACAAGCGCGGTCTTTGCGCGTATCGCCATCCCGGAAATGCTGAAGCTGGGTTACGACAAGCGCTTCGCCGCCGGTGTTGTCGCCGCGGGAGGAACGCTTGCATCGCTGATCCCGCCATCCGCCATCCTCGTTATCTACGCCATCATCGTCGAGCAGGACGTCGGGCTTTTGCTGCTCGCAGGCTTTTTACCGGGTGCGGTGTCGGCGCTGATCTATGGCGGGCTCGTTGTGCTGATGGCGGTGGGCTACAAGGAATTCGGACCGCCTGTGAGCGGATTTACCTGGGGCGAACGCTTCCGTTCACTGCCGCCGGCGCTGCCGATCGTTTTCGTCGTCGTGATTATCATCTGCTTTATCTACAACCCGTTCGGCGGCGATGCATGGGGAACGCCAACGGAAGGCGGCGCACTCGGCGCTTTTGTCGTGTTTTGCATGGCCGTCTTCAGGGGCATGCGCTGGCAGCAGTTCCGTCAGTCGCTGATGGAAACGGCAAAGCTCGCCGTCATGATTTTCACCATCATCTGGGGTGTGCTGGTTTATGTGAGATTTCTCGGTTTCGCCGACCTGCCGGGCGCTTTTTCAGACTGGATCACCTCGCTGGACCAAAGCCCCATGCTGACATTGGTCATGATTCTGCTGGCCTATGCGGTGCTTGGCATGTTCATGGATGCGATCGGCATGCTGTTATTGACGCTGCCGGTGGTGTTTCCGGCCGTGATTGCGCTCAACGGAGGAATGGATGTTGCCGCAGCCGACAGCGCATTCGGCGTTTCAGGCGTTGGATGCGCTGTCTGGTTCGGCATTCTGGTCGTCAAGATGGCGGAGCTTTGTCTCATTACGCCACCCATTGGTCTCAATTGTTTTGTCGTTGTCGGTGTCCGTCCGGACATTTCGGTTCAGGACGTGTTTCGCGGTGCGTCGCCATTCTTCGTCGCCGACGCCATTACGATTGCGGTTCTGGTGACGTTTCCCGCAATCGTGCTTTGGCTGCCCGGTCTGACGGGTTAGCCAGCCTTCGGCTGCTCGGTTTTTTCTTCCGCAGGTGCCGGTGCAGGTGGCGCCGCGGCCGGCTCTCCTGCCGACCGGTACTGGCGCGCATACATGGCGATGCGCTCAGCCCGCTCCACGGCAGATTCCTCAACCGGCTTCTCTTCAACCGGCGGTTTTTTCAATTCCGCCTTCTTTGCGTCGGCGAGCACGCGCAAATGGCTTTCAATGAGAATGAGGCAGGCGAGAATGCCGCCGCCAACAGAAGCAATCAGAAAACCGGCAGCGAAACCGATCAGTGCGCCCGCCCATGGTTCAACGTCTGCATTATTGGACTGCAGGAAACCCACGACCGCTCCGCCGAATATGGCGACGACCGCCAATACGCGGACGACACCTGAAAAAAAGTCGACGAGCAAACGCATCATGGTCCCACTCCGTACATCTCGCAAACGGCCAGCAAAATATGTGAACAGCAGAGAATCTACTGTATTTGGCGTTGGCATGTCTTGCCAAAAGTGGACTGTGGAAAGTCCAACTCGAATTGTGCTTAACGGCTTAAGGAAGCCAGCCTGCGAATATTGGCGGACTTCTCCAGTTTGCGGGCCGTGCGCAGCGTCGCGCGAACAACTTTGGATTTGTTGGCGGGCCGGGTTACTTGGCGTACGAAGGCATCAACGGCAGAGTCGAGCGAATTGGCCGAGCCGAAACGCGGAAACCGCTTTGCTTCCTTGATGATCAGCCTGATATTGTAGTCAGCATTGGTAAGGTCGGAGACGGCATGCCCCTTTCCAAGCCCGCCGCTACGGTTCATCTGGAACAGCCCATAGCAATTGCAGCCGCGATTGACGGCTTCGGGATTAAGCGTCGATTCGTGGATGGCGACGGAGACCGCTGCGATTTGCTGAACCGGGCCGAAACCGGCGGCGGCGAATTTCGTGGCAATTCTGTTGGCAATGGCCGTTTGCGCGCCCGAGTAGCCCGTCAGCCTGTCGAAGCGAACCGCCTTTTCGTCAACGGCACGGCTGGCGCTCGGTTGCCCGTTTCCATAATCGGGCGTTGCCCAGGTCGGTCCGGCAACCAGCATCGCAGCAGCAGCGAGAATGACATATACGTAGTTCATGGCATCAAGTTCCGGATCCAAGGTCTGCATCGACCCTCGACGATTGATTTTATTGGGCTCTTTCGAGCAGCCGCACTCCATCTGCATGAATCATGTTGGAAATGTGGCAAGCCTCAGGGGGGCGTCATTCGACCGCACCTGCAAAGATTGCAAGCAATGCGTTGAACTCGGCCGATCTTCGCCGCTATAGTCACTAGGCGCTCGCCCAACCGGAGGACCTGATCGATGCTTGTGCACCTTCCAAAGGCTCTTATCGCAGCGACAATGGCCGTGTTTGTTTCATCCGCCTCTGCGGATCTGTCGCACGCCCAGGTTCTCAAGGACATTGGCGACGGCCTCAAAAGGACCGGCAAGGCAATCGAACGCGGTGTCGAAAAGACCGGTGATGCCATTGAAAAGGGCGTGAAGCGAACGGGCGATGCGATTACCGGGAAAGACGCGGAGCGCAGCGCGCCCGGCGATGAGACAGAACTCAGCGAAGTGCCAACACCGCAGCAAAAGCCGGTGCAGAAATCCTACCTGTTCGTCCAGCAGGCGGGTTCGCTGACCTATGCGGACGGAAAGCTGACCCTCGCCGATCTCTCGCCGTCGACCCTGTTTTTTACCGACAGACCCGAGCGCAAGGCTGGAAACATCAGCAACGAAGGATTTGCAGCGCTCTGGAGCGATGAATCTGGCAACGGGTTCAAGTCGGATCCGCCGAATGCGGCCATTGCGATCGTCGGCGACACATCGGCGGATCCGGTGGTCGTGGAACTGATTTCGGCGGATCTGAATGGCAAAGACCTGACCTTTTCGGTCCGGGCCGTGTCGGGCGAGCTTCCGTCAGATGCACAAGATATCGCAATGTTTGTTGATCTGGACTGATAAGGCTGAATGATCGACGCGGACCTTTGCGCAGGCTTGCCCGGCGTTCTTCGCACGGAAACCTGCTGAAGGGTCAACATTGTGAGAAATCACACAGTTCGCGCCCATTCTTTGTGTGAATCTCGAATTCCACTCACATTTGTTCCGGTCCAGCACTTGTGGCTTGAACCGGAACAGGGTTGTCACGCGCGGAGCCGGCTGGTGGGTTTGAGTGATCAAACGCCGGTTTCGCAATAGCTCCACGCCTGTGCGTATCAGCAGGCTTCCAAGGCAACACTCTGATACCAACCCGGCGCAGCTGCCCCTGCGCTCGGTCAAACGGTGGGAAACATGTACAACGAGCAATTTACAACGGATATTGCCCAGGCATGTAGACTTTGCGGTCTGCAAACCAACGCGTTCAGACAGGAAACAGCGGCCAACTGGGAACAGCTCGCCAGCCTGTACCTCAACATACAGGTCGCAGCGGATCTGATTGCCTCATCGGATGGGTTCGATCCCGATAATCCGCATCTCTTCAACACGGCCTATCTCTACGACTCATTTCAGCCGGGTTCCGTGGCTATGATCGTGCGGGTGGCGACGCTGATGGGTCATGCCATCAAGGGCCGTGAATTCGATGAGATGGATTGGGCTGTGAACAGGACGCTGCAGTAAAGATGCGCGAAAGTGAGTTCTTTTGGCTTTCATCGCAAGGGCCGGCTTCACCGCCAAGGCGGCGGCCCGGGCGCTGTGATCAGGGTGCCGCTTCCCGGATCCACCGTGAAGTGCCTCTCGGCAGGCGCAGGCGGTAAGCCCCATACCCAGACGGTGCGTCCGGTCCGATGCGGTCTGCCAGCGGCATCCGCCAAATCTGTTACCTATGTCTCCGGGTCGGACAATTTGGAAATTGGTCGGAGCGGCGGGATTCGAACCCACGACCCCTTCACCCCCAGTGAAGTGCGCTACCGGGCTGCGCTACGCTCCGACCTGAGCGTCGCAGTCTATAGATTTTGTGGCCCTGCGGTGCAAGCGCAAAAACCTGATGGACGCCGCCAACGACATGTTTGCTGCGTGTTCACGCGGCGTGCTGAACAATTTGAGGGCCAATTGCCTTCACCTGCCCGTGCCGTCAGGCGACCCATGTCAACGCTGGACCGATGCGAATATTTTGACTTCCGCCTCCTAGAAAAAGATGGAGCCCATAATTATTTCGAGAGTAGGAACTAGAGAAACGCATTCGGTTGTTAAGTTTATATTCTTTTGGGACCTTGCAATGACCGGAATGATTGGTGAATTCTGCCCAACCTGAAAACGTTCCCGGAGTAAAAACACATGGCGAGGCCTACACTGCTTCACTCTTTCGCGGTCCTAGCGGGACTTGCAACAGCCGGCCCGGCATTTGCAGAGTGCGCACCGTTCACCCTGACAAGCGATTCCACGACCAGAACCGTGGATCATTTCGATGCCGGGCATGGCGGGCCGGGCGATCTGCGCATCGGCAGTCGTTTGGTAAAACTGGACGGACAGCCCAAGGGCGAGACGCACTGGGTGGGCGTATTGTTGGGCAGTGGAGAAGACGCGCCCGTGTTGTTCAACCGGGTATGGCGTTTGGACGATGGAGAAATCCATGCAAGCCATGTGACCAATGTCGTGTCTCCGCCGGCTGATACGTCTGAACCCAGCATCGCCGGTAGCGACGCCGTTATTATTGGCGGCACCGGAAGCTATGCAGGTGCGAACGGAACAGTTTCCGTTGATCTGGAAAGCACATCAGTCACCTATATTTTTGAGATTGAATGCGAATGAAATAAATCCCGCGTATGACGCGGGACCAGACGCATCGGCTCAGGCAATGATTTAAGCGCGCCAAGCAATTGAGCCGGTTCGATATTCATGTTCGCAGGATTGCTGCCTCTGTTACAGGCGTATTGCTTCAAGATTGAAATCTTGCGTTCGGATCGTATCGGATACATTCTATACGAAGCTCATCTCCAAGGTGTCGCAGAACCGTGTTCCGACACACCGCGATGGCGCTGAAGACAGTCCGATCCTCTTTCACCGGGATGTCACAGTGGCTCTCTACGGTTTTGGAAGCGGTTCCCAATCGAATGAGGTCTGTGATGGTTCGCTTGCGCATTGTTGTCGTTATTTCAGCACTTTTTTTGGCATTTCCAGCCTGGGCTCAAACGACGCTGACCCTCGGTATGCAGCAGGAGCCGACAGTTCTTGATCCGACGGCCGATGCTACGGCTGCGATCGATGTCATGCTTGCCCATAATGTTTACGAGTCTCTGACCACCGTAGATGAAGCAGGTAACGTTTTGCCGCAGCTTGCCGAATCCTGGAACATTTCCGAGGATGGGCTGACCTATACGTTCAAGCTGTTGGACGGCGTAACATTCCATGACGGTTCGGCATTTAATGCAGACGACGTCGTGTTTTCTTTCGACCGTGCGCGGGCCGACGACTCCGTCAACCCGACCTCCGGGATCTGGTCCGGTATCGAGAGCGTGACAGCCGTCGATCCAATGACCGTCACCGTAACGCTGTCTGCGCCGGACGCATTCTTTCTTTTCAATCTTGCAAAGGGCGATGCATCAATCGTTGCCGAAGAAACGTTTGAAACGAACGTGACCGATCCGATCGGTACCGGGCCTTTCCAATTCGACAGCTGGACCCGCGGCGACAGGCTGGTGCTGGCGAAGTATCCCGACCACCGCAATGCAGATGACGTACAGCTCGACCGGGTCGAGTTCCGCTTCATTGCCGATCCGGCGGCCGCCACCGCCGCGCTGCTCGCCGAAGAGCTGGACGCTTTCCCCGGCTTTCCCGCGCCCGAACTGATCGATCAGTTTGACGCCGACCCGCGTTTCAACGTGGTCCTCGGTTCGACAGAAGGGGAGGTTATCCTTGCGTTGAACAACTCACGCGCACCCTTCGATAGTCTGGAGGCACGCAAGGGGCTTGCGCACGCGCTGGACCGTAACGAGATCATCACCGGGGCCATGTACGGCCGCGCAACGCCCATCTCTAGCTTTTACCCGCCACACGGACCGGCATTTGTGGACCTGACGGGTACCTTTCCGCATGACACCGAACGTGCTGCCGAACTGTTCAAGGAAGCAGGCCTTGAAGGCGCTGAAGTGACGCTGCGCCTGCCGCCGTTTCCCTATGCAACGCGTTCGGGCGAGATCATCCAGGCGCAACTCGCCGAAGCGGGCGTGACGGTCAATGTGGAAAATGTCGAATGGGGCTTCTGGATCGAGGAGGTCTACCGCAACAAAAATTACGACATGACCGTTATCGCGCACACCTCGCCGAACGACATGGGCAACTTCGCCCGCGGGTCGGACTATTTCTACGGCTTCCAGTCGGACGCTTACGATGCGCTTTGGGAGAAAATCAAGACTGAAGCGGATCCGGAAAAGCGCAATGCATTGCTGCAGGACGCCCAACGTTATGTGACCGACAATGCCATCCACGGTTACCTGTTTCAGTTGCCTCGGCTTGGCATCTATCGCGACGGCGTAACCGGTTTCTGGAAGAGTGCACCGGTTCTGTTCCAGCCACTGGCCCAGGTGCGCGTGAACTGAGATCTATTTCGCTTTGGCCTCGCGCTCGGAACCGTTCCATGGCTAAATTGCAGCGGTTTTGGCGCGGACTCGGCGGCTTCCGATGACGACATTTATACTGCGCCGCACCGCCGGGTTTCTCGCGACGGTTATGGCGATATCGATCGTCGTCTTCTTCGTCATGAATGTGCTTCCCGGCGATCCCGCTGCGGTGATCCTTGGCCTTGACGCCAGCGAAGAAGCGATTGCGGCGCTTCGAACCGAGCTCGGCCTCGATCGGCCGGTCTGGCAGCGTTACTTCGCTTGGGTCGGTGCGCTTTTGACCGGCGATCTTGGCGAAAGCTATTTTTTCCGCATACCGGTGTCAGAACTCATTGCCGAACGGATCCCGTTGACGCTGGCGCTCGCCGCCATCGGCATGTTCGGCACTGTTATCGTTGGCGTTGCGCTCGGCATCATGGCTGCAGCGCGTCACGGCAGGGCAGGGGATTGGGCGATCATGCTGTTCAGCCAGGCTGGCATTGCCGTGCCCGCTTTCTGGCTGTCGATCCTGCTGGTGCTCCTATTCGCGGTTTGGCTTAGATGGCTGCCGCCCGGCGGCTTTCCGGGTTTCGACGAGCCGCTGCAGGCTCTGCGCTCGCTGATCCTGCCGGCAACGGCGCTGGCGCTGGTGCAGGCAGCAGTGCTTGCCCGCGTCACGCGGTCGTCGGCGCTTGACGTTATGAAGCTCGATTTCATCCGCACCGCGCAGTCGAAGGGTCTCAGCCAGTGGGGCATCCTGCGCTACCATGTCCTGCCCAATGCGCTGATCCCGGTCGTTACTATCATTGGGCTTCAGGTCGCGGCCGTCGTAACCGGAACAATCGTCATCGAAAATGTTTTCTACTTGCCGGGTCTTGGCCGGCTGATCTTTCAATCCATTGCCAACCGCGATCTGTTTGTCGTCCAGGCGCTGGTGGTGTTTTTCGCCTTCATCGTCGTTGCCGCCAATTTTATCGTCGATATCGCCTATGTCGTTATCGACCCGCGCTTGAGGGATCGGCTGGAATGAGGGGCGTCGCAGTCAATTTGTCGATCGGCGGTGCGCTGGTTGCCGCTCTTGTCATTGTCGGGCTCGTCTCGCTCTTCTGGACGCCGCACGACCCTGCCGTGCTGGCCATGTCTGACAGGTTTCACCCCCCGTCGGCGCAGTATGCGCTCGGCACGGACCAACTCGGCCGCGATCTGGCAAGCCTGCTCATGGCGGCTTCCGCCAACACGCTTGCCGTCGCCTTTCTTGCCGTTGGTTTCGGCGGTCTTGCCGGCACTACAATGGGCCTCGTCGCTTCGGCCAATGGCGGCTTCACTGAAACCACCATCATGCGCATTGCCGATTTCGGTTTTGCTTTTCCGGCGCTGCTCTTTGCCGTCATGCTCGCCACCGCCTTCGGCCCGTCGCTGTTCAACGCGGTTCTGGCCATTGCCTTCATCAATGTGCCGATTTTCGCGCGCGTCGCCCGGGGCGCGGCGAACCAGGTATGGGCGCGCGAATTCGTTATGGCGGCGCGTGCAATGGGCCTTGGCGGTTGGTCCATCACCTGGCGCCATATCCTGCCTAACATCGCGCCCATCCTTATCGTCCAGGCGACGATCGAATTTGCGATCGCCATTTTGGCCGAGGCGGCGCTCTCCTATTTGGGCCTTGGCGCGCAGCCGCCCATGCCGTCATGGGGCCGGATGCTCTCTGAAGCTCAGACGCTGATGTTCCTTGCGCCGCAACTGGCGATATATCCGGGTCTTTGCATCTTTCTTGCCGTGCTTGGTTTCGGCCTGCTTGGCGATGGCCTTCGCGACGTTACCGATCCAAGGCTTTCCCGAAAGCGAACATAGAAAATTGACCAAAGAGCGCATTTATGTCCGCGTAACCCGCGGCGGCGTAGTCATTTCAGGGGACAAGGTGTCAAAACGCGGTTGATGCCTCTGCCCAGCCGGACACGCCGCCGCAGATCCTGCGACCTTGCCTTCTCTAGGCTTTGCCCGCCTGTAGTGCCTTGACGTCTTTCGCCGTCAACGCTTGTCCGCCGATACCCCATTGTCCGCTTGGAACGTCCTGAACGCGCACCCAGGTAACGCCGCGCATCGTTTCGCCTTCGATTTCGACCATGGTGTTGGTCACTTTTTCAATCATTTCGGCTTTTTCCGCCTCGGTGAACACACCCTCGATAACCTGAATATCAACCAGTGGCATTGTAATCTCCATTTTTGTCCGGTGCGTCACGACATGCGACGCATCTTGCTCAGTGGAATACGCACCAAAGCGAATGCCTGCTTGAGCAAAGCATGCGGAAAAGATGGGGATTACGCAAAAGGCCGATTATTCCGCTCGGACGGTCTGTACAGCGGCCCAAATGGGTGGGTTGAGATCGGGTCCGACGAAATGGAGGATTTCCTCCTGGCTCAGTTCGGGATGAACGCGAAGCAATTCACGGGTCGCCCTGTTTAGAGCGTGGTGATCGCCCGCTGCCGCGCAAATCGCGGTATAGGTCAGACGTGACAGATAGTTCTGGTCATCGCGCGACATGGCGCTTTGCGCTGCTTCGGTTGCAGCCGCAATGTCGCCGCGCGCCAGTTCCGCCATGCTCAACACGGCCTCCCAAAGTCCAAGGCGGCTATCGGCCGGGCTGACGTTGATACCGGCCCGGATCTGCCGGACCGCTCCATCAAAATCGCCCGCAAGCAGCTTGGCGCTGCCATCGGCCGCCAGGGCCTGGCCGTTTGTCGGGTCTAGCTCGACGGCACGCTTGAGTACCTGCTGACCCCGGTCGAGTTGCCCGACATCGCACAAGGCACAGCCCGCAAGGCCCAGCACCATGGAGTCCTGGGTCTCTTGCTCAAGCGCGGTCTCGGCCCGCGCTATGGCTGTTTTGATTGTCTCGGGCGTGCGCTCCGTACCGACCCGATAGGCAAGCGCATATACGATCGCTGCATAGGCATGCGCAAGCGCCATGCCGGGATCTGCATCTATCGCGGCGTCGAGACGTTGGCGCGCAATGTCAAAACTGCGCTTGTTCCAGCCATACGTCGCAATTGCTCCGGCCGCCTCCAGCAGCAGAACCTCAGGCGAATTTGTTTCGCCTTGGCCTGAAAACATCGTGACCATCGCCTTCATCATCGCCGGTTCGAAATGCTTCATGATCTGGAAAAGCAGAACCTCGGACGAACCGGCAACACGGTTGACCTCGAATGTGCGCGCCCAGATTTGCAGACCTGATCCGGTCTCGACGAGTGATGCATCGACGACGAGGTCGGATGCGCTCTGGGTGACCAGCAGATCGGCGACATGCGTTACGCCAATTTCAGAGTAGATATCCTGAACGTCCGCATCCGGCTTCGGCGGCTTCAGCTCGCCGTGGATACGCAAAAACGGCACACGATTAAGCGTCGTGCGGAACCGTCGCTTGAATGCCTGTGCCTCTGTGTCAGTCAGCGCGTTGTCCAGCGACGTGAGCTTGACGACCAGGCATGGCTGCCTGAAGATTTTTTGATCGCTTGCGAAAGCGTCATGGCCGCCGGTCACTTCGCCGACAAACTGGAAGCCGCGCCCTCGCACTGTCTTGATACATCGCTGCGCCTCCCCCGAATCGCTCAGCGCCTTGCGCGCCGATTTGACCGCGGTGGAGATGGTCGTATCCGAAACAAAACGCCCCTCCCATACGCTCTGCACAAGATCGTCTCGGGTCAGGAGTCTGCCGGGATTACGCGCGAACTCGAGAAGCAGGTCAATGACAAGGGGCTCCGTCTGTATCTCGGTGCCATTCCGTGACAATACGAAATTGTCGGAGTCCAGGGAAAAGTCTTCAAAACGGTAGATCGCCATTGCCCGCTTCTCAAAACAGTTGAACTTTCAGCAAATATAAGCGCATCGAGGGTCGCCTGAAAAGCGATCAGAAGGCGAGCCTTGCGAACAGCCCGTAAGACAATCATCTGTGTCGACCCGAAGACAGCGTTGGTGAATGCCACAGCGTAAACAGAGTTTTCGGTGCGTTGGGACAGGTCGCCGCCGGTATGCCGAAGCGGCTTATGTTTAATGAGCTGGCTAATATAATGAAGGCGGTACCGGTGTCAGATATCGTCGCTCTATGTATCTGGAGAGTGCCGCCGCCATATGTGGGGTACGGAATCACCGCTCAATACGTCAGCCGCAGCTGAAATCGCTTTTCTCTTTGCATTCCGTTTTGCAATTTTGCGCCTTTCGTTATGAGGCGAGGGGACCCTTTCGCATTTTAGCGCTGATCCAAGAATGAATTTTCGTAAAAAAATTCGGCTGTTAGCCGACGATCACACCTGCAAGGAAAACCGCCGTAAAACTGTAATCTAAGGCTGATAGGCGTTCTCGAAGGATATCAGGAGAACGCCTTGTTAGATGTTAGCAATGTAACAAAGACCTTCGGTTCAGTCACGGCTGTGAATGGGTTGACGTTCGCCGCCGACGGACCGCAGATTATTGGGATCATCGGCCGCTCCGGTGCCGGAAAATCCACATTCTTGCGGATGATGAACCGGATGACTGACGCCAGTGGCGGTGAAATCATCGTGAATGGCACCAACGTTCTGGGCCTCAGGGGACGGGACAAGCTGGAATGGCAGCGCAACTGTGCAATGATTTTCCAGCAGTTCAACCTTGTTCCGCGGCTGGACGTTATCACCAACGTCATCCTTGGTCGGCTCAACCAGCAATCCGTTCTGCGTTCTTCCCTTATGTTCTTCACACGTCAGGAGCGACGCGAGGCGCTTCTGCTTCTCGAAAGGTTTGGTGTCGCAGAAGCAGCGCTGCAACGGGCCGAAACACTTTCAGGCGGACAGCAGCAGCGCGTTGCCATATGCCGCGCCATGATGCAGCAACCAAAGTTCATTCTCGCCGATGAGCCGATCGCTTCGCTTGATCCGCTCAATGCGCGGCTGGTGATGGAAGCGCTGCAAAAAATCAACAGAGAAGAACGCATCACGGTCATTTGCAACCTGCATACACTCGACACCGCCCGCACCTATTGCGATCGGGTGATCGGCATGCGCGCCGGTGAAAAGGTCTTCGATAACGCGCCGGAGGCGCTGACCGACAGTATGGCGCGAGAAATTTACGGTGCTGAAGCGGACGACGCATTCGAAGGCTCGATTACGTCGACTTCGCTCGGGCCGGCATCAAAGCAACCCGAACCTCGACATGTGAACGCCAGCGTTGGCGTGCACTAACCGGCGCTCTCGGCGCCATGCAAAGCGAAACAGGAGACGAACATGATCATTCGCTTCGCCGCGGCGATTGCCGTGAGCACCATTGCAACGACCGCCTTTGCGATTGACTACAAGGGCCCGACTTTCGACCTGTCGACTGTACAGCCCGAGTTCCGCATCGGTTTCCTCGGAGACGAAGCCGCTCAGGATATTATCGCCCGCAACGAGTGCCTGAAAGACTATGTCGAGGCCGCATTCAATATACCGGCTAAGATGTTTACGTTCAAAGATTACGCCGGGACGATGGAGAGTTTTGCAGGCGGCAATCTTGATTACACCTGGTTTGGCGCGTCCGGTTATGCGGGACTTTACCTGCAAGATCCTGAAATTGGCGAACCGATCATGACCCGCATGCAGCCGACCGGCGATACGGGTTATTATTCCGTCATGGTGACGCTGGCTGACAGCGGCATTGAGTCGCTGGACGACATGGAGGGCAAATCGTTGGGCTTTGCCGATCCAAACTCAACATCAGGCTACCTGATTCCTTCGATTGAGCTGATTGATAAGGTGGGCAACCTACAGGAGTACTTTGCATCGACCGAATTCCAGGGTGGCCATGAAAACGGTGTTCTCGCCGTGCTCAACGGCGATGTTGACGCTGCCGTTACATGGGTTTCAGGCGTCGGGGCATGGGAAGAGGGCTACACGTCCGGCAATCTGCGCAAAATGGTCGACAAGGGCATTCTCAACATGGATGACATTCGCCAGATCTGGTCTTCGAACTTGATTCCGAACGGTCCGATCGTGGTACGCAAGGCGCTGCCTCAGGAAGCCAAGGATACCATGCTCGGCATGAAGCAGTGGATCCTCGCAAACGATCCGGAATGTGCCGAAGACATCGCCAATGGTGTCGTCAAGGCCTGGGTCCCGGTGGACCATTCTTTCTACGAAGTCATCGTCAAGGCCCGCAAGGCCAAGATTGAAGCTGCCAAAAGCAACTAAACCGCTTTGAGGGCGTGCGGGGTTTCCCGCGCGTCCCTTCTCGCGCGCCGAGAGGTACAATGGCCGCTATCCTCCCTGCCCATCTGACCCAGCTGGAAAGCGAGATGCACCGCCTGCAACGGCGCAAGTCTCTCTATACGGTCATGGGCATCGCAATTGCGGCCGCGATTGCCTTCATCGGCATCGACATGGCCAACAGATCCAATGCCACGCCATTCAGCCAGGGCATTTCCAAGATATTCGATTTCCCGTTGGACATGATCCACATGAGCTACGAGCTCGGATTTGCCCGGTGGTTTCAGCGGGTTGGGGAATTCTTGCCAGACCTTGTCATCACGTTGAACATGGCTTTGCTGTCAACCTTGCTGGGCTTTGTCTTCGCCGTTGTCCTGGCTTGCCTTGCATCGCGCAACATCATGCGCAACGCGGCGGTCGTGATGTTTACCCGGCGAATGATGGATTTGTTCCGCTCGTTCCCCGAGATCGTGATCGCCCTTATCTTCCTATACCTGATGGGCAAAAGCCTTCTGCCTGCAGTGATAGCCATCACGATTCACACGGCCGGCGCATTGGGCAAGCTATTCTCCGAGGCCATAGAGAACATCGACAACAAGCCGCTTGAGGGGCTGGCTTCGACCGGTGGGGGCTGGATGAGCCGTATTCGCTTCGGCGTCTTCCCGCAAGTCATGCCTCTTTTCTTCAGCTACGCCATTCTTCGGCTTGAGATCAATGTCCGCGCTTCGACCATTCTTGGCTTCTTCGGCGCCGGGGGTATTGGACAGGCATTATCGACGATGATCCAGTGGCGAGACGGCGGCAGGGTCACCGCAATCTTCGTCCTGCTGGTCGCCACGATTGTGGCCCTTGATTATCTCTCCGACTGGATCCGATCGAGACAGATTGGAAAACGCTCATGAGTGCCTCCACCGGCATAGATCTGAAGAAGATCGAGGCCGATGTCGATCGGGCGGCCGGTCGTCACCGGTTCTGGTTCTTCGCTGCGGCCGCTGCGATATTAGCCTACCTGGCGTTTTCGTGGGTACAGTTCGAGATTGGCAGCGTTGCCGAAAAATGGCGCCCAGATCGCGCAGCGCTCTTCGTGCTCGACACCTATGCGCACAAAGACCACGTTACGATGCGATGGAAATCGCCCGAGGAGGTTCGCATCGCCTTCGAGGGCGGGCGGCGCGAGGTCTACGATCCCAAAC
Source organism: Pseudomonadota bacterium (assembly GCA_039025395.1). Classification (GTDB taxonomy): domain Bacteria; phylum Pseudomonadota; class Alphaproteobacteria; order Rhizobiales; family Rhizobiaceae; genus Hoeflea_A. The sequence goes on from JBCCOK010000021.1 coordinate 22,457, forward strand.
CCGACTGGTTTGTCGAAGGCGATGATGGCGGTCGGGTCATCAATTTCGCCAATGGCGGCAAAATCACCTATTTCGACGATCACGTCACGATGGACTGGCCGGGCTATGATGAGAGCTTCGAGTTCCGGCTGAACGACAACAACAAGCCCTATATAGTCGGCTACCTTGACCGACTTGAAGAGCTGCCGGAATGGATGCGGCAGACGGAAAACAAGATCGAGATACGGCCATCGCTGTATGAACGGCTTCAGGTAGGCACGCTCAAAGTCGAGGTTCATCGCTATGAGCTCGGTTGGAAATACTTCTGGTTCGACTTCGACAGTCCGCTTGTCGACACGGGAATCGTTCCGGCAATCGGCTCGATATTTTCCGGTGAACGCATCGTGCCGGAAATGTCGAATGCCACGCTGGTCTGGAGCGAGTTTCGCGACAATGCAATCTGGCAGCATGGCACGGTTTTGAATGCCATGCTTGAGACGATTTTCATGGCGGTGCTGGGCACCATGATCGCCTCGGCGGTCGGGCTGCCTCTGGCTTTTATGGCCGCCAGAAATGTACAGCCTCTAATGGCCGTACGATTTGCGCTTCGCCGGCTATTCGACCTTTTGCGCGGCATCGATACCTTGATCTGGTCCCTCATATTCCTGCGCGCGTTCGGACCGGGCCTTTTTACCGGCATTTTCGCCATTGCGTTTACGGACACCGGTACGCTTGGAAAGCTGATGTCCGAAGCGGTCGAGAACGCCGACGACCGGCAGCGTGAGGGTATGCAATCAACCGGTGCCAACAAGGTGCAACAGCACCGTTTCGGCATCCTGCCGCAGATCATGCCCGTGTTTATTTCGCAGTCACTCTATTATTTGGAGTCCAATACGCGCAGCGCAGTGATCATTGGGGCCATGGGCGCCGGCGGCATTGGGTTGCAGTTTCTGGGCGCGCTGCAGACCGGCAACGATTTCGAAAACGTTGCCTATATGGCGCTGCTGGTTCTGATCACGGTAATCGCAATGGATGCCATGTCGTCGCGACTGCGGCTGATCCTGATCGGAATCGAAAAGGCTCCGAAATAAAGTCAACGCAACTCGCTCTGGAAATGGAGACCAGCATGATCCGCCCTATCGTCCTTATGCTCGCAATGACGGCGCTGCCATTTGCAGCTCATGCCCAGGAGCAACAAGCCGGAAATGACGCAAGCACCAACACAGAAGAGACCTTTCAGGCACTAATTGATCAGTGTGATGACATTGACGCGTTGATGTTGCGTGCGCGCATCCGCCTACAGATCCCTCACACCACCACAGACGCCGCAAGCAAGGCCCAGGAAATGCTCGATAGCGCCTTTGCGCAATGCGGCGGAGGCGACCTCGATGCGGCCAAGTCAATGTTGGAAGAAGCACTCGCACTTGCCGAAGCCGGTACGACCGAAAACTTTGGAGCCGACGGCTCGAACTGACGCAGCCGAGCAAGAAAATCAGACAGTGATTGCCGAACTTGGCCTCAAGTGGGGCGGGCGGTTAGCCGGGCACCAATTCACGCACCCGGTCAAGCCTGTGCTGTAAACGATTGCGATGTTCGCGCAAATCGTCGATCCGCTGCAGATTGTGGGAGCGGCCGACTGGCTCGGGCATGAAGTCTTCCTGCTCATTGATATGAGCGAGGCGCCGTTCGATCTCGGACTGTACGAATGCAAGTTCTGTTTCGATCGACTGAATGGTATCATTGCTGTTCATAGCGAAAACCCCTGTATTCGCGGCTCTATGTGCATGTTTGTTATTAAGAAAACGTTGCCTGCTAACGGACCGTCAGACGACCATGGCTGCAACGGTTTGAGCGGTCATAATTCGCCGGCTCTATAAAATCAATGGGTGAACGGTGTCGGTGTACCGTAGCACGATCCGGCGACAAATCTGCGAATGATGGCATCCACTCCGCCTGTTTCCGACGCATAGAGCATCAGATCGATCATCGACACGCAGGCGTGCAGATGACCCTTGAGCGTTTCCAGTTCTCGTTGCTGTTCGCCAGCGCCCTCGTGGTCCAGCCTGTCGAGATTTCGCCTCGCAGCCTTCGCGTGCCACTGGAGCGCCGAAATGTAGGACCGACTTCCGGTTTTTCGCTCGCACTTTTTCAGGATTGGTACGATGACTTGGCGTTTGATTTTGTCCGCACCAAACATGTCCGGCTTATCCGACAGAGCGTTCAATGTTGCAATCAGCTGTCGCTTGCGGCGTTTCCAAACAAGCTTTTCGCTGGCAGAAAGCCGGCTCGCCACCTTGGCTTCGTCGCTGGAGTTCATAGATGACTATCCTTTTCGTCCCTAAGCGCCACCTTTACGCGAGTAGGTAGGGCACATTTCGCTGACCGCCAGATGGGGATCAATTGTGGCGAATTGTAGCCACTCGATAACACTGTCTGACGAACAAGCGGCTACTTTCATTTCGGTCTGGAAGCGCAGTGAAGCGCAGCTCCGCAAGCCCGGTCCCGGATCCGTCTGTTCAGCAAGCGCAAAAGGCAGTGGATATTCTGCATCAAAGACGGTTCAAGCCGGGACCGTCTTGCACTACGGTGCGGCGTACCGCAACCCAAGATCGTGATGGAGGGAAGGTCACCGTGAAACGCCTGCTTATCGCCGCAGCAACGGCTGTTACAATTCTGCTTTCGCCGGCGCTCGCTTCGGCTGAAAAGACCATCCGGGTGACGTTGCAGCTTCCCGAGAGCCATTCCCTCGGTCAGAACTGGAACCGCTTCAAGGAGATCGTTGAACGGGAAAGCAATGGCAGCCTGGCTCTCGAGCTCTTTCCTTCGGCGCAGCTATACAAGGATAACCAGGTTCCCCAGGCGGTGGGTTCAGGCGCGATCGAAGCTGGTTCGGCATTCCTTGGCCGGTTTGCGGGATCGGTTCCGGCAGTCGATGTCGTCGCGCTACCATTCTTCTTCAAGGATGAAGCGGCCCTGCGATTGTCGATTTCTACCGGCTCTCCCATGCGGCAGCTTCTGGATGATGCCATCCTGCAGGAAACCGGCGCTCGGGTGTTATGGTGGCAGGCATTTGGCCGCAACGTCTATCTGAGCAGGGGCGAGCCGTTGCAGGTGCCGGCGGATGTACGCGGCAAAAAAGTGCGGACATACGGAAAGGTGCAGAGCTGGACGGTAGAAGCGCTCGGCGGCGCGCCAACACTCATGTCCGGTTCGCAGCAGTTTCTGGCTTATCAGCAAGGCGCGGTCGACGTCGGTATGACCGGCGCGTCGGCGGTCGAAAGCCGTAAGCTCTACGAGGTGATGGATTCGATGACGCTGACTTTCGACAGCGTGATCGAATTCGTTGCGGTCATCAACAACAACTTCTTCGAAAGCCTCTCAAACGAAGAGCAACAGCTCATCCTCGATGCGGCTTTGACAGTCGAGAGCGAATTGCGCGATGAAATCTACGCGCAGGAAGCACAGGCGGTGGAGGCATTGAGGAGCAAAATGGATGTCGTTGACCTGACCGCTGAGGAGCGAGATCAGTGGCGTCAGGCAACCAGCGGCGTGATCGACCGTTTCACGGCCGATGTCGGTGACACGGGCGAAGCGGTGGTCAAGGCCGGTCTCGAAGAAGGAGGTCAATAGCCTCCATGCACCGGTTTGTCAGGACTGCCGATTGGCTTTCCGAAATGACCGGCAGGCTTGCCGCCTGGATCTTTGTCTTGATCGGCTTGTTCGTCACCTATGAGGTGGTGATGCGCTACGTTTTCGTGTCGCCGACCATATGGGTCGATGAAACGGCGCGGATCGGACAGATTTGGGCGGCCTATCTTGCAGCCGCCTTCACCCTTAAACACCGCGAACTTGTGGTGATCGACGTCCTTTTCAGGAAACCCGGAACGCTTGGCCGTAAATTGTGCGAGACATTCGCTTTGGCCGTCATCGCCGTGTTCTGCTTTGTAACGGTGTATTATGGCTTTGAGCTTTGGCTTTTTGCCACGCTCAGGGGCCACACGACCGACAGCTTCCTGGCGCTGCCCAATTGGTTCACCGATGCATCCGTATGGATCGGATTTGCACTTCTTGCCCTGCAAGCGTTCGCCGAACTCATCAGGCTCTGGCACCCCTCTTACGCGGCACCGCACCCGACAGGTCCATGACACCGTTTCTCATCGTCTGCGGCCTGATCCTGTTGCTGCTGCTGCGTGTGCCGGTGGCGTTTGCCATGGGCGGCCTCGGTGTTTTCCTGCTGTGGATCTTTCCACTGCCGTTGAATGCGGTCCCACAGCGGCTCTACGGCACGATGGAAAGTTTTGAACTGCTTGCCGTCCCCATGTTTCTTTTGATGTCCAACATCTTGCTGAAGTGCGACGTCGGCCGCGATCTGTTTGCCGCTGTGCAGAGTTGGGTCGGGCATTGGCCGGGCGGCCTTGGCGTGGCCACGATCCTGTCCTGTGCTCTGTTTGCAGCCGTTTCCGGGTCATCGGTCGCAACGGCTGCGACGATCGCCACTGTCGCGATCCCGGAAATGACCTCGCGCGGCTATCAGCGATCGTTCGCGCTCGGTCTCCTGGCAGCCGGCGGTACGCTTGGAATTCTCATACCGCCTTCGATCCCGCTCATTCTTTATGGGGTCGTTACGGAGACGTCGATCCCGACGCTGTTTCTCGCCGGAATCGGTCCGGGATTGTTTCTGACTGCCGCATTCGTTGTCTACAGCATGGTCTATTCGCGTTTCGGCGGCGGTTTTGAGCCTGCCGAGAAGGCCACAAGGGCAGAGCGTATACGCGCAACGCTTCTTGCTCTTCCTACGGTCCTGCTCGCCGCCGCCATCATCGCAACCATCTATCTTGGTATCGCCACCCCAGCCGAAAGCGCTGCCGTCGGCTTTGTTTTGTCGCTGCTTATCACAGTCGCGATGGGCCGCATGACCTCGCGCAAGTTCGTCGAAGCTGTTTATCATGCGATGCAGACAACGGTGATGATCTTTCTGATTGTTGCCGGGGCAAAGGTATTTTCCTATGCGATAACGCTGTACCGCATTCCGCAGGACATATCGGGACTTTTATCGAACAACATCGAAAGCGCCGGCATGTTTGTTCTCGCAGTCGGGTTCGTTCTATTGGTTGTCGGCTTTTTTCTCGAAGCGCTCTCGATGCTCCTGATTATGGTGCCGGTACTGTTTCCATCGCTGTCGGCGATGGGCATCGATCCAATCTGGTTCGGTATCTTTTTCGTAGTTCTGATCGAAACGGCACTGATCACACCGCCGATCGGCCTGAACCTTTTCGTTTTACAAGGCGTGGGTGACGCGCAGCTTTCCGAGGTTGTTCGCGGTGCTGCACCCTTCGTCGTGATTTTATTGGCAACAGCCGTTCTGCTGTGGTTTTGGCCCGGCTTGGCATTATGGATAGCGTACGGTTTTTGAGGACCGGGGCCCGTCTGAGACGGTCTGAGTGCGCTCAATATATACCGGGGCCGACGGGTTGTATCGCCGGTCCCGGTAAGCTGAAGAGACCTGTTGCGCCCTGGTCTCATCAGCATCTCTGACAGAACTTATGGCGGGACCAAAGATCCCGTGCAGTTTTTATCGGTTGTTGTGGCGCCCCCGGCCAACGCACCGCTTTTGTCGCGATAGTAATCGCACAGAGGCTGAATGACAATAAAATCGATATTTTTTATTTTCAAAATTTTATTTCGAGATTATTTGCTCGTTCAAACAAAAGTCGATGGAGAGATCAGCCGTTCTTTAAGGCGTTTCGCCGGGGGAATGCCGCCGCCCGTCTTTGTCTCAAGGCATTGCATCATTTACCAGATCAGAACGCGACAAAATGGCGCATTGCCACTATATTTGTAAAAGTTGGCGGACTCGGTCGGTCTGGTACGAGGCTGATGCGGGGACCGCCGATCCAGATGCGGCACAGGGAGAAACTTTCATGGGCAATATCGACGTCGCAACAAACGCCGAAGGCTCGGCAAGCCGTCCGGAGATACGCAATATCACCAATGCGGACGTATTTGATGCCCTACGGAAGGGTTTGGATGATTTTTGGGACAAACCGTCCCACTACGTGTTTATGTGCTTGATCTATCCGATTGTTGGCGTTGTCCTCATTACATGGACATCGGGCGGCAACGCGCTGCAACTTATCTATCCCCTGATGGCCGGATTCGCATTGCTTGGGCCGCTTGCAGCCATTGGCCTCTACGAAATCAGTAGGCGGCGCGAGTTGCATATGGATACGTCATGGACTCATGCGCTTGAGGTGATCAAGTCGCCGGCGATTCCGTCCATAGTTGCTGTCGGGTTGCTGCTTGTTGTTCTTTTCGTTGTCTGGATGCTTGTGGCGCAGGCTCTCTATCAGGGGATTTTTGGCGCCGCGCTGCCGCCCAACATCTTCGATTTTGCCCGTGAAGTGCTGACGACAGGACGCGGCTGGGCCCTTATTGTGGTCGGCAATGCCGTTGGTTTCGTGTTTGCTCTCGTTGTCCTGTGCACCACGGTCATCGCGTTTCCGATCCTGCTGGATCGCGAAGTCAGCGCCTACACCGCGATCGAGACGTCGGTTCGTGCCGTCGTGGCCAATCCCTCGCAAATGGTGCTTTGGGGTCTGATCGTCGCCATTTTGTTGCTGGTTGGCTCCATCCCGTTGCTTGTCGGCCTGGCAATCGTCATTCCAGTGTTGGGGCACGCAACCTGGCACCTCTATCGAAGCGTTGTCGTGAAGGTTGAAGAGACTTAGCGGCTCAGCGCATGGCGGCAGTCAATGCCATCTCGACCATGGTATCGAGAGCCCTTTCACGTTCGGCCGGGGAGATATCTTCGCCGGTAATCAGGCAATCGGACACGGTGCAAATCGCCAGTGCGCGCGCACCGTAGCGCCGGGCCAGAGTATAAAGTGTCGCCGCTTCCATCTCCACCGCGAGCACGCCGTGATTTGCAAGGATCTCGTAGGAACTTGCGGGATCTTCCAGATAAAACGTATCTGACGATACAAGCCCGCCGATATGGTGCGAGAGCATCTGTGATGTCGCATAATCGTCCGCGGATCGCACAAGGTCATAGTCCGCAAAAGGAGCATAGTTGTACGGCGCAAATGTTGCATTGTTGAACGCGCTGTCGGTTGACGCAGTCAGCCCAAGCACGATGTCGCGTACCTTTACGTTCGTGTTGAGCCCGCCGCTGGTTCCCACCCGGATGAGCGTCTTGGCTTTGTATATGGTCAACAATTCATGCACATAGATCGCCGTAGACGGCTGACCCATGCCCGTCGCCTGGACGCTCACGGGCGTTCCCTGCCAAGTCCCTGTAAAGCCAAGGCAGTTGCGGATCGAATTTACGAGCCTCGGCCTTTCGAAAAAATGTTCTGCAATCCACTTTGCCCTGAGCGGATCGCCAGGCAGCAGCACAATTTCAGCATAGTCGCCGACCTGGGCTTCGTTATGTGGCGTCATAAAGGCTCCAATCAAAACACAACGACGGAATTATGCCACCGCCCTGCCTTTCATTCAAACACGGGCTGTCAAGCCCGTGCAGTCGGGGCCGGCTGGAAAGTGATCGGCACAAACTTAAAATCCCGGCACTAACGGCCCATCGTCCTGACCTTGATCCATCTCCTGAAAGCAATCACGGCCCAAACCGATTCAGCAATCAGAAAAGGATAGGATCCGATCAGCAAGGCATAGAAAGCTGCAAGCGCGCAGCCGAAAGAAAATGTCGCGACGAACAGGCTCGAGCGGTCTTCCAGTGCGTAGCTTCCAACCATGATGATGATGGCCACGAGGCCAAGTGATTCTATGATCGACATGGACGCATGCTTAGCGCGTCTTGCGATTCTGTTGTAGCGCTTCGGTCAATGGAGAGTAGGTGAGCACCGCCTGGCGCGGGCACGCCACTCCTCCCGCCTTTATCGCTGATTTGCTCAAAGCCCAGAATCGCCCTATAAAAGCGTCATGTTCAATTTAACGGAAGGAGGTGGTCCAATGTCGAGCGTTTTCTGGTGCATTGAGGGGATGATGTTGAAGGGCACGGCAAAGGAGCAGCCTCCGCGCACGGCCTGACAACCAGACGGCGCCCAATTATCGGCGCCCACTGGTTCCTTCCGAGCACGAAAATGCGGGGCCACCCATGCGGGTGGCCCTTTTTTTGTGTGCGAAAAGCGGGATTTGCCCCCGCCGGAAGGCGCCTTTCAATCTTCCGCTGGCCGATGAAGGGACTTTCCGGCTTCAATAAACCGTTGGGCCTCGGCTACCGGATCAAAGCGGAATGTATCCAGGGCTTCGAAGAGTTTCCGGCGCAGACGTGTCTTCGGCTTTTCGCGTTTGGCATTGCGCCTCGGCGGCAGCACGGGTGATACCGTGAAACCCAGACGCTTCAGCAGCATGCCGGCGCCTGCCTCCGTGGTCATCGCTTCGAGCGTGCAGTCGATAAACTCGAAGCGGTCGGCGTATAGCTGCCGGTAATACTCCTGGCGCGCCTCCATTTCGGCGGCATACCAGATTGCCGTTCCCATGGTGCCCAATTCGAGCAAATCGGCCGGGTCGATAATGCGGCGCGGTATCCGTGGATCCAGGTACCACAGCCAGACATTAGCGATACGTTCGAAATCCCCTCGGTCGACATAGCTTGCCACCTGATCGTGCCAGTTGCGCCGCAGAAGCAGGATCGAGATCCGGTCTTTGCTTTGTTCTGCCAGCGCTTCGACAAGACCGGCTTTCGCAAGCGCATGATTGGATTCCAGATAGGTTGGCGTGTCGGGCAGAATCGAAAACTTGTTCCGCCAGAAGCTCCTGATGAGCGGTGTCATTCCATAGGTGTTGAAATGCCGCATGGTGCGGATGTCAGGTGATTTGACACCAATATCATCGACCTTGGTGGATTCGTGGACGGCCGGACAATCGGTGTTCGCGCGGACCAATTCCACGACCCAGGCGGTACCGGTCCGCCCGCCGGTGATGGTAAATATACGATGCCGAATCACAGGCATGCGACAGTATTCATTCGATTCTCCGCCGACAATGAGAACCCATGCAGGTCCATATCTTTAGGGATCTCGCAGTCCCGCATAGCATTTCACCCCTCGAACACAACCGGCAAATGCGCTGAAGGCATCCAACTCTGCGTGTTGCGTGTGAATGAATGAAGAACCGGCTTTCAATTATTTCTCAATTGCGCCATCGTTGTATACGCGCCCGTCCCGATGTTTTGCGGCCGGATTGCACAGTCTGCGAGGTATGGTTTTCGATGAAAAGTCTTGGCACAAGGGTCGCGCTCAATACGGTCATCGCAATCGGCGCTGCTGCATTGCTCTCAGCCTGCACGACTGCCGGCCCCGACGGCGGCCAACAGGGCGCCGGTGAAACATTCTCCGGATCGGTCAGCCGGTTTGTCAGCGGCGGCGACCTGATGATCAGGAGCAACCGTGGCCGAACCTGCTGGACGACATACCGTTATTCCAACCGCAAGGGCAGGGGCGTCTTCCGCTGCGATGACGGTCAGGCGGGTCCATTCGAATTCATTGTGCCTGAAACCGGTGGCCCGGCGAGCGGAACAGTGACCATCGCAGGCACGCGTTACGACATGACTATTCGGTCGTAAGCCACGCTTCGTCGTGTTGTGAGCACGATGACTGAACTGTTCCGCCGTCAACCAAGGCGGCCGGTTATTGGCGATTGAGCACCGTGTTGAATGCGACGCCGCTTTCTGTGCCGGTATAGGTCAATTCCATCTGGCCATCGTCGATTTCACCCATGAAGAAACCCGCCGCGCCGCTCGAAGGTGGCGTGGCCATTTCGATTATCATGAACTCATCGTTCTCATGGGCAAAGAAACTGCCGATTGAATCGGCTTCGTTCCAATCCGACTGACCCTCACGGCGCCACTTTTGGGTCATCCAGATCAGGTTGCCTTGCTGTTTGTAGACATTCAGCTCCAGTTCGACGGTAGCGGTGCTGTCGCCGAACTGCGGATGGGACTTGACGTAGGCGGCGGTTGCCGAGCCGGTCCAGGTCCCAAGAATGTTGGGCGACCTGCCGCTGTCCTGGGCAAAGGTGGCGGGTGCAAGACCAGCGACCACCACAATGATACCAAAGAAGGTGAGAAGTCTTGTTATCATGTTACTTCCTTTGAAATTTTCGGTGGTTCGATGTCGCCGAGACCGCATGTGGTGGGCGACCGGACCACATGCAAGGTGTTGGGCATCTCGGGCCGCAGTTACAGCCTTTTGTCCATATGGGCAACTTCGATCTTGATACCGCTGCGCGTGTTGATGTGGAGCCTGTCAATGACCGTCCAGCCGCAGCCCGCGTAGAGCTTTTCGCCGACCGGACTTGCGATCAGCTCGGCGCGCTTGAACCCTGCAAGCAGCGCGCCGGTTTCGGCAACGTTGAGTATCAATCTACCGATCCCGCGTCGCGCAAAATCCGGATGTGTGTACATATGCCGGATCCGGGCGGGCTCGCTCCGGTGATCGAGAATGGTATCCGCATCGTCAGCCCCGGCCGTGGCGCGCGAATGTGCACGGCGCCTGCTCCAACCGCCGCTGGCGATAATCCGTCCGTCGATCAAAGCGACGCTATATGTCTGATCATCGACAAGTGACCGGTCAAGCTCATCGAAATCATTGGTTTCGGCCATCTGTGCTTCGGTCAGGAATTCCCGCAACAGAGTGGCAACGGAGAGGTCCGCCAGTTCCCGGATGGCTATAATATCATCCGGCGCTGCAGGGCGGATTGTAAGAGCGGGTGCGTTCATTTCAGCTGCTGCCTTGTAGGTCGAAAAACCCCATATCTTACACCGGTGCGCTTCCGTGGTTAAGGCGCCTCCTTCGAGGCAGAATAGACTTTGGCAGACGTCAGATGCGCCTCAAATGCTGCAAGGCCGGCATCAAGCCCTTTACGCCCAAGACCGATGCGGAAACGGTCGGCAGGTGTCGGCGCCAATGAAGATCGGTAAATGGAGGACGGCAGCAGCAGCACGCCGCTTTCTTCGATCAGTAATTTGGCAAACTCCTCAACACCCTCGGGCCCCTTGTAGCGCGGAAATGCCATACACGATCCGTCCGGTCTCCGCCATTCGAAGAGATCCGGGTATCTGGCAAAGAACGCATCCCACTTCAGCAGATTTTCATCGACAACTGCGCAATTGCGCGCCAGCAATCTCTCTCGGTTCCTGAGCGCAATTACAGCCAGTCGCTCGCTTGGGCCCGAATTGCAGATCGAAAGATAGTGCTTCATCCGTTCCATGCGCGAAAGCAGGTCGGCATCCCGGCACGCAATCCAACCGATGCGCAACCCCGGAAGTCCGTAGGCTTTCGACATGACGTTGAGCGAAAGGCCGCGCTCGTAAATATCGGCGATATGGGGAAGGTGCTTTGTTCCAGTCGGTCCAAGCCCGTTGAAGATTTCGTCGTGCAAAATGTAGATGCCATGCTTGCGGCACAATTCGACGAGTGCCTCGTAGCGTTCGACAGGCAAGATGGCGCCGGTCGGGTTGTGTGGGAAATTGATGGTCACGAGGCGGGTGTTCGGCCGAATTGCGTGCGCAATACGGTCGATATCAAGCGACCAGCCGTCGTCAGGATCAAGCGGCACGCCCGTTGCCTCACAGATGGCCAACGGCAGCGTCTCGTGCGACTGGTAATTGGGGGTGACCACGATCGCATGGCTTGTCTTATCCAGCATGACGGAGTTTGCGGCGAAGATCCCCTCGCTGGCGCCTGCAAAACACAGGATCTGCGATGCTCTGCATTCGCGGTATGTTGCAGCGATTGCTTCGCGAAGATCCGGTGCGCCGAAGGTCTCGGTATAACCGAGCCACAAATCCTCAAATCCTTGCCGGTCTTCCTTTGAAGCCATAGCAAGCAGTTCGCGCATCGACAGGCTCTCTGCATCCGAAGCCGTTAGATGGTGGCGGGCTTTGAACTCCCATTTTGAGAAGTGCGTCTCGAGTTTGAATTCCGGGAGCGTCGTCATAGCGTTTTCCGGTCGTCTTGAGGTTGCTGACACTTTGGGCTTCGGTCGGGCATGCGTAGTCCGGAACCGATGAAAATGAAAGTGCCGATCCGTCACGCAAACGCAGCAAGATTCTTTAATACGGGATCAAACAAGCACGTGTCTTTGCGCCACCTGCTGGAGCCGCAAAACAAAGCATAAGAGATGAACCCGAAATCGCTCTGCCTCAGGATAGATCACGGACCGTAAGATTTTGTTTCTTAATGTGAACTCTCCGCTGCCAGCGAGTCCTAATTTTGGACCGATTGGCAGTGTGAGGTTATCAGCCATACGTGTTGGCGCATGTCGCTTTTTCAAAGAAAGCCGCAGCCAAGCCGGTATTTGAGTGGAGTATATGAGTTCATGGGTAAACTGAGACGTTACACGGTTAATCGTCAGACACGACCGACGACCACCAGGCAGCAGCAAGGCCCGGCGGCACCATCCGGCCGGAAGCGCACGCTTGGGCTGGCTCTCGTCGCGGTCGTCGGTGTTATGGCCGGGGGCGGCTTGGCTGCTGCCGTTTACCACGTAGACAACAACCCTCAGCAAAGCGCCTTGAACGGCAAGAGCAGCGTTCCGCCTGCGTTTGCAGCGGCTGTCGAAGCTGTTTTTGATACGTCGAGGAATAAAGAGGCAGATCAAGAATTGCAGCTGCAAACAGCGAGCATCCCTTCAACCGAAGAATCGGCGTCTGAGGCCGGGGAGGGGCTCAGTTGGACACCGGACGACGAAGCAGAAACAAAACTGCCGAATGTGGTTGTCGTTTCGTCCACGAAACCCGCGAAACCCGTTGCATCTGACGAAACACAGGTTGCATCGCTTGCAACGACATCCACATTCAATCGGCCGACGTTTGAGACGCCTCAGCGATTTGACTCCGCCGCGACCGAGAATGTGGCCGAAGCCGGGTCTCCGCACGCATTTGCCAAGGAGCCTATTTCGGCACGCGCACTAAAAGAGCGGATTGAGGCTCAGCTGGCCAGCCCGGCAGCTGCCGCCATATCTTCGGCAATGGTAGACGCGGAAGAGCGCGCGCCCGCCGTCGCCGGTGCTGGCGATGATCTTGCACCGCTTGGTTCACTTCATTTCCTGGTGCTGCCCGAGACAGTTTCGAGCGTCGCTGAAGCCGTGGCATTGCAGAACGGTTGGAAGACGACCGCCAAACGTGATGTGAACCTGCGCACCCGTCCGAGCAACAAAGGTGAAGTGATTACCGTTATTCCGGCCAAGTCGGAGCTTTTGATTGAAAGGGACTGCACCCGTTGGTGTGCGGTCATTCATGATGGCCGCAAGGGTTATGTGCACAGAACATTCGTATCCCAATCAAAGAGGCCTGAGGATCAGGCAGCACCGCAACCGGTGACAACGGAAAGCACGGCTCCTTCGCTCCAGCAACGCATGGGTGCTACCCAGGCCAACCAGAACTTCGTGGCGGCGCAATCAAACGCTACATACGCGACCGAAGGCGTCAGCGATGCTGGCAGCGATGGCTACCGGAAGGGCTATGCGACCAAGTATGTCAATATGCGCGCAGCACCTGAAAAGGACGCTCAGGTCCTCACCGTAGTGCCTGCGGAACAAGAGATCATGGTGGAGCCAAACTGCAGACATTGGTGTAGCGCAGTTTATAAGGATCAAAGGGGCTACATTTACCGCACCTTTTTCCAGTATTCGGGAACAAGGGCTGAAGCAGGCTGAAACAAGCCGCTGGTTTTTTGATCGACCAAAACAATTGCCCGGTTCTTTTCGAACCGGGTTTTTTGTTTGGCGCTGTTGCTCGAGCCTCAAGGTCGATGGTTCATGACAAGCCAAGAGCTCCATCTTGTGACGAATACAGTTTTGGCGATCCCAATCTTGCCAGATGCGATTGCATGGTTTGCCTGCCAACTTTCACAACGCAGCAATCACAATCACCAAACGTGAAAATGCGCCCGAGACAGCTGACTTGGCGGCATTTTTCGCCTGCTCGGCGTCGGTGGTTGAAAAATGATCCAGGACGTCACCGAATAAGATCCACCGCGTCTCGTTCTTCCTGCATAGGCCGTTCGTTGGCGGCTCAGAAGCTGGTTCGCACACTTTCCAGGCGCGGATGCAACGTTACTGCCGGATCGCTTCGAGTGCCGCTGCTTCGGCCTCCACGGACATAGGCTCGCTGGCGCCGACGGCGTTGAGATAGGCATCCAGTGCTTCCAGCGATGAAGCTGGCGCGTAGCCCGAATTGCTCTGGCCTGCAAAAACGGTGAAGCGGTATTTCCAGTCAGCATCGGAACGACAGGCGACGGCGACGATTGTTGAGCGGTCGACGCGATCGATTTCAAACTCACGGCAAAGCGTATTGTTGGCATCGCTGTAGCTGGCAATCGCTCTGAAAAGGCCCGATGCCCCCAGATCGGTTTCGCTACCCGAAGACGCGGTGTTGAGTGCAGTTATGATTTCCGGTTGGTTGACCGCATCCAGGGCCACCTGCGCGGGTTGATCTGTTGTCGAAGTTCCGGCCAGATATCCTCCGAGACCGCCCACCACGAGAGCCAGTGACGCAGCAAGCGGCATGGCCCAGCGGCGCACCGGAGTGGACGCATGGCGGCGCGGCAGCGCTGTAACGTTCGTTTCGGTGCCGACCATTTCCTCGATCTTGGCTTTCAGGTCAGCAGGGACCGGTTCATCGAGCAAGGGTTTGAGTGCGTTTTGGGCCATGCTCCGGCTCTCTATGAAGCCAGCAACCCGATTGGCCAGCCTTTCGTCTTTTTCTATGGCTTCTTCAACGGCCTTTTGTTTGTCCGCCGAAAGCTCGCCATCGGCAAAGGCCATTAGAGTTTCATCGCTGAAGTCACGCTCGGTCATGTCCTAAAACCCTCCTTGTCGTTAGAACGTTTGACCTCTGCGTCTATTCCCATGTCCTCCGATATTTTCTTCCGGGCGCGCGCAAGCCGGCTCATCACCGTGCCGATAGGCACGTCAAGCACCTCTGAAGCCTCCCGGTAAGAGAGGCTCTCGACGCAAACCAGAAGCAGGACTTCACGTTGATCATCGGGTAGGGCGGCAATCGACTTTGCCGTTTCGTCGAGCGTCAGGCGCGCCTCCGTAACCGTTTGACCATCCTGTCCGATCAGCGCGTTTGCATCATCGATTTCCACCGCATGGCCCTCGGTGCGGTTACGCCGCACCCGGTCGATCCAGCTATTGCGGAGAATACGGAACAACCAGGCATCCATACGTGTGCCCGGTTTATAGGAACTATGGTTTGCCAGCGCTTTCTCGCATGTCGTCTGGACCAAGTCGTCGGCGATATCGCGTGATCGACACAGCGAAATCGCAAAACGCCGAAGGTTTGGCAGAAGCGCAACCATCTGTTGCCCAAACTCGTCCGCCATGCGCAATCGGGTCCTTCACATATTTTTTCGTTGATAGGGAATAACACCGGACCTCAGCCGTTCTTCCAACACTTGGTATAGAGGCAACAACAGCATAAAAACAAGAGAGTAAAAGACTATGCGAAAGACAGCGCGTAAGAGACGAACCATGTTCCGAAACGCACTTGCAATTATGGTCCTGACACCGGCGCTTGCGCTGGCACCGACACTCCTTTTTTCAGGGCAATACAACTTTGCCGTCCCGATTGCCCATGCGGACGATGGAGATGACGGAGGGGACAACGGCGATAACGGTGATGACGGCGACGACGGTGATGACGGTGATGATGGAGACGACGGCGCCAACCGTGGCGGCAACCGGGGTGATGGCGCGCGCAGCGGAAACAACAGGGGCGGCGCAATCATCCAAAGACTGTTTCGCAGAAATCAACCGGGTCCGGCGCCGGCCCCGGCCCAATCCGTGCAATTGCCGGACCGCTCGCCCGACGAGGTTCTAGCGACCGGGCTCAACGCTGCTGAAGTTGAAAGCCTCGTCGCGCTTGGTTACACAATACTCGATCAGCAGGTCCTCACGTCAATTGACAGCACCTTTGTCCGCTTTCGCGTTCGAAACGGCATAAGCCTTGAAGCGGCGAGGGATGAGGTCGAAGCTGCGGGGAACGACGTCAATGCAGATTTCAATCACTATTACAGACCAACCGCTTCGTCCGCAGCCGTTGTCCAAGAGGCCGTGTTTCGCTGCGAAGGCCCTGGATGCGCAGCCAAGCGTATGATCGGATGGCCGCTTGAAGCGCTGTCCAACCGCAGTTGTTCCTCAAATGTGCGGATCGGCCTTATCGATACCGGAATTAATCCTGATCACATCGCCTTCAACCATGGAAGGCTGGAGTTGATCACGAGCCCCGTGGAAGGCCTCCGCAAATCGGGACGCCGGCACGGCACAGCCGTCGCATCCATTCTGATCGGGTCACAAGACAGTCGTACGCCGGGACTGCTGCCGGATGCGACCGTCGTTGCAGTCGATGCATTTTACCGCGCCGGCGGCAATGACGAGCGAAGTGACGCCTATACGCTGGTCCGCTCAGTTGATCTCGTACGGCAACGTAACGTTGAGATTATCAATATGAGCCTTTCCGGACCGCCCAACACCATTCTTGAGCGCTTGATGACTGACCTCGCCAGTGCGGGCGTGATTGTCGTCGCCGCGGCCGGAAATCGTGGACCGAAGGCGGATCCCGTTTATCCGGCGGCCTATCCGAACGTCATCGCTGTGACCGCCGTTGACAACAATCGCCGTGCCTACCGGCGCGCAGGCCGGGGCAGTCACATTGATATTGCCAGTCCCGGCGTCGAGGTCTGGATCGCCGCGTCTGTCCGGGGTGCTCGCTTTGCGACGGGAACCTCCTACGCGGTACCGTTCACGACGGCCGCTGTTGCACTCGCGATCCAGGGTCTTGAAGAGCGAGACCACCAGCAGGTCGTCGCTGCATTGGCTGAACATGCGATCGATATCGGTGAAACCGGCAGGGATGATGTGTTCGGCTACGGTCTGCTTCAGGCCAGCGGCCTGTGCCGTTAGGTTCGCCGGTTCGGCTGCGGTATCAACCGCGGCTACACAGTGTTTGGCGGAAGTACCGATCTCGCAACGCAAGCCGGTCGGCAAACATCGCGCCGGCACATCACTTTGCGGATGCTACGAATGCATCCAGTTCCTGCGCGAGCGTGTCCCAGTCCGTGAACTCGTGATCTTCAGTGATCTTGGTGCGGTCTTCCAGAACAATGTGTTCAACGATCTGGTTCATGTAGTAGTCGTATTGTTCGAATTTCAAAGCGCCGGCAACAAGTGAAACGGCGGCAGGTTTGAATGCCGTATCGTCGATAAAATCGTCGATGTACTTCTGCGCTTCCTTTTCTCCGCCTTCGAAGGCGATTGAAAGGCTTACCGAAACCAGCAACGTCGGGAGTTCCTTCATCTGTTTGCGGTGTGCAACGACGAAATTCGAAAGAGATTCCTGATGGTGGCGTTGGTGAACGGATCCGGCAAGAATCACAACATCGAAAGTCGAAATGTCAAGGTCGACCATGCGTCGATTGCTGTTTCGGAGGTCGACCTCGTGTGCGTTCTTTTCGAGATGTGCGGCGCAGAATTCAGCAATTTTTCGGGTTTGCCCCTCGGTCGTCGCATAGACAAGAAGAATTCGCATGATTCGCCTCCAGTTGTTCTGAATCCGTTCAGACGGCTGCTGATGGGAAGTGTTGTGCATCTACGATACGAGCAGTTATCGTTTGGTTCGTTGCGCCAGATCAAGCGGCGGGATCGCGCATTTGCCGGCATCCCATAGTGGAGCGAATGCCGTCGTCTGACCGCAAGCACGTTTTCCGCGCATCGGGGGATCGTCCTGATCGATCGTCTGATCTAATCCTGAAAAATTGACGCGGCGTTCGCTTGGCGGCAATCTTGGCCATATTCTGGAAGCTGGGACAGGACAAATGACAGATGCCATTTACAATCCGTCGAACCCGAAGCATTTCATGCAACTCGACGCCATTGACCAAACGGTGCGCATCATGTTCGCCGGAGAGACGGTTGCGCGCACGCGCCGGGCTATGCGCCTTCTTGAGTCCGGCAAAAGGCTCTATGCGCCGCAATACTATATCCCGCTTGAGGATATATCGGTGCCCCTGTCACGGACACACAGGACGACCCATTGCCCACTCAAGGGCGATGCCAGCTATTTCTCCATTGCCGATGTAGCGGGAGCAGAAGAAATCGGCTGGGCTTATGAACGCCCGTTCGAATTTGCGGCACGGCTTTCGGATCACATCGCGTTCGACCTGCGCCGGGCGTCCATTGTAATCGATGCGCTCGAAGCCTGAGATATCCCGGCCAACCTGGAAACGGTGATCCATGCGCGATTTTGATGCCATTTATAAGATTTCAGCCAGCCGGAAGGGCGGTGCGGAAGCTTTCGAAGCGACGTTGTCATCACCCCTGAGTGCGGCCGCGCTGTCCGCAATTCCCGACCACCGTTGGCTTTCAATGATGAGCAAGTGCGTTTTCCAGGCTGGGTTCAATTGGAAGGTCGTGGACAGCAAGTGGAACGATATCGAAACGGCTTTCGAGGATTTTGACGTCGGGCGCATGGGATTCATGACCGACGACGACATCGCCGATCACCTTAACAATCCAAAGATCATTCGCCATGGCAAGAAGATTGCCGCGATCCGCGACAATGCTCTGTTTTTGAGTGACCTCGCGCGGGAAAGCGGTTCAGCCGCGACAGTGTTTGCCCATTGGCCAAGCGCGGATTATGTCGGATTGCTGTCAATGCTCAAGAAGCGTGCATCGCGTCTGGGCGGCAACAGCGCCATGTATTTTCTACGCTTCATGGGTGTCGACAGCTTCATCCTGTCAAGGGACGTCAGCGCTGCATTGATACGCGAAGGTGTCGTGGACAAGACGCCGAGCTCCAATCGTGACATGGAAAAGGTACAGGCTGCATTCAACAGCTGGAGCAGTCAGTCGGGGCGCCCGCTGATGCAGATCAGCCGTGTACTTGCCTGCTCGATTGATACCGCATGAGCGTCAGGCGGCAATAAACGTGTGCCGTTCCGGTTACCTGGCTGAGCGCCGCCCCGGCGCTCCTGAGGCTAACAAATCATCCGGCTTTTGCTTGGGCTGCAATTCCGGCGAGGCCCGTCCGCTGATAGGTGGCGAGCCAGTCGCGCACCACGTCCGCCGGCATCGGCGGTGCAATGGCATTGCCTTGAAACTCATTGCAGCCCAGTTCCATCAATGCCTCGATTTCATCAGCAGTCTCAACACCTTCGGCAATGACTTTGATGTTCAGCGCAGATGATAGCCGGATAATCGAATCGACTATAATGCGAATTCGATCGCAACTGTCGATGCCCGATACAAACTGACGGTCAATTTTCACCCGATCGAACAGGTCGCGGTTGAGGTGCGACAGCGAAGCGAAACCAGTACCGAAATCATCGACCTCAATGTGCATGCCGAGCCGCCGCAACTCATAGAGCGCCAGTGCCGATTGCGCGCCATCACTTTCGATAGCGACGGATTCAACGACCTCTACGCTGACACGATCATAGGCAAGGCCATACTCGTCCGCCGCCTGGGCGATGCTGCGAAAGAAGCCGTTCCACATCAAATCGTAAGTGGAGAAGTTCACACCGATCCGGCCGAATTCAATGCCTTTCGACTGCCATTCAGCGGCCGCATCAAACGCCTGGTCTATCACAAGACGGGTGATATCCGGCATGCGGCCGAAACTCGCCGCTGCGGCGAGAAACTCGGCGGGCCGCAAGACGCCACGCTTCGGGTGATGCCAGCGCACCAGGACCTCAACGCCGGTGATGTGACCGGTTGCGAGGTTAAGCTGCGGTTGGAATACGGGCCGGAATTGTCCTTCAACAATGGCTCGGTCGATCTCCTGTTCAAGCGACCTCGAATCATCAAGTTTTTTGCGAAGCTCCTCGGTGAAGAAGCGAAACGTGCCCTTTTCCGCGGCTTTGGCGGCATAAAGCGCAACATCGGCAGCAGCGAGCAGTTCTTCGGTGTCGATGCCATCGCTCGGAAAGCGGGCAATGCCGATACTGGCTTGCAATTTTGTCGGGACGCCGGAAATCTGCACTGTTCCATTAAGCCGAGTCAGGACTTTTCCTGCCACTGTCGAAAGATCGGCCATTGCGTTCGGATCGGTTACGACAATCAAAAACTCGTCACCACCCATGCGACAGGCCACGCCACTCCCGCCGATAGCTGTATTGAGACGGCTTGCCACCAACCGTAGAAGTTTGTCACCCTGAAGGTGACCGAAGCTGTCGTTGATCGCCTTGAAGTCGTCGAGATCAAGCAGGAAAATTGCTGTTTTATGTGATGATTGCTCGCTGCCCGCTGCGGTTCGCTCCTGTATCAGATCAAGAGCAAAATCTCGATTTGCAAGCCCCGTCAGGCTATCATGAGTTGCCGCGAACCGCATTTCATCACGCGCGGCGATCAGCTCACGATTGCTCTCACCGATTTGCCGCGCCAATGGACGGAAGAGGAAGAGGCCGCCGAGCGCCAAGAGGCAAAGCGATGTCACAAGAATGGTCAGATGAATACGCTCAAAGCGGGAAATCGCTGCAACTGTCTGCCCCCGGTAGACATCGGCCAGATCGTCCAAAGCCGGAAGTACGCTGCTGGCGGCGACTGCTTCTATCCGTCCGAGATAGTCTGCAGCTTCTTTCGGTGATGACTCAGCTAACTGTGCCAGTTGCTCGGTGTTTTGGATAAGCGACCGGATATAGTAATCCAGTTGGCTGGGCCACGCGAACAACGTGTCGTAGACGCGCTGTGGCACGGCGGTCTTGCCTTGGAGCTCGGCTGCCTGTTCCAGGACGCTTTCATGTCGTTGCTTCAGTTCGGCGATTGAAGCGTTCAGCGCGTCCAGCGTATTGCCGCGCTCCGCGGGATCCTCGTCGCCTAGTGCACGCTGGCTGAGGAGTACCGTACGTTGGGCGAGAAGCCGTTCCTTGTTGATATCCCTATAGGCGACAGCGTAACTGCTGCCCCGTTCCACCTCGGCATTCAGTGCGAAATAAGAGCCGCTCAGCAGAATGGCCATGACCAGGAGGGCCAGACGGTAGGCGACACGGATACGCCTTTCCGGATCTTTACGCAGTCCGCTGACAATAGCGTTCATGTACACATTACCCTAGACCCTAGTAGCGCCGGCAGCCGAAAGACCGCTGGTTTTGTCCGCGTCAGATGCCGACCGCAGCCGGGCGGCAACACGCCACGTCAAATTTTCGCGCCAAGCTCCCTGTCTGCCTTTTCCGGCGGGTTTGACTGGGGAGCATATGAGAATTCTCTTAAGCAACCGAAAATGGAAGCCGTTCAAGGACTTCAAAGAAGCAAAATCGATACTGTAGTTACGGAAGTATAAACAGGGCTGCGTCAAATCTCGCGAAGCAGCGCCTATCCAGCGCAGTGCATTGCGCAATGAAGAAGAGTTGTGAATCCGGTTCTTGCTCTAAACCTTCACCCATGCAGCATTGCGCGCGGACGATTTCACACAGGCCTCAATAAAACGCATACCTGCGACGCCGTCTTCAACGGTTGGGTAGATCACGCCCTTTGGAGCGGCGGCACCCTTTCGCGCAGCGCGAATGGCAGCTGCAGCCTCGCCGTAGATGTTGGCAAAGCCTTCAAGATAGCCTTCCGGGTGGCCCGGCGGTATACGGATGATGCGCGCCGCGGCGCCGGTCGTACCCGAACCGCCTCGGGTCAGCATCTGTTTCGGCTTTCCGAACGGCGTATACCAAAGCTGGTTTGGATGCTCCTGCTGCCATTCGATGCCTCCCTTGTCGCCGTAGACCCGAAGGCGCAGTGCGTTTTCGTTGCCTGGTGCCACCTGGCTCGTCCATATCATTCCCTTGGCAGGCACTCCCTTGCCAACAGGCTTGAAGCGGACCATGACATGCACATTGTCATCGAGCCGGCGGCTGGGCACGAAACTGTCGAGGTCAGCCGCGACAGCTTCGGTTTCAAGACCGCTGACAAAGCTGGCGAGGTTCCACGCATGGGTGCCGATATCGCCCACGCATCCGCCGGATCCGGAACGGGCAGGGTCCGTCCGCCATTCGGCCTGTTTATTGCCGGTGGTTTCCGTCGCAACGGTAAGCCAATCCTGGGGATATTCGGCCTGCACCAGACGGATGGTGCCGAGCTTGCCCTTGGCAACCATTTCCTGCGCCTGCCGGATCATCGGATAGCCCGTATAGTTGTGCGTCAGTACAAAAATCCTGCCGGATTTATCTACCAGTTTTGCGAGTTTCCTGGCATCAGCGAGGGTTGATGTCAGGGGTTTGTCGCAAATGACGTGGATTCCGGCATCAAGGAACGCCTTTGCTGCCGGGTAGTGCATGTTGTTGGGGGTAACGATCGATACAGCTTCAATCCCGTCGTCGCGCCGCGCCTCCGCCTTTGCCATCTCTGCAAAAGTGCCGTAGCAACGGTCCGCTGCGAGACCCAATTCCCGCCCGGAAGCGAGTGCCCGTTTCGGATCTGATGACAAAGCACCTGCAATCAGTTCGTATTGGCCGTCGAGACGTGCTGCGATTCTGTGTACCGCACCGATAAATGCGCCCTGTCCGCCACCGACCATGCCCAGACGGATTGGGCCTGAAGTCGAATTCTTCCCATTGCTCATACCGGTCTCCTAAAGCCCCAGCATCCGCCGGATCTGATCTTTGTCCGTGTCGCCGCCAGCGAAATCGTCGAACGCTTTTTCAGTAACCCGTATGATGTGCTCCGAGATGAACGGCGCACCCTCTGCGGCACCCTGTTCCGGATGCTTCAGGCAACACTCCCACTCAAGCACTGCCCAGCTGTCGTAGTCGTATTTGGAGAGTTTCGAGAAAATGGCGGAAAAGTCGACCTGGCCGTCGCCCAGGGAACGAAAGCGTCCGGCCCGGTCGACCCAGCTTTGATAGCCAGAGTAGACGCCCTGTCGTCCATCGGGGTTAAACTCGGCATCTTTCACATGAAAAGCGGAAATTCTCTCATGATAAAGGTCGATGAAAGCCAGATAATCAAGCTGTTGGAGTACGAAATGAGACGGGTCGTAATTGATTGTGCAGCGGCCGTGGCCGCCTAGCGCATCCAGGAACATTTCGAAGGTGACGCCGTCAAAAACATCTTCGCCGGGATGCAACTCATAACCGACATCGACACCATGTTCGTCATAGAGGTCGAGGATCGGTTTCCAGCGCCGTGCCAGTTCGCCAAAGGCTTCTTCAACCAACCCCGCCGGGCGTTGCGGCCATGGGTACAGGTAGGGAAAGGCCAGTGCGCCCGTAAAGGAGACTGAGACGTCAAGACCGAGATTTCGTGACGCAATGGCGGCGTTCTTGACCTGCTGCGTTGCCCATTCCTGCCTTGCGGCAGGATTGCCATGCACCGCTTCTGGGGCAAAGGCGTCAAACTGCTCGTCATAGGCGGGGTGGACCGCAATCAATTGACCTTGCAGATGCGTGGATAGCTCCGTGATTTCAACACCGGCTTTGCTGCAGATACCCTTTACCTCGTCGCAGTAATCCTTTGATTCCGCGGCTTTATCGAGATCGAAAAGGCGATCGTCCCAAGTAGGTAGCTGCACGCCTTTATAGCCGAGAGACGCTGCCCATTCCGCGATCGCCGGCAGCGTGTTGAACGGCGCCTCATCGCCGGCAAACTGCGCCAGAAAAATGGCTGGTCCCTTGATGTTGGTTGCCATGAAATACCTCCCCCTGAAATGAACGGCACAATTACGCCATGAGCGTTTGGGCTTCCTGCGGTGAAAGAGCTTCCGGACGCTCACACCGCGTCTCCATCTCCATGAAGCGCTTTTTGTCACTGGAATGCAATATCGCCGTCATTACCTCGACAACATGCAGGGCAAATTCGAGCGAACAGCGGTGACGACGGTTTTGTTTGATGGCCTGCGCCATATCGGCAAGGCCTGCGGCGCGGTAGTTTGCCGTTCGGCCCCATGAATGCTCTTCATTGTCCACGCCTAGCGGATGTTCCCATTCCGGTTCTTCGATCACGTAATCGGATCGGGTCGTGTATCGTACTTCGCCGGCAAAATAATTCGGATCGGGCATGAATAATGATCCTTTTTCGCCGTAGAGTTCCATAGGTCCATGCCCGTTCTCCCACACATCCCAGCTAGCGCCGAGCGTAACCAACGCGTTGTTTTCAAACTCAAGCAAGGCATGAAACGTGGTCGGCGTTTCAACCGTTATGGTTTCGCCGGCGCGCGGTTGCGATGTGATGGTGCGTTGCGGGGCAGGGGTCGCCGACATGGCGGCAACGCTCTTCACCGGTCCGATCAACTGGACAAGATTTGAGATGTAATAGGCGCCCAGATCGAGGATCGGACCCCCGCCCGGCTTGAAAAAGAAGTCTGGATTGGGATGCCAGTGCTCCATTCCGTGGCTCATCACGTGGCATGTGCCGCTGGTTATCTTGCCAAGATCACCGCGATCGACGAGATGTCGCGCAAGCTGATGCGCGCCGCCAAGAAACGTATCCGGCGCCGATCCGATACGCACGCCGCGGTCGGCCGCGATGGCGGCAAGCTGCTGTCCTTCCGAAACGGACAAAACGAATGGCTTCTCGGCGTAGACGTGTTTGTTCTGTTTCAAAAAGCGTTTGGACACCTCGAAATGCGCCGCCGGGACCGTCAGATTGACGACGATGTCGATATCATCCGCCGCGAGCATGTCGTCGACGCTGTCCGCACGAACATCGAACTCTTCTGCTCTCGCCCGCGCTGCATCCTCGTTGATGTCTGAGCAGGCAATAATCTCGAAACTGTTGAAAAGCTTAGAGAGTTTAAAATAGGCAGAAGATATGTTGCCGCAGCCCACGATGCCGACACCCAGACGATCAGGCATTCTCGGGCGCCTCCATGCTCTTCAGCGCTTCGATCGACCGTTGCGCGAAGCGTTCAAAGTCGCTTGGATTGTCATGTTCAACAATCAGGTGCCGAACCTTGGCATGCTTTTTTAGTTCGCGCAGGATGTTGCGCCAAGAAACGATCCCGTGGCCGACATCGGCCCAGCCATCCTCCTGCTCGCACTGACCCGAAGGTGCAATATCCTTCACGTGCACCGCCGTGATCCGGTGGCCGTAATCTTCTATCCATTGCAGAGGTTCGTCGCCACCCCTCAGGATCCAGGCGATATCGGCCTCCCAATCGATGTCGATTGCTTCTTCGAGGATGATTTTCTGCGCGCAATCACCACTCTCCATCTGTTTGAACTCGAAGTCGTGGTTGTGCCAGCCGAAAGCAAGCCCGGCTTGGTTGACATTCTCGCCGATCGCGGCGAGCCGCCGAGCGAACAGTTTCCAACCGGCATTGTCGACTGGCCGTGCTTCTTCCTCGAGATAGGGGCAGAAAATGCACTCCACGCCCAACCCTCGCGCCAGCGCAAGCGACGTATCGAATTCGTCTTCCATCGCTTTTAGCGAAAAGTGTGCCGTTGGCATCGTCAAACCGGCGCTGCGCATCAGCTCGGCAAATTCGTCCGGCTGAGCATAAACACCGCCAAAGCCTTCGACTTGCGCGTAGCCAAGGCTGGCGAGGCGCTTGAGCACGTGCTGCCATGGCTGAAAGTTGCGCGCGCTATAGAGCTGAAAAGACACGTCCATTAAAGTCTCAACACCGTGTTGTTTTGTTGAATTACAATCTGTTTTCGGAATGCCTTGCCAAGAGGTATATGCTTATCGGCTCAAAGCCCTTTTCAGGTTCTCACCGACTATATGCCCAACCAGCCATTGGAGCTGTTTGGGAGAGATTATTCTCTATCCTTTCCGATGTACGGAACTGCCGCACCGTCAGTCTTCCAATGTTTGCCGCCACCGACAATCGCGCCTTCGATCCATTGTTGCCGGTGGCGTTGAACGCATTTGCAAAATCCTTCAAGGCAGCTGCGTCGCTGCAAGACGTCCACCAACGCGCTACCTCAAGGTCGTGTACAGCGGATGCCTGTGCTCCGGCTAGGAGTTTGAACGCTGGTTATGCTGTTCCGCTTCCTTGCTTGGTGGTTTCATTTGCCGCCAGTCTCCGAAAGCTCCGGCACGGCATAAAAAGCAATTTGTCATTGTAACCCATCACAGATGAAAGATCGTATATGTAATCGATTACACATGAGAGGATGCGTTCGCTTAACCATTCTGTCAAGAATATATGATCACGCGTTCCTGTAGTTGCCCCTGCCAGTGCCGGCTTCATTCTTTTAAGGGTTGTTGCGCGAGGATTGCGGCGATGAAATTCTGTTCCTTTTCAGAGTTTCGCCGCAAAATCTGCCGTGTCCTGAAGCCGCAAAGATGCGCCACCTGGTGGCTTTCGAAAAAGACGCATCAACCGACTGTTCAAGAGCGGTCGTGGTGAAATTCGATGTCGGCCGGCAGCGATTGCAACATGACAAGTTCGCCGTTCGGGATGTCGTTTCCGAACGCCTTTTTCTCTGCCATTTGGCGATCGAAACCATGTGTGACCCATCTCGAAATCAGCCTCTCGCGCAGCGTATCCATCTGCGCAGTGAGAAAGACGCGGCAATCAAGCAAGCCACTGATTTCTGACCAGGGTTGGCGGTCGAGAAGAAGATAGTTTCCTTCAATGAGAACGTACCGGCAGTGGGTCGCGACGATGGCCGCATCAGGCCGCACGCAGTCGGCATCGCGGTCGAAAGCCGGTATGCTCACAGGCGCAGAGTTGTCTTTGAGCTGTCTGACGAGGGTGACAAAGCCCCTCGCGTCAAATGTTTCCGGTGCGCCTTTTCGTTTCAGCAGCCCCAGCGCTTTCAAGCGGTCGTTGTCGAGGTGAAAACCGTCCATGGGCACAGTGGTGACGGCGTCGCCTTCGGCAGCAAGCGCGTGGTTTAGCGCTTCAGCGAGCGTAGACTTACCTACGCCTGGCGGGCCTGCGATACCAACCAGAAAGCGGTCGCAGTTTCGGCTGCGGGCATTCACAAACGCGGCCAGATCAGAGACAGTATGGGCAATCATGGCCATCGCGTACCCATCTCGTGTCCGGTTTGCAAGATACCGGTCCGGTCTGCGCTACCGGATCCGATAATCATGCATTGGCGGTTGGGCGGGCTGATTATCCCTGGGTGTCAGGCTGGATGGGCTGAACCGGCCTGACCTGATCCCTTGATTGGGCTCTTTTGCCTTCCCTCTGCTTCATGCGCTGCGAACGCTCGCCGCGGTGTTTTGCGCGCTTGCGGTCCGCACTGGTTACAACGCCGTCCATGTTGCGGTCGTTGTTGCGTACGAAGTCGATATTGCCGGCGGAGTACTCCTCGCGCGTGATGCTGAGATCACCGTTGCGATCATAACTCTGGAAGCCGCTCACGATCCTTTCCTGGTTCATGTCTTGCCATATGGCGGCAAACTCCTCCAGGGAGACAGACTGGTTGTTATCGCTATCCGCGTCGCCGAACAATGCGGTTCGGATCTGATCGAATTCCGCACGGGTGATCTTGCCATCGCCATCCGTGTCAAAGCGCTCCATCAGGCGCTCGGTCCCTCGACCGCCACGCCGCCAGCTGCGCGTTGCCATCCGGCCTTGACCTTGACCCGCGCGTGTTGCTTCACGCCGTTGCGGTCTGGTCAGTTCGCCATTGCCGTCGCGATCAAGCCGGTTGAACATCCGTTCCGATGCTGAATCGAATTCAGCGACCGTCACAGCACCGTCGCCGTCCCGGTCCAGTCTTTGGAAGGCACGAACCATCGGCATGCGCGTCGATTGGAGCCAGGCGGTGCGGAAATCATCCAGCGTGATGACACCGTTTTCACCGGCAAACCGGTTAAAGCGCTCTTCAATGACCGCTTCAACTTCGTCCTGCGTAATGACGCCATCATTGTTGACGTCGTAGCGCTCAAATGCACGCCGCATACCGCGCTCGCCGCCGCCACGGCGCGGACCGGACCGGCTGCTAGCATGCGCCACTCGCTCTTCGGCAACGGGCTGTGTCTCAGTCGCGGTCGATTGTGCCATTGCCGGCACGAGGCTGGCGCCGACAAAAGTGGTGGCGACAAGTGTAACGGCCGCCTTGCGGATGGTTTTCATCGCTCCTGTCCTTTCGTTTTTTTGTTGCGATAAACATAAGCTAGTTCGAACTTGTCGCAAAACTACGAAGCTGAGAGCACCTTTCTGTCGCCAAATGTCGCCAGAACACGGGCTGACACAGTTTGTTACAAATTCCATTTCCCCAATCGACACACAGCCGCTAACTCTTGACTGGCAAGCGTTGCAATACCGTCGGAGAAACCGATTGGCATGAGTGAAATCAGTGCGCACATCCTCGTCGTCGACGATCACCGCGATATTCGCGAATCGCTTGCGCGTTATCTGGTAAAAAACGGCTTTCGCGCATCTGTCGCGGAGAGCGCGGCACAGGCACGCAAGATGCTTGCGGCAGCCTCGATCGATCTGGTCGTTCTCGATATCATGATGCCCGGAGAGGACGGACTTTCGCTTTGCCGTCACCTTGTCGAAAGCGGTGGTGCTCCCGTTATCCTTCTCACCGCGATGGCTGAAGATACGGATCGTGTCGTGGGCCTGGAAATGGGCGCGGATGACTATGTCACCAAGCCATTCAATCCGCGTGAGTTGCTGGCACGCGTCCGGGCTGTTCTCCGCAGAACGTCACAGGTGCAAAGGGCGCGTGACCCGGTTTCAGCTGAACGACTGGCTTTCGATCGCTGGGTACTTGATCTGTCACAGCGCCACCTCGTTGACGATGAGATGGTGATCACGCCGCTTTCAACCGGAGAGTTCCAACTGCTCGTCGCCTTTTTGAAACGGCCGAAAATGGTTCTGTCCCGTGAGCAGTTGCTGGATTTGACATCCGGCCGCAGCCCCAATGTTTTTGACCGGTCGATCGACAATCAGGTCAGCCGCCTGCGCCGGAAGATCGAGCGGGATTCGAAAAGTCCGGAACTGATCAAAACCGTCTGGGGCGGCGGCTACACATTTACTGCCGACGTCCGGGAACCAGACCAATGAAACGGCTCTGGAACCGGGTATTGCCGAGCAGTCTTGCCGGCCAACTGGTCGGTCTGATCCTTGTCGCCATTGTTGCCACGCAACTGTTTTCACTATGGCTTTTTACCGATGAGCGGCGCCTGGCGATGCTGGAACTGGCCGGTGGCCGGGTGGTTGCGAGAACCGCGGCGCTGGTCGAACTCCTGGACGACACACCAGTGGAACTGCACGATCAGATCCGTCGCGCAGCATCCAGTCCGCTAACCTATTACTGGATCTCCGACCGTCCGGCACTTTCCCGTAGCGGAAGCGGAGCGACTGTTCAGCGAATTCGCCGGGCTTTGATCGAGGAAATCGGTACGCAGCGCCAGATCAGGACACAGATCGGCAGAAATGTTGAACTGCCGCGCCGCTCCCGTCATCGTAACCACATATCCGGCGCGCGTGTATCCGGCGCCAATGATTCCAGTGCCCGAAATCGTGCTCGCCCGACCCGCGTCATTCCGCTTGTCGTCGCCATGTCGGTACAACTCAACAGCGGACGATGGCTCAACATGTCGGCAAGTCTCAACATGCAGCGCGGTTCGCTTGAGCGCGTCCTCGTGTCCGTCGGCCTTATGGCCGTTGCGACGATCCTGATCATTGTTTTCACCGTGCGGCGCCTCACCAGGCCGCTGCGCAACCTGGCGAAAGCGGCCGACCAGCTGGGAAGGGGCGGCGAAGGCTCTCAGGTTATCGAAGCAGGACCCCGTGAGATCCGAAGTGCAATCAACGCCTTCAATATCATGCAGGAGAGGTTGACCCGATACGTCCAGGATCGCACCAGCATGCTCGCGGCCATCAGTCATGATCTGAGAACCCCGATCACGTCGCTGCGCATCCGTGCGGAGTTTGTTGATGATGAAGAAAACCGCAACCGGATCAGTGCCACGCTCGACGAGATGCAGCGGATGGTCGAGGCCACCCTTGCCTTTGCGCGCGATGAGGCCAATCGCGAACCGCAAAGCCGCGTCGATCTCGGTGAGTTTCTCGATGCCATCGTGACGGACTATCAGGACATGGGCAAGCCGGTAAGGCTTGACGCTACACCGGCACAGGACGGTGAGCGGACGATCGTCAGCTTTCGGCCGATTGCGGTGAAGCGTGCTCTCCGCAACCTCATCGACAACGCTGTTCGGTACGGAAACGAGGCAGCGATCGCCTGTAGTGTTGACGGTGACCTCGTCTCGATCACAATTTCGGACGGTGGTCCGGGCATTCCAGAAGAGCGGCTTGAGGAGGTTTTCGAACCTTTTCTCAGGCTTGAGGCCTCCCGCAGCGAAAAAACGGGTGGGATCGGCTTGGGCCTCGCTATCGCGCGCTCGAACATCCATGCCCATGGCGGGACACTCACGCTGAAGAACCGCCAGGAGGGAGGATTGATGGCAATCGTCCAATTGCCACGCGCTGCGCAATAAGCGCAAGCGGCGTCGATTGAGACGTTCAAAGGGCCGAACTAGGTTCTCTTGGGCTTGGCGCGAGGCACCTGAACCACAAACTCCGATCCCTGGTTGGATACGGCAAGATCGATCGATCCGCCGTGGGCTTCGAGCATCGTTCGCACGATCGCCAGACCCATCCCCGTACCGCCGGAGTGCCGCTCGGTCGTGTAGAAGGGCTCGAAGATTTTTCCGCGAATGTTATCAGAGACTCCAGTGCCGTTGTCGGCAATGCGTGCCGTCAGCGTGTCGCCAACTGTCTGAGCCGTCACGACCAGATAGGTTGCGCAATGCCTGGATGCGTTTTCTGCCAAATGGGACAGGACAATGGCCGCATTGTCTGTCGACATGGCGAACGCCACGTTAAGATCGCCGGAAGCTTCCAACTCGATGGCTGGCCGGGTTTCGCGCAGCTTTGTGATCACCGTTGCAAAGGTCGTCGACGACCCAAGCTGCGGATTGTCGGCTCGGGCGAAGGCGCGCAGTTGCGTTACGGTTTTTGTCAGGCGCTCCGTATCGGCGATGATATTGTTCAGGAATTTCCGCCTTTCTTGTGACGGCATTGTTTCCTCGGAATCGCGCATCAGTTCCGCCGCACCATGGATTGCAGTGAGTGGCGACTTTAGCTCATGCGAAGCATGGGCGGCAAAGGTCGAGATGAAATCCGAACGGTCAAACAGCCGTTTTGCGGTCGTGAATATGCCCTCTGACAATTGTGCGAGCTCGCGTGTGCCATATCGCGGCAGGGCCTCCAGCGCGCTCCTGTCGCCCCCGCGAAGCGCACGCGTTCTTTTCAGCAGCATGTGCATGGGACCGTTGACAGTGCGCAGGAACACGAAACTGATGACCCCGGCAGCAAGAAGCGCAGTCAGCGCTGCCGGCAGCAGTGCCGTCCATTCCTTGGAAAGATATTTTGCCAGGCTCTGCGGCGCTCTCGATGCATAGACCACCGCAGCGACATGGCCGTCCACAACTACGGGGATTGCCGTGAATACGCGTACATCGGCCGAGCGGTTGACCAAGGACATCAAAGAAACCGGCTTATTCTCTGTCTTGGCGCGCACCACGCTGTTTGCCCGCCCCTCGAGGGCTTCGGCAACTTCGTCGACGTGCGCGAGGGAATGTCCGATCTCTCCGCTGCCTGCAAAAACGCGGCCTGTTGCATCGACGATCCGAAAACCGGCAAGCGTTTTTTCACTGGTCAGTTGTGCGATGTTAGAGAGACGTTCGCCGATGTTCAAAACCGCCGGCGGCATCGATTCAGCCTGAACCACGCTCTCGGGCCGCGGCGGAAGCAGCCTCACCTGAGTCAGATCCAACTTGTCCAGAGACGTGTTGTAGCTCGCATTGTTGAGCTGTTCCCATTCTTTGCCAAGCGGAAATCCTTGAGACATCCGCGCCTCGATCTCCAGTGCACTGATCGATGCGATAACCGCGCTTTGTGCGATGAGCTCGCGCTCCGTTCGTCTGACCAGCTCGTTGTCGAACAGTCTGAACACTCCGTTCACGGCAAGCGGTATGGCCAGGACCGTCACAAAAACGGCCAGGACGATCAGGCTCAGGGAAGGACGCCATTTGCGCAGCGCGTAAGAGTTCTTCATCCGCCAATCTCGCACGCACCGACGCGGAAGCCGACACCATGGATGGTTTCGATAACGTTCTTGCATCCGATCATGGCGCATTTTGCTCTGATGTTGCGGATATGGCTGTCCACGGTTCTGCCGGACAGATGCCGCTTCTCGCCATAGGCGTTTTCAATAATATGCCGACGGGGATACACGACACCGGGCCGGCTCATCAGGCTGGCGAGAATGGCAAATTCCAGAGAGGTCAGATTAAGCGGTACGCCGTGCAGCGATGCTTCTCGGCGATCGATGTCGACCAGCAATCGGCCGTGTTTGAGGGCACTGCCGACGCTGCCGATTTCTGGCCGGGCGCGTTTCAAAATGGCTTTGACCCTGGCCATCAACTCGCGCGGACTGAAGGGTTTGGTGACATAGTCGTCGCCACCGATCTCCAGGCCGACGATGCGGTCGACTTCATCGTCCCGCGCAGACAGGAAAAGGATGGGAATCTCCGAGGATTTGCGGATCTCGCGGCACATTTCCAGCCCGTCCATGACCGGCATGCCCACATCCAGAACCACCATGTGGACCGGCATGCTGGTGAACCGCCTGAGGCCGTCGGCACCGTTTTCGGCTGTCGTCACATTCATGCCGTCCTGCTCAAGCGCATAGGCTATGACATCACAAATGTGCGGATCATCGTCGACGACCAGGATCGTGGCTGACAATTAACACTCCTCCCACGGCAGGCTTTTCAATCAAACATCATTGGTGCCGGGTGTGTCCATTTCGCGGCTTCAATTCTCGAAGGTTGTTCAGGTTTTTTTGTCGGCGCTTTGCTTCTGCTCCGGTTGCCTTGCCGCAGAGCCCTTGTTCCGGAGGCCTTGCCCCAGATCAACGGCGTCAGATTGGGATCGGGTAAACCACCTCCTGAGAATTCACATCTCAAGAAGGTGGATGGCCTCTGCCAAGAACGGTGATGGATCACCTTTGACCCGGGGATCGCTCACAATCGCGCCTGCGTCGGATGCGACGAGCAGAACAGGCTCGGATTTTATTCCCTTTTCCAGATCAGCTGCCAACCACCATCCATCGCGGTCCAGCCGGTCCGGCATAGTTTTCAAGGCATTTGATTTTCGCGGTCTTATCGCGCGGGTCAATCGTTCTGTCATGGCCGATCAATTGCAACATTGAGCGGATCGGCGATGGCCGTTTTGAGCAGAATTTAGGGAGTGTTGTGCAGAAACTGTGCAGATGATGGCGAAAGGCCGCCAGACATCGCTTGTCGCCTGATGCTGCCCGATGCGGTCGCGGCCTACTTGTCCACGAAGGCCTTTTCGATCAAATAGCTGCCGAGCTTTGCGCGCGTTCCCTCGGTGAAGCCGCGGCTTTCAAACCAGGCGCGCAAATCCTCAATCATCTGAGGGCCGCCGCACAGGACGACACGATCGTCATCCTTGTCGATCGGCGGCATTCCGATGTCCTCAAGCAGCTTGCCGCTCTCCAAAAGTTCGGTAATCCGCCCAGTGTTGGTGTAAGGTTCGCGCGTCACAGTCGGATAGTAAACAAGCTTATCGCGAACGACATCGCCGAGATATTCGTCGGTAGGCAGCGTTTCGGAAATCATTTCCCTGTAGGCCAAGTCTTCGATGCGGCGGACGCCGTGAACCAGCACCACCTTTTCGAATAGCTCGTAAATCTCGGGATCCTTGATCAGGCTCAAAAACGGTGCGAGACCCGTTCCCGTTCCCAAAAGATAGAGGTGTTTGCCGGGCAGCAGATTGTCTGTAACCAGCGTACCTGTCGGTTTTGTCCCGATCAGGACATGCTCACCTTCCTTGAGATGCTGCAGTCGAGACGTTAGCGGTCCATCAGGCACCTTGATGCTGAAAAACTCGAGCGTCTCTTCATGGTTTGCGCTGGCCATCGAATAGGCGCGTAAGAGAGGCTTGCCTTCGACCTCGAGGCCGACCATCGTGAACTCGCCATTGCGGAAGCGAAACCCGGCATCACGGGTGGTTG
Source organism: Pseudomonadota bacterium (assembly GCA_039025395.1). Lineage (GTDB taxonomy): Bacteria > Pseudomonadota > Alphaproteobacteria > Rhizobiales > Rhizobiaceae > Hoeflea_A. The sequence continues at coordinate 56,398 of JBCCOK010000021.1, forward strand.
TAAAGCTGAACAATGTATCATTCCAATGGTGGACCGATAGCACCGTTTCCTCATTGAACGCCTTCATGTCGTCTCCCTGCGCGTGTGCAGTTTTGCTTTCTCACCGGTTGGAGCAAACCATTCATAGGTCTGTCAGGTCACCGTCCATCCGTTGTGCTTCGCCCCTGTTCAGCTGTGCGCACATTTCACCAGTCGCGGATTTAACCGGGAATCCCCTGCATATCCACGGCTAAATAGAACGGCATTTGCGCGATGTACAGGCGTTAACATTCCAAGGAGTGCGCTGATTTGAGAATGCGTTTCTATGTCGCATCACTTGACCCTGTGCCTGTACTCGCGCCCGCAACTGTTTCGACAAATGCAACGGCATTTTTCACACCGTCCTCGTCTCGAAGGCTGTTTCCGATCCTTTCTGCGTTCCGCCGCATTCCTTCATCGGACATGAGCTGGTCGATTGCCCCAACCAGCTTTTCCGTCGTCACTTTTTTCTGCGGTATCGGTTTGGGACCAGCACCCAGATGATGCACCGTCTTGCCCCAAAAAGGCTGGTCGGCAAAAAACGGACAGATCAAAGTTGGCTTTCCGGCGCGCAGCCCGGCCGCAGTGCTGCCCGCGCCGCCGTGGTGAATGACAGCCGCGACTTGCGGCAATAGCCAGTCGTGTGGCGCTTCGTCGATCATCAGAATCGAATCCGGAAATCGGCTTGCCGTCAGACCGCCCCAGCCTTTTGCAAGGATCCCTCTGTGACCGCTTTGCTTTAAAGCTTCGATGATCATCTCGCCAAGCCGTGCTGGATTTCGGCCCGACATCGATCCGAAGCCGACATAAATCGGTGGTGGCCCATCGGCAAGGAAGGACATGAGCGCCTGCGGCGGTTGCCATGTTTCTTCGCGATTGAGAAACCAGTAGCCAGTCATGACTGAGGAAGCGGGCCAGTCGGACGGTCGCGGCACAACCGTTTCACTGATTGGATGCAATGCGGGAATGGGCTTGCCATCCTGGTCGCGGAGATAGTCGACATTGGTCCGCCGGACAGGCGTGTCGGTCTGGCTGCGCCATGCCCTTACATCTTTTGCAGCCGATTTCTTGATGAACCAGTTGACGACGCTGTAACCCAGACGGTTGTACCAACGGCCTATAGGCAGATCTGGAAAGCCGACACATGGAAATTCACCCGTCGGAACAATCATCGGAACGGGTGTCGCCAGGATTGCCGGTATCTTTAGTTTCTCTGCGATCGCGGGACCAAGCACCGCCTTGGGATGAAACAGCAAGATGTCCGGCTTAACCGTTTTCGCAACGGTCCAGGTATCCTCCACCGTTTTGCGCTGCGCCGGCGCAACCTGGCGCTTCATCCGGATCGTCGCCGCGATGATACGTAGTATGTTGGTGGTATCTTCCATCAGTGCTTTGCCATCGGCGGAATCGATGATCTTCATAAGGTCGTCGCAGATGAACCCGTAGCTGATACCGTTTTTCTCGACAAACGCGCGAAAACGCTCGCAGGTCGCAAGCGTGACCTGATGACCTGCATTCTTGAGGCCTAAAGCGAGCGCTAAAAAGGGTTGGACGTCGCCACGCGATCCGATCGTAACAATGAGGACGTTCATTGGGCCTCGGCCAGTCGCGGCGTTAGATTGATCATTCGATACGGTCGTGCAAGGCGGCGCTGTGCGCAATGTCCGGCCCTTTGAAACTGCGGTGGCTATAACCGGATACGCCGCAGTCGAAGCGCGTTTGCGATCACCGAGACAGAAGACAGGCTCATTGCCGCTGCGGCGATCATCGGAGACAAGAGCATACCTGTGATCGGATAAAGGACGCCTGCAGCTATCGGTACGCCGGCAGTATTGTAAGCGAACGCGAAGAACAGGTTCTGCTTGATGTTTCGAACGGTTCCGCGGGCGAGTTTGCGGGCGCGCACGATGCCTGACAGATCTCCTTTGAGCAACGTGATGTCTGCGCTTTCGAGCGCGACATCAGCGCCAGTTCCCATCGCGATCCCTACATCCGCAGCAGCCAATGCCGGTGCGTCATTGATTCCATCGCCGGCCATTGCAACCGTGTTGCCCTGTGCCTTGAAGTCTTCGACAAGGCGCTTCTTGTCGGCCGGGGTGAGGCCTGCATGGACCTTGTCGACCCCAAGATCTGTCGCAACGACGCCCGCAGTCCTTTCATGGTCGCCTGTTGCCATGACAATGCTGATACCCTGTCCATGCAACGCGTCGATGGCACGCCGCGCACTCTCCTTGATCGGGTCGGCGACCGCCAGAACGCCGGCAAGCTGGTTTTCAATGGCAACGAACATGGCCGTCTTGCCATCTTGACGCAGTGCGATCGCCTCGTTTTCCCCTTGCGTGACATCAATGTTCAGCGCCTGCATGAGGACCTCATTTCCGAGTGCCACATCGCGGCCGGTTACTCTGCCGACCACACCTTGACCCGCTATCGCTTCGAAATTGATCATCGTTTCCAGTATGATGTTCTCTTCGGCTGCAGCCGAAACGATCGCCTCTGCGAGCGGATGTTCCGAGCCTTTTTCAAGGGTCGCGGCGACCTTAAGAATGGTGTTGCGGTCATGGCTGCAAAGCTGAACAACGTCTGTCAGGCGCGGTTTGCCTTCTGTCAGTGTCCCGGTCTTGTCGACAATCAGCACATCGACCTTCCCAAGATGCTCGAGGGCCTGTGCATCCTTGATGAGGACGCCGGCTTGAGCACCCCTTCCTGTTGCAGTCATGATTGACATCGGTGTAGCCAGACCCAACGCGCAGGGACAGGCAATGATGAGCACGCAAACCGCCGAAATGATCGCATAGGCGAATGATGGCGATGGACCGAATGCCAGCCAGACCGCAAAGGCGGCGATCGCGATTGCGATGACAGTGGGCACGAAGTAGGACGCCACCTTGTCCGCCATGCTTTGGATCGATGCCTTGGAGCGCTGCGCGTTGGTAACCATGTCGATTATGTGCGCGAGTGTGGTTTCCTGTCCGACGCGCTGCGCTTCCATGACAAGACTGCCGTTTTTGTTGATTGTTCCGCCGGTCAGCGGATCTCCGGCGGATTTCTGAACAGCGATCGGTTCGCCAGTGATCATGGCTTCGTCAACGAAACTGCTACCTTCAATGACGACGCCGTCGACCGGTACGTGATCGCCGGGCCTTATGCGCAGTCGATCACCCGGCATCACATTTTCCAGAGGCGCATCGTATTCGGTGCCGTCATCGAGAATGCGCCGCGCTAATTTCGGCGCGAGATTCATTAGAGCGCGAATTGCGTCGCCTGTGCGCTCGCGCGCTTTCAACTCCATGACCTGGCCTGCGAAGATAAGTGTCACGATAACGGCAGCGGCTTCGAAATATACCGGCACATGACCGCCGGCCATCCGAAGCTCGGCTGGAAAGAGTTCAGGAAGAAAAGCTGCAACAACACTGTAACCGTAGGCGGCGCCCACGCCGACCGCGATCAGCGTCCACATGTTAAAGTTGCGTGTTAGGATGGAACTGATGCCGCGCTTGAAAAAGGGCAGCGCAGCCCAAAGAACAACCGGGCTTGCCAGCAAGAACTCGAGATAAATGGCTGCTTGTTCGCCAAACAGGTCGCGTATCGGCAATCCCACCATCGGACCCATCGTGATGATAAGAAGGGGAACGGCGCATGCCAAGCTGACCTTAAATCGCTTCGAAAAGTCGACCAACTCTTCGTTGTCGCCCTCTGCAGGGATCCCGATTGGCTCCAGCGCCATGCCGCAGATAGGGCAGTCTCCTGGCATATCTTGCGTGACTTCCGGATGCATCGGGCAGGTAAAGGTTGTTCCTTCGGGCGCGTCCTGTTTGACGCGCCGGGCGTTCCCGGATGTATAGAAGTATGGGTCTTCGACAAAGGATTCCTGGCACTTCTGAGAGCAAAAGGAATAGGTGACGCCGTCAAATTGCGCGCTGGGCGCTGCATCGGGATCCGAAACGGTCATACCGCAAACCGGATCGATCCGGGTGCCGGTCGCGCTTTTGCTGTTGCTCTCACCATCTATGAGATCAGCATCACCACATGAAGTAACTGCCGTTTCGGCCGAATCGGACATTGGGGTCTCCACCTGCCTGCTTCAGTCCGTATATAGTGGATGCTTGGCGATCTATGCAGGTGGAAAACGTATAGCCCGGATTACGCGCGTGCGTAACCGGGCTGCAATCTCATTTAACAATGAAGTCAGCGCGACGCGGTGTCGCTTGTGAGGGTAAGAGCGCCTACTCCCGCAGATGCGTTCAATCCGACATTTGCAGTCAGACTCAAAGGAACGAGATTGAGGTTGTTCTTCAGATTTCCGACGAGCACATTGGCGCCGAAGCCGAGGCCCAACCCGGCGGCCGCTGAAACGCCCACATAGGTTCCATCAAGCCGTCCGCGCGGCACCTGATAACTTGGCGCGTACACCGCCCAAACCAGACGTTCCTGATTCTTGAAGCCAATATCGGGGCCGACCTTGGTAATCGCGCCCGTATAGTATTCGTTGCCACCCCGTCGGTTCTCAAATGTACAGGCCAAATCGCTCGAGGATCCAATAACATAGCCGAAGTCTCGATAGCTATCGCAAGTCAACAAGCCCACTTTTGTCAGATGCCGCTTCTCGGTATTCTCAGGTACCGGCGGCGGCGGCGTATCGGCCGCCAGGACTGAAGACGCTTGCAGGAAGACAGCCGCTGCTGCGGCGATCCCGGTTCTTGCCAGTGTGTGGGTCTTCATTTCAGTTCATCTCCAGGTTCGTTTGGCTCTGCGAAATGGGGTCGGGCGCACCCGGTGCAGATGCCGTTTCTTGGCTCGAAGTCCGCTGGGCAATTCAAAGTGCACATTCACGGCCAAATTGAGCCTGCAATGTGGTGGTAATCGGATGTTTGCGTGGCAAATCAGTGATTTATGACGATATGTGGTGATGATGACCGCCTATCTTGAGAAAGCCGGATGCAGCGATCTTTTCGGCGAGGCGCGGTTTTTTCTCGGGCGCAGTTCTGACTTGCGCAAATGACGATCATCATCAAGTCTGCCCATATAGGGAGCGGAGCGTTAATATTATGAATAGAAATGAAGATTTCTGTTCGCCTTGAGGCAATCTAAATTTAAACTAAAGAGTAAACCGGTATTGACGCGGTTGTTTGACGGTCCTTTATGAGCAGTGAAGGAATTTTAGATGGTGAGAACCGTATTTTATGTCGCATCTGTCCTTGCGGTCATCATTGTCGCGCTCATAGCCAGCGCGTGGCCGCCGTTCTGGTGGGCACTCGTCGTCGTTTTGCCTTTTGTTCTGGTTGGCCTGTACGACATACATTGGGCGCAACATAATGTGTTGCGCAATTATCCGGTTATAGGCCATCTGCGCTACGGACTTGAGTTCATAAGTCCCGAAATCCGGCAGTATTTCATCGAAAGGAACGAGGACGGCAAACCCTTTAACCGTCTGCAGCGTCAACTTGTCCAAGCCCGCGCGACGGGCACGGTTGATACGCAACCTTTTGGCACCCAGCGAGACATCATGGAAGTCGGCTACATCCGTGCCAGTCATTCGCTTTCGCCCAAGAAGGTATCCAAGGATGAGGGCCGGATTATCGTCGGCGGTCCGGAATGCAAGCAACCATATGACGCGTCTCGACTGAACATTTCGGCGATGAGTTTCGGTGCGTTGAGCCCGAATGCGATTCACGCGTTGAACGCCGGCGCAAAGCTCGGCAATTTCGCTCACAACACCGGCGAGGGCGGTTTGAGCCCGTATCACCTTGCTGGCGGCGGGGATATCATATTCCAGGTGGGAACCGGCTATTTCGGTTGCCGCACTCAGGACGGCGCTTTTGATGAAAGCAAATTTTCCGATCTCGCTCAGAAGGACGTCGTTCGGATGATCGAGATAAAGCTCTCACAGGGCGCCAAACCTGCCCATGGCGGCGTGCTTCCGGCTGCGAAAGTCGATGAGGAAATAGCAAGAATACGCGGCGTACCAATGGGCAAGGATGTCATTTCGCCGCCTGCCCACTCAACATTTTCGACGCCTGAAGGCTTGCTTGAATGGATCGTGCGATTGCGCGAGCTCAGCGGCGGAAAGCCGATCGGCTTCAAATTGTGCATAGGGCGCCGGCATGAATTCATGAGCATTGTGAAGGCGATGCTCAAAACCCGGATCCTACCCGATTTTATAACAATCGACGGAGCTGAGGGCGGCACTGGCGCAGCGCCGAAGGAATTCACCGACCGCTTGGGTATTCCGATCAATGAGGGTCTGGCCTTTGCCCATTCCTGCCTTGTCGGTGCTTCGGTAAGGGACGATATTCGCCTCATTGCCAGCGGCAAGGTCTTAACCGGATTTCACATGGTGGAAAAAATCGCACTCGGTGCCGACATGTGCAACATGGCCCGGCCGATGCTTTTCGCCCTCGGATGCATACAAGCCGTGCGATGCAATACAAACACTTGCCCGTCGGGCATTGCGACACAGGATCGCAGAAGGGCGCAAGCGGTGGACGTAAAATTGCGGCAGAAACACGTCGCCCAATACCACAAGGCGACGGTTGAGAGTTTCCTTGACCTCGTCGGCGCTATGGGATTGACGTCGCCTTCACAATTGTCGCCGGAACTGATCTATCGCCGTGTCGCCGACGAGACAGAGTTGGCCTATGACGAGATCCATGACTTCTTGAACCCTGGCGCGTTGTTGAAGGACAAGATCAACCCGGTTTATGCGTCGCACTGGGAGAAGGCGAGCGCCGAAGCATTTTGATCATGCAGGCCTCATATCCGGTTTCGATTCGGAAGACAGCAGATAGACAAAAGCAGCCGTGAGCAGATTGAGGGCCGCGACAAACAGGACTGCCCAAACCGGATGCTGCGAATGTGCAAGTAGGGCCACGCCGGTAGCTAGGAAGAAGCCGACAATACGCACAATGCTCTTTGACATGGCCATGCCACTGACACGGTACGCCTCCGGAGCGCTATCAAGATAGTAGAGCGAGCGCGCCGTCGAAACGCCTTGTGTGCCGACCATCACGAGAAACAGAGCGGCTGAGTGTGCAATCGTGTTATCCACCAACTGCCAATGGTAGTTGCAGGTTAGAAACACGCCCGCGATCGCTGCAAGAAGTGCACCAATGCCCATGACTGCGGCGTTTGAAACATGCCCCACGAAGCGCCAGATCGGCCCCGCGACAACCATGGCGGCCGCAGAAGAGATGATGAGTGCCGTCAGCCCCTTGTGGGAAGCACCGTGGGCAACCGCTGCCAGGATGGCAAAAAAGGGAACTGATAGTTCAACCGTCTGCAAGGCAATGCGGATCAGGACGAATTTGCGGAACCAGCGCATCGACAGAAGCTCTCGCAGGCTGTTGGAAAAGCCTTTCAAGACCATCCATGCGGCTTGCAGCTTACCCTGTGGACCGGGTGGGTTGTTGGTTGCCGAGGCTTGTTTTTTGTTCTCGCGGACAAGAAGGATCGATGCAGCGGAAATAATGAAACACACAACGGCAATGGCGATCACCAAAGTGTGTTGTGTCAGCGCCGGCTGCTGTTGCGATGCGATTTGCGACAACCATGTCAGCATGATCGCGCCGATGCCGCCGATAGTAATGGCTGCGTAGCTCAACAGCTGCCGATTATCGGGACGCAGCGTATCAGCAAGAAAATCCCAACTGATCAGGTTTTGATATTCCTCGGTCAGCCCAATTAAAAGCACCGCAGCAATCAACATTGCGGCGATCAGCAATCCGGAATCAACGGCCACGGACGCAAGAGCCAGCACGTAACACATTGCAATCACGACATCGCTGGCGGATATATCTGCCTTCCTGTTGCCTCGTCTGGCGGCAAGGTTGGTACTTAGCAGGGTTGATCCGAGATTGCCGGCGCGGCGTATGCTGATGAGGAACCCGGCCAGAAAAACCGGCATGTTCAAGGAAATTGCCAGATAGGGAAGAACGACCGCAGGACTGGCCATCGTCCAGGCGATTGTCGCAAGGGTCCTTTGCCCAGCCAGGACCACAAGATTTCGTTTTTCACGCGGATCCTGATGCGATTCCATTTAACGTCTAGTCCGGCTGAAATAACAATTTAAAGTTGTATTTCAGAAAACATGAGGTCATGCGACAAAAAAGGATCAGACTGTCAGGATTTCATGCGGCCTCTTGAACGCGGCGCCGGATCGTATCGCTGGAGACATTGGTGGCGCCAACAGCCGATGATGACTACGGCCTCTGCCTTCCAGCCGGCCTGATCCGGTCTGAATCTCCCATTGCCCGGGCGTACACTTTCAGTCAGCGCGCGTTCTGTTCGAAAACTGACGACAACGGATAAACGAGCAGCTAGAGTTGTTTCGGTTTCGAGCGGCAGTGTATGGCAAAGAAGATCCAAATAGCGATCGTGGACGACCACCAGATGTTCTGCGATGGCCTGGCCCAATTGATTGCTACACTCGATGACGCATACGAGTGCACGCCCATCAATTCGCCCCTGAACGCAATTCGGATGATCGAACGCGGCCGTCGCTTTGACCTCGTGATATCTGATTTGATCATGGACAGCATTAACGGCATTGCGTTTGTGAAGGCGCTGCGTAAACGGGGAGCCAAGATGCCGGTCCTCATTATCTCCGGGATCAATACGGCGCCACCAGTCGAAGAAGCACTGCGCCTAGGCGCTCAGGGTTTCCTGCCAAAATCCGCTTCTTCCGAAACCCTGCTAGAGGCGCTCACGACAGTCCTTGACGGCGAAATATTCTTGCCGCCCGATATGTGGTCCGCTTATGAGCGTAACGACTGGTCGCAGGCCGGAAGCGCCGACAACGGCCTAGCGGTCGACCTTACACAGAGGCAGATCGAGGTCCTTCATCTTATTTCTGAAGGCTATTCAAACCGGGATGTGGCGCGGCTTCTGAATGTCACTGAAAACACGGTGAAGACTCACATCAAGCGGATGTTCAGATTGCTGAATGTTCATACGCGCGCTTCTTGTGTCCGCAAGGCCCAGTCGCTCGGCCTGATCAGTTGAGAGCAGCGGCCTTTGCTTCGGCAACGCCGCCGGAACGCAGGTTCTTGAGTTCGCGATAGAGTTTTGTTGCCTCGACCGGCTTTGCCAGGAAAATCGATTGTTCCGGCAGCTCGGCGCCGCCCAGCCGGTCGACATTGCCACTGATGACAATTGCCGGCACGTCTTCTTCCATCAGCGCCCGGATTGCTGCAATTGCCAAAAGCCCTGTTTCGCCGTTTCGAAGCCTGAGATCTGCAATGATACTGTCTGGACGAAGATGCAGAGTGCGTATGAGGTCCACGGCTTCATCAATCGAGCCGGCGCAAAAGACCTCACAGCCGAAGTCTGACAGAATAATCGACATGCTTTCCAGGATTGCGCGTTCGTCATCAATCACAAGCACGCTCATGCGCAAAGCAGTGATGTCAGATTGTATTATCTCTTGGAACGGTGTCTGAACCTCTGATCGTTTCAATCCAAAGCTGAAACGGGTTCCGCTTTCGGGTTGCGAGTGGAGTTCGTAATTGATCTCGAGGAGACCGCAAAGGCGGCGTACAATCGACAAGCCAAGCCCGAGACCCTTTTCGCGGTCGCGCTCCGGATTCTCCAGTTGGACATACTCCTCAAACACCTCGCCCTGCTGCTCGTATGGAATTCCGACACCGGAATCGATGACATCCATCAAAAGCTGTTCATTCTCATCGCGCACGCGAACAGTCACGTGGCCGCCGTCGTTCGTAAACTTGATGGCGTTCGACAGCACGTTACGCAAGACACGGCCGAAAAGGTAGGGATCAGTGTCTGCAAAAACTCGCATTGTTTTCTTCGTTAGTCGGATCTGTTTTGCCTCTGCAGGTTGGGTGAACTCGTCGCAGACCTCATCAACAAGTGTGGCAAGATCGACGCGCCGCGTCTCTGTGGCCACCGATCCTGTCTCAAGTTTTGAAATGTCCGAAAGGCCTTCCACCAAGTTGCGCATGCTTCGCCAACCGCTCTCGATCTTTGCAAGCAAGGCTTGTTCCGCAGGATTGCTTAGCTTGCCGCGCAAGGCCTCGATAAAGTGTCCCTGGGCATGCAGTGGCTGTGCAAGGTCATGGCTTGTTGCTGCGAGGAAGCGGGTCTTGTCCTGGTGCGATCGTTCAATCGTATCCCGCTGCGACTTTAGCTCCTCCATCATAAGCCACCGCTGTTGTTCGGAAACGAGATTCGCGACGGTCATCCGGCTAAATGCTCTGACAATGACCATGTAGAGCAGAAACATCAGCAAGAGTGCCACCCCAAAGCTGTTCTGCGGGGCTGGCGCGGCAAAAATCAGGTAACTGCCAAAGATGAGCGACGCCGATCCAGCAGCGGCGAAATACGATCGGGGAAACACACCATGGCTGGCAATGGCCGCAGTTGAATAACAAAAGATCACGATACAGCATTCGATAACGGATAGATTTGACGAAGTATCGCTCAGAACGACCATGCCAATCCCCCAGACCGCGCCAGAGGCGAACGCATTGAAAGTGTTGAACAACAGATACTTGCGGACGTTGTCCGGGTTGAAGGGGTAGCGCTTTTGAATGACCAGATAAGCAAATACGAAAACGGTTGCGCAAAACACCGCAAAGAGCCAAGCACCGCCGTAGCGGGTTGGCGCGCTCGAGTCGAGAAGAGCAATCGTCAGCACCGCAAACAAAAACGAAAGAACGGTGGCAAAGGGCGAGCGGACAAGGAGATGCTTGGCAATGCCGATTGCGATCTGATCTTCGTCAATCTTGGTATCTTTGTCCGAATTCGGCGCGCCTTTAAAGATCATTTCGCTTGTCGTCCATGTCATCGCGACTGCCTCAACCACACTCAGCGTGATGTTGTTGAAGATCCCCTATAGCTTGAGCTAAGCAAACCGCCGGCTGCTTGTCACCCGTTTGGGTGATTGATCGCAAATTCAACAGTTCATAGGTTCGCGGCCATGTTGCAACGCGACCGCGTTTCAGGTTCCGGTGGATGCCGTCGCTGAGTTTTGCCGGTCAATGCAATACCATCGCCCGGATTGCATTCGGCAAAAGTAGGCAGTGGCAGGAGTATTGCGCCTCAATTCTCCGCGCCCTGCCTTTTAACTCTGTTCAATCGAGCTCCGGTTTAACGGCTTCGTGAACAAAACCGGTCGCGGCTGCCTTTGGCAGAACAAGGGCGATTTGCAAAAGGCTATTCACCAGCCAAACCATCCTTAGGTTCTTGGCCACGGCGTTTCCGCTACCGGTGTGATTGGCTCGCCCTTGTCGAACCATTGCCGGAGATTGTCGACCTGCAGTTGACCCATGGCATTTCGGGTATGGCGGGATGCGGACCCCACATGGGGCAGCAGCACCACATGGTCCAACGCAATGAGTTCTGCCGGCACATTTGGCTCGAATTCGAACACGTCAAGCCCGGCCGACATGATCGTCCGATTCTTCAGCGCCTCAATCAATGCAGCCTCGTCGACGGTGGAACCACGTCCGATGTTTACAAATATACCATCCGGTCCGAGGGCGCTGAAAATCCCGGCATTTATGATATGCCGCGTATCCTCGCCACCCGGTGCGGCGCACATCAAGACGTCGCTGCCGCGCGCCAGCTCCGCAAGTGTCGGAAAATACCGATAGGACACTTCGGCGACAGGATTGCGATTGAAGTATCCAATCTCCATCTGCATGGCCTCGGCACGGCGCGCAATTGCCCGGCCGATGCGGCCAAGGCCGAAGACGCCCAACCTCTTTCCGCGCAGGGTGCCGCGTGAAAGCGGGTAAGGTTTTGACCAGTTCCCGGCACGCAGCCAGCGTTCGGCCGCTGACAGTTCCCGCGCCGCCATGATCATCAAGCCGATGGCGGTATCGGCGACCTCTTCGGTCAGGACGTCCGGTGTATTGGTAACCACAATATTCTTCGTGGCCGCGTAGGCAGCGTCTATATTGTCGTATCCCACCCCGAAATTGGCGATGATTTCGACCTGCGGAAACCGGTCAATAAGGGACCGGTCGAAAGGGATCGTATGCCCGCAGGCAACGCCTCGGATACGCTCTGAAACAGATTGCAAAAAAGTCTCGATGTCTTGAGCTTCCCAGAGGTTGTGCGTGGTGAACGCTGTGCGCAGGCCATCAAGGACGAGGGGGATAAATCGGTCAGTGACAAGGATCTCTGGTTTTAACATCAAGCGAACTTTCCATTGACTCGTATCAGCGGATCGGTCGGGCCCACAGCGTTGCAATGGCGCTTAAGCTATAACCGCAGCCGACCGATCCTTCAGTTTCATTAGAAAAACCCGGCAGATCCGGCAAGCGCATCTGACCTGATTGGCTGGAGCGGATGTGTTGTAGTGCCAACGCAAGTTCGCGGCCCGAGAGCCGAAAGCGATGAAAGCAGGCTGCATCAATATCCGGCACCGGAACGCTAATGTGCTCAATATTCAAGCAAATTGACATCTGGCTGAATGCCTGGACTTTTGTTACGCTTTAGAGGACGTGCTTCCATGCGCGACGAGTAGAAATTGAAAAAGGCCCGCTGTGCCATTTGATGAAATGCGAGAGGCAGACGGCATTCGCGTCCCCTACAGGCGAATAGCCGACTGGATCGAGGAAACAGGTACTGAACTTCTAAGCCGCCGGCGGGACGAAGCCGAAGCCATCTTCCGCAAGATCGGCATTACCTTCGCGGTCTACGGCGAAGGCGGAGATCCTGAAAGGCTAATCCCGTTCGACCTCATCCCGCGGGTCTTTTCGGCAAGCGAGTGGTCTTTGCTGGAGCGCGGCATTCGGCAGCGCGCCCGGGCCCTTAATGCGTTTCTCTTTGACATCTATCATCGCGGCGAAATTGTAAAAGCCGGCATCATGCCGAGCGAGCTCATCTATTGCAACTCTGCGTTCTTGCCTGAGATGGTTGGATTTTCCCCTCCCGGTCGGGTTTACAGCCATATCGTCGGTATCGATATCGTGCGCACGGGCGAGGGCCGTTTCCAGGTGCTCGAAGACAATTGCCGCACACCTTCGGGCGTCAGCTATATGCTTGAAAACCGGGAAATCATGGCACGGATGTTCCCGGAAATCTTTAGCGGTGGTCCGGTGCACCCGGTTGATCACTACCCGAACGAGCTCCTGCGGTCACTCAAGGAGGTTGCCCCTGCCGCCTGTCCAGGGGAGCCGACCGTCGTGCTTCTCACTCCGGGCTCTTTCAACGCCGCCTATTACGAGCATTCTTTCCTGGCCGATCTCATGGGGGTTGAACTGGTCGAGCCGCAGGATCTGTTTGTCGATGACGCAAAGGTCTGGATGCGCACGATCCGCGGGCCACAGCAAGTGGAGGTGATCTATCGGCGGATCGATGATGATTTCATTGATCCGCTGACATTTCGACCGGACAGTGCGTTGGGCATTGCCGGCCTGTTCGATGCCTACCGCGCCGGGAACGTGAACATATGCTCGGCGCCGGGGGCGGGCGTCGCCGACGACAAGGCCGTCTATATCTACGTGCCTGAGATGATCCGGTTTTATCTTGGCGAAGAGCCCTTGCTTGAGAACATTCAAACCTATCAATGCGGGAAGGATGACGAGCTCAAATATGTGCTCGACAATCTGGACAAACTGGTGGTCAAGGAGGTGCATGGGTCGGGAGGGTACGGCATGCTGATCGGACCCAAAAGCAGCAAGGCCGAGATCGAAAAATACCGCGCCCGAATTGTCGAAAAGCCGACTGAGTTTATTGCCCAGCCGACCCTCGAACTGTCCACAGTTCCAACACTCGAGGTTGACCGTGTTTGCGGGCGACATGTCGATTTCCGACCGTTTTGCCTTGTCGGCAAATCGATCCGGCTGGTGCCCGGCGGGCTCACACGAGTGGCAATGCGTGAAGGATCCCTGGTGGTAAATTCCAGCCAGGGCGGCGGCGTGAAGGACACCTGGGTTCTGCGGGAGTGAGTTGATGTTGAGCAGGGCTGCCGAAAACCTGTTCTGGCTGGGCCGGTACATGGAGCGGGCGGAGGCGACCGCCAGAATGATCTCGATGGGGCAGCGAATGGCAATGCTGCCAGGTACGCAGGGCCGCACAGAGTGGATGTCGCTCATGCAGGCGACGGGCGCACCGCTTCCCGACGGCCGGCCGGTCACCGAAGGAGATATCATAGCCCAGCTGATCCTCGATTCCGTCAATCCTTCGGCAATTCAGGCATGTCTTTCCAAAGCCCGCGAAAATGGAAGGGCCGTGCGCACCGCTCTTACGCAGGAGATGTGGGAAAGCCTCAATGAAGACTGGCGTTACCTGGAGGCGATGGACAGCCAGACGGCGCGCCGCCAGTTTGCCCACATCCTTGAATGGGTGCGCAATCGCGCCGCCATATTCCGCGGTGCCGTTGAGACCGCAATGCTGCGCGCGGAAGGCTACTACTTTCTGCGCGTGGGCGGCAGTATCGAGCGCGCTGACATGACGCTGCGGCTGCTCAACGTAAAATATTTTCTGCTGCTGCCCGAGACCGAGGTCGTCGGCGGAGGCCGCGACCATCACCAATGGATGTCGATGCTGCATGCCGTATCGGGGCTGCGCGCCTATCACCATCATTATTATGGCGACTATGCGCCCTGGAACATTGCGGATTTTCTGCTCTTGAATCAGACATTTCCACGCTCCGTCGCCTACAGCTACAGCCAGATCGATGCGGGCCTCGAAAAGCTGGCGGAGAATTACGGCGGCGCGCACAACTGTCAGCGGACGGCGCGCAGCGAGTTGGACCGGCTGAGCCGCCTGAACATCAGCGCAGTATTCGAGGATGGTCTGCACGAGTTCATCAACGGGCAGATAGCCACAACGGCACGTATCAGTAAGGAGGTGTCAGATGCATACCACTTTTGACGGCAAACGTTGATGCGCCTGTATGTACGCCACAACTCACAATACAAATACGAGCCAGCTGCGAAGCGGGTGTCGCTGCGTCTGAAACTCTTCCCGTCGGTCTATGATGGCCAGTCCGTCGAAAGCTGGGCTGTCAGTGTAAACGGCGACCCGGTTCATCCGATCTATACCACCGGCTACGGGGACGAGACGGCATTGTGGCAGAGCAGCGACGAGGTTGCGAGCGTCGATGTCATCGCCAAAGGAACAGTGGTCACCGAAGATAGATCGGGCGTCGTCAAAAGACTACCCAACAAACCGCCGGCGCCGATATTCCAAATGGAGACAGCGTTGACACGACCAGATGACGCCATCCGCAAGCTCGCTAAAGAGTCGCTGAAGTCTGATGAATTGGAAACAGTTCATACGCTTTCGCACGCAGTCGCCGAGGCCGTGGAGTATCGCCCGGAAGTAACGAACAGCAAGACGACAGCCGCCGAAGCACTGGCAATAGGGGCCGGGGTTTGCCAGGATCACGCGCACATTCTAATGGCGGCATCCCGGTATCTGGGGATTCCGTCCCGCTACGTCACGGGCTATCTCAAAGCCGCCGAAGATGCTGACGAAATGGTTGAAACCCATGCCTGGGCCGAAGTGCATATTCGCAATTTCGGGTGGGTCGGCCTTGACCCTTCAAACGGGATATCCCCAACAGATCACTACATTAGAATCGCCTGCGGGCTGGACGCTGACGATGCGACTCCGATAAAAGGTCACGTGGTCGGCGAGTCGCAGATTACGCTCTCCGCAGAAGTAGCGGTTACCGAAAATCAACAGCAGTAGGGATCGTATTTGACTTATTGCGTTGCAATCAAGCTGGATGCCGGTCTGGTCTTGCTTTCAGATACCCGAACGAATGCGGGACTGGACAATATCTCGCGCTACGGAAAAATGCACACCTGGGAAGTGCCGGATGAACGCGTGATCGCACTTTTGACCGCCGGAAATCTGTCGATCACCCAAGGGCTGATAACGCGGCTTGAAAAGCGCATCGAAATGGCGGCGCTCGATCCCGAGACTGAAACGATCCTTAATGCCGACAGCATGTTCCGGGTTGCCCAGATCGTCGGCGAGACGATGCGCGAGGTGCAACTGCGGCACCGGGAAGGCATGGAGATGCAGGGCGCATCATTCGACGCATCGGTACTGTTGGCGGGTCAGCGAAAGGCAGGTTCGTTGCGCCTCTTTCTCGTCTACGCGGCAGGCAACTTTATCGAGGCTACGGCGGACACGCCATTCTTCCAGATCGGCGAACACAAATACGGCAAGCCTATTCTCGACCGCGTGATCACGCCGCAGACCCCGCTGGAGAAGGCAAAGCTCGCAGCGTGTGTGTCGATGGATTCGACCCTGCGCAGCAATCTATCCGTTGGCATGCCGCTTGATCTCGCTATCATTGAGACCGAATCCCTGCAGATTTCCGAGCGCCGCCGTATCGAACCGGACGACAAGGACTTCAACCGGTTGTCCGATGCCTGGTCGAAGGCATTGAACTCCGCGTTTCACGACCTGCCACACGTGTTTTGACCGGTGCCTGCGAATGTACGAAATCGAACGGGCGGGGAATCCCCGCCCGCCGAACCTCGCGAGGAGTGGGTTGGGTGAATCCTCGCAAGGGCATGCGCTACGGACATTGAGACCGCATCAAAGGGACTCGATCGAATATCTGTTCCCGGATGACGAAAGGCCTGCAGTCCGGTGATTGCACCGGCTTAGACCTTGCGGGCCCCGATTGATTCGATCGCGTCACGGGAACGATTGAAAGTAAAAACGGGCGGCAGGTACAATCAATTCTTTTGTGATGGACAAAACAATTGTGAGCTTTCGCAAGCTGGGACCTTAGTACGTTTTGTTACTCGAGGAGGGGCAAGATCCGACGACGTTTCTCGACCGAAACGGATCAATACTGCACGCGGCACTCCACCATCAGTTTGAGCATGCGTGAGCGATTGCTGAATCGATCGCGCCGACAATCGTGTCCAAATCAGTCTCGGTACAAATCAGAGCAGGGCTGAGGCACAGCGTATTGTTATAGGTGTCGAAACTTCTGTTTGTAGCACCGATAAGAACGCCGTTGGCTTTGCAATGTGCCACGATTGCCTGCACGACGGTCTCCTGAACCGGTTCCTTTGTTGTTCGATCAGCCACCAATTCCAGGCCGCAGAAAAGGCCTTTTCCACGCACGTCGCCAACAATCCGGTGCTTGTGCATGAGTTCTTTGAGACGCCCCATAAGGTATTCGCCCATGACTTGTGTGTTGTCGAGGAGTCTTTCGTCTTCGATGATGCGCATATTCTCAAGCGCTGCCGCCGGGCCGGCGGCGCACCC
>JBCCOK010000022.1:0-71679 GCA_039025395.1 Pseudomonadota bacterium
CGGGCGATTTTGCCCCCTGACTGCGTTGGCGGCGCTTGTGGTGGGATGGTACCACGGCACGCAACCCGCCTGGTCAGGAACCAAAATCGCCTCGGTCAAATGTTCCGATCTAACCCAGATTTGCTCTAAAGGCTTCGTCTTGCTATTGCTCGGCGAGTTTCATGTCCGGGCTGTAGGTCTTGCCAGACACATGTTTGATAACAGCCTGGGCGCATTGCATGCGCCCGGTTTCATCGTTGAACCCATAGGCGGGGTCTCCATGCAGCTCCCAGCCGTCGTGCAATGCGGCGCTCACCTTGTGGCAAAAGGTGCTGTCGTCCGGTCCCGTAAGCAGCCTGTAGAGTTTCATCTGTTCTCCTCATCGTTTTGAAGTGCCCTGCTCGAACGTGCCAGCGGCATCTCAGCCGGAACAAGGCTGAAAGTGGCCCTATAATAGGCGATTCCGGATATGCCTCATACGCTTATCTTTCTCATTTTTATGCATTTTTTGGGACTTCGTTGAGCTCCAGATCAACGATCAGCGCGCTGGCGATCTGTTCCAGTTGGCTCAGCAACAGATCCTGATCAGTATCGGCCGGACCATTCAGCTCAAGGCGCGCCCGGAACAGCATGCCGCCGCCCATGGGTGCACTTTCCGTATCGGTTTCCATCGTTTCGATGCTGATCCGGTTTTGCGCAAGGCAATGGGTAATCTCCTGCACAATGCCCGGCTGATCCGGACCGACAATGTCGAGCATCAATCGGGCAGCGTGCGGCCGGATCTGATCATCGGCTTCGGTTACCGTTACAAGGATTCCATGAGGCTCCAAGGCCGCAAGGCGCTCTTTGAGCGTAGCTGCACGGTCAGAATCGGGCATTTCGACGCGGACAATTCCGGCGAATTTTTCCGCCAGATGCGCGAACCTGCTTTCGCACCAATTGCCACCGGAATCGATGACCGCCTGTGAGAGCGTGCCGACAAGACCGGGTCTGTCGTCGGCGATGAAACTGATGACAAGGTGGGCAGGCATTGGCATATCCAGCGGTTCTTGCAGTCCAGGTTTATGCCGCAAGCATAGGCGCTGGCGAAGCGGTTGCCAAACGTCCAAAAGCATGGCGCCGCGGCTGGCTTTTCGGCTTGAAGCGACCGATTGATTGAGCCTTCATGAGCGACTGAAGCCAATTTTGCGCGAAAAACATTCTAAATGTCCCTTTTGTAACGTTCAGATGGTTGAAATGGCCATTTTTGATGACCAACTCCAATAATATCCCGATCCCCGTCGGGTATCCTTTCAGGCCGGCTGTTCTCCGGTCGCTCAAATTCAGCAAATCGGGGGGTGAGGTTATGGAAAATCTTCGCACAATTATCGTTGGGATCGTCGGGCTTGGCCTTGCCGCCCTGATGATCGTGGTCATGGCAACCATCGGGCTCGCCGTTGTCGGCTTTGCCGTCGTCGTGACGGCCATTGCTCTGATTGCTTCAAAATTCAGCCGCAGACCGACGGTTCAAAAGCGTGACAAGACGCGCGTCTGGAATGACGGCCGCGGCACCATCATCGACATGTAAGGCATTGCGCTGCGAGAAAGGTCTTCTTTTTCGAGCCTGGCTTTGATAAATGCTTGGCAATGCAAACAAGCAAGGGTGCGGTGGAGTGGTATCAAACCGTCCCGCCTTGCCATGTCCGAGACCGAGGTTCTTGCAATGAAGAAATTCTCAAGACTTACCGGTGTTGCGGCCCCGCTGCCGATCGTCAATGTCGATACCGACATGATCATCCCCAAGGATTACCTTAAAACCATCAAGCGCACCGGTCTCGGAAAGGGGCTTTTCGCAGACAAGCGCTGGGATGAGTATGGCAACGAAAATCCGGATTTTGTACTCAACAAGCCCGCCTACAGAAATGCCAAGATCCTTGTCGCCGGCGACAATTTCGGCTGCGGTTCGTCGCGGGAACATGCGCCGTGGGCATTGATGGATTTCGGTATCCAGTGCGTTATCTCAAGCAGCTTTGCCGATATTTTCTACAACAACAGCTTCAAGAACGGTCTGCTGCCTGTCGTGGTGCGTCCGGAGCAGCTGGAACGCCTTATGGACTATGCGTCACGAGGCTCGAATGCAACGTTGACTGTCGATCTGGTGACCCAGGAGATCCACGGTCCGGATGGTGACATCTTCAAGTTCGATATCGATCCATTCAAAAAACACTGCCTGTTGAACGGTCTGGACGAAATAGGCCTGACGATGGAAAACGATCATCATATCGATCGACACGAAAAGCACATCTCGAACCATCGCCCCTGGCATTGAACGGACCCGTCAAACCGATTGCAAGCAGTCCCATGCGCAAACTGATCAGCACAGGCTCGCCAATGGAAAAGGCCGCCGGCTATTCGCGCGCGGTTGTGCAAGGCGATTTCTGCTTCGTTGCCGGTACAACGGGGTACAACTATGAAACCATGGAAATGCCCAACAGCATCGAAGAACAGACACAGAATGCGTTGTTCACGATTGACAGGACATTGACCGAAGCCGGTTTCAAACTGTCGGATCTCGTCAGGGTTCAATACTACATTGTCGACGCATCCGATGCCGGACGTGTCTTTCCCATCGTCGGTGAATTCTTTGCCGATATCAGACCGGCGGCAACTATGCTGGTTACCGGTCTCATCAGACCGGAAATGAGAATCGAGATCGAGGCGACGGCCCTCAGATCATGATCATCGATGACGGCTGGCCGCTGAGCTTTTCAAAGGACAATCCATGGCTACGCGTAAACTGCTTTTATTGCCCGGCGACGGGATTGGACCTGAAGCCATGGATGAGGTGCGAAAGTTTATTGTCTACATGAATGACGGCCTGAACGCCGGTTTTGAGATTGAGGAAGGTCTTGTCGGCGGCAGCGCATACGACACGCACGGACAGCCGGTATCGGAAGACGACATGGCCAAGGCGCTTGCCGCGGATGCCGTCCTGTTCGGCGCCGTCGGCGGACCGGCGTGGGATGCGGTGCCCTACGAGGTACGGCCGGAAGCGGGGCTGCTTCGCTTGAGAAAGGACATGGACCTCTTTGCCAATCTGCGTCCGGCAATCTGCTATCCGGCGCTCGCGGCTTCGTCTTCCCTTAAAAAAGAGGTGGTCGAGGGGCTGGACATCCTGATCGTGCGCGAACTGACCGGTGGCGTCTATTTTGGCGAACCAAAGACAATTGTCGATCTCGGAAATGGCCAGAAGCGCGGTGTCGATACGCAGGTTTACGACAGTTACGAGATAGAGCGCATCGCAGGTGTTGCCTTCGAACTCGCGCGGACCCGCGGGAACAAGGTGACATCGATGGAGAAGCGCAATGTCATGAAATCCGGCGTGTTGTGGAACGAGGTCGTGACCGATACACACAAGGCGCGCTATCAGGATGTCGAGCTTGAGCACATGCTGGCCGACGCGGGCGGCATGCAGCTGGTCCGCTGGCCGAAACAGTTCGATGTCATCGTTTGCGACAATCTTTTCGGAGATATGCTGTCGGATGTCGCGGCGATGCTGACCGGTTCGCTCGGTATGTTGCCATCGGCGTCTCTTGGAGCGCCGGATGAACAAACCGGAGTTCGCAAAGCCCTTTATGAGCCGGTGCATGGATCGGCGCCGGATATCGCGGGTAAGGGCATCGCCAACCCGATCGCAAAGATCGCTTCGCTGGCCATGTGCCTGCGATATTCCTTCAACATGGTTGAGGAGGCAGATCTGCTTGAAAGGTCGATTGCCGATACGCTCGACAAGGGGTTGCGCACCGCAGATATTGCTTTGCCCGGTGAGCCGACCGTTGGCACTGCAGAAATGGGAGATGCGGTGTTGACCGAATTCAGAAAGCGCACGGCATAGAACAAGGTTCGGCGGACCTGGCAGGGAATCCTTCATTCCGGGAGAAGCGCGCACGGTCCTGTTCAGCGCAATCAATTGACTTGCGCCGCCGGTGATGCCATATCCGCGCCGGAACAGGACCATGCCATGCAACGGCCACGTATTTCTCTGATCATGCCTGACATTCCGGACAATTGTTCCGGAACAATAGCCGCGTGGACATTTCCTGCCGGATACACGGCCAAGAAAACGACCAAAATCGTGTAATACCTCCGGCTTGTCCGCGCTCTTCCCGGTCTAGCCCGGGGAATGACCCGCTGCGGCCGGCGGGTTGCGTGCAGGAAGAGGGACAGGAGAAACCAAGATGGCATTCAGAGTCGCAATCGCCGGTGCCACTGGCAATGTGGGCCGGGAAATGCTGGATATTCTTGCTGAAAGGAATTTTCCGGCCGACGAGGTTATAGCGCTGGCGTCAAGCCGCTCTGTGGGGAAGGACGTTTCGTTTGGCGACAAAACCCTGACGGTCAAAAATCTTGAGACGCATGACTTTTCGACAACGGATCTTTGTCTGATGTCAGCGGGCGGATCGGTATCGCAGAAATGGTCGCCCCGGATCGCCCAGCAAGGTTGTGTCGTTATCGATAACTCGGCCGCGTGGCGCTACAACGCCGACGTGCCGCTTATCGTGCCGGAGGTCAATCCGGACGCCATCAAGGACTTTTCAAAGAAGAACATCATCGCAAACCCGAACTGCTCGACAGCACAGCTGGTGCTGGCTCTCAAGCCGCTGCATGACGCGGCCACCATCAAAAGGGTGGTGGTTTCCACCTACCAGTCGGTTTCGGGCAGCGGAAAGAGCGGGATGGACGAGCTGTTCAACCAGACACGCGCCGTCTTCGTGTCTGACCCAATTGAGCAATCCGTCTATACGAAACGGATTGCCTTCAACGTCATTCCGCGCTGCGGCGAGTTCATGGAAGACGGCTATACGAAGGAAGAGTGGAAGGTTCTTGCCGAGACGAAAAAGATGATCGATCCCAAGATCAAGGTTACCTGCACTGCGGTGCGCGTGCCTGTCTTTATCGGCCACTCTGAAGCCGTCAATATCGAGTTCGAGCGCGAAATCACGGCCGATCAGGCGCGTGATATCCTGCGCGAAGCGCCGGGATGCCTAGTGGTCGACAAGCAGGAAGACGGCGGTTACGTAACGCCGCATGAATGTGCCGGCGAAGACGCGACCTATATTTCACGCATCCGCGAGGACGCGACTGTCGAAAATGGCCTAAACCTCTGGGTCGTTTCGGATAATTTGCGGAAGGGCGCCGCACTCAATACGATCCAGATTGCCGAACTGCTTGTGGCGCGGGGCCTGATCAAGGCGAAAAGCGAAGCCGCCTGAAGGCAATAGGTTTGCCGGCAGGTCGCGACGGTTGCGGCCGGCCGCGCGACTTCCAGTTCTATCTGCACACTACAGCGCCAGCAGCCAAAGTTCCGCTGTCGGGACTATCAGGCATGGGCGCCGACATTTTGCGAAAGACCGTCCGTTGGATTGTCCCCGATAGGACATCTTGCCGTTCGACGGAACGGGATCGGTGGCCTTGCGGCGGAAAGCCGGGCAAGGATTGGCCGATAACCTATTGCTGTCGGCAATGGATCCGAATATCTTCTGTACGAAACGTAAGTGCAAAATTACGTCGATCGGTGAAGACTTCGAAATATTAATCAAACTGCAGTATTGATGTTGGTAGTATTGGCATCAAAGTGGATTGGGGAGCTTTTTGATGAATCGGGTTTACAGTTGTTCATTGGGAATTCTCGGCGCAGGCCTCTTGGCCATGACGCTTTCGACACCGCCAGCTCAAGCCGCGCAATGCGGAAACACATCTGCAGGTTTCTCCCAATGGGTCGAACAGACCAAAAGAGAGGCGGCGGCAAAGGGATATAGCCAGCGAACGATCAATGCCACACTCGGAAATGTATCTTACAGCACGCGCACAATCAGTCTTGATCGCAATCAGCGCAGCTTCAAGCTGTCGCTTGACCAGTTCATGCGCAAGCGCGGTGCCAATGCGATCGTCAGCAAAGGAAAGCAGCTGAAGAAGCGACATCAGCAGTTGTTTACCGCGCTTGAGCGGCAATATGGCGTGCCACCCGGCGTCATTCTGGCAATCTGGGGCATGGAAACCGGTTTTGGCGGCTTCATGGGAAACAGCGATACGATATCGGCTCTGGCAACACTTGCCTATGATTGCCGGCGCTCGGAATTCTTCACCAACGAACTCTACGCCGCCATGACGATCATCCAGCAGGGACAATTGTCGCGGCAACAGATGCGCGGTGCGGGACATGGAGAGCTTGGCCATACGCAATTCCTGCCATCGAGCTATCTGCGTTTCGCAGTGGACGGGGATGGCAATGGCCGACGCGATCTTGTCGGATCCAAAACCGACGCCCTTGCCTCAACCGCCAATTATCTGCGCAGCTACGGATGGAAAAGGGGTCGCGGGTATCAGCCGGGACAGGCCAATTTCAGGGCCATTCAGGCATGGAACGCCGCAGGCGTCTATCAGAAGGCGATTGCCATCATCGCACTTCAAATCGATAGCTAGACAAGCTCTGTCGGCATAATTGCCTGAACAGACTTTCCCGAGCGGGCGGCTCTTTGCTCGCGAGGCAGGCTATTGTTTTTTGCCAGGCGTGGTTGTTGGCCAGTCTTGGCACAAGCGGTCAATGTAAAACGGGCGAACATGCATGGGCATTCCGATATCATTTCGACCTATCGGATTGGGTATTTTTCTGTTTTCCCTGTTCCTTGTGGCCGCAACGCCAGCGGCGCGTCCCTCAGGCTCCGATACAGGCACGCCTACAATTACCGGTGCTGACAGGGACGCGCACGGGTGCGTTGCATCGGCAGGCTATACATGGTCGCAGCTTCGCAAGACATGCATTCGGTTGTTTGAGGACGGTATGGCGCTGCACAATGTCCAGGATCCGACCGCCACCGATGTCGCCTATCTCATCGGCGGGGCTGCGGATGCACCGCTCGAGCTGTTCCTGCCCGATAACCCGCACGGCATCATGATGTCCTATCATGGTGGGCGATGGCACGATTCGGCGGGCTCCTATGCGGTCACCGGTGATGATCGTGCGGGGTTCGAGGTTCAGGACGCAAAGGGCGATTTGCTCTATAGCAGCGAGGCGCAGAAGCGATAGAATTGTGCCGCCATCGAATGGTTCAAGCGAAAGCCGTTCTGTTCTAAGACTTTCCATAGTCGGCCGGATGCAGGAGCCGGCGCATATGGACCATGGCAAAAGGACGTTTGAGGCTGGCCGCCTCGCGCGACAGTGTCAACTCATCAGCATTGTGCTTGGCGGTGCGCGCCAGAATTTCAAAAACCGACGCGGTTGCACTTTGCAATGATTTTTCGTCTGAACCGCCGTTCAAGATTCTGGCAAGATAGACTGCTGCCAGAAGGTCGCCGGTGCCGTTCGGCGGTTTTGCCATTTCGCGGTGTTCTGCCATGAGGGCGTCATTCTCCATCACAAGCAGATTGCCGGTATTGCTCGCCATCATTGCATAGGCCGATGTTACAAGCACGCGCTCGCGCGAAAGACCGCGCGCCGCATCTATCACGGCCGTATTATCGGCGAGCTTTCGGCCTGTGAGCCACTCCAGCTCGTGCCGGTTGGGCGTTATGATCGAGGCAAGCGGCAGGAGCGTATCGCGGATGGCGATCGCGGTTTTTTCGGGGACATAGAGTCCGCGCTCGTCGCCGATGACCGGGTCGCAAAGATAAAGTGCTGCGGGATTGCGGCTGCGCACGGCGCCGACAAGCTGTGCAACGGCTTCCGCCTGTTCGTCATCTCCCAGATATCCGGAGTGGATGGCGGCAACTTCGCTCAGATGGGGGGATTTGCAAAGATCCGCGACGACGGCGGAGAAGTCCTCGGCGGCGGGAACGATCCGGGTTGCAGGTCCGTGGCCCGGATGCCAGGGCAGGATGACGGTCGGCAAGGCCCAGACAGGAAAGCCCAGCGTTTCGAGGGCGAAGACCGCGGCCCGGTTGCCGACGGAACCGCGTACCACATGGCTTGAAACAACGATCACGGCCTGCGGACCCGCCGGTTTCTGCGTCGTCGCATCGGACATGGCGGACCTTTTGCCTAATTGTTCTGGAGGTAGTTGACGAGCCAGAGGATGAGGAGAAACACAGCGATCAGAGACAGAATGCGGCCGATACGGCTGCCCCAGACTTCTATGCGGTCCGACGGGTCGACATCTTCGGCCATGAAGTGGCCTTTCACCGATTTCGATTTTCCCTTTAGCTGCGGCGTGTTGACCAGGCCGCCCTCCTCGTTCACCCGCTTGATATCGCGTTTGGCCTTCTCGACCTTGTCCTGGTTGTCCGACATGTCGGTATCCTGCTTGGTTTGAAGCAGCTTAGAGCCGCCGCGCCGAGAATTGAAGGGCTGAGACCAATCCGGCAGCAAATTCGAACACTCGCCATCTTTGTGTGTTACCCCGGTTGATCGTTCCAAACACCGTGCGTTTCACCTTGAGCCCGCCGGAAAGGCCGCGCTATCGAGGAATTCGACTGCGGTATCCAGCAGCCCGAAGCTCCAAAGTTGCGTATGTCCGGCACCTTCATAAACCACCAGATGCTTGGGCTCGTTGGCAATATCATAGAGCGCTTGACCGTGGGACAGGGGAATTGTCGCATCTGCACTGCCATGGACAATCAAAAGCGGTTCGTCCACATCGCCAATGCGTGAACGAGACAGAAACGGGTCCCTCATGAGGAGCGATACAGGCAGCCAGGGATAAGCTTGCGCTGCGATGTCCAGTGCCGCGGTGTAGGGCGCTTCGAGAACCACAGCCCGTGCATCGCGCTCGGCGGCAACGGCGACGGCGACCCCGGTTCCCAGAGATTCGCCGTGCACGACTATGGCAGATGAATTCTCCGATGCGCGATCGAAGTGTTCCAATGCATCGGAAACGATGGCGGCTTCGGATGGCTGGCCACCTGCGCCCGGATAGCCACGGTAGGTTGGTGCGTAAAGTCCGAAACCATTATCGATAATCGATTGAAATCGTCGCGCGCGCCCGGCAAGATTCCCGCCGTTGCCGTGGAAGTACAAGACTGTAGGTGCTGCCTCATCAGAAGGCGAACTGCGCCAAACAGTCACCGAGGTGCCATCGCGCATTGCAACGGTCTCGGCATAAACATTGTCAAGGCCGTGTTCTTGGGGGCCGGTGAGGACACCGGACGACCTGAACAGCAAATCGCGCTGAAAGACATACATGAGGGACGCGGCTGCGATATAGAAGACGGCAACGATGGCCGCCAAGCGCAGGATCGGGCGGATGACTTTGAAGGCGGTCACAGCACGCCTTCTTCCTCCAGTACTTTACGGGCAACGCGGAAACACTCCATTGCCTGGGGTACGCCGCAATAAATGCCGACAACGTGAACAATTGCGCGGATTTCCTCCACCGAGACACCGTTGTTGCGGGCGCCGCGGCAGTGGGTCTCCCATTCATGCATTTTGCCGAGTGCGCCGATCATAGCCAGATTCATCATTGAACGTGTCTTCGGATCGATCGTCTCGTCGCCCCAGCCGAAGCCCCAGCACCATTCTGTCATCGCTTCCTGAAACGGCCGCGTAAAATGATCGGCGGCGTCGAGGTTCTTTTCAACATACTCCGCGCCAAGTGTGGCCTTGCGCTGCGCAAGGCCCTTTTCAAATCGCTGCTTGTCCATATGTGGTTCCTATCCGAGCTTGATCGCGACGTTCTTGGTTTGCACGTAATTCCATAGTGCTTCCCGTCCCTTCTCGCGACCGTAACCGGATTTTCCGTAACCGCCAAAGGGTGTTTCGACGCCACCGGCATACCATTCGTTGACGAAAACCTGACCGGCGCGCAATTGTCGTGCCGCCTTTGTCGCACGGTCAATATCGCCTGTGAAAACGCCGCCAACGAGGCCATAGGGAGTGCTGTTGGCGATCGAAATCGCTTCATCGTCTTGAGAAAACTTCATCACCGAAAGCACCGGGCCGAACACCTCGTCGCGCGCGACCTCCATATCGGCGGCTACGCCTGAAAGGACCGTCGGCTCGAGAAAGAAGCCAGGCCGGTTCATTGGCCTTCCCCCGGTGGCCACTTGCGCGCCTTCGCGTTGTGCGTGCGAAACCATCTCTGCGGCACGATCGCGTTGTTTGCCGGAAATCATGGCGCCCATATTGGCGCCGAATTCGGGCCTGTCGATCCCGGGGCCGACAGACATTTCACGTGCCAGATGAACAACACCTTCCAGCAGGCGGTCGTGCACGCTTTCATGCACGATAACGCGGGACATGGCGGAACAGACCTGGCCGGCATTGAAATAGATGCCCCAGCGAACATCGTTCATGAAAGCGTCGATATCGGCATCGTCATGGACGATTGCAGCCGACTTGCCGCCCAGTTCAAGCACGCATGGAACGACGTTCTGGGCAGCTGCTGTGGCGATGGCGATGCCGGTGGGCACCGAACCGGTGAATACGATCTGGTTGACATGGCGGTGCGAAGAAAGGGCTGCGCCTGCTTCGGCGCCAAGGCCGCATACAATGTTCACGGCGCCGGCAGGCAGGCCTGCAGCTTCGGCGGCCAGTGCGATGTAGCGATGGGTCAACGGGTCGAGCTCAGGTGTCTTGACGACACAGGCATTGCCGGTCGCAAGGGCTGCGGAGAGGGAACGGGCGGTCATCTCAAGCGGATAGTTCCACGGTATGATCTGCGCCGACACACCGTAGGGCTCATGGGTCGTGAAATCGAAATAGCCGGCACCGAGCGGGATTGATCGGCCTTCCAGCGTTTCGGCCTGATTGCCGTAATACTCGAAGTAGCGCGCTGCACCTTCGATCTCGAGCCGCGATTCCCAGAGCGGTTTGCCGGCCTCGTGCGTCAGGACCGGTGCGATCTCATCAATATGCGACAACAGAAAATCGCCCATAGCGCGCACCATGCGGCCACGTTCGACTGGTCGCAGATCCGACAGAACGCCGCTTTCGTGACATGTCTTTGCATGGGCGACCGCACGACCGATATCTTCTGCATCGGCGATGGCCTGCTCTGCGATCTGCTCCCCGGTTGCCGGATCGACGACGCCAAAGCGGCCGGCCCCGCCATCGACGAAGCGCCCACCAATGTAGTTCTGCCAATAGGGCTGGATTTCAGCCATCAACTGCTTCCCGCATCCATTGCTGCAGCACATGCACCGAGTGCTCGGAGTTGACGCCGTGTTCCGGATCCAGAACCAGAGGACCGGGTCTGTAACCGCGGCTTCTCAAGCCGCGCTGAACCGATTCGACCAAATGAATGTCTTCTTCGACGGTGGTCTGGCGATCCTGAACGGCCAGCTGTTTGACGACTTCGGATTCTTTGCCGCCCACCGTGTACCAGCCGCGCCACACGACAACGCGGTCGGTGTCGACGGCGCGCCAGTGATAGGTGTTCAGAACATTTCCGGGATAGACCTGGAAGGAAAATTTTGGCCACAGGTACCAGGAGGAATACGCGCCGGCAAACTCGTTGGCCTCCAGATCGACCGGATAGGTCATTCGGTCAAGATTCTGGCACTCGGTGGTGTGACGCAGGCAATATCCCTGCGGTTGGATGTCGTAGGTTTCCGGCTTGATCACGCCGTTGGAAAAGGTGTGGTGATTGATCTTGCAATGGTAGCATTCCGAGTAGTTTTCGACAGAAACCTTCCAATTGCAGTTCTCCGGGATCTCCACCCACTCCACCGGCTCGAGTTGGTCGTGATGCGGGACGAAAGCCGCCAGCTCTTCGCGCGTGCCCGGAAACCACTCATCCATCGGACGGGCATCGGGATCGAGATTGACAAAAAGGAAACCGCAAAAATCCTCAAGTGCGATTTCGCTCAGGCGTATCGCACTGCGGTCAAAGCCGACGACGGCGCGAATGTTTGGGCCGGCGCGTAGATTTCCGTTCAATTCATAGGTCCACGCGTGATAGGGGCAAACAATCACCCCGGCATTGCCTTCACCCCTGACCAGCTCATGGGCACGATGCTGGCAGACATTGTAAAAGGCGCGGATCTCGCCTTCCTTGTCGCGGATGCAGAACAGGCTTTGGCCGGCGATTTCGAAGGTAAAGTAGTCGCCCGGATTGCGCAGCTGCGAAACATGTCCGGCAAACTGCCAGGTTCGAGCAAAAAGACCTTCCTGCTCAGCACGGAAAATGTCCGGATCGGTGTAATATCGGGCGTCGAGCGAGCGGATCAGATCGAGCGTCTCTGACATGTCCGGTGCCTCATTCGTCGGTGAAATAGATGCCAAGCTTGTGTCGGCGGGCGTGAAAACGGTCGATATTGGAAATGACGCCCGGTTCCGCATCTGCGATGACAAATGCCATCAGCGTTTCCAGAAGGGCGATGGTCGAAACGGAGGATGGGAAGAACTGCGGGGTTTCCGCGTCGACCACGAAGGCATGATCGCTTGCAAGGACGATCGGCGATGCCGGGCTGTCTGAGATGGCAATGATCGTTACGCCTTCATCGCGAGCCAGTTCGACGGCTTCAATCACCTCGGTCCGATAGGGTTTGCAGGTGATCGCAATCAGAACGTCGCCGGCCTCGGCGCGCGCCAGATCATCCGCCGCAACGCTCCCGTAGCGCGGAATTGCCTCGATCGTGTCCACGGCCATATCGGCAAGATAGGTGAAATTGCGGGCGTTCGAGGCGTTGACGCCGACACCAAGGACAAATGTCCTTCTTGCCGCAACAATGGCATCGGCGGCCAGCTTCAGGTCCGCGTCGCTGGTTGCGGCGAAGGTCTGCTCGATGTTGCTGATGGCGCTCGCCGCCATATTTGCATAGAGCCTCGACAATTCGCCGCCCCTTGCCAGGGATTGCAGCCAACGCGCGCGGTCGGGAAAGCTAATGGCACCCTTGCGAATTTCCTCGCGAAAGGGCTCGCGGAAGTCCTCGTAGCCATCAAACCCGACGGAACGGGCCATGCGCACCAGCGTATTCGGCTTGACATTCGCAGCATCGGCAATCTCGCGGATTGAAGATACGCTGACATCGTTAGGGTTCTCCAAAACATAGGCTGCGGCCTTGCGCGTTTCCGGCGTGAGGTTTTCAAGCTCAGCCGCAAGCGCGTCGAGAATGGTCTGAGGCGCCAGCGAGGCCGATTCTGGTACGTTCATGTTATTCATGGTTGACGAGAGTACATTTGTACGATTAGCCTGTCCATCAAAATTGTACAGCTGGACGGGAAAAAGCCGGTGAGCGTCAAATCAAACGGATCTTTGCCTTCGACCGCCCGCGTTGTCATCGTCGGTGGCGGCATCATGGGCTGCGGGCTTGCCTACCATCTGGCCCATGAGGGATGGACCGACGTCGTCCTGCTCGAAAAGGCGGAGTTGACTTCCGGGTCGACCTGGCATGCTGCGGGGCAAATCACCCACTCGACATCAAGCTTCGGCCTCGGCAGATGCGTCGACTACAATATCGGCCTTTATTCCGGCAGGCTTGAAGAAGAAACCGGCCAATCAGTCACGTGGCACGGTTGCGGCTCCTTCCGGCTTGCCTATAGCGAAGACGAGATGGACTGGCTGCGCCACACGCTGAGCGTTGGCCGCGCGCTCGGTTTCAACATCGAACTTGTCGGCAAGGACCGGATTGCGGCGTTGCATCCCTTCTACAATCTCGACGGTGTGTTGGGCGCGCTGCATACACCCGACGACGGCCATGCCGATCCGTCCGGCATAACCCAGGCTCTGGCGGCGGGCGCACGTCAGCTTGGCGTCAAGATCATCCGCCGCTGCAGGGCAACGGACATAAGGAAAATGCCGACCGGCGAGTGGAAGGTTGCGAGCGACAAGGGCGATATCCTCTGCGAACATGTGGTGAATGCAGGAGGCACCTATGCCCGCCAGATGGGCGAATGGAGCGGTCTGCAATTGCCGATGACCTCGATGACGCATCATTACCTTGTTACCGAACGGGTGCCGGAGTTCGAAGACCTTGAGCGTGAACTGCCGGTTATCCGCGACGATGCGCAGGTGTCAGGCTATATTCGCATGGAGCAGAAATCCGGCCTTATCGGGATTTATGAAAAGGAAAACCCCAATTCGGTGTGGGAGGATCATTGCCCATGGGAGGCCGAAAACGAGCTTTTCGCGCCCGACTACGATCGCATCATGCCGTGGCTGGAAAACGCAATGGAGCGTATGCCGGTATTTGCCAAACTCGGAATCAAGCGCGAAGTCCATGGGGCAATCTCGCATCCCCCGGACGGCAATCCGCTGATCGGACCGGCGCCCGGCGTGCAAAACTACTGGTGTTGCTGCGGAACGCAGATCGGTATCGGCTGGGGGCCGGGACTGACCCGCGAACTGGCGCACTGGATGGTCCATGGCGCTGCGGATATCTCGATGCGCGAATATGATCCGCGGCGCTTCGGCGCCTATGCGGACAAGGGCTGGCAGATGACAAAGGCGCGTGAAGACTACTGCCTGCGCCATGAAATTCCCTTTCCCCACTTCAACCGGCTCGCCGGGCGCCCCGTCAAGCCGAGCCCGCTCTATGAGCGCCTGAAACAAATTGGCGCGGTTTTCGAGGAGGTGTATGGGCATGAGCGGCCGCGCTGGTTCGCCAGGAACGGAATCGCGCAGCACGATCACTATTCCTTCCGCCGCAACGCGGTGCACGATGTTGTCGGTGCCGAGGTCAAGGCGGTGCGCGAAGGCGCAGGGATCATGGATATCTCAGCCTTTAGCAAGATCGAGATATGCGGCGGCGATGCCGAGACGTTTCTGGACCGGTTGGTGGCCAACAAGCTGCCGCAAAAGGCCGGCGGAATTGCGCTTACGCATCTTTTGAACCGGCGCGGACGTATCGAAATCGAACTGACCGTCATCAAGCTGGAAGAGGGCCGTTACTATCTTGTTTGCGCTGCATTCTTTGAACAAAGACTTCTCGATCATCTGGCCAGATACAGCGCAGGCCGCGACATGGAAATCATCAACCGCTCCGAACAATGGGCGGCAATTGCCCTGCAGGGCCCGAAATCGCGTGAGATCCTGGCCGAAAACACGGATAGCGCCCTCGACAATGCCTCATTTCGCTGGCTGACTGCAAAGCAGATCAGAATAGCGGACCACGATATGTGGGCTCTGCGCATGTCCTATGCCGGTGAGCTCGGATGGGAGATCCACGGGCCTGCCGAGCACATGCTGGCGGTCTATGAGGCGCTCCATGTCTCGGGAAAGTCCTTCGGGATCGCGGATTACGGCTCATTCGCAATGAATTCGATGCGTATGGAGAAGATGTTCAAGGGTGCCGGCGAGTTGACCAACGAGGTGACCCTGCCGGAGGCCGATGTCATGCGCTTCGTGAAGATGGACAAAGGTGATTTCGTCGGCAAAGAAAAAACGCAAGCCAGCCTGGAATCGCCGCTGCCCTGGACCTGCGCCTATCTTCAAATCGAACCGGACGGTATTGAAGACGGCCATGGTGGCGAAGCCGTGCTGCTGGACGGTCGTGTCATCGGCTCCACCACCTCCGTGGCCTTCAGCCACAGCACCGGAAATATCCTGGCCTTTGCCTACATCAAGCCTGACGGCGCCATTGCCGGGACGCGCCTGAACGTTCTTATAGCCGGTAAACCGCGGGCTGCCATTGTGCTCGATCAACCGGCTTATGACCCGGAAAACCGGCTTCCGCGAACTGATTCCTTGCTGACGGAAGCGGCCGAGTGACCAGTGTTCCCGATCAAATGCGGGCCGTGGTGCTTACAGGCCATGGCGACATGGACAAGCTGGAATTCCGGGCCGACTGGCCCGTGCCGAAGCCCGGTCCCGGCGAGGTGCTTATTAAAGTGCATGCCTGCGGATTGAACAATACAGACGTCAATACACGTACCGGCTGGTATTCTAAGGCGGTTAAGCAGGCGACCACCGGAAGCGGCTTTGATGCCATTGACGAAGAAGACCCGTCATGGGGCGGTGCGCCGATTGCGTTTCCGCGCATCCAGGGCGCCGATGTCGCCGGAACGGTGGCGGCCACCGGCGAGGGAACTGATCCATCGCTGGTCGGCAAACGGGTCATGGTCGAGACCTGGATACGCGACGTGGACGATCCGCTCGACATGAACAAATGCCGGTATCTCGGCTCGGAGATGGATGGCGGTTTTGCCGAATATCTCAAGGTGGTGGAACGGGCCGTATTCCCTGTCGAAACCGATCTGACGGACGCCGAACTGGCAACATTTGCGACGTCGTGGGTGACAGCTGAAAACATGCTCAACCGGGCAGAAGTTGCAAAAGGCGATACGGTGCTGATCCCCGGCGCATCAGGCGGAGTTGGCTCGGCGCTGATCCAACTTGCCAATCGGCGTGGCGCGACAACCGTCGCCATGGCGGGAAAGGCAAAACAGGATGCCGTCGCTGCACTTGGCCCAAATGCGGTTCTCGACCGGGCACCCCCGGACCTCAAATCGAAGCTGAGCGAGGCCATCGGGCAAGACAGCGTTACCGTCGTGGCCGATGTGGTGGGCGGGGATTATTTTGCCACGCTGATCGAAACACTTGCCCGCGGTGGCCGCTACACCTGTTCGGGTGCGATCGCCGGGCCGATCGTGGATCTCGATCTTCGAACGCTTTACCTGAACGATCTTACCTTTACCGGCGCGACGGTCGTGCCGCCCGGTACCTTCGGCGATCTTGTCGGCTACATCGAGCGCGGCGAGGTCAAGCCCGTGCTGGCACAGACCTACCCCCTTGAACGGCTGCATGACGCCCAGACGGCCTTTATCGACAAAAACCACATCGGAAACATCGTTGTGACGATGTCATGAAGATCACCCGCATCCGCATCTACCGGACCGGCTTGCCTTATGTGGGGGGCGCCTATGTCTGGGGTGCGGGCAATGCGATCACCACCGCCATGACCAGCGTCGTCGTGATCGATACGGATGCGGGCATATCGGGCTGCGGTGAGTTCTGCCCGTGCGGCGAAAACTACATGGAGGCTCATTCGCACGGCGTTGAAGCCATAGCCCGGCTGATTGCACCAAAGCTGATCGGCGAAGATCCGCGCCAGGTGGCCCGGCTGGAGCGGCTGATGGACCATCTGGTTCTCGGCCATGGCTATGCAAAGGCACCCTTTGACGCTGCTTTCTGGGATATTTTCGGCAAGGCTTTGGGTGAGCCGGTATGGATGCTGATGGGCGGCAAGCTGACAGATGGCGCGTCCATGTACCGGGTCGCGCCGCAAAAACCGGTCGACGAGACTATCGCTGAACTCGAGGAGCACCGGGCGTCGGGCTACCGCCATTTCCAGATCAAGGTCGGCAGCGATTGGAAAACGGATATTGACCGCATCCGCTCAGCCGTTCCGCTCTTGAATGCCGCAGAGGTGGCCATTGCCGACGCAAACCAGGGTTGGCGGGTCGACAATGCCATCCGGGTGGCGCGAGCGACGCGCGATCTCGACTACATCTTCGAGCAACCCTGCCGCACTTACGAGGAATGCCAGCAGGTGCGACGACACGTGGACCAACCGATGAAGCTTGACGAATGTGTCACCGGTATCGGCATTGCGCAGCGGATTGTCGCCGACCGGGGTGCCGAAATCTGTTGCCTGAAGATTTCCAATCTTGGCGGATTGTCAAAGGCGCGGCGGGTGCGTGACTACCTGGTCGACAATCGCTTAGCCGTTGTTGCTGAAGACAGCTGGGGCGGCGAAATCGCCACGGCTGCGGTGGCCCATTTCGCTGCTACAACGCCGCCCGACTATCTCATCAACACCACCGATTTGATGAACTACAACACCCGCTCCACCGGTATCGGCGGACCAGTCAGTGATCATGGCAAACTCTACGCGACAGACGGGCCGGGTCTCGGCGTGGAACCTGATTTCGAAAGTCTGGGTGAGGCGGTCGCAACGTTTGGAGCGGCGCCATGAAGATCACGCGGCTTTCGGTCTACCACAAAGATCTGCCGCTGGCGGATCCCTATTGGCTTTCCGGCGGACGTCTGAAGTTCGAAGTGCTTGACGCAACATTTGTAAAAATCGAAACCGACGCAGGCCTGATCGGGTGGGGCGAAGGCACCCCTTGGGGTCATACTTATGTACCGGCCCACGGTCCCGGTATCCGTGCCGGTATCGAAACCATGGCCGATGTTGTTCTTGGGATGGATCCGCGCAAGGTCGAGCTGGTGGAACGGGCCATGGATTTGTGTCTGCCCGGCCATCTCTATGCCAAGGCACCCATCGACCTTGCCTGCTGGGACATTCTGGGAAAAGCCTGCGGCTTGCCGATCGCCGATTGCCTCGGCGGCAAACGCGAGACCGGCACGCCCGCTGCCTCTTCGGTCTCGTCCGGCGAACCGGAGTCTATGCTCGGCATTATCGAAAAATACCGGGCAATGGGCTATTTCGCCCATTCCGCCAAGGTGGGCGGCAGTGATACCGACAAGGACATCGAGCGAATCCGCATTCTGGAGAAACATCGCCGACCCAGCGAAATCATCCTCTACGATGTCAACCGATCTTGGACGCGCCGCGAAGCCAGCATTGTCATGAATGCAGTCGCCGATCTTGGTGTCACATTCGAGCAACCGGGAGAAACCCTGGACGATATTGCGCAAATCCGCGCCGTAACGACCTCTCCCATCAGTGTCGACGAGAGCCTTGTTACACTGCAGGATGCTTGCCGTATCGCCCGCGAAGGCATTGCCGATGTCTTTGGCATCAAGATCAACCGGGTCGGCGGGCTGACAAAGGCGCGCCGCATCCGCGACGTGGCGCTGGCCCATGGCATCCAGATGTTCGTCATGGCGACCGGGGGCTCCGTTCTTGCCGATACGGAGGCAGCACATCTGGCGCAGTCCGTACCGGAAGAGTTCTTCCGGGCAGGTTGGGCTTGTCAGGATATGCTTACGGTTGACGTGGCGCCGGGCGAGGGTTGCCGCAGCAAGGAAGGGGTAATGACGGTGAGCGAAGCGCCGGGGCTTGGTTGTGCGCCTGACGAAAACCTCCTCGGTGATCCTGTTGCGGTTTATGAGTTGCGGCCATGAAGATTACCCGGATAACACTCTGGAATGTGCCGCTGACAAGCCATGTGAACTACCAAATGGCGGCGGGCAAGGCGTGCGACACGGTCACGACCGTCATCGTGCGGCTCGAAACCGATACCGGGATCGATGGCTGGGGGGAGGTCTGCCCGATTCCGCATTACCTGCCGGCCTTTGCGGGTGGTGTT
The DNA here is from genome assembly GCA_039025395.1 of Pseudomonadota bacterium. GTDB lineage: Bacteria > Pseudomonadota > Alphaproteobacteria > Rhizobiales > Rhizobiaceae > Hoeflea_A. The sequence goes on from JBCCOK010000022.1 coordinate 19,109, forward strand.
TTGCCTGCAATCGAAGACATGGCGCCTGTTCTGCTCGGAAGCGACCCGGTCGGGCCGGAAGCGGTCATGCAAAAGCTGGATGCGCACCTTCAGGGCCATGCTTACGCCAAATCGCCGCTCGACATGGCGCTTTGGGACATCACCGCAAAGGCTGCGAGGCTTCCACTATACAGTTTACTTGGCGGACGGCGCACACGGGATCTTCCACTCTATCACTCTATCACCTGCACCGATGCGCACGAGATGGCGCGCATTGCCGAGGAGGCGCTTGCGAGCGGAATTTCCCAGTTTCAGGTGAAGCTCGGCGCTGGCGGGGACTGGCAGAGCGATGTTGAAAGACTGATCAAGGTGCACGAGGCGGTGGGTTCAGGGCCGCTCGTCTATGGCGACTGGAATTGCGGTGCAAGCCGGCTGGAGGCGACGCGGGTCGCTCGCGCGGTTGCGCAGTTCGACATCATGGTGGAACAGCCATGCGCAACGCTCGAGGATTGCGCCGCGGTCAAGGCGGCAACGGGATTGCCGATGAAAATTGACGAAAGCGCGCATGATACCGCATCGCTTCTGCAGGCCTGGCAACTGGGTTGCATGGATGCGGTTGCCATCAAGCTTTCCAAATTCGGCGGCATTAGCGCCTGCCGCCGCGCCCGTGACCTGTGCCTGCATCTGGGTGCGCAAATGTGCATCGAGGATACATGGGGGTCAGACATTGCAACTGCGGCTCTGCTTCATCTGGGCGCCGCAACAGACCCCGCGGCGGTGATGAATGTGTGCGATTTGTCCGGTTACGTCGCACCACGGCTTGCGTCAGACGCGCCTGTGCGCAATGACGGAAAGATCGCGCCGCCAGAAGGCGTTGGGCTTGGTGTCGCGCCGGATACCGATCGGCTGGGTGAGCCGGCGGCGCACTTCGATTAGAGGGCAAGGCATGTCGGCCACACAAAAAGAATGGATTGATCGGGCAAACGCCGTGCTGCCGGCGGGCGGTTTCGGGAATTTCGATCCCGGTATCGTCATCCGTGAAGGACGGGGTTCGCGGGTCTGGGACGAGGACGGCAACGCGTATGTCGACTATCTGATTGGTTCCGGGCCGATGCTTCTAGGTCACGGTCATCCGGAAGTGCTTGATGCCGTGCATGAACAGTTGGGCAAGGGCATGACATTCTTTGCCAACAATGCAAAGGGCATCGAGCTCGCCGAGGCGATCTGCGAAGCCGTGGCCTGCAGCGAGATGCTGCGCTACGTCTCCAGCGGAGGCGAGGCGGACATGTATGCCATGCGTCTGGCGCGCGCCTTCACGGGGCGTGACAAGATCATGAAATTCGAAGGCGGCTATCACGGTATGTCCGCCGAGGCGCAGATGAGCCTGGCGCCAACAAAACTGGCCAATTTTCCCGTTGCCGTTCCCGATTCCGCCGGTATTCCGCAAAGCGTGCGCGAAGACATGCTGATTGCCCCGTTCAACGATATTGAATTTGCCCGCTCGCTGATCGCCGAACACTCGGGTGAGATTGCCGGCATCATCGTTGAACCGCTGCAGCGTATCGTCCCACCAGCACCGGGTTTCCTTAAAGCCTTGCGCGAAGAATGCACACATCATGGCATCGTTCTGATTTTCGATGAGATCGTCACCGGTTTCAGGCTGGCCTATGGTGGCGCCCAGGAACATTACGGCGTCGTTCCGGACCTGTGCACCCTCGGCAAGCTGATCGGTGGCGGTTTCCCGCTTGCAGCGATTACCGGGCGAGCCGAAATCATGGCGCACTTCGACAAATCGAAGGTCGGCGAAGAGGGTTTTCTGATGCAGCTCGGAACGCTCAGCGGAAATCCGGTGGCGGCAACCGCAGGCCTGAAGAGCCTGGAAATCCTGCGGCGGCCAGGCGCGTATGAAAAACTGCGCAAAACAGGCGAAACGCTGATGGAAATGATGTCAGACACACTTGCCGCAGTGGGGATCGAACATCGGATCGTCGGCGATGCGACGCTTTTCGACGTGGTCTTTACCTCCGGCGAGGTGCGCGATTACCGCGATACGTTTCACGCGGATGCGGAGAAGAATGCCCATTTCAATGCTGCGTTGCGATCAAAGGGTATCTTCAAATCGCCGGGAAAACTCTATCCTTCGTTGGCGCTGACCGATGAGGATGTCGCGCAAACAGCCGAGGCAGTATCGTTCGCAGCTAATGAACTTTGCCGGCTTTCCTCCTGAGCACCTCCAAACTCTTCGGAAACCGAATTTAGCCCAACATTTATTCTGTCGGCGAATTATTATCGGTTCATGGCATGGTATTCGTCGTTTGGGCGCATGTCGGTTGCGGCTGCCATGCGGTTGGACATGTTGAAGAAAGAGGCAGTCGCGCTGATATCCCAGATGTCGCGATCTGAGAATCCGGCCTCGCGGAGCGTCTGACGGTCGGCCTCGACGATTTTGTCGGGCTCTTCAGTCAGTTTGACTGCAAAATCGAGCATCGCCGTCTGGCGAGCATCGAGTTCGGCCGCCCGGTAGTTCATGACCATCATTTCGCCAAGCGCCGGATTGCCGGACAGCTGCCGCACGGCAGCGCCATGCGCGGCAAGGCAATAGAAGCAGTGGTTCTGGGAAGAGACGACCACGGCAATCATTTCGCGCTCGAGTTTGGATAGACCGGATTCGCCCAGCATCAAGTCATTATACATGTTGATGAACGCCTGCATTTTGGATTCTTCGAACGCGTATGCCAGCAGAACGTTCGGAATGAGGCCAAGCTTTTCTTCGCATTTATCAAAATAGGCCCGTGCCTGCGGGCTCAGGTCGCTCGCCGTTTCAAGGTCCAGTGCTGTGACGGGCTTTGTGTTGTCTGTCATTGTCGGCTCCGGTGGTTTTCTTTGGCGGATGAATAAATCGTCGCATCCGGCATCAGTTCTGCTACCATCGTTAGCTGGGCAAGGTCGAGAGCCTTGCGGGAGTATAACGGGAGTAGCTGATGGGCACGCGCCGCCATCCAAAGCGTGACAAGCAGATCGCCAGAATCGCGGAAATTCTCAAGCAACAGAAAAAGAGCTATATCAATCCGGAATTCCTTTTCGGACGTACCAGCGCCGATGACGTTCACCTCTACAGTTCTGAAGCGCTTGCCGCGGCCTACATTCACGCGCGCGAGCAGCTCGAGAAGTGGGACTCAACCGGCTCGCTCATCCATGTCGGGCCGGTCGAGAATGTTGAACTTGCCCGTCGGCCTCTGACGGTCGTTTCCGTTGTCGACCGCAACATGCCGTTCATTTACGATTCCATCATGGGCGAGATCTCAAACGCCCATCGCGATATATGCCTGGCGGCGCATCCGATCCTTAAGCTGCAAAGGTCCTCGAACGGTTCCGTAAAGGATGTCGCGCCGGCGATAGCGGGCGAAGCCGATGCGGGATCGCAAAAGGTGAGTGTCATCCAGGTGCATTTGCCGCGCCTGTCTCCGCAGGCGATCGAGCAATTGAAGGCGAACCTGTTCAAGGTTCTTGATCAGGTCCATCGCGCGGTTGAGGGCTGGCCTGCGATGCTAGCCAAGCTCGACGGCATCGTTGAGGAGCTCAAAAGGGCCGGCGGCAGCCAGCACCTAGCCGAGCGCGAAGAAGCGCTTTCGTTCCTGGAATGGCTAAGACATGACAATTTCACGTTTCTTGGGATGCGCGAATACACCTTCAGCGGAACCGGCAGGGACGCAAAGGTCGAAAGAGCCAACAATAAAGGCGTCGGCATTCTGTCAGATCCGCAAGTTCGGGTGCTCAGACGCGGCACCGGCCATGTTACCACGACGCCTGAAATCCTCGCGTTTCTTCAGGGTCCCGATGCTCTTATCGTTACAAAGGCCAATGTGCGTTCCGTCGTGCACCGACGCACCTATATGGATTACATCGGCGTCAAACGGTATGACGAGAGCGGACGCGTAACGGGCGAACTGAGGATCGTTGGCCTTTTCACGTCGACCGCCTACACGCGATCGGTGCTGCGAATTCCGCTGCTGCGCTCAAAAGCCGTATCGGTGATCAAGAGTTTCGGGTTCGATCAGGAGAGCCATTCGGGCAAGGTGCTGCTCAACGCGCTGGAGAGCTACCCGCGCGACGAGTTGTTTCAAATCGACGTGCCAATGCTCGCCGGCTTCTGCGAGCAGATCATCGAATTGAACGACCGGCCGCGCGTACGGGTGCTGCCACGAATCGACCGTTTTGACCGGTTCGTCTCCGTTCTCGTCTATGTGCCGCGCGATCAATACGATACCGAAGCGAGGAGCCGTATAGGCGCCTATCTCAAGGGGGTTTTCGACGCCCGTCTTTCCGCCTATTACCCGGCCTTTCCCGAGGGCAGCGTCGCGCGGGTCCACTTTATTCTCGGACGATCGGGCGGGCGGACGCCGCGTATCTCCCAGGAGGTGTTGGAAACGGCCGTTCGCCGCATCGTGACGCGCTGGGAGGATCAGTTTGCGCAACTTGCCGGTGTCGATGGTCTGGAACTGCACACGTCCGATGCCTACCGCGACAATTTCACGCCGGAGGAGGCGGTTGAGGACCTGCCGAGTTTTCTTTTGTGCAAGGAGAACAATCCGATCTGCATCGATTTCTATCAACGCGATGGCGAAGCAAGCGAAAACCTGTCGCTGAAGATTTTCCACCTCGATGCGCCGGTTGCCCTGTCGCGGCGGGTGCCGCTGCTTGAGAATCTCGGCTTCAACGTTATCAGCGAACAGACATTCGAAGTCGCCGTGGGTGTCGATGTCACACAGACGCGTAATGTGCTGCTGCATAATATGGAACTGGTCCATCGCGACGGTGTGGCGGTCGACCTGGCCAGGCTGGCGGAGCCGCTCGATACGGCGTTTCTCGATGCATGGTATGGACGCATTGAGAACGACAGTTTCAACAGGTTGGTGATCAATTCGGGGCTTGATGCACGCGAAGTCACGGTGATGCGCGCCTATGCGCGATACCTGCGCCAGGCTGGTATCACCTATTCGCAGGGTTACATCGCCGAAACGCTCAACCGATATCCCGGAATCGCATCAGACCTGTTCAAAATGTTTTCGGTCCGTTTCGATCCGTCGCTGAAGGTGCGGGCCGCAGCCAAGACCTATGAAGAGATTACAACGCGCATCGAAACCGCGCTGGCGCGAGTCCCCAGTCTTGATGAGGATCGCATTATCAGGCGGCTGGTGAATGTGATCGCTGCGACCGTTCGGACAAATTACTACCAGAAGGAGGCAGACGGTTCGCCGCGAAAGATCCTGGCATTCAAGCTGGATCCGCGCTCTCTGGACGGTATTCCCGAACCCAAACCCTACCGCGAAATATTTGTGTACAGCGTCGATGTCGAGGGCGTGCATCTGCGCTTCGGACCGATTGCGCGCGGCGGGCTTCGCTGGTCCGATCGTGCCGAAGACTACCGGACGGAAGTGCTTGGCCTCGCCAAGGCTCAACAGGTCAAGAATGCGGTCATTGTGCCCGTCGGTTCAAAGGGCGGTTTCTACCCGAAGAAGCTGCCCGCCAGCGGTCCGCGCGACGATGTCTTCAACGCAGGGCGCGAAGCTTACAAGGTTTTCATATCAGCGCTTCTTTCGGTCACTGACAACATTGTCGACGGCAAGATTGTGCCGCCAAAGAACACGCTTCGCCATGACGATGACGACCCCTATTTTGTCGTTGCCGCGGACAAGGGGACAGCGACATTTTCAGACACTGCCAATGCGATCAGCCGGGATCACCATTTCTGGCTTGACGATGCCTTTGCGTCCGGCGGATCTGACGGCTATGACCACAAGAAGATGGGCATTACCGCGCGCGGGGCCTGGGAAGCGGTAGAGCGCCATTTCCGCGAGATGGACATCGACATTCAGAAAACAGAGTTCACGGTCGCCGGCGTTGGAGACATGTCCGGTGACGTATTCGGCAACGGAATGCTCTTGTCTCCAAAAATCCGACTGGTTGCCGCCTTTGACCACCGCGACATTTTCATCGACCCGGATCCCGACTGCAAAACATCCTTCAAGGAGCGCAAACGGTTGTTCGATATGGGGCGCAGCAGCTGGCAGGACTATGACCGTTCATTGCTTTCAAAAGGCGGCATGATTGCTTCGCGAAAGGAAAAACTGATCACTTTGAGTGCTCAGGCGGCTGCAGCCATCGGACTTTCCACCACCAAGGCGAGCCCGCCCGAAATCGTCAATGCCATTTTGAAAACCGATGTCGACCTGCTTTGGTTCGGTGGTATCGGCACCTATATCAAGGATGCTGCGGAAAGCGATGCGGATGTGGGCGACCGGACCAATGATGCAGTTCGCATCACCGCTGAACAGGTGCGGGCCAAGGTGATCGGCGAGGGCGCAAATCTTGCGGTTACGCAGCGTGGCCGGATTGCTTACGATTTGGGCGGCGGTCACTGCAATTCCGATGCGATCGACAATTCGGCCGGCGTGAATTCCTCCGACCTGGAGGTCAATATCAAGATTGCGCTTTCAGCCGCGATGCGCTCCAAACGGCTGACGCTTGCCAATCGCAACAAGCTTCTTGTCAGCATGACAGATGAGGTGGCGGCCCTGGTGCTGCGCAACAACTATCTGCAGACCCTGGTTATTTCACTTGTCGAACGCCGCAGTGCGCGTGCCTCGGGTGAGCTTGGCCGGCTAATGAAGCGTCTGGAAGACGACGGACATCTGGATCGCAAGGTTGAAACGCTGCCCGACAATCAAACCCTCTCCGAGCGCGTCGCGGCCGACAAACCTCTAACCCGGCCCGAAATAGGCGTCTTGCTTTCCTATGCGAAAATCGCACTGTTCGATGATCTTAAAAACACACCGTTGCTGGACGACCCTTACTTTGAAGCGGATCTGTTCAGCTATTTTCCTGAACACATGCACAAATCCCATGCCAAAGATATTCGCGAACATCAGTTGAGGCGTGAAATCATCGGCACCGTTCTTGCCAACGATGCGATAAACCGAGGCGGTCCCGCATTTGTCAGCCGATTGGTGGACGCAACCGGCATGTTGCCGTCGGATATCGTCAAGACCTATGTCATGGTGCGGGACGGCCTCGGCCTGCCCGAACTCTACGATGCGATTGACGCGCTGGACAACAAGGTACCGGGCGACTTTCAGAATGAACTTTATGCGGGCGTCGGACACGTGATTCAGATCGTATCGCGATGGGCCCTCAAGACAGGCGCTCATTCCCTTCCGATCAATCCGACGGTTGAGGCGCTTCAATCTGCCGTCGAATCAATCGGGTCCACCATACCGTCACTTCTGCCGGCCTTCATGATGTCGGAAACCGAACGCTGGTATGATCGCACCGTGAGCCATGGTGTTCCGAAGAAGCTGGCGACCAGGCTGTCGCAACTGCCGAGCCTGGCGCTGATCCCGGAGATCATGCAGATTTCAGCCACCTCAGGTGCTGATCTGAAGAAGACCGCCAAGACGTTTTTCGATGTCACCGAGATGTTTCGCATCGGACGTATGGATGCCGCAGCGCATCAAGCCAACATCAACGATCATTATGAAGCCTTGGCGATTGCCCGAAGTCTCGACGAGATCACCGCCGCGCGGCGCCAGATTACCACTTTGGCGCTTGAGAACTTTGGCTCCGAGACGGATCCGGTCTCCAAATGGCATTCAGCCGACCAGATCCGCATTGACCGCGGGTCCGACCGGATCAGCGAACTGATAGACGGCGGCGAGATAAGCATTGCGCGCCTGACGGTGGCTGCCGGCATGATGGGGGACATTGCGCGCGGCAGGAACTAGACCAATTCAAACCAAGCTGGCCAAGAAGCGGTCTGGATCAGCTGCGGCGCTGCATGTCATATAGTCTAAGCCTGACTTGCTCTATACTATGGTCCGGTCGTAAGGAGCTGCTATGAGTGAGGCCGTGCGCGAAGGTACCGCGGAACAAGCCGACCGGAGAGGTATCTTCGGCTGGATGATGTTCGACTGGGCAACACAGCCATTTCATACGCTCATTATTACCTTTGTCTTCGCCCCGTACTTCACCTCGCATATTGCCGCGACGCCGGTCATCGGTCAGGAGATCTGGGGCTACGCCACAGGCCTGGCAGGCCTGGCAATTGCCCTCATGGCGCCGGTATTCGGGGCAATTGCAGACCACACAGGTCCGCGAAAGCCATGGATCGCATTCTTTTCGATCTTCGGCGTTGTCGGCTGCTGGATACTGTGGTTCGCCGCACCGGGCACCGACAGCATCACAATCGCCATTGCCGGCGTCGTTCTCGGCTTGATCGGTATGGAGATGGCCGCCGTCTTCAACAATGCGATGATGCCCAACCTCGTTCCCCGTGCCCAGCTTGGCCGTCTTTCCGGTTCAGCCTGGGCGCTGGGCTATATCGGTGGGATCGTTTCGCTGATCATTGTGCTCGGGTTCATGGCCGCACAACCGGGCACCGGCAAGACACTGATCGGGGTGACGCCGATTTTCGGCCTTGATCCGGCGTCCTTTGAAGGCGACAGGGCCTCCGGTCCGCTGACATCCATCTGGTATGTGTTGCTGGTCCTGCCGATGTTTCTTTTTACCCCGGATGCGCGGCGTACCCTGGTTTCCCATGGCGAGGCTGTGAGGCAGGGTCTTCGCGAATTGCGAAACACGGTTGTCAGGCTGCCGAAGGAACGCAGTTTTTTCAGCTATCTCGTTTCCAGCATGCTTTACCGGGATGCGCTGAACGCGCTTTACACGTTCGGAGGCATATACGCCGCCGGTGTTCTGGGTTGGTCGATCACGCAGATCGGCGTTTTCGGCGTTCTGGCCGCTCTTACCGGCGTCTTCGGCGCATGGCTTGGCGGTAAAGCAGACGATCGATTCGGGCCGATACCCGTCGTTTCCGTCAGCATCGTGGTTTTGATCCTGTGCTGTCTTACAATTGTATCTACATCAAGTTCGGAGGTCTTCTTCATCGGCGTCGGCAGCGCCGATGCACCTTCCGGATTGCCGACGATCATGTTTTATATTGCCGGCTGTCTTATTGGTGCCGCCGGCGCAAGCCTTCAGGCAGCATCGAGAACACTGTTGGTGGATCAGGTAACGCCGGAACGGGTTACGGAAGCTTTCGGCCTCTATGCGCTTTCAGGCAAAGCGACGACATTTGTCGGTCCCCTGCTGATTGCTGTCTTCACCGGTCTTTTCGAAAGCCAGCGGGTGGGGGTGACGCCGGTGATCGTGCTGTTTGTCGCCGGTATTGTCCTGCTTCCGCTTGTCCGGAGCGCCCATTCAAAGGTCTGACTTGATCTAATGCCTGAAATGGCGCATTCCGGTCAGCACCATGGCAACACCCGCTTCGTTCGCGGCCTTGACAACCTCGTCGTCGCGCATCGATCCGCCGGGCTGGATCACTGCGGTCGCCCCGGCCTCGACGGCCGACATAAGCCCGTCCGCAAATGGAAAGAAAGCATCAGAGGCAACGACCGAGCCCTTTGTCAGCGGTTCCGAATGTCCGAGCGCTTCGGCCGCGTCGCGTGCCTTTCGTGCAGCAATGCGGGTCGAATCGACACGGCTCATCTGCCCGGCGCCAATGCCCACAGTGGCGCCATCGCGTGCGTAGACGATCGCGTTCGACTTGACATGCTTGGCAACACGGAAGGCAAATTGCAGATCGTGCATTTCCTGATCGGTCGGCGCGCGGTCGGTCACGGTTTTGAGCTTGAGATCAGCGACGACACCATTGTCGCGTGATTGCACCAATAGGCCACCGGCAACGGTTTTTGCGGTTAGTCCGGGTGCAGCGGGGTCGGCAAGCTTTCCGGTCGTCAAAAGCCGAAGGTTGTTTTTGGTTGCGATAATCGCCTGCGCTTCGTCCGTTACGCCTGGCGCAATGATTACTTCGGTAAAGATCTTGATCACTTCGCGCGCGGTTTCGGCGTCCAGCGTCCGGTTGAAGGCCACTATGCCGCCAAAGGCCGACACGGAATCGCAATCCAGTGCCTTGCGATAGGCGCCGACAAGATCGGACGCGCTTGCAACGCCACAGGGATTGGCGTGCTTTACGATTGCACAGGCGGACACCGACCCGGGGTCGAACTCGCTGATGAGCTCGAAGGCGGCATCCGTGTCGTTGATGTTGTTGTAGGACAGCTGCTTGCCCTGGTGGAGAACCGCTGTAGCGACACCCGGCCGCTGATCTCCGGTAACATAAAAACCAGCCGTCTGATGGGGGTTCTCGCCATAGCGCATGACGTCCTTCAGCCTGCCGGCCACGGCACGATGAAGCGGCATTTCAATCGATAATTGGTCGGCAAACCAATTGGAGATGGCTGCATCATAGGCTGCTGTCCGGGCAAAAGCCTTTGCGGCCATGGCGCTGCGAAATGCGAGCGAAATGGCGCCGCCATTGGAATCCATTTCGGCGATCAGCGCGGCATAGTCTTGCGGGTCAGTCACTGCCGTTACATAAGCATGGTTCTTTGCGGCAGCACGGATCATGGCCGGCCCGCCAATATCGATGTTTTCAACCGTCGTCGGATAATCGCCGTTGCGGCGGACATCTTCGAAGGGATAGAGGTTCACAACGGCAATATCGATTTCCGTGATGTTGTTGTCTTTCATCGCCTTCGCATGATCGCTGTCTTCACGAATGGCGAGCAGGCCGCCGTGCACAGATGGGTGCAGCGTCTTGACCCTGCCGTCCATGATCTCGGGAAACCCGGTCAGATCGGAGACATCGCGCACCGGCAATCCTGCGGCGGCGATTTCAACAGCGGTTCCGCCGGTGGAAACCAGCTCGATATTGCGGGCGGCAAGCGCTGCGGCAAGCGCTGCGAGTCCGGTCTTGTCGGATACGGAGAGCAGCGCGCGTTTCGGCGTGATGTGTTCGGGGGCTTTGATCTTTTTGGAAGATACGGCCATTGCCGGGACCTGCTGCCTTGCCACGATCAAAATGCTTCAGTCGAAACCGGACTTGCTCTAACACAGTCGCGGAGACGATGCTAACCGGACCGTCCCGCTATACAGATGCATTTTTGAGATAACGATCAGTCTTCATCCGTCTCGGCGTCGCCAGCTTTGCGTTCGGCATCTGCGGTTTTTGCCCTGGACACGGTTCGCACCAAACCCCATGAGACCTCCGAACGCTTTGCAATGGTAAAATGCAGCGCGATCTGTTGCGACCTGCGAGGCCCCGCAAGGTCAGCAAAAAAAACATCCTCTTCGATATCCGCCGAGATATCAGGCGATAAGAACTTCCAGATTTCTCCGTCCGGTGCCGTCAAAACAATGTCACCATTGTTATCCTCGGTGATCACGATCTTCGGGTGAATGTGGAAGCGTACTGCTGCCTCCGTTTCCTGATCTATCGCCAGCTCGTGGTTGGCCGATTTCGCCAAACGGTCGCGCCCGTTGATCATGTTGCCGTCTTCACTGAGCGCAAGCGACCGCTCATGGACAAGGCCGAATTGTGCGGCGTAGCCGTCATGCCGGGCAACAAAACCCTGATTGCCGTTTGGATCGTCGCGGCGCTCGAGCTCAACATTCCCGGGACCACTGATCAGGATCGGCCCAAGAAATGCGGAGGACGAAGTGGTTGCCGACGAGGTGTCGTCGATAATAAGCGTTGAATGTGCGGCGGTGGCGCGCGACAGCCTTCTGTATTCCGCGTGATGGAATGCCGGTGCGCCGGCATTAACAATGAAGCGATGCTGTCCGGATGACATTTCAAACGACAGGCATCCCGCATGGTGGGTCAGAGACAACTCTCCCGCCGGCAACGGGCCGGTATCTGCGATGATGACTGTATTTTGCGCCGATAGCCGCTGATAATTCATTTGTGGCGTGTATTTGGGTGGTTCACCTGTTGAATCGTCATAGCGCAGGACAGAAAGCAGGCGGTCGGCGGGCTGTGCAGTCGTTCCATTGAAGAGTGCCAGTGTTCCATCAACATGGCGGAAGAATCGCAATGCCTGGAACATACGATCAATGCTCGATACCAGACCTTTCGGCGGCGTGTGTCCGAGATTGAGATAGGTCTGGCGTAACGGCAGCAGATCGGCAAGCACAGACATCGCGATCTGCGGGTTGCGGGAGATATGACCACCGTCGGGAAGGATCTGTCTTTCGATTTCCTGATCCAGATTGCGGGCTGCCGCCTTTATCGCGGAAGGCGCGCAGGGGAGCGCAAGAGTCGCCATGGCAAGCGCTATGCGGACGCGAAAACGCCGCTCGCTGTCGCGGGTTGCCGGTGCGATCTTGCGCAGGTAGCGGACCTGCAGCGCGAGGCTCTTGATAAAGCGGCGGTAAAAGCCGCGATCTTGGTCCTTGAGAATAATAGGCGAATGGGAAAGCCATGCGATCACTCTTTGGGCGCAAACATCCGCATCCCAGCCGACGCCGGAAAACCGCCGGCCCCAGATTGTGATCCACTCCTCAGTCAGCTTTTGGGCATCTTCATAGGACTCAGGCGTGCCGGCCGCCCGTAAATGGCGCAACCAGCGAAAACTGTGAAGCACTTCGTCAAATCCCAGTGACGGTCCCGGATAGAGGAACGGCGATACATCGCCTGCTTCAAGAACGCGTCCGGCCAACGGAAAACGCCCATGGTGGATTTCATGTGCCACGTAGGGATCGGCGATCCGCAAATCGGTCGGTGCAACGATCAGGCGATCCGGAGACCTTCCGGCAAACCGCAACGGGTTTACACGACCGATCGCGAGCTGACGAACCAATCGCCGCCGGCTTTCACGAAAATACAATGGCAAGAATTGCCGAACCTGCAACAAAACTGCTGCCAAACCGTGTCCCCGTACACCTCATTTCTGAGGGCCCTTGCCGCAACCATACCACAAGACAATTCCGCGGGCATTTTAAATTACAAGTAGTTAGGGCGCTCCTGTTGAAACATCAAAGAGGGCTTTCCAGCCTTTTCCGATTGGTATGCACGTCATCCGGACTTCACCAGCACCGCGGCGAAAAAACCGTCCAAACCGGCCAGTCCGGGGTCGCTGTTGGGTAGCATGGCGGGCGTCGTGCGGATCTCTCCCCGGTCGGTGACCGCCGTTTCGAGGCCTGGCCAATCTGCCCTGTCTATCGCCTTTCGCACTAGCTGCGGATTGCGTTCAAGGAACCAGTCTACCACATCTTCACCTTCGCGCGGATCAAGCGAACAGGTCGAAAAGACGATTTTGCCGCCCGGTCGCACCAGCGAAATGGCATGCGTGAGAAGGTCTTTTTGAAGCGCGGCGAGTTTTTCAATGTCGGCGGGCCCCTTGGTCCATGGAACATCGGGGTGCCTGCGCACCGTCCCGGTCGATGAACAGGGTGGGTCCAACAGAACGGCATCGAACTCGGTGCCCGGCCGCCAATCCCTGCAATCGGCTTGAACGAGCGTCGCCTCCAGTTCCAAGCGAGCGAGATTTTCCGCTATTCGCAAGAGCCTGCGGTCGGACAGGTCGACTGCGGTAACCTGCGCACCAGCGGCTGCAAGCTGCGCGGTCTTTCCGCCGGGCGCTGCACACAGATCGGCGATGCGTATCCCGTCAATCCGTCCGAATAATTGTGCCGGGATCGATGCCGCTGCATCCTGAACCCACCATTGGCCTTCAATGAAACCCGGAAGGTCCGTAATGGGCCCATCTGCCGCCGCCGTTCTGACCGTACCGGTCGGTAGTAAAATTCCGGACAAGGTGTCGGCCCAGTACTGAGGATCCGACTTGACCGTTATGTCCAGGGCAGGAAGAACACCATGCGCGTCCAGAATTTGCCGGGCTTGGTCTGTGTAAACGACCTCAATGCGATCGGCAAACCAGGCGGGTGCGTTTCGGGTCGTCGCCTCGATCTTGGTAACGAGCCGCTTCTTTTCGCGGATCAAACGCCTCATAACAGCATTGACCAGCCCTGCGAAACGCCGATTTCGCGGGTCCATGCTGGCCTGTTCGACGGCAAGGTCGACGGCGGTGTGATCGGGCACTTCAAGATAGATGATCTGCGCTGCGGCAACCCGCATGACATTCTTGAGCGGCCGCGCTCCTGAGGGAAGCGGACGATCGAGTAGCTTTCCCAAGATGACGTCGATCACAGCCAGATGACGCAGCGTCGCCATCAGTATCGCCCTCACCAACGCCTGGTCTTTCTGATTTAGACCGGTATAGGCGGGGTTTCCGCCACGCGGATCGAGGAGGCCATCGAGCGACGTTTTACGGTCGACCGTAGCTGATAGCAGTTTGGATGCGGCCTGGCGTGCGGCGAGGCCGGGCTTGATATCGTGTCTGGCCTGTTTCGGGCCCGCCTGCCTCGCGCCGGGCCCGCGGCCCGTCAAGACCAGGGTCCCTTGGATTCCTCGCCGCCTGGTTGCCGGCCCCACGGCCCGCCTTGTGCGCCGGTGTTGTCGCGCTGCTGCTCCGGTGCGGACCGGTCGTCAGCGCCGGATATGTTGAACTCTGCATCCATTTTGCGCAATTCAGCGATGCGGTTTTCGGTTGCCGGATGGGTTGAGAAGAGACCATCCATGCGCTGACCGGAAAGCGGGTTGATGATGAACATATGTGCCGTTGCAGGATTGCGTTCGGCATCCTCGTTGACCACACGCTTTGCGCCGCCGGCGATCTTTGCAAGAGCCGAGGCAAGCCACATCGGTTGTCCGCAAATTTCGGCACCACCACGGTCGGCCGAATACTCGCGCGTGCGGCTGACCGCCATTTGCACGACGGCCGCCGCCAGAGGCGCCAGAATCATCGCCGCGAGCAGGCCGACAATACCGAGCGGACTGTTTCGTGCGCCGCGGAAAAAGAAGGCGAAATTGCCAAGCATGGATATGGCACCGGCCAGTGTCGCTGTAATGGTCATGGTCAGCGTATCCCGGTGTTTGACATGGGCAAGCTCATGCGCCATCACGCCAGCCACCTCCTCGTAGGAAAGCATGTTCAAAAGACCGGTGGTCGCGGCAACCGCGGCATTGTCCGGGTTTCTTCCCGTCGCGAAGGCGTTGGGCTGATCATTCTTGATCAGATACACTTTGGGCATCGGCAGATCGGCGCGCTCGGCAAGCTGCTTTACGATGCCATAATATTCGGGCGCCGATTTGGCGTCGACTTCGACAGCGTGATGCATGCGCAGAACCATCTTGTCCGCGTTCCAGTAGGAAAAGGCGTTCATTACGGCAGCGATACCCAAAGCGATCAACATGCCTGCGCTGCCGCCGATGACAAACCCTATCGCCATGAACAGCGCGGTCATGAAAGCCAGCAACATTGCTGTTCGAACCATATTCATGGTTGCAACTCCATTCATATGCCGGTTTCCCTACCGGCCAAGCCCCTCTATATGTTGGTAGCGACACCGTATTGTTCAATGCGCAGACAAGGCCGTTTAATCATGGATGACGAACCGATTAAGGAAGAGGCTGCTTCAGCGGAGGCTGGTGAACGGCGTAATGACGCCCATTCAGATCCGCAGCGCAACTTCGAGGACTTGCCACCTGCGGCACAAAGGGCGCTGAAGGAAGCCGAAGAACGTCGCCAGTCGCATCCTTCGCCAGCTCCGCAGCCGAAGGAACTCGGAGGCCGTGGCGGCAAGGACCCGGCCCGCTATGGCGACTGGGAAATCGACGGCCGCGCTGTCGACTTTTAGGCATCGCATCCCGAATGACGAATGACTTTTTGCGTTACCTTTCATTAGCGTTGCCGGCACTTCCGACCTTAATCCAAAGCAATCATAAGTTGTATTAAACCTTCTACAACACCATAGCGATAGTTGTTTGCAACGAGCCTCTGCTGTGCAATTTGCTGAACAGCAAGCGCGTGAATATTTGATATTGCATTTCTAGGAACGGTTTCAAAATAAGATGGCATGTTCAATACAGCCTATGCCAGCGTTTGCAGCGGCAACTGGATGTCGAGCTTTCGGGGCAACACTTCCAGATTGGCCGCCAGAAAGTCCTATGACGCCATCAGAGACAATGACATCAAGATCTTCACGATCGGAGCGAGGCCCGTCTGGTCTATTAACAATTCACCGTCAAACGCCCGTATTGGAGAAAAGTCTTAACGCATGTTAAGCGGCCAAGGTGGTGTTTTGGTGCGCCCTTTTGGAAATAATCGTTCTTGTTCAATACTTTGCGCCTTTAATTAAAAAACGGCTAAGAAAATTAAGCTGGCTTCAATTCCGTTCAAACAAAATGGCGGTGATGGAATCGGCTCGTTGTGCGTTTCGAAGCGTATGGCCGAGTTCGTCAGGTGAACAATCTGATGGGACGACAATTATGCGTACTGGAAACCTAACAGCGTTGTGCCGGACGTTCCGGCGGGACGAAAAAGGCAATTTCATGATGATCTTTGCCTTCGCGACCGCAGTGATTTTTCTGAGTGTCGGTCTCGCCGTCGAATATTCGCATTCGATCAATATCAAGACGCGGGTGACCAATGCTCTGGACGCCGCCACGCTTGCGACAGCAAGAGCAATATCTGTCGGTGACATTACTGAAGCTCAGGCTCCGAAATATCTTGAAGACGTCTTTATCGCCAATATCGGCGAGACCAAACTGAGCGGCAGCCCTTACACGCTC
Source organism: Pseudomonadota bacterium (assembly GCA_039025395.1). Lineage (GTDB taxonomy): Bacteria > Pseudomonadota > Alphaproteobacteria > Rhizobiales > Rhizobiaceae > Hoeflea_A. The sequence goes on from JBCCOK010000022.1 coordinate 35,619, forward strand.
AAGAATATAAAGATCGACACGGTCGCCCAAACGGTCTCCGCGCAGGCGAACTACGATCAGGATCTCGACTTCATTAGCGTTGGCACCGCCGCGCAAACGCAGAAGATCGGCAGCCAGTCTGCAGCCACCTATGGCATGTCAGACGTTGAAGTTGCGATGGTTCTCGATGTGACCGGCTCCATGTCCGGTGCGAAAATCGTAGCTCTCCGAGAGGCTGCCGCGCTCGGCGTTTCCGAACTCCTCAGCGTCAACAGCCCGGGCGACGAGAAGGTACGTATCAGCCTGGTGCCGTACTCCTACGGCGTCAATGTCGGTCCCTTGGCGAAGTATGTCTATGCCGATTTCCCCTACAAGAAGAGCAACGCACCTGCATTCGATCAGGAATTGTTTCAGGAAGTCGGTATCGGGTACGACATTGCAGCTTTCCAGGAAACCGGAAACATGGAGCACATGCTTGCCGATGATGACGGTTCGCCGATCGACAATTGCGCCACTGACCGCAAAAAGCCGAATAGCGGAACCAATTATCAGATTTCCGACGCCAATCCGTCCAAGGGTATGATTCCGCGCGACTCCCGCATGAAGGAGAGCTATTGCCCGAGCGCGGAACTGGTTCCGCTGAGCAGCGACTTGGGCAAGCTCAACACAGCCGTCCTGGCGCTGCCGGCTTCGGGATGGACCGCCGGTCATATCGGCTTGCAGTGGGCTTACTACACCATTTCGCATAGCTGGGCCGACTATATGCCAACGGGTTCAAAGCCGGGCGATCATACCATCGCGGATAATCAGATCGACAAATACATTATCCTGATGACCGACGGTATTTTCAATACCGCCTATGCGGATGTGAAGAGGCAGGACTGGAGCCCTGGAAATCAGGCGTCGACGTCCTTCAAATTTGCAAAATCCATGTGCACGCACATCAAGGAAAACGATATCAAGATCTTCACGATCGGCTTCCAGATGAACCAAGAAAGCGCGCTCAATATGCTCAAGAATTGCGCGAGCCCCGATGATGGCGACGTGACCTATCACTACGAGCCGGAGACAAGCCAGGAGCTCAAGGAGACCTATGCGATCATCGCGCGGACCATTCAAACCCTGCGCTTGATTCAGTAGCTTCATTTCCATTCTGCTTCGAAACCAGCCGCGACCAGCGGCTGGTTTTTTTATTGCCCGGAGCAGTCCCCAGCGGGATTTTCGCCGGGGGCTGATTTCGCTGTTCCTGTGGGCCAAAAAAGTGCATTAGGGTCTTTGCGTTTAAACGGGCCGCACGGGACATCTGGCGATGGGCGCCAAAGGGCGATTGAGATCCTTTCAGAAACTGCTCGCGCATGCGCGCGATATTACGCAAGTCGATGTCGGCTTTCGTCTTTGGGATGGATCGACCGTTCCTCAGGACCTCCCGCCGGATGCCTTTGCCGTGCAGATCGCGGATGAAGGCGTTGTGGCCGCGATGATCCGTAGGCCATCCATGGAGACATTGCTCAATCTTTGGGTTGCCAAGCGGATTGATCTTGCCAATGGCGACCTGTTCGATCTGACCGCGCAAAAACCAAAGATAAAGACGCGCGAAATCCGCAAATCGCTTAACAAATGGCTGGCTTTCAACACGGCACGCAGGTTCTGGTTTGTCAATCGCGGCGGACCGTGGCCGCTCGCGGATCAGGCGGACGAAAAACCAAGCGACGGCAGCCGCGTCGAGAACGAACAGAACATCCAGTATCACTACGATGTTTCGAACGCGTTCTACGCACTGTGGCTCGATAAGGAGATGGTCTATAGCTGCGGTTATTGCACCGGCTGGGATAACACGATCGACCAGATGCAGCAGGACAAGCTGGAAATGATCTGCCGAAAGCTGCGCTTGAGGCCGGGAGAGCATATGCTGGACATCGGTTGCGGCTGGGGGGCGCTTTGTAACTATGCAGCACAGCATTACGGCGTTACGGCGCTTGGCGTTTCGCTGAGCACCCAGCAGGTCGATTATGCCAAGGCGAAGGCAGCACAACTGGGACTGGCCGATCGCGTCAAGTTCGAACTGACCGACTACGCCACGGTGCAGGGACAATTCGATAAGGTCGTGTCGGTCGGCATGCACGAACATATCGGCATTGCCAACTATCCGACCTATTACAATACAGTGAAGCGTGTCTTGAAGAGCGGAGGACTTTATCTGCACCATGCCATCACCCGACCGGCCAAAAAGGATGGAAAGACCTTCCGCAAAGGCAATGAAGAGTTCAAACTGCTGACGAAATACATCTTTCCGGGCGGCGAACTCGACCATATCGGCAATACCGTGACCATGCTGGAGCAGTATGGTTTCGAAGTGCACGACGTTGAGGCGTGGCGCGAGCACTATCAGCGCACCTGTCGGCATTGGCACGACCGCCTGCAGAAAAACTACGACGCGGCTGTGGAAGAGGTTGGCGAGGTAAAGACCCGCATGTGGCTGCTTTATCTCGGCGGCTGTGCGATCACCTTCGAGCGCGACGGCGCGCGCATCTACCAAACGCTGGTCTCGCACAAAAGGCGTGGCCCGAGCGGCCTTCCACCTACCCGGGCCGACCTTTATTCAGAACAAGCGCCGACGGTTGAAGAGGCGGGCTGAGTGACCTGCTGCGGCGGGGTGCCGGTACCTATTTCTTGTTTTGCCGATTGTCGATCAGATCGTCGACCACGGCAGGTTCGGCAAGAGTTGAGGTGTCACCGAGCGAACTGAAATCGTCTTCCGCGATCTTGCGCAATATGCGGCGCATGATCTTGCCGGAGCGGGTTTTCGGAAGGCCCGGCGCAAACTGGATCTTGTCCGGCGATGCAATCGGACCGATTTCATGGCGGACATGTTTGACCAGATCCTTGCGAAGACTGTCGGTTGCCTTCTGACCCGCCATCAGCGTGACATAGCAATAGATGCCCTGCCCCTTGATGTCATGCGGGTAGCCAACAACGGCTGCCTCGGAGACCTTGTCGTGAGCGACCAGAGCCGACTCGACCTCAGCGGTTCCCATGCGGTGTCCGGATACATTGATCACGTCGTCGACGCGGCCGGTGATCCAGTAATAGCCGTCCTTATCCCTGCGGCACCCGTCTCCGGTGAAATACTTGCCGGCGTAGGTGGAGAAATAGGTCTGAATGAAACGCTCATGGTCGCCATAGACGGTTCGCATCTGACCGGGCCAGGAATCCGTGATGCACAGATTGCCCTCGGTGGGGCCATCGAGCACATTGCCGTCGCCATCGACGAGTTCAGGTTGAATGCCGAAAAACGGCCTTGTTGCCGAGCCGGGTTTCAGGTTGGTCGCGCCGGGCAACGGCGTGATCATGATACCGCCTGTTTCGGTCTGCCACCAGGTGTCGACGATCGGCGACTTCATTTCGCCGACGACGTTGTAGTACCAGTCCCAGGCTTCCGGATTGATCGGCTCGCCGACCGTTCCGAGCGTGCGCAGGGTGGCGCGCGATGAACGCTTGACGAATTCGTCGCCGGCGCCCATGAGCGCGCGGATCGCCGTCGGCGCTGTGTAGAAGATATTGACCTGATGCTTGTCGACAATATCCCAGAAACGGCCGGCGTCAGGATAATTCGGGACGCCTTCGAACATCAGCGTGGTGGCGCCGTTGGCGAGCGGTCCATAGACTATATAAGAATGGCCCGTCACCCATCCGACATCAGCGGTACACCAGTAGATATCGCCTTCGTGGTAGTCAAAGACATATTGGTGCGTCATTGAAGCGTAGACGAGATAGCCGGCAGTCGAGTGAAGCACGCCCTTGGGCTTGCCGGTCGAGCCGGAGGTGTAGAGAATGAAGAGCGGATCCTCTGCCTTCATTCGGGCCGGAGGGCAGTCGGGTTTTGCCTTCTCAATGGCCTGCTGATAGGCGATGTCGCGGCCCTCGGTCCATCCGACGCTCGCGCCGGTCCGACGCACGACGAGGACGTTTTTCACCGGTACACCGTTTTTCGCTGCGATTTCAACGGCTTCATCGGTGTTGTCCTTCAATGGAATGTGCTTTCCGCCGCGCAATCCTTCGTCAGCGGTGATGATGAAGGTGGATTCGCAGTCGACGATGCGGCCGGCCAGCGCGTCAGGAGAGAATCCGCCGAAGACGACCGAGTGAATGGCGCCGATGCGCGAGCAGGCCAGCATGGCATAGGCGGCTTCGACGATCATCGGCATGTAGATGGTAACCCGGTCGCCCTTCTTGACGCCGGCTGATTTCAAGACATTGGAAAGACGGCATACCTTGTCGTAGAGTTCATTGTATGTGATCTTCTTGTCTTCGTAAGGATTGTCGCCCTCCCAAATGATCGCAACCTGATCACCGCGCCTTTTCAGATGGCGGTCGATACAGTTGTAGGAGACGTTGGTGACGCCATCCTCGAACCATTTGATCGACACCTTGCCGTCGAAGGTCGTGTTCTTGACCTTGGTAAACGGTTTGAACCAGTCGATCCGCTTACCGTGCTTTTTCCAGAATTTGTCCGGGCTTCCGACGCTTTGACGGTACCAGTCAAGATAGGTCTCATTGTCGACCAGTGCGCGCTTTTTTGCCGCCTTGAGTACCTTATAGGTCTTATTGCTCATGCACTCCTCCTTTGCTTGCGGACCGATGCTGCCAGTCTCCTACCCGCAGGCATGCAATCGACCATGTAATAACAATTGTTGCCGCAAGAGCAATTAGACTTATGGGCCTCTCGTGTGGCGTGATTGCATTTATTGCAGATCAGCGCTATAGGATCGAACAATTCCCGGAAAATGTGGTACAGCCCACGGCCCGCGCTCCGGAGCGGGCGGACAGGAGACGTTTATCCATGGTTCAGCAATTGCTTATGCCGAAGGCGACGGCCGTCTGGCTTGTCGACAATACAGCGCTTACCTTCGAACAGATCGCCCAATTCTGCAAACTGCATACGCTGGAGGTGAAAGCCATCGCCGACGGCGAATCGGCGCAGGGAATCAAGGGTCTCGACCCGATCCAGACCGGGCAGCTTTCGCGCGAAGAGATCGCCAAGGCCGAGGCCGACCCGGCGCACAAGCTGAAGCTTTCAAGCCCGAAGGTGCACGTTCCTGAACTGAAACGCAAAGGCCCGCGTTACACGCCCGTTTCAAAGCGGCAGGACCGACCTAACGCCATCCTTTGGCTGGTGCGCAATCATCCCGAGCTGCGCGATGCGCAGATTTCGCGGCTTGTCGGCACCACAAAATCCACCATTCAGCAGATCCGCGACCGCACCCACTGGAATTCAGCCAATCTGACTCCGCTTGATCCAGTGACGCTTGGGCTGTGCACGCAGATCGATCTTGACATGGAGGTTGAAAAAGCCGCCAAGGACCGGCCTTCCGAAGTCGTGCAGCGTGCCGACGAGACTCTGCTTCCGGCAAACGAAACCGAACGTGGCATTTTCGAAACGCAGCCTGCTCCGGCAAAAGCGAAAGAAGAGGAAATCGACGCCGATGCCGTGTTCGCCAAGCTCAAATCGCTGAAATCGGAAGATCCGCAGGAGTCCGGACAGTCGTGATCGCCCGCCATGCGGGTTGTTTTCAAATCAGCGGGTGATCTGGAATTCGAAAAAGGCGCCGGGCCCCAACGGAATGCCTAGGCCCGCCCAAACGGTCATGATGACGACACCGGCGACCATCAACCAGATCGCGTAGGGGATCATCATCGCCATCAGGCTGCCAATGCCGAAATCTTTGTCCCAGCGCTGACAGAAAATCAGAATGAGCGGGAAATAGACATTCAAAGGCGTGATGACGTTGGTGGCGGAGTCGCCGATGCGGTAAGCGGCCGTTGCGGTCTCCGGACTGAAGCCAAGGAGCATGAGCATTGGCACAAGGATGGGCGCCAACAAAGCCCATTTGGCCGAAGCTGAGCCGACAAACAGATTTATGACGCCGCTGAAAATGACTAGGCCGGCGAGCAATAATGGACCGGGCAGGTTGGTCCAGCGCAAGAACTCGGCACCGTCGATTGCGAGAATAAGGCCGAGGTTGGACCAAAGGAACATGGCAACGAAATGGGCCGCGGCAAATGAAAGAACCAGATAGTAGCCCATCTCGGCCATGGAATCGGACATCAGTTTGACAAGATCGCGATGGCTGCCGATTCTTCCGGTAATGCTGCCATAAACCCAGCCGCTCAAAAGAAACAGTAAAAAGAAGCCGGCGATGAGCGACTTGTAGAATGGCGTCATTCGGGCTTCGGGACGGGCATCAAGATCCAACAAAGGCGTGCCGGGGCCGATGGTCAGGAAGATCCAAACTGCGATGACGGCCAAGACCGTAACAAAGGCCCATTTCAGGCCTCGGCGTTCTTCGTCGCTGAGCGGTCCGGCAATCGGCTCGTCGGTGTCGGCAACCGTGCCGCCACTCCAGGCTCCGAGGCGCGGTTCGATCTGCCGGTCGGTGACATACCAGATGAGCGGCAGATATATGAAGAACAGCGCCATGATCAGATACCAGTTTCCGGCAATGTTGGCGTCCCATGTCGGATCAAGGATTTCGGCACCGGCCTCGGTGATGCCGAAGAGCAATGCGTCGAGTTGACCAGGAAACAGGTTTGCGGAGAAACCGCCGGAAACGCCGGCAAAGGCCGCGGCTATGCCGGCGACAGGGTGACGTCCGGCGGCGGCAAAGATGACGCCGGCCAGCGGGATTAACACGACATAGGCGGCATCGGCCGCAAGGTTGCCGATCATCGCGACGGCGGCAACAAATGGCGTCAAGAGCAGTTTCGGCGCATTGCTGACGCCGGCGCGCATGGCAGCGCCCAGCAAGCCGGTGCGTTCGGCCACGCCTGCACCCAACATAACGACCAGCACATAGCCCAGCGGATGGAAGTGGGTGAAAGTGGTTGGCATATCGACCAGAAGCCGGTTGAGGTTTTGGGCCGAGAATAAACTTTTGGCCTCTACAGGCTGTTCGGTGACCGGGTGGATGGTGGAAAGACCTAGAAATGCGGCGACCGCGCTGACCACCATCAGTATCGCGATCAGCCAGACGAAGATGAAGACCGGATCAGGCAGCCGGTTGCCGGTCCGTTCGATCGCGGAGATAAAGCCCTTGGTGGACGATGAAGGTGTGTCCGTCATGCTGGCCGGTCCTTTGCGCCCATTGATTTGACAAATCCGGCCCGGTTTGAAGCTGTTGATGGACGAGGCCGTTTTGCTGCTTGTGTATCTGGCAGTGCATCGGAAGGTAAGCCGGTAAAATTGTCAAGAAACGGCTGACGGGCGACGGCATGGTCCGGGGAGTCGATGTCATGCCCGGCGCCAATGCTTTACGCGAACGCGGCGGATTTGCTCTAGGGTGCATGGTGGCTGCTGTGCAGTGATTTAACCTTCTGATTTTGCTTTATTAAAATGGCTCTTGCGTCTTGCTTGACTCTTTCCGCGATTTTTGGAATCTATATTGGAACAAAACAGGAACATTAGAAATACATGCAGGGCACCCGGCACAGAATAGAGGCATTGCAGAAGGCGATTGCGCGGATCGACCGGCGTCATGAATCTTTTGCGCGCCACGCATGCCTGCATGCGGATGGCGGCGAAGGTGTATTCAATGTCGGTTCAATCGATGCGGCCTTCAAGGATGGATTTCCTGTCTTTGCGTTGCATGAGGTGCGCTGTTCGCTAACCCGCGATATCGGTGCGGCGACAGGTTTCGTCGCTGGCCTGATGGCCGGGTGCATGAAGCATCTGAAGGGAAGGATCGTGTGGATCTGCGATCCGGCATGCCGGCTTGACGGCGGGCGTCTTTTTCCGGCGGGCCTTGCCATGTTCGGGCTCGATCCGGCCCGCCTTTTGCTGGTCTGTCCTACGGATCTCAAATCTGCGCTTTGGGCCAGTGACGAGGCGGCCAAATGCGGCGACCTTGCCGGCGTTGTCTTTCAGGTCAAGGGCAATCCGGCATGTTTCGACATGACGGCAACGCGCCGGCTCATGCTCAAGGCGCAGCATAACGGGCTTTTTATCTGCATCCTGCGGCAGGGCGGGGGCGAGGAGGCCAATGCAGCAGCGACACGGTGGCATGTTCAGGCGCAGCCATCCGCGTCCGATCCGCAACTTGAGAAGGGTATCGGTGCGATGCGGCTGGACCTTGCCCTTGAACGCAACCGCAATGGTCATACGGGGCATTGGACCATTGCATGGAATCAGCTCGAACACGGGTTTGAACATGTCCCAACGGATATTGTCGATCGCCCTGCCGCATCTTTCGACCGACCGAATGGCGCGCCGCAAATGGGGCAGGTCGTGGCGCTTGAACGGGCGTCCTGACGCGCCGCCCATCGCCGCGATTGCAAAAGTCAAGAACGCCATGCGGCTCGTTGCCGTCGATGGCCGTGGCCAAAAGACGGGTTTGCAGGTGGAGCAGACGCTGAGCGATGCGCGTGCGCTGTGTCCGGATCTCGAGGTTTTCGACCACGATGAGCGCGCCGATGCGGCGCTGCTCGAAGCCGTTGCCGCATGGTGTGACCGCTATACGCCTCTGGTGGCGCTTGAGCGATTGCCGCAAACGGTTGCCGGAAGCTGCCACGGTCTGTTTCTCGACATTTCCGGCTGTGCCCATCTTTTCGGCGGCGAGGAAGCGATGCTCGACGACGTTACTGCCCGCCTGCGGATCGGCGGCCTGCTGGCCAAGGTGGCCGTCGCCGACACGCCGGGGGCCGCCTGGGCGGTTGCACGCTACGGCGACAGGCCGGTGGTTCCGGCAGGCGGAAATGAAAAGGCACTGCTCGACCTGCCGCTTGCCTGCCTGCGGCTTGAAACACAGACGCTCGACATTCTCCGCAAGCTTGGGCTGCGTACGGTCGGATGTATTGCCGGCCTGCCGCGCGCCCCGCTGGCAGCGCGTTTCGGCAGCGGCCTTCTTTTGCGTCTCGATCAGGCGCTCGGCCGGGTGGAGGAGGCGATCTCGCCGCGCCTGCCGGTTCCCGAACTGTCGTCGGAACGGATCTTTGGCGAACCGATTTCACTGCAGGAGGACATTGAAAGAACGGCGGCACAGCTTGCCGGCAATCTGCGCCAGCGCCTCGATGCACGCCAGCTTGGCGCCCGGCAGCTTGAGTTGAAGCTTTTCCGCGTCGACGGGCACGTCACCACCATTGCCGTCAGGGCAGCGAGCCCGGTCTATCATGCCGAGCGCATCGTCATGCTGTTTCGCGAGCGCATCGCCGGCTTCCATGACGATCTCGACGCCGGTTTCGGCTTCGATCTCATCCGTCTCAATATCGTTGAAAGCGAAGACCGCGGGCAAGAGCAGGCGGATCTTGGCGGCAATGCGGGCAAGGATCATGGTGCGGCTTTCTCAGGCCTTGTCGACAAGCTGGGCGCGCGCCTCGGCACCGACCGGGTGCAGCGTTTCGTGGCCGCTGATACCCATATACCCGAACGCAGCTATGGCCTCGTTGCGCAGGCCGCCGCAGGTGGTGCCGCTGCCGATCAGGCAGCTTTCTGGCGTGAGACCGATGCTGTCGAAGACCGTGGCGCGCCGCAGGTGATCACCCGCCCGATCGTGCTGTTCGAAAGGCCGGAGCCGGTAGAGGCCGTCGCCGAAGTTCCCGATGGTCCGCCGATCCGTTTCCGCTGGCGCAGAACGCTTTATCAGATCACCCGTTCGGAAGGGCCCGAACGCATTGCCTGTGAATGGTGGCGGGACGGGCGCAGCGGTCACAGCCGCGATTATTTCCGTGTCGAGGATGAAGAGGGTCACCGCTTCTGGATCTTCCGCCACGGCCTGTTCGGGCGCGAGACGCATACGCCCCAATGGTTCATGCACGGGCTGTTTGCATGACGGATGACGCAAACGGTTATGTGGAGCTTGCCGCCACCAGCAATTTTTCCTTTCTGCGTGGCGCGTCGCACCCGGAGGAGTTGGTGGCGCAAGCTGCCCGGCTCGGGCTTGCCGGGCTGAGCCTTACCGACCGCAATTCGCTTGCCGGCGTGGTGCGCGCCCATATGGCGGCCAAGGAAGCCAGACTTGCCTTTGCGCCTGGCTGCCGCCTGGTTTTTGCCGACGGCACACCCGATATCGCCGTATGGCCGCAGGACCGCGCCGCCTATGGCCGGCTATGCGAATTGCTGACCGTCGGCAAGCGCCGCGCTCCAAAGGGTGAATGCCATCTGACGCTTGACGATCTTGTCAAGCATGGCGATGGGCTGATCATGGCTGTCATGGTGCCGCCGGTGCTGCCGGTCGTCGAGCCCGCCTGCCTGATGAGGCTCGGCAAGCATTTTCCGGATACGCTCTATCTCGCAGCCTGCTGGCATTACAAGGCAACCGATCAGCGGTTGCTCGCCGAAGTGTCGCGGCTTTCGGCACGCACCGGACTGAGGCTTCTGGCGCTGGGCGATGTCCTTTATCATCACCCGCAGCGACGATTCCTGCAGGATGTCGTGACCTGTATCCGCGAGCATCTGACGCTGCGCGAAGCGGGCAGGCTGCTGGAGCCCAATGGCGAACGGCATCTGAAGTCCGAAGCGGAGATGCTGCGCCTTTTCAAGGGCTACGAACAGGCCGTTGCCGAGACCCAGTCACTATTTCGCCGGCTTAACTTTTCGCTTGACGAGTTGCGATACCTTTATCCGGAAGAACCGACAGGCAGCAGTGACCCGCCGCAGATAACGCTGGAAAGGCTGACGGCCGCCGGCCTCAAGGAGCGCTATCGCGATGGCGCACCGGAAAAGGTTCTTGCAGCCCTCGATCACGAACTCGGCCTTATCCGCAAGCTCGACTATGCGCCCTATTTCCTGACGGTCTACGACATTGTGCGTTTTGCCCGGTCGCAGAAGATCCTGTGTCAGGGGCGCGGATCGGCTGCCAATTCCGCGGTCTGTTTTTGTCTCGGAATCACCGAAGTCGATCCGGAAAAGGTCGATCTCCTTTTCGAGCGCTTCATATCGGAGCAGCGAAACGAGCCGCCGGACATCGATGTCGATTTCGAACATGAGCGGCGCGAGGAAGTGATCCAGTATATTTACCGCAAATACGGCCGCGACCGCGCCGGGCTTGCCGCCACAGTAATCACCTATCGCGGCCGGTCGGCGCTGCGCGAGGTGGGCAAGGTTTTCGAGCTCTCGGATGATGTGATCACTGCCATTTCCGGCACGCGCTGGGGATCGTCGTCGGCGAAGCTCGACGAGGACGACGCGCGCCGCGCCGGGCTCGATCCGGACGACAAACACCTCATGCAGGTGCTCGATATGGCGAGTGCAATTATCGGTTTCCCGCGGCATTTGTCGCAGCATGTCGGCGGTTTCGTGATTACCCGCGACCGGCTGAGTTCGGTTATCCCGATCGAAAACGCGGCGATGGATGACCGCACAGTGGTCGAATGGGACAAGGACGATCTGGAAAGCCTCGGTATGCTGAAGATCGACGTGCTGGGTCTTGGCATGCTGAGCTGCATCCGCAAGGCGTTTGAAATGCTCGAAGACCATTATGGACGCTACGAGACCCTGTCATCGCTGCCGGATGAGGATGAAAATGTCTACGACATGATCTGCCGGGCCGACACGGTCGGCGTCTTCCAGATCGAAAGCCGGGCGCAGATGTCGATGCTGCCGCGGCTCAAACCCCGCACCTATTACGACCTTGTTATCGAAGTGGCGATCGTCAGGCCGGGACCGATCCAGGGCGACATGGTGCATCCCTATCTGCGGCGCAGGCAGGGCAAGGAGGCGGTGACCTATCCGAAAGACGAGCTCAAGCAGGTTCTTGCAAAGACGCTCGGTGTGCCGCTTTTTCAGGAGCAGGCGATGAACATCGCCATTGTGGCGGCGAATTTCGAGCCCGGCGAAGCCGACAAGCTGCGCCGTGCCATGGCGACGTTCCGGCGGGTGGGCACGATTCATTCCTTCCGTATCAAGATGGTCGAAGGCATGGTGGCCAACGGTTATGACCGGGCGTTCGCCGAGCACTGCTTCAGCCAGATCGAAGGCTTCGGCGAATATGGATTTCCCGAAAGCCATGCCGCCAGCTTTGCGCTGCTCGTCTATGTGTCATGCTGGCTGAAATGCTACTATCCGGATGTTTTTCTCGCAGCGATTCTCAATTCCCAGCCGATGGGGTTTTACGCGCCCGCCCAGCTGGTGCGCGATGCGCGCGAGCATGCCGTCGAGATCCGCCCCGTCGATGTCAACCATTCGACATGGCTTTCGACGCTTGAAGCCGACGGTGTGCGCCCGCAGAAGGTAGCGGCACGCCACCGGGAAATGAAAACGGTGATGAAGAACACTCACGGCGTTCGTCTGGGCTTTCACCAGATCAAGGGTTTTGGCGAGCAGGATGCAGAGCAGCTGATCAGCAAGCGGGGCAGCGGCTACGACAGCGTGCGCGATGTGTGGATGCGCGCCGGCCTTTCGCGCCGGGCGATGGAGAAGCTTGCCGAGGCCGACGCCTTTTCTTCCATCGGGCTTTCGCGCCGCGACGCGATCTGGGCGGTGCGGGCGCTCGATCCTCTGGGTGCGGCGGAACGCCTGCCGCTGTTTGCCATAGCCGATTCAAGGCAGTTGCAGCGCGAGCCGGAGGTGACGTTGCCGCCGATGCCGCTTGGCGAACAGGTCATCAATGATTACCGCAGCCTGACATTTTCCCTCAAGGCGCATCCGGTCTCCTTCGTGCGCAACAGGCTGAAACAGGCGGGCTATGTTCAAAATGCAGATCTTCAGGATATACGCGCCGGCCGTTCCGTAGCCGTGGCCGGGTTGGTGCTGGTGCGGCAGCGGCCCGGTTCGGCAAAGGGTGTTGTGTTCGAGACAATCGAGGACGAAAGCGGCGTTGCCAATGTGATCGTCTGGCCGAAGGTGTTCGAACGTTACCGGACCATCGTGATCGGCAGCCGGTTTGTCGGGGTGCGCGGCCCGCTGCAATCGCAGGAAGGGGTGATCCATGTGGTCGCCAACCGGCTTGAGGACCTGACACCCTTATTGTCCGGGCTTTCGGATACCGACCCGCAGATTGAAAGTCTGGCGCGCGCCGATGAGGTCAAGCGCGAGCAGATGGATCACCGGCAGCGGGTGAAGCCCGCGGCACGGCTTCGCGACCTGTTCGAGCAGATTTCGCGGCCTTGCGAAGCCGGCGATCAGGATCTTTCCGAAACGCGTAAAATCCTGCCGGGCGGCAGGAATTTTCATTAGTCCTGTCCTCACGGTCGAACGCGGCTTCGCCGCTAACCTCCGGACGGGGCGGCCAATACCGGCGGGTGTCCCGCCGTGGACGACGCGCTAGCGCGCTTGCGGTGCTGCGCACAGAATTCTTGCTCCAAGCGCGATCCGGGCAAGGAAAGAACAAAGCCTTCAGGCTTTGCAAGGCCAACCGACCGTGAGCGCAAACGAACCGCCGAAGGCGTGAGGGCACATTATCGCCTCTCTCCCGGAGGCCGCGGGCGGGTCAGAATGAAGATGCTGACGGCGGAAAGAACCACAAGCTGAATAATGATGATGTAAGAGGCGACGCCCGCCAGGATGCTGATGACAAAGACCGCGACAATGGCGACCATCGCAAGGATCTTGCCGCGGCGCGAGATCGCACGGTGAAGCTCCCAATCGCGAATAGGCGGGCCGAGACGCGGATGGTTGACCAGCCATTTGTGGAGCGCGGGTGAACCGCGCGCAAAACAGAAGGCTGCAAGGATCAGGAAGGGGGTTGTGGGAAGCAGCGGCAAGGCTATGCCGACAATACCCAGAGCAAGGCTGATGCAGCCGGCTGACAGCCATAGGAGCCGTAGCAGCCGGTTGCGTTTGAGCATGTGCCTAGCCCCTAATCCCTGTTCAGTTTGCGGGCGATTTCGCAGATTGTATCAAAAGCAATCTCGGCATCGTGTTCTTCCATCTCAAAGGGACCGGCCGCAAAGCGGATCACCTGTTGGCCCTTATGGACGGTCTGGGTCAGGTAAATGCGGCCGTCGTCGTTGATGGCATTGACGAGGTTTCGATTGAGGGCGTCGAGATCGCCCTGATAGCCGATCGGTGCGTAGCGGAAAGAAAACAGAGCCAGCACCGGCTTGGAGGTGATCTCGAAATCCGGTTCGTTGCCAAGCCGCTCAGCCAGTTCGGCCGTCCAGGCGACATGGTTGCGGATGCGGCTGCGCAAACCGTCGAGACCATAGGCGCGCAGCAGAAACCAGATTTTCAGGGCGCGGAACCGGCGGCCGAGCTGTACGGACCATTCGCTGAAATTGACCAAGCCCTCCTTGCCATAGGTCTTGAGGTATTCCGGCTGGATGGCAAGCGTCCTGACCAGATGTTCCGGCTCGCGCACGAAATGTGCCGAACACTCCATCGGCGCGCCGAGCCATTTATGCGGGTTGAAGACGATGCTGTCTGCGTCTTCAACGCCATCCCAAAGATGGCGGAACTCGGAGCATATCATTGCCGAGCCCGCCCAGGCCGCGTCGACATGAATATACAGATTTTCGGCGCGGCCAAGCGCGCACAGTTCGGCAACATTGTCGGTCGAGCCGACGGACGTGCCGCCGACACAGACAACGAGCCCGGCGGGTCTGTACCCGGCCTCGCGGTCGGCGCGAATGGCGGCGCGCAGACGTTCGGTGTCCATGGCGCCCTGCTCGTCGACCGGAATATGGACGAGGTTTTCCTGCCCCATGCCGGACACCCACATGGCCTTGTCGATGGAGCTGTGGGTGCCCTTGGAGGCATAGACGCGCAAGGGCGGTTGGCCGAAAAGGCCCTTCCGGTTGCCCTGCCAATCGAGTGCCTTTTCGCGCATGGTGAGGATGGCGCAAAGGGTCGCGGACGAAGCGGTGTCCTGAAATGTGCCGCGGAAGCCGTCCGGCAAGCCGACAGCTTGGCGCAGCCAGTCGATCATCCGGACTTCGAGCTCCGTGGCGGCGGGCGATGTCTGCCACAGCATGCACTGCGCGCCGATCGCGGTCGCCAACTGCTCCGCGACGACGGCGGCGGGCGCGGCATTGCTGTTGAAGTAGGCAAAGAAGCGGGGATGCTGCCAATGAGTCATGCCGTTCGGAATAATGCGTTCGAAATCGGCAAAAATGGTTTCCATGTCATCGGCTGCATCGGGCGGGACCGCGCCGATCATCCGGCCGATTTCGCCTGGTTTTACCTGCGAACGAACGGGCCGCTCTGAAATCGAATCGTAATAGTCGGCGGTCCAGTCGCTGGCACGGTGCGACCATTTTCGGAAATCGGCTTTGTCCATCGCTTCAGCTCCTCATGCGGCCGCCAGACCTTGGATCGATGTCGGATGTTAGGACACAATCTGCGCCTGATCGCAAACGCATGTCGCGGACCGGCCATCGAACTTAGATAACGTGTTAAGTATATAGCGGCAAGCCGGACACGGTCACAAATGCTACATGCTGACCGCTTAAGACTATCGATGCCGTAAACCAAAGTGCCGAAACATTATGTCCGGCGCACAACAGATCAAACATTAGACAGGTCAGGCCCGTGAACACCACCCAACTTCCAGTCCTGGGCGCCGCCCTTTCGATCAACAGCGCAGAACCGCTTCTGCCCTGGATCCGTGAGAAGAACCGCGACCTGGAGATCCAGGACTTCGTTTTTCCCGGTGTTCTCGACGCGCATTGGCGTGAGATCGCCCAGCGCTACGATCGCCTGCTTGATGGTCATCGGGGAAGGGTCGGCTTGCACGGTCCGTTCTTCGGGCTTGATCTTGCAGCGTTCGATCCGCAGATCCAGGCGGTCATCCAAAGCCGGCTCTTGCAGGGTCTCGAAATCTGCGAACAGCTCACGGCAACCCAGATGGTCGTGCATAGCCCTTTCACCGCATGGCATCACCAGAATTTTGGACATTCGAGCGGGTTGAAAGACCGCATATATGAAGCCTGCCACGAAAACCTGGCGCCGGTCATTGCGCGGGCGCAAGACATCGGATGCACACTGGTGCTTGAGAATATCGAAGATGTCGACCCGGCAGAACGCCGTCGGCTGACACAGTATCTCAACAGCGACAGCGTGAAGATTTCGGTCGATACCGGTCATGCCCATCTTGCCCATGACTGCGCGGGCGCACCGCCGGTGGATTACTTTATCAAAGATGCCGGCGCTGAGCTCGCTCATGTCCATATACAGGATACGGATGGCTATGCCGACCGACACTGGCTGCCCGGAAAAGGCAGGATCAATTGGCCGGCATTCTTTGAGGCGCTTGGCCGCAACGCAGCCAATCCGCATCTGGTTATCGAAGTGCAGGCACAATACCAAGCGACCATCCCCGAATGCGTTGCGCAATTGGAGGCGATGGGTCTGGCGCAGTAGCGCTCCTCATGCGCGCTTGGGGATACCGCAGGTCCGCGCCAAGATTTTGGCAATCAGGCTGTCTTGGGCTGCCGCAGCGGCTCCTCATAGGCAGCCGGGCTCAAATCACCGGCCGGTTCGGTTGGTGGCGGATCGGACGTAACAAGCGGCGCGACCGTCTCATCTGCAGATTGACGGGCGGCCGTCTCATGGCAGAGGTCGAAGACGATCCAGGCGGCGGCCATATTGCCCATGTGCACGGCGGTGTTTGTGTTCTGATGGCCGCCATAGGTCAGGTCGCCTGCCGCGTAGATGCCGACTCTGCCCGTCCGGTAGCTGTTGTCCACGTCGACATAGCCGTCGTCATTGAGACGAAGGACAAGTGATTTTACCAGATCGCTCTGGACCTGCTTTGGCCATAAAAGGAGCACCTCGCGTTCGATGCGGCGGCCGTCGCGCAGAACGATCTCGGTCAATGAGTCGCCCGGCCCATGCAGCGATTCCGCCGTACCCCGGATAAGCTCGATGCCCAGCGCCGTGATTGCTTCGAGCCGCTCTTCGGCAATTGTGATCGAAGGCTCTACGATCATCACAAGATCTTTTGTCCAATTGTAATAGACCTCTGCGGCCGCCAGTATCTCCGGCCTGTGCACATAGATGGCCCATGGCCTGTTGCGCAGCTCAAAGCCCTGGCAGAAGGGGCAGTTGATGATCGACGCTCCCCACCGGTCCTTGAGGCCGACGATCATCGGAAACACGTCGACCATGCCGACGCAGATCAGCACGCGCCGTGCGGCAAAGGAAGAGCCGCCGCGAGTGGCAAGCGTGAAACCCTGTTTTGCGCCGCCGGAAATGGATGCGATTTCCGCCGACTTGAAGTCCGCGTAGCCGTAGTTGGCGATCTCCTTGGCCATTGTCTCGCGCATCTGTTGGGGCGAGGCCATGTCCATTCCCGGATGGGCTGCAACGTGGGCCGAAGCTTCATTTCGAGGCGGCAAAGGTGAGTCAAATACAACCGTGCGGATCATTGAACGCGACAGTGTCAACGCCGCAGCGAGGCCAGCGGGTCCGCCTCCAACGACTGCAACCTGATATTCCGTCATGGCGAGGACCTCCTTGACGCAATTGGTAACCGATTTCATTCGCCGCAGTGCTTTAATGTCATGATAGCATCGCGAACGCACAGTGTGCCACTTGGCTGTGGATAACATGAACAAAGGCTGCCCGGAGAAGAAGCCTGCGATCATTTCAAATGTAATAAACCTGAAGATCCTCGACGATTTCCGCCGGGCCGTCGAAATGCGACTTCAGATCGGCGCACGCTCTTTCATGGCCTTCCTCGGTGTCCATGTGGATGCGGAAGTGGCTGATAAGCAGGCGTTTCACGTCGGCACGGCTTGCCATCTGGGCGATGTCGGCGGGGGTCGGGCATTTGTCGGCGAGCGCCGGATGAACCTCTTCTCCACTCAGCCGGTAGCACCAGTGGAGAAGCAGATCGGCACCGGCGCTTAGTTGTTCGAGTTCGTCGCAGATGGCGGCGTCGCCCGAATAGACGAACTTGCCGCCCGCCGCTTCAACCGAAAACGCCATGCAATCGAAGGCGGGCTGCGCATGCGGCACCTCGCAGGAATTCAACTGCCAGCCATTGCCCGCATAGGAGAAGCCGGGCTTGATTTCGACCACTTCCGGTGCCGGCCATGGGCGGGGCAGCGTACCGCCGCGGGCGACCCAGACCTGCTGGCTCTGCTCCAGTTCGGTACGGGCATAAAGATCGGCGGCCAGAACGCCGTCGCGGCCGAAATAACCCTCCGTCATGCGCGTGATGGGCGATGGGCCCCAGACCTTCAGCGGCGGAGCGCCCTCGTCCCAGGCCGCATGGACGAGCCGCGCATAATCCATCATGTGGTCAGTGTGCAGATGTGACAGGAACAGGTGGGTTATATGCGACGGCAGCCGGCCGGAGCGCACCAGATTGTCGAATACGCCGCCGCCGCAGTCGAAGAGAATGGTGTCATCGCCGACTTCCAGCAGATAACCGCTGGAGGCGCGGCGGCTGTAAGCTTCGGGTGAGCCGGATCCAAGCACGGTCAGTTTCATGACGTCACCTGTGGTGCCGGCGTTGCACCGGCGGCGCCGAGCTTCAGCGCGGCTTCGCGTCCGCCAACCCGCTCTATAAGCGCCGCCTGATCGGCAAAGGCTCTTTCATCCGTCGCCTCCGGATCGCAGATTTCGCGCAGCGCGTCTTCCATGAGGGCCAATGTGCCGGCATGGGCCGGATCATCGGCGAGATTGCGTGTTTCTTCCGGATCGGTTTCGAGATCGAACAATTCGGAAGGGAAGCCGACATAGTAGTGAAATTTCCAGCGGCCTTTCTTCAGCATGAAAGCGCCGGAAACGGCGCCGGCGGCATGGTATTCGCTGAATATCGGCCGATTGAGGTCGTGTTCTTCGGCGGCAATGGTCTTGAGCGAGCGGATCCCGTCGGCGCCGTGGATCCCGGTGCCGAAGTGGGCGGCGATTGTCTGCGAAAGATCGATCAGGCTGACAGGCGTGTTACAGGTGCCCACAGGAATGGCGGGCCCTGCCATGATCATCGGCACGGCGACGCTTTCCAGATAGAGGTTCGATTTTCCCCAGAGGCCGCGGGCGCCGACATTGTCGCCGTGATCGGAGGTGTAGACAATGGTGGTATCGTCCATCATGCCGCTCGCCTCGAGTGCTGACAGGATTTCGCCGACATTATGGTCCAGCCACGAGCAGAGGCCGAAATAGGAAGCGATTGCGCGAAGCCTTTCCTGCGCATCGGCAAATTTCGCATCGGAATCGTTCATTGCGTTCTGCTTTTCGACCCAAGGGTGGCGCGCGTGGCCATTTTCGGGGTGCAGCTTCACGTCCGGCAGACGGTCGAGCGGATAGAGATCGTAATATTGCCGCGGCACAACGAGCGGGAAATGGGGTGCGACAAGGCCGACATAGAGGCACCATGGCCGATCGTCGTCCGACGCAGCACGATTTTCGAGCCATTCTGCCGTACGCTTGGTGACGGCCCGGTCGTAGTCGGTGTATTTGCTGTCGCCCGGCCCGATATAGTCGCCCAGCATCCGGCCTTCGCCTATCACCCTTTCGTCTTCCTTGCGTATGGACGCCCAGACCATGCCGACGCCGCCGGCGACCATCATCGGAATATGCTCGACATCAAAGCCAGCCGGATCTTCTTCGGACCGATAGTGCAGCTTGCCGATGGACTCGACCGGAACGCCGGCTGCCTGGAGGCCGTGGCCCCATCCGGGGATCGATCCGTCGTAGGGCATGGCGTTGTCCCACAAGCGCGTCTGATGAACATACCGACCAGTTGCAAAACTGGCGCGAGCCGGCACACAGATCGAACAGGGCGTATAGGCATCGGTGAAACGGGTGCCGCGCGCCGCCAGCGCGTCCAGATGGGGCGTTTGTACGAAGGGATGACCCGCGCAACCCATGGCGCGGGCCTGATGCTCGTCCGACATGATAATCAAAAGGTTAGATGCACTCATGCCAGGAACTCGTGATCCAGCGCCGCTGTTTCCAGCTTGTCGAGCGCTGAGAAAATGGCTTTGCGTTCGGATTTCGACAGCGATCCGACAAGAAAGGACTGACGCTCCCGCATCATAGGCAGGGTCTTTTTGAAGATCCGCCGCCCTTTGCGGGTCAGCGACAATCTTTGTTGGCGCTGGTCGAGACTGTCGTTCTTGGTTTCAACTAGATCGCTCTCGATCATCCCCTTGAGACTGCGACTCAGTTGACCCTTGTCGACGGCGGTATAGCGGCAGATTTCGGAATGTGTCGTCCAACCGTCCGGACCAATCGCCAGCATGATGCGCCACTGGGCAAGCCCGATACCGGACACTTTTTCCAGAAACTTCGCGGCGTGGACGTTGAGTTTCGAATGCACGTGATGGATGCGCCATGTCAGGACTTCCTGGAGCGGCGTGTCATTGTCAAACTCTGCAGGGTATTTCGCAATCGTCATATCGGCCTCTTCAGAATTGATCATACGCCAAAATGTTGACATGTCAACTTTTTCGTTGACATGTCAACAATATCATGTGACAACTGCTCCAAATACAAGGGAGGAAATGATGAAGAGAATTGTCAAAACGGCAATTGCCATGTTCGCCGCGGCTGTCATGTCAACGGGCGCGATCGCTGCCGACTGGATGCCGCCCGGACCAATCAAGCTGATGATCGCCTTTCGCGCCGGCGGCGGCGCCGACACCCAGGCAAGGCTGATCGCCGAAGAGCTTGAGAACAAGCTTGGCTGGAAATTCATACCGGAACAGGTGACCGGCAAGGGCGGCATGAACATGGCCGCGGCGCTCAAGGACATGCCCAACGACGGAACCGCGATCGGTATGGCTGTCACCGAGACCTTCGGCTACAACATGGCCGCAGCGCCCAAGTCCGGTCTGACGCCTGAGGATTTCACTGGCCTGGCGACGACCGCCGGATTTCAGATGGGTATCGTCGCACCCACCTCAAAGGGCTGGACCACTTTCGATGACATGATCCAGGCTGCAAAGGGCGGTGAAGACATCCGCTTCGGCGTGATGAGTCCGCGTCTTGCCGATCTGGCCTATCTGCTTGGCAAGGCACAGGGGGTTGATTTCAATATCGTAACCGTCCGTGGCGGCAAAGCGGTCATGGACGGGGTCAATGCGGGCGATCTTGATGTCGGTTTCATGGCCGGTATCCAGGCCAAGGGCGTTGAAGCGGGTGACCTCGTAAACCTTGCTTCCGCACTGTCGGAACCGCTGGTCCAGACACCGGATGCACCGACGCTTGCCGATCTTGGGGTCGAATTCAATTCGGATGGGCATTTTGTGTTCGTGGCGCCGGCGGGCATGCCAGCCGAGGCAAGGGATGCCATAGCAGCCGCGATCGCTGAAATCGTGTCTGATGAGAACAGCAAGGCCGGCGGCCTTATCAAAAATGCGTTTGGCGGCTCCTCCGTCGTCACGGGCGAAGAGCTGACCGTGCTGCTCAGTCAGAGTTACCAGGATGCCGGCAAGCTTCTTGATGCTGCTTCCGAATAGATGAGAAGGCAGATGCGCAAGACTGCGCATCTGCCAACGTCTCGAAGGGAGCCGGGAAGATGTCGTCCGAATCGAGATCCAATCTGATCCTCGGAATCTGCTTCATCCTGTTTTCGCTGCTTCTGATCTTTGTCTGGATTCCGCTCGACACCGATAGCGGTATCCTCGAACGGGTCAGGCGGCAGGTGACAATAGGCGATGCGCTTGCTCCCACTCTGGCAGGCGTTTTTTTGCTTCTCGGCGGTATCATATTGGTCGTTGCGGAGCGTAATGCGGCAGACCAGCCGGAGATCGATACGGTCAATCTCGGCTTCGTGGCCATGGTCATCGTCATGTTGGCCATCAGCGTTCTTGTCATGCGCTACGCCGGGCCCGCCGCTGTCGCGCTGGCCAATATCGGACGGGAAACGCCCTTGGAGTACCGCCTGCTGCGCGACACCGCGCCCTGGAAATATACCGGTTTCTTCTTCGGCGGAACGCTGATGATTGCCGGCCTCATCAGCATGATCGAAGGCCGGGTCACAATCAAATCCATCCTGATCGCTATCGCCGCAGTGGTGGCGATGATCGCGGTTTATGACCTTCCTTTCGACGATCTGCTTTTACCGCCGAACGGTGACGTCTGATGAGCGCGCTCGAATATATCTGGTCGGGTGTTCTGGCGGTGTTTCTCGGACCGGAGCTGTTTTCGGTCCTCGGGGTGCCGATACCCGTAACGCTGGTCATGATCTTTGCCGGATTTCTTCTCGGAATAGCGGTCGGCGCCACACCTGGATTGGCCGGGCCGATTGCAATGGCCATTTCGCTGCCGATCCTGATTTCGATTTTTGGCTATACGCCCGATGCGCTTTTGCCGGTCATGGGCTTCCTGATCGGCGTGATGAAGGGTGCCACGATCGGCGGCGCGGTGCCGGCGATCCTGTTCAATACGCCCGGCACGCCAGACGCCTATATGACCACGCTTGACGGGTATCCCATGACCCGGAATGGTCAGGCGAAGAAGGCACTGCGGGTGGCGCATCTATCATCGGTAAGCGGGGATACGTTTTCCGACATCGTGCTTTTCGTCTGTGCGCCGTTTCTCGCGCTGCTGGTGGAGGGCTATCTCGACCTGCCGGAAAAGACCGCACTCCTGATCCTGTCTCTTTCCTTTATTGCGGCCGTTGTCGGTGGGTCTCCTGCCAAGGGCCTGATTTCAACCGGCCTCGGCCTGCTGGTGGCCTTTATCGCCACGGGGGAGGACTTTTACCCCCGCCTCTCGCTTGACAGCCCGGCGCTGGCACAGGGCTTTCCGCTGGCAACCGCAATACTCGGCGTCCTGATTGTCGGTGCGGTTTTCAAGGAACTGGCCGACATGTGGCGTGAAAAGCGCAGCAGCGGCGCAGTGTCGGCAAACCACGACAGTGGCGAACAGGGTCTGCATTTCAGCGATGTGCAGCGCCTTTTTCCCTATATCGGCCGCTCGGCAGTGATCGGCACCGCCATTGGCGCGCTTCCCGGAATCGGCTCTACGCTCGCGGCGACCATCGGCTACACGGTCGGCAAGGCCCGTTATCAAAAAAGGAAATCGGCGGAAGATCCTGATTTCGGCAAGGGTGCGCCCGAGGGTATTGCTGCAACCGAAGCGGCAAACTCATCCGTCTCGGGCGCCAATCTCATACCCGTCCTGTCGCTGGGCATTCCAGGCAACGCCGCGGCGGTGTTCCTGATATTGGCGGCGGACAGTATCGGCGGATTCAACCCAGGCCCATCGGTTTTCCGGTTCACGACCGAGTCGGTCAACCCGGAGCTGGTCATTGCCTTTGGTCTCTTCACCGCCATGTTCATCGCCAATATTCTGAACTGGACGATCGGCGGTGTCTTCATGCGGTCGATGGGCGTGATGACGCGGGTGCCGAAACAGATCCTGCTGCCGATCGTGCTTCTGCTGACGCTGACCGCCATCTATGTTCAGGAAACCCGCATGGATGCGATCTGGTTCACGCTCGGTTTCGGCGTGCTCGGTTACCTGATGCGCGTCGTTGCAATGTCGCCTCTGCCTTTCGTCATCGCGTTCATTCTTGGCGGCAAGCTCGAAGAAAGCGCGCGGCAGGCCTTCGCTGCAACCGGCGGCGACCCTTACTTTCTCTTCACGCACCCGATTGCGGCACTGTTCATGGCGCTGTCCGTCGGCGTGATTGTTTTCACGGCGCGCAACTCCCGCGCCAAGGCGACCGAAGCCAGAACATGAGAGGCGTGCATGGCCATCAAGAATATTCTCGTTGCCTATAATGGTTCGGAATCGTCCGATGCGGCCGTTCACTGGTGCGTTCTTGCGCATGAGAAGCACGGCGCGCACGTTACGGGCTTGCTCGCCCATGCCAGTGCCACATCCAGATTGAGCCGATACTCCTGGGTTCCGGATGCGGTGAAGGATACGCTGGACGAGCTGGAAATGACCGCCAATGCCGAAATCCATGAAAGGTTCGTGGCGGCAGCCGGCGGGCGGATCGCGCCCGATATGCTTCACTGGATCGAAACCGACGGCGAGTCGGATGCAACCGTCGCAGACTATGCACTCATGTACGACATGACCGCGGTCGGCAGGCGTGATGTTTTGCAGGGCGGCAAGCGGTTGGAGCTTCACCCGGACCGTATCGCTCTCAAGAGCGGCCGGCCGGTCTTTGTTGTGCCGCGCGACCACAAGCCGGAAAAGATCCATGAGCATGCGGTCCTTGCCTGGGACGGTCACAGGGCGGCAACGCGGGCACTCAACGATGCGATGCAAATTCTTGAGACCAAGCAGAAGGTGACCGTGCTGAGTGTTGACACCAGTGAGCGGGGCAAGGAACTCGACGGCATCAATGTGCGCACCAGCCTTGCCCGTCACGGTATTGACGTCGAGGTTCACGTCGTGCCGCCCGGCAAGAAGACTGTCGGTCAGACGATCCTTGATTTTTGCGCCGAACACAATGCCGGCATGCTGGTGATGGGCGCATTCGAACACAGCCCGTTTCGCGAAGAGCTTTTCGGCGGTGTGACGAAATATGTGCTTGAGAATGCAAGGCTTCCCTTGCTGATTTCCCACTAGATCGGGGATTTGGAGAAATATGAGCCAACCGAACTTTCTCATCATATCGGCGGACCAGCAGCGTGGCGATTGCGTCGGCATCGAGGGCCGTGGCGTGAAGACGCCGCATCTTGACGGGCTTTGCCGCGATGGCGTGCGGTTTTCCGCCTGCATTACACCTTGCGTCGTCTGCCAGCCGGCGCGGGCATCGATCCTCACCGGCCAGCTTTGCCGTACCCATGGGGTTCACGACAACGGAATCGACCTCGATCCGGCAATTGGAGAGAAGGGATTTTCCGGAGCCCTTGCAGAAGCCGGCTACCAGACGGCCTTCTTCGGCAAAGCGCATTTCGCTACCTATCATGCGCGGGAAAAGACCGGATCGCCCGAGAGCATACTTTCATCGGAAGATTTCCCGGACGACTGGAACGGTCCCTATATGGGGTTTCAGCATGTCGAAATGATGCTCGTCGGACACAACTGGTTTGCGCCTGAGAAGCCGCCGCGCGGGCAGCATTTCGAACGTTTCTTCCACCGCGACGGAAGGGGTGATGAAAAACAGGCGCTCTACTGGAAAAACGGCGGCGATACGCATGGTGCGGCACAAACGTGGCATTCGCAGTTGCCGCTTGCCTTTCATAATACACCCTGGACCGCGGACCGGGCGATCGAATGGCTGAAGTTCGGGAGGGACAAAGACAGGCCGTTCTGCACCTGGGTCAGTTTCCCGGATCCGCATCACCCGTTCGATTGTCCCGAACCATGGTCACGCCTACACGACCCTTCTTCTATTGTCCTGCCGCAACATCGGAGCCGCGATTTCGGCAATCGGCCCTGGTGGCATGCGGCGGCCATTGAGAACGAGCCGGAAGGCGATCCGGAAAATGTCAAGATGCGCAAATCCTATTCGCGTATCCAGGAGCAAAGTGACGCGCAACTGCGCGAAATCATCGCCAACACGTTCGGCCAATTATCGTTTATCGATAATCATGTCGGACGCGTGTTGAATGCGCTGGCCGATGCCGGCCTCGATGAAAATACCTATGTCATCTACATATCGGATCACGGCGACTGGCTGGGTGACCACGGTCTCGTGCTGAAAGGTCCAATGCATTACGAAGGACTTCTGCGCGTACCGATGCTGGTACGCGGCCCGGGTGTGCCGGCCGGCAAGGTTGTCGACGAGCCGGTCTCGACCATGGACATCGCAGCAACGATGTTTGACATAGCCGGTGCTGCGCCGCTGCTTCAACAGCATGGAACGAGCCTGCGAACCCTGATCCAAGGAGATGGCGAAACCCGCGATTTTGCAATGAATGAGTGGGAATTGCTGCCGGGCCGTGTGGGCGTGGCGTTATCGCTGCGCACGGTCCGCACAAAGACGCACAAGCTGACGATGGATCTTCGCTCGCAGGCGGGCGAAATGTACGATCTCGTCAACGACCCGAGCGAGATGCGCAACATCTTCGAAGAACCGGCGGCCGCAGCAGTGTGCGCGGAGTTGACGGACTATCTCATGCGGCGCCCTGACGATATAGCGCCGAACCGCGTTCCGGTCGGGCCGGCCTGATTGCGGACGATCCTTTCTACTCTGCTGCAACGCGGGCGCAAAAACACGACGCATTGACAGGAACGTCCGCACGCGCCGCAGCAAGATCGAACCGCTGTTTGATCAGGCGCGCTTCGGCTGTTTCACCCTTTCGGGCAAGGCAATCATAAAGGCCACGAAGGCTCCAGACATTATCGGGATGGATGGTGGCGCGACTCAGCGTGCCGCAAAGACCCAGATCTTCGCGATAAACCTCCTCGGCCTCTTCGAAGCGACCCTGCTCGAAGAGCAATGCGCCAAGCGCATGGCGCGCCGGCTGGATCCAGCCCCAAGGCTCATCATAGGGAAGTGCGTCGTCCAGTTCGACAGAGCGCCGCAAGTGCTCAAAGGCAGTGTCGAAATGGCCCTTTCGGTACTCGATCTCGCCGTTGAGCATTTCTTCGGCGATGGCGAGAAGGTCTTGGCAGGTGTTGTTGTGCAGGAGCCTCGATTCAGGAACTTTCGCCTTGGCTTGGAGAAAAGCGGTGCGCTCTTTCTCGGCGCTTTCGACATCTGCGAGCGCCGCGTGTGCAACGCCCTTGGCGTAGTGCATTACAGCCGTGGTGTTGCAATAGAGTTCGCGGTCTTGCGGCAGAGGCTCGGCGATGATCTCACGCCATTTGCCGAAACGGATATAGACATGGCTTTTCATCGAGATGTAACTCTCGATGAAATCCGCCATGGGTGGCGACGGCAATTTCAGCAGCGCCTCAGGTGTTGTCTCGATCAGTTCTTCAGCGGCGACCAGAGCCGGTTCGTACTGGCCGAGGAACATCGCGCCATAGATCGCAAAATGATAGTTGTGAATACGATAGGCGGTATAGAAATTCATGCCGCCCTCGCGCTCAAGAAACTTGCGGTCGGCAGCACTGGCCTTCTGGTTGTAGACCAGTGCGTCGCGGTAGTGCCCGCATAGGACATCGATATGGGTCGGCATATGGATGAGATGGCCGCTGTCGGGTGCAATCTCTCGCAGCCGGTCTCCCGCCTTCAAGGCAAGTTCGGGATGTGGCGACATCTCCATCAGATGAACGTAGAGATGCAGGATGCCAGGGTGATCCATTGCGCCTGGCGTATCGGCCATGGCGCGCTCAAGGACCGCGCGCACTTCCGCGGTCCCGGCCCCTTCGGCAATGCCGCCTGTCTTGAGATCCCACATTTGCCAGGGCGTCACATTCATGATCGCCTCGGAAAAAATCGTGCCGATTTCGAGGTCGTCCGGCAGCGTCTGCCAGGCCATGCGCATGGCATTGGCAAAGTCAACGTTCCACGGCACCTGGTCATCGATCGGCTCGCGCTGGGGGTAGCGCGCCGGAAGCGCCTCGATCAGGGCGCGCTCCATGGGGCTTAGGCTGCCGGCAAGCGACAGCGCTTTTTGCGTTGCGTCATAGGCGCCGGCAAGCGCCTCGGCTTTGCCTGCCGGATCGAAATGGTGCCACTGCATATTGTAGTTGGGGCCCAGGGCGTAGGCGACACCCCAATGGGCCATGGCGCAATCCGCGTCGGCTTCCAGCGCACGCTTGAAGCAGGATACCGCCTCGCCGTGATTGTAGCCGTAACACCAGTTGAGGCCGCGATCGAACCAAGTCTGCGCCTCGGCGGAAGCGGTCGTGATTGCACGGCGGTAGGGCCCGAGATCGTAGTATTCCATCGACATAAACCCGACTGTTGCGCCTTGCCGCAGGCGCGGCGGCGCTTTTCAGTTCCGCAATTTTACTCTCCTGCACTGCAACTGGCCAGATTTGTATGAAAGCCGCTGAGAACGACCGATACATGACCACAATCGCGACGCACACAATCGAACTGATGTTCTCAGTGATTAAAGGCCAGGCAACACACGCACATTTTAAAAGCTTGGGCGCAGATCGCGCAATGCGCTTTTCTCCCAGATCGGGTGACGGAATTTCTCGTGTTCTATGGGTCTGAGACCGGCTGCCTTGAAGCGCGCGCAAGGCTGATCATCGCGCCGAGCGCTGCCCCCGCAACCGCGCCAAAGCCGTTGGCGCCGAAGTCCAGCCATTCGGCCGAGCGTCCTGTAAAGGGCTGCAAAATCTCGAGAAGCCCCCCGTAGGCAATGGCTGCAAGGACAACCGGCAACAGCAATCTGGGGCGTGCCATGGGCAGGGGTGCTGCCAGCGTGGCGAAGACGAGGAAATGGAAGAGCTTGTCGGAGCCGTTCGCGCCGCCAAGCGATAACGGTGCCAGAGCAAGCACGGCAACTGCCAAGCCGACAAAGGCGGTTGCAAAAATGCAAAGGGTAATGTGCTGCCGCATTTTCAATCGATCCTCGTGAAAGGGCTTGGAGGCAAACCTGCTCTATTAAGTGCCGAAAAGACGCCTTATCTTCAATAGCGGTTGTTACGCTTTCCTTAACAACCAGCCGAAGGCCTTCCGATACCTTTCGCGCACGATTGCATTCGGGCGACCCAATAACGGTGTGGATGAGCCTTGTTATCGTACAACCGTGCATCTGGTGATCGACAGCCGGTCGTGATATGCGGTCCTTACGCCTCGCAATGGAGCCGTACTTTCGACCATCATTGGCGAGTTTTGCGTTAAAAGCCAAAACCCGACATGATCTCAACCCAGCGGCAATATTGAGATGATCGGTAAGGAACCCCGTTGACCCGCCTTTACGATTCTCGCAAGCGCATTCTGGTTACCGGTGGGGCCGGTTTTCTGGGCTCGCACCTGATCGACCGGCTGCTCGATCAGGGTCATGAGGTGATCTGTGTCGATAACCTGTTTACCGGTACAAAGCGGAACATTGATCACCTGCACGGCCATAAGCGTTTCGAATTTCTGCGCCATGATGTGACATTTCCATTGTTCGTCGAGGTTGACGAGATCTACAATCTTGCCTGCCCCGCTTCGCCTGTGCACTACCAGCACGATCCGGTGCAAACGACCAAGACCTCGGTCCACGGCGCGATCAACATGCTTGGCCTTGCCAAGCGTCTCAGATGCAAAATCCTCCAGGCATCGACCAGCGAGGTTTATGGCGATCCCACCGTTCATCCGCAAACGGAGGACTATTGGGGCAATGTTAATCCGATTGGCGTCCGCTCCTGCTACGACGAAGGCAAACGCTGTGCGGAGACACTGTTTTTCGATTATCACCGACAGCACGGGCTGCAAATCAAAGTGGCGCGCATTTTCAACACCTACGGACCAAGAATGCACCATGCGGACGGACGCGTGGTTTCCAACTTCATCGTCCAGGCGCTGAAAGGCGATCCGATCACAGTCTATGGCGAGGGGCGTCAGACGCGATCCTTCTGCTATGTCGACGATCTGGTCGACGGCTTCATAAGGCTGATGGAGTCGGACGATTCGATGACGGGACCGGTCAATCTGGGCAATCCCGGCGAGTTCACCATTCTGGAGCTGGCGCAAAAGGTGCTGTCCCTCACCGGGTCGTCATCCAAGCTGGTGCATGCAACGATGCCAGAGGACGATCCGAAGCAACGAAGGCCGGATATCACCCAGGCCAAGGAATTGCTTCAATGGGAGCCGAAGATCCAACTAGACGATGGTCTTGAAAAGACGGTCAATTACTTCAGCGGCCTTATTCCGGAATTGGCCGTCGACTGAACACAGAGGTCAGGAGGGCTTGCCATGCGTATTGCGATGATCGGAACCGGCTATGTCGGTCTCGTCTCGGGCGTATGTTTTTCCGATTTCGGTCATGACGTCGTCTGCGTCGACAAACATGCCCACAAGATCGCCATGCTTGAGGCTGGCGAGGTCCCGATTTACGAACCAGGCCTTCAAGCGCTGACGGCGCGCAATGTCGAAGCGGGCCGGCTGAGATTTACATCCGACAAGGCGGAGGCCGTTAAAGGCGCCGATGCGATCTTCATAGCCGTCGGCACGCCGACAAGGCGTGGCGATGGTCATGCGGATTTGTCCTTTGTGATGGCCGCGGCCGCCGAGATTGCGCCGCTGCTGACGGATTATGCCGTGGTGGTAACGAAATCGACCGTTCCGGTGGGTACAAACCGGAAAGTCAAGGACGTGGTCGCTGCAGCCAATCCGGATGCGGATTTTGACGTTGCATCAAATCCTGAATTCCTGCGTGAAGGCGCAGCGGTCGATGATTTTATGCGGCCCGATCGGGTGGTGGTCGGTGTCGAAAACGAGCGGGCGGCGGATGTGATGGCGGAAATCTACCGGCCGCTTTACCTTCGTGATTTTCCGATCGTTACCACAGATCTCGAAAGTGCGGAGCTGATCAAATATGCCGCGAACGCATTTCTCGCCACGAAAATTACGTTCGTCAACGAAATCGCGGGGCTGTGCGAGCGGGTTGGCGCGGATGTGAAGGAAGTTGCCAAGGGAATCGGCCTCGACGGCCGCATCGGCAACAAGTTTCTGCATGCCGGCCCCGGCTATGGCGGTTCCTGTTTTCCCAAGGATACTTCAGCGCTGGCGCGAACTGGCCAGGAACATGCCTGCCCGATGCACATCACAGAAACGGTCATCCGCGTAAATGAGGCTGTCAAACAGCGAATGATCGGCAAACTACGCGACCTTTGCGACGGATCGTTCAACGGCAAGACCGTTGCCGTGCTGGGTGTGACGTTCAAGCCGAACACAGATGACATGCGCGATGCACCGGCGCTGACGATCGTGCCGGCCATGGTCGGCGGTGGTGCGACAGTGCGCGTGGTCGATCCGGAGGGGCGGCGCGAAGGCGAGTCCCTTTTGCCTGGCGTCACATGGCTGGAAGATGCCTATGCGGCAGCCGACGGCGCGGACCTGCTTGCGATTCTCACCGAGTGGAACGAGTTCCGCGCCCTTGACCTTGAGCGCATCGCGGCAGACATGTCTACGGCGCGGATGGCAGATCTGCGCAACATCTACACGCCCGAGGATGCAATGAAGGCAGGTTTTGAAGCCTACGATGCCGTGGGCCGGGGCAATGCGTTGGAGGGTGAAGACGGCCAGAGCGCATTGAAGGCGGCGGAATAAAGAGCCACTTACGGATAGACTGCTTTCGGTTCCGGGCTTTCACTCATAACGGTTCCCGCTGCGGCCGGTTTTTCAAACCGGTCGGTATTTATGCGATCATACTCGTCTGCTGCAAAGTCTCAACAGCATCAGTTATCGTTTCTGATGAACCGACCACTTTTCCAGTTTTCCCAGAACGCCCCAGCCGGTGAGAAGGGCGAAAAGCGGTTGAACGACCGCCATGATCTTGGAACCGATGATCTGAGACGCGGTGGCGGCGCTTCCGGCGGCCGCCGCCGGATCGGTGGTGGCGCCCGTGAAGGCGCCGGGATCGATGGCGCTCCCCACCGCAGAGATAATTGATGCGATGGGGGCAAGCTGCGGAAAGAAAACGGGCAGGATCGTCGTTGCCAGGAGACCGATCGACCCGAGCGCCGTTTTGCGCCCGTCGAGCAGTTTGCCGAGCGCGGGCCCGAGCGCATTGTTAACGGGCGTCAGCGTCTGCTTGTTGTTTTCCGCCGCCTCGTCGGAAGTGGCAGGTGACGACGCGGCTTGCGATGGTGTTTGCGCTGAACCGTCCGAACCGCCTGCGATGGCAAGCAGCACCCGCAAGATGACATCGAGATCGTCCGATTTCTGATTTTGCGGCGGCTGCTTCGTACGAACCTGCTGCAAGACACGAGCCAGTTCAAGCACCCGCGTTACAACATGTTCAATGTCTGAGATGTCTGCTCCCGGACCTGCCGGCCGCACTGTTTCGTCTGGTTGCATCGCTGTTTCTCCCACTGCAGGTGCTGGCGTCTTGCCGACAAGATTGAGCGCTCCGGCTGTCACATCGGACAACCGGTTGAGCCAGCCGCGACCGTAAATGCTGAAATTGGCCAGGCCGCGATAGTACGCTTCGTGCACCTGTTCATATTTTTGCACCGCACTTCGCTGATCGACATGGTTTGCTGCGGCAAGTGTCGTCGGCCCGACCACGCCGTCAACGACGAGGTTCTGGTCGAGATCGTTAAGGGCTTGCTGCAGCAGCTTGGCGCCACGTGATGGTCCGCAATTGACAGCGGCATTGAAGGTCATCAGAGCAAGGGACACTGGAATCTGGTCGCAATGAATTGGCGTCCAGTAACGGGTGAAGTAGATTTGCTGGGCTTCCGTCGAAGTCAGGTTGCGCACGTCATCGACGCTTGCGGGCCTGCCAAGCCAGTCGGAAAGTGTGTCGATCGTGATGCCCATATTGGTGGCGCCGCCCGGATCTCTGGGATCGTCAACAAAACCGCCCTCCCATTTGGCGATGAAAGGATATGCGGTTTCAAAGGCTGCGGTCGGAACAGTGCTCATCGGTCTGGCCGTTTCGATGTCTGATCAAAGGAGGATGAACACGCCGCCGCTGTGGCGCCCGGCGTTATGTGCGTATTGGGAATGCGTCGCTTCGCCCCGAGCGCACACCCATCCTTTCTCGCGGTCGGCCTAACCTCGATCCTGTCCGGCCTGAACGAAACAACGATCTTGCCACGTTTGGCGCAAACGTCTCTTTTCCATGCGGCGCGAGGTTTGGTTGTGCTTAATGCCATACGGTCTCCTGTGGGTGCCGATCATGCTAGCACTTTGACTTGGGCGAGAATAAAGGTCTCATGTATTGACTAAATATCGCTCCGACCCGGAAGCCATATCGATTGATGTTAACGAAGAATATGTTCTATTTACTTTTACAGAATAACCTAGACGTCAAATTTATTAGGATTTTATGCTTTTATAGTAAATCAAAGGTCGATTAGATGGCTAACAAGAGGCGCTATATTGTTGTTGCGGTGGCAGTGCTGCTAACAACGGGCGCCACGCAAGCGGCGGAATGGTCTTGCGTGCGCGGACCGCTCCAGGCCGAGGGCGACGTCGCGGCACAACTGCATGACGCAACTGCAGAAAAGGTTGTGGAGGAGGCGCCTCATCTCGGCGCAATCGCCCGGATTTATGCGGATCTTTCCAAATCCAGAAAACAAATACGCCGGTTGCGCATCGAGTGGCTGTTTTCTGCCGATCCGGATAGGCTGTTCTATCGCGATGCGCTGTTTTCGTTCGCATGGTCGGAGTCAGACAATGCGGCCTGGATTGAAAGTGACGGCACAAACCGGCAAGCAGCGCAGCAACAACAGCGTCTTATGGACGTTTTTGCGTCGCACGCCGACAGGTCAGCCTTCATGGATTTCATGAAAGCCCGCGTCCGGACACCGCCACTTGTTGAGCTTTATGAAACGAGCGGTATGGCAATCAGCGCTGAGCGTGCCAAGTTGGACCGGTGCTTCGAATAGGCTGTGCATCGGTAAACAATAAGCACCAGACGGATTTAGGGCCTGGCATTCAGATTCCTGACGGTTTCAGAAATCCTCGACCCAGCCCAACTGGACGAGGAGGCTGTGAAAGTCCCATACCACCACACTTTCCTCGATCAATCCATCCGATATGCGGTCTATCTGGATTCCCATCCAAGACACTTTGCGGCCGGTTGCGGACCGATCAAGATACGGCCCGAGATACGTTCCGTGAAAGCGCCAATGGGTCGAAACCCTTTCGTCCTCCGCCGTTTGTGAGATGATTTCGACCTTCAGATCGGGGAAAGCCCGGTGTACGGCTTCGACCACATCTGCCCATGTGTCCAAATCGATGAAAGCGACACCGCCCTTCGCCAACGGCTCCTGATGGTTCCTGTATGATGGCGAGAAGATCGACCGATCGACATGGCTGTCCGCGGCCCACATTTCGATCGCCTTTCGTGCCAGATCTTTGTTGGCGCTCATGTCTGTCTCCCGATTGTTTGGAATTGCCGCCGTGGACAAGGGCCATCAAGGCGGATGGCTCGTTACACCCTCACTATGCCTCTCCCATGGGTTCGCTGCAATGCTGGCCGCGCTTTCCGAAATGGGGCGAAGCCTGATTTTGCGCATTGAATTGCGGCCCGGTGAGTGACCGACGCGGTACGTCAAGTACCCGAAAAGTCTTTTACCGAATTGTTTTTCATGTCTTCTACCGTTAGCGTCAGGAATAAATTCCGTTGCTGTCTTGTGTGGGGTTTGTAATGTTCAAGTTCGCCCGGTTGCTGAAAGTCTTCAGTATCTTCGCAATATCCGCAGTCTCTGCAAATGCCGTTGCGCAAGATGCAGCCGGCCGTATCTGGATCGGCGGGCCAATCCTTACAATGAATGAGGCCGCGATGACGGCGGAAGCAGTCGCGGAACGGGACGGCCGTATCGTCGCGGTCGGCGCCGAAGCCGCCGTGATGGCACTTAGAGGCGAAGAAACGGAAGTCATCGATCTACAGGGAAGGGCTCTGCTGCCCGGTTTTGTCGATTCGCACGGTCACGTCGTCCTTGGCGGGCTGCAGGCACTGTCGGCAAACCTGCTTGCGCCGCCGGACGGCGACGTAACTGACATCGCCAGCCTGCAGGAAACCTTGCGTGCATGGGCGCAAGCCAATGCCGAAACGGTCGATGATGTTCAACTGATTATCGGGTTTGGCTATGACGAGTCTCAGATTGCAGAGCAGCGGGCACCGAACCGCGACGATCTCGATGCCGTCTCAACCGATGTGCCGGTTTACCTCGTTCACCAGTCCGGTCATTTTGGGGCGGCCAATTCGAAAGCCCTCGAAATCGCGGGCATCACCGCGGAAAGCGAAGCGCCGCCGGGCGGCGTCATTCGGCGCAGGGAAGGCGGAAACGAGCCCAATGGCGTGCTTGAAGAAAATGCCCATTTTGCAGTGCTCGGAACGCTGCTGTCGGGAATCGGCGAAGAGGGGTTTAAGGAATTTGCCCGTTCGGGCAGCGCGTTGTGGGCGCGTTTCGGCTATACGACCGCGCAGGAGGGGCGTGCGACGCCCGGCATACTGCCGGTTGCGCAGCAGGTTGCTGCAGAGGGCGGGTTCAAGAACGATATCGTCATCTATGCTGATGTTCTCGTTAGCCGCGATTTCATCAGCGAGAACGTCAGTGACACCTATGACAATCGTGTACGGGTCGGCGGTGCAAAGCTGACGATCGACGGTTCACCCCAAGGATTTACCGCCTGGAGAGACCGCCCCTATTTTGATCCGGTCGGCGATTTTCCGCCGGCCTATGTCGGATATCCGGCGGCCAGCGTCGAGCAGGTCAACGACGCAATCGACTGGGCGTTTGCGAACGATATACAGATCATCACCCATTCCAACGGAGAGGCGGCTTCCGATCTCCTGATTGCAGCTATCGATGCAGCGACGAAAAAACATGGCGCCGCCGACCGCAGGCCGGTGCTGATCCATGGGCAGTTCCTGCGCGAGGACCAGGTCGACAGCTACAACCGCCTCGGCGTTTTCCCGTCGGTGTTTCCGATGCACACCTTCTATTGGGGCGACTGGCATCGCGACCATACGGTGGGTCCGGCGCTTGCCGATAATATTTCGCCGACCGGCTGGCTTCGTGCGCGGGGCATGCGCTTCGGCAGCCACCATGACGCGCCAGTGGCCTTTCCGGACTCGATGCGCGTCCTGGACGCGACCGTGACCCGCCGCTCGCGTTCGGGAGACATTATCGGCCCCGTGCACCGCGTCGATGTGCTCACTGCCCTGAAGGCGATGACGATCTGGCCCGCATGGCAGCATTTCGAACAGGACAGCAAAGGCTCGATTGAGGTTGGCAAACTGGCTGATTTTGTCATCCTTTCGGACGATCCGACGGCGGTTGACCCGGAAACGCTCGACACCTTGAAGGTTACCGAGACCATCAAGGAGGGCGAGACCATATTCGCCCTGACGGATGATGCGATTGACAGAGGGCGGCTTATGATTGCCCCGGGAAGCAAGGCCGAGCGGGCCTATGCACGCGCGCTGCAGGGCGTCGTTGCCGAACATG
The DNA here is from genome assembly GCA_039025395.1 of Pseudomonadota bacterium. Classification (GTDB taxonomy): domain Bacteria; phylum Pseudomonadota; class Alphaproteobacteria; order Rhizobiales; family Rhizobiaceae; genus Hoeflea_A. The sequence continues at coordinate 71,407 of JBCCOK010000022.1, forward strand.
AACTTTCTTTGGCGCCGCAAAGGCGAAGCAATTTTTTCGTCCGCATGGCGCTGAAGGCGGGCCTGCACGATGGCGCCTGCATCCCGGCTGCGATGATGGCGATGATGACCAGCTACCAACGCGATGACGGCGCGGGCAATTCCGTTGTCCTTCGCTAGAGCGCTTCTGGCTTAGATTGGACCATTTGACCGAGGCGATTTTGGTCGCTGACAAGGCGGGTTGCGCGCCGTGGTGCCAACCCACCACAAGCGTGAGCCAACGCAGTCAGGGGGC
>JBCCOK010000023.1:0-71565 GCA_039025395.1 Pseudomonadota bacterium
GCCGGCGTCATGGCAAATCACACATTCCAGTGCATCGACGGGCATGCATGCGGCAATCCGGTCCGCGTGGTCAGCGGCGGCGCGCCACGCCTTGAAGGTGCGACGATGCTGGAGCGCCGGGCACATTTTCTCGCCGCGTTCGACTGGATCCGAACCGGGTTGATGTTCGAGCCGCGCGGCCATGACCAGATGTCCGGATCGATCCTTTACCCGCCGACGCGACCGGACTGCGATGTCGGTGTGCTTTTCATCGAAACGTCCGGCTGCCTGCCCATGTGCGGACACGGCGCGATCGGGACCGTAACCACAGCGGTCGAACACGGGCTGATCACGCCGAAAACGCCGGGCATCCTCAACCTCGATACGCCGGCTGGCCGGGTGGTTGCGCAGTACCGGCAGGAGGGACGGTTTGTTGAAGAGGTGCGGATCACCAATGTCCCGTCCTTTGCCTATGCGTACGAACTTTCGGTGCCGCTCGACGGTCTTGGCGAGATCAGCGTCAACGTTGCCTTTGGCGGTAACTTCTACGCAATCGTCGAGCCGCAACCGGGATTCACCGATATGTCTGATCACCTTGCTTCTGAGCTGGTGGTCCTGAGCAGACGCTTGCGTGCCGCCCTGAACGAAAATCACCGCTTTGTTCACCCGGAAGCACCTGAAATCAATGGTCTTTCGCATATTATGTGGACTGGCCGGCCAACACAGGATCAGGCGCACGCCCGCAACGCGGTTTTCTATGGCGAGAAGGCGATCGACCGGTCTCCCTGCGGAACCGGAACATCGGCGCGGATGGCGCTTGAAGCGGCGAGAGGCAATCTCGACGTCGGCGAGTCTTTCGTCCACGAGAGCATTATCGGTTCGCTGTTCGAAGGACGGATTGAATCGGCGGCGAGGGTCGGAGACTTCGACGCCATTGTTCCATCTATCGGTGGCTGGGCCAGGGTGACCGGCTTCAACACGATTTTCATCGACGAGCGCGATCCGTATGCGCACGGTTTTGTGGTTACCTGAAAGGCGCCGCTATGCGTTCAAGCAAGGTCGTTCATGTGATCAGTTGCCATGCTGAAGGCGAGGTTGGAGACGTCATCGTCGGCGGTGTCGCACCGCCGCCCGGAGACACGATCTGGGAACAGCGTGCGTTTATCGCCAAGGATCAGACCTTGCGGAATTTTGTGCTGAATGAACCGCGGGGTGGCGTCTTCAGACATGTCAGCCTGCTTGTGCCGCCAAAGCACCCGGAAGCACACATGGCTTTTATCGTTATGGAGCCGGAGGATACGCCGCCCATGTCCGGTTCGAATTCGATGTGCGTTGCCACAGTTCTGCTTGATACGGGCATGGTTGCGATGCATGAACCGGTCACCGAAATGGTCCTTGAAGCGCCCGGCGGGCTGGTGCGGGTGAGGGCGCATTGCGAGAAGGGCAAGGCCAAGAGCATCACAGTACAGAATTTGCCGTCCTTTGCCGAAAGGCTCGATTCTAAGCTGGAGGTGGAAGGCCACGGCACGCTCAATGTCGATACGGCTTTTGGCGGCGACAGTTTTGTCGTCGTCGATGCGAACAAACTTGGATTTGACATTGTCGCATCGGAAGCGGGTGACATTGCCCGCACAGGTATCAAGATCACCAATGCCGCGAATGAGCAACTCGGGTTCAAACATCCCGAACTGCCGGACTGGGATCACATCTCCTTCTGCCTGTTCGTCACAGCTGCGCAGAAAACGGACGCGGGCTATGCCGGACGTTCAACGGTGGCCATCCAGCCTGGCAAGCTTGATCGTTCACCGTGCGGCACCGGCGTGTCTGCACGCATGGCGACCTTGCATGCCCGCGGGTTGATGAAACAAGGCGATGTCTTTGAAGCCCGATCGATCATTGATTCCACCTTTGTGGGACGGCTCGTCGGCGAAACGACGGTTGGCGAACGGCAAGCGGTCGTCCCGGAATTAACCGGTCGCGCCTGGGTTACCGGCGTGCATCAGCATATGCTGGATCCGGATGATCCGTGGCCCGGCGGCTACAGGCTGAGCGATACATGGGGCGTTGGTTAGAGCAAATCTGGGTTAGATTGAACCATTTGCCGCCACCCCTGAAAGGACTATCGTATTGAAATGCGGAGCTTAATGGGCCGGGCGATTTTGCCCCCTGACTGCGTTGGCTTGCGCTTGTGGTGGGATGGCACCACGGCACGCAACCCGCCTGGTCAGGAACCAAAATCGCCTCGGTCAAATGTTCCAATCTAACCCAGATTTGCTCTAAATTCTTCACCTGGCTGTTATTCCGACGCGAGGTATCTCAAACGTCGAACAATGTGGTGCAAACTCTCGCGTTCGTCGATAAGGTTCAGCGCAATCGCGATCCCGGCCTTGTTGACGCCAAGATCATTCTGCAGCCGCCAAGCGGTGCGCGCGCGTCTGATGCTGACGGCTGAAAAGCGCCAACGCGAGGGGCTTGCGCCTTCGGCCTCCAGTATGCCTTCCTCGACCAACTCAACCACCCATTCGGCACGCACGCCGCAGGATCTGCAGAGTTCGGCGAGGCTTACCACCTCGACCACTTCGCCCGAAACCACATCCAATGTACGCTTTGCCATGGTTGCCTACACTCCCAGCTTCGAACGCGGGTCAAAATTCATCTGACGCGCCATCTGTTCGTAAAGTTTGCGGTCCTCATCGGTTTTTGCGGGCGGAACCGCAATCTGCAGCACCGCATAGAGATCGCCGGGCGGGTTGGCGGGTAAGCCACGCCCCTTCAGCCGCAGCTTCTGTCCGGCATGGGCATTTTGCGGAATGGTGAGTTCGACGACACCCGTAGGCGTCGGCGCCTTTACCTTGCCGCCCATCGCCGCTTCCCATGGTGTGATCGGAAGATCGAAATAAACGTCCTTGCCCTCGGCACTGAATCGCCCGTCTTCACGGAAGGCAATCTCGAGATAGAGATCTCCGGGCTTGCCCTGTCCGACACCGGGTGTGCCCTGACCAGCAAGGCGAATGTGCTTGCCCTCCGTCACGCCTTTCGGAATGCTGACGCGGATCGAGCGTGTTTTGAGGCTGACATGACCGGCTGAATCGACCTCCGGGGCCTGCAAGGAAATGGTGCGGGCTGCTCCTTCGTAGGAATCCTGCAGGTCAATCGTAATCCTTGCATAATGATCCTGGCCGTGGGCGTGAAAGCCGTGGCCGGATCGGTGCTGACCGCCTGACGCGCGAGCGCGGCCGAACAGCGTTTCAAAAAAATCACTGAAGCCGGTTTCATTGGCGTCCGTGAAGCCGCCGCCGGAGAACTCGAAACCCTCGTTCCAGTCGGGTGGCGCCTGGAAATCCTGTCCGGCTTTCCAGTTGGCGCCAAGTTGATCGTAAGCGGCGCGCTTTTCCGGATCCTTCAGAACTTCATAGGCTTCGCCCGCCTCCTTGAACCGGTCTTCGGCGCCTGGCTCCTTGTTGACGTCGGGATGGTATTTGCGCGCAAGTTTGCGATAGGCGCGCTTCACCTCGTCCTGCGTCGCCGAACGCTCCAATCCGAGTATTTCGTAGTAATCCTTGAAATTCATGAGTCATTTCCGATCATACTGCGCCGGGACGCAGCCGTTTCACAGCGAACGCCATGAAAATCTTCAATGCGTTGAGCCGGTTCAATTTTCATGCGTTCAAATGCAAGTGTTCAGATAAGGGTTCTGCAGCGCCGGAACAAGCGCGCGCATTGTGCGGGGCACCCCACGGCAGTTTTCGTGCGGTCAGACTGTGCGGCAAAAACACGGTTTTGATGAACGCACCATTGAAAACGGTACACACCTTGCGGCAAAAGGCATTGATCAAAACGCCGCAATTGCAGGCAATCAGTAGGCAACACTGTCGGCCGGCCAAGGAGCCGCAGAAGGAGACCCGCGATGAAATTCAAACAGCTCGGCCACACGGACATGACGGTCAGTGAAATATGTCTCGGTACGATGACCTGGGGCTCGCAGAATTCGCTTGAGGAGGCGCATGAGCAACTGGATTATGCGATCGGGCAGGGGGTCAACTTCATTGATACGGCAGAGATGTACCCGACGACGCCGCGCCGGGCTGAAACGACGGGGCTGACGGAAGAGATCCTGGGCGCGTGGCTGAAGGGAAGGCAAGACCACGATGCGCTGGTCATTGCGACGAAGATCACCGGTGAAGGAAACGCCGACCTGCGCGACGGACGGCGCATCGACGGGGCCATGATCCGCGAGGCGCTGGAGGACAGCCTTACGCGACTCAAAACGGAAAGGATCGACCTTTACCAGCTTCACTGGCCCAATCGCGGCTCCTACCATTTCCGTAAATACTGGAAATTCGATCCGTCTTCCCTGCGCATAGGCGAGATCGACCAAGAGATTGCGGATATGCTCGGGACAGTGTCGCAATTACAGGAAGAAGGAAAACTGCGCGCCTTCGGCCTTTCCAACGAGAGCGCCTGGGGCACGATGAAATTCCTCGAGGTAAGCCAAAGGCACAATCTTCCGCGTATCGCTACAATCCAGAATGAGTACAGCCTTTTGTGCCGTATTTTCGATCTCGACCTGGCTGAGGTCAGCGTTCATGAGAATGTCGGTCTTCTTGCCTGGTCGCCTTTGGCTGCGGGCGCGCTCTCGGGCAAATATCTCGACGGTACGATTCCCGCCGGCTCGCGCCGATCCATGCAGCCAACTCTCAACGGGCGCTACCTGCCGCAATCGGAATCGGCGATTGCGCGTTATGCTCAGGTTGCGGAAAAGCACGGTTTGAATCTTGCACAGATGTCGCTGGCCTTCTGCCTAACGCGCTCCTTTACCAACGCGGTGATCATCGGCGCCACGTCAATGGACCACCTTCGGACCAACATTGCTGCCAAAGACCTGATGATGAGCGACGAAATCCTTGACGATATCCAATCTGTTTACCGAGACAATCCGCGTCCTATGTAAATCATAACAGCAAATGATCGGGAACTGCAGAAACGTTGCAACCGATAACGAAAACGATATGACCGCCGCACCACCACAATCCGCAAGCGACCTGGTGGAAACGCAAAGCTTGCTGGCGCTTGAGCACCTGACGGGGCCATGCCGGGGCACGGTGACATGGCTTTGGAACCCGGATATGCACTTGCGCGTCGGACCGTATGGCCACCTGCACGCAACGGACGGGCCGCCGGCGGAGAACCGAAAAACCTGGGTTGCCCGCGTGCGCGTGACAGAGGCCGGTTTTGAACTGTCGACGATCGGTGATGAGCAGCTTTGGGTCAACGGAGCGCCGGTCGAAACGCAAATCCTGACGCATCACGATATGATCGAATTCGGCAACAACGGGCCGATGTCGCGCTGCTATCTGTACGATAATCAGCATCCGATGAAGGAGAGCGTCGGCGACATTTTCAGTGACACATTCGCCTATTTTCGAAGCAGCCGGCAGCCGCCGGTCAAGAAATTCGTCCGCTCCTGCGGCCAACTGACGGGCCGTCTTGTGCGCGAAACGACAGTGCTCTTCAGGCTTACCGTCATCATCCTGCTCGCTGTCCTTGCCGCCTTTACCTACCAGCAGCGGCGCATCAACACGTTGGTGACCGAACAGCTTGAGAGTGGGCAGACCGAGATAGAGAACTTCTCCCGGGCGCTTGCGCAATCGCGCGAGGAAGCGCTCACGCCGGAAGATCTCGAAGCGCTGAGTGCAGTTCTGCAGGGACAGATCGCGACGACCGAGGAGAGGCTTGAAGATGTCGAACGGCGGTCGGAAGCCAGCGCAAACGTCATTGCCGAGGCGACATCGGCTGTGTTGTTTCTGCAGGGCGGCTGGGGTTTCCGCGAGCGCGACGGAGACCGGATGTTGCGACAGGTTCTGGACGACGAGGGCAATCCGATCGTGCTGCCAAACGGGACCGTTTCACTTTCCCTTGACGGCACAGGGCCTGTTGCTGAACGCCAGTTTACCGGTACCGGCTTCCTGATCGCAGAGGAAGGTCTGTTGGTCACCAACCGCCATGTCGGGTTGCCCTGGGAATTCGATGCCAATGTCAAGATGATCCTGGCGCAGGGTCTGCAACCGGTGATGACGCGTTTCATTGGCTATCTGCCGGGAAGCGATGAAGCTGTGCCGGTTGAACTTGTCGCGGCAAGCGACAGTGCCGATGTAGCTATTTTGCGATTGACCGAGCTCGCCACGGCGCGCGCTGGTTTGCGCCTGGCAACGGAAACTCCCGAACCCGGCGACGAGATTATCGTCATGGGGTATCCGACGGGTCTGCGCTCGATGCTGGCACAGGCCGGAAAACGCTTCGTTGAAGACTTGCGGGAAGCCGGCGATATCGGCTTCTGGACGATATCCCAGAAACTCGCCGATGCGGGCCGTATTGTTCCTCTCGCCAGCCGCGGCATCGTCGGCGGCATGTCAAGTGAGACAATCGCTTACGATGCGGAAACGACACACGGCGGCAGCGGCGGTCCGGTGCTTGATATCGATGGTAGGGTCGTTGCAGTGAATGCCGCCATATTGCCTGAATATGGCGGCTCCAATCTCGGGGTGCCGATCGAAAAGGTCAGGGAACTGCTCGACCGGGAGCGTGTGAACTGAAGTATCCGTTTTGATCAAACCATGCCTTGATCAAAGCGGATACTTTGGCGCGTCTCACCTGTCCCGCACGAAACCCTTTTCCGCTACGTCCAGTGCCTTGGAAGGGTCGTCCCGCAGGTCGGCCTCGAGAAAGGACCGGGTTTCGGGAATGCCGATATGGATATCGGTCTCCAGATGCATTGCGGCAGACAGACGGTCCGCCTTCACGTCAAGCACATGACCGCCGCGTGACCGGTCCTTGGACAGAAAATGCAAGTGATAGCCCGGCACGCCGATAGCCTTTGCATAAGCGGGCGTCCAGACACCGACGAGCGTGCCCTCGATATTGTCGAAGCCGAACTCGCTTTGGTGGCTGGTTGCCTCAACCAGGCTTTCGCCGGGAAGCGCCTTGCAGGCAGCGCGCATATCCACCCGTTCAAAAACGCCTTCGATGCGCAGGCCGACAAAAATATTCTGAGAAGGGCGGAGCCGGTCAAGCGTCTGTTCGAGCTCATTGAGCGAAGCAATGCGTTCGATTTCGGCGGAGTGGTCGGCACGAAACCGGGTCACAGTGGCAAACGGAACAAGCCAGTTGTCATCGGCCTCCCGCGTCACACCGTCAGCGACAGCCTGGTAACAGCGGCCATCCAGCATGATGAGTTCACCGTCGAGATCTTCAAATGTGCCAAGGCCGAAGTCGCCGTGGCTCTTGAGGTCGGCGACGCTTGTGCAGCCCTTGAACACGCCCTTCACCACAGCGCCGCTCGTGGACACTTGAAAAAGCGAATGATGCTCGAGATCGAGAGCTTGCGACAAAGCGCTTTGGACCACATGCGAAATGCTGCTGCCAGTGCGCGACGCTTCATCCTGAAGGGCATGCCAAAGACTGTTTGAAACACGGCATCGCAGACAGTGACTCATCAGCTTTCAATACCTCCCGAAAGGACGTTTCAAGGAACGTTCAACCAGACACAGTTTTTATGCGCCAGAATTCCCTGCCTTCACAAAGGCTATGCCAACGCTGGTCAGCCTTGCGCATTGCCTTTTCGGCTCGCTCCTGATGCCAACCTAAAATTGTGGCGACACTGCGCCGCAATCTTGTGTCGTCAGGCTTTTTGACTGTTATTTTTTGTTGCAGTGCCTCGGCCATTGCAAGATCATTCAGGTAGCCGAAGGCATTTTGCAGCCGTTTAAGGTCGGCGGTGAACGCCTCGGTTTTCTCACCTGGATAAAGTTGCAGAAAATACTCGCTGGCATAGCGCATGGTCTTGAGCATTTTGCGCATCTCGTGCCGTTCCTCGATCGCATGGTCGGCAAATCCACGGCCTTTCTTGAGAACATGCTGCCAGGTGCGTTCGAGTTCGCGGCGTGCGACCGACATCACCGTTTCATCGGCTGGCGGCTTCTCAGCGTTGAGAAATGCCCGGTCGACCGCCTGTTCAAAGAGCATGCAGTTGAGTTTCAGAAAGGTCCACCGTTCGCTCGCCGTCGATTCACGAACCAAGCGCCGCTGGTCGGCCTGGTTGCCGGCAAGATAATCGAGGGTGGCCTGATGCTTACCCTTGTTGCCAAGCGCTTCGACCGCGGGAACCGCGATGTCGATCAGCAGAACATCGGCATCCCTCAGATTGCCGACAACCCGTCCCAGATCGCGCGCATCATGGGCGAGGCGGCGCAGTTCGTCGCTCGTCAAAAATGACCGGAACACGCGCATGCAGGCGCGCAGGCGACGCAAGCCTACACGCAACTGATGCGGTACCTCGGGATCATCTGAATACTTCAGCAAATTAAGATTGTTCAGGACCTGACCGGCTGCCGAGCGGCCGATTGCCTTGAAAGCATTGGCAGCTGCCTGATCCGGCTGCAAGTCTGGTTTGCTGTGGGCTTTCGGAGCGTCCAGGTCGCGTGAAGGTTGTCGAGAAAGCGCGTAGCCGCGCTCAGCCTTGCTGGCCGTCGCTGCGCTGATACGTTCGCCGTCGAAGAGCTGTTCGGCGATCGTCAAAAGCGCAAAAGGCAAGCCCGATTTGAGCTCGAGTTCAACCTCATTGATTGCCGTCGATCTGCGGGGGTCTTTAACTTCGCCCCTGTCAATGGCCAATTCAACCGTACCGATGTCTTTGCAGCGCAACAGATGCGTATGGCGGTCGATCTCGGTTTCAAAAACCGGTGCCAGAGGTCCCTCTGACAAAATGTCCGATAGCCATTGTTCCACGGCGGGATCGTTAATCCGTTCGACCTGCAGTTCGGGCCCGTCGAGGACGCATTCGAACTCAACCGGGTTCGAGAGGCCATGCTCAACCTTCGTTCCGTATTTGAGCGTCTGAACCCAGTCCTTGCCGTCCCAGCGGACGCGCAGGGAAGCCGCCTCGTCCCGAAGCCGGTGTGCGGGCGTGTCGTAGTAGGTCGATTGCAGTATTTTCTGTGCCGGTTGCCCCAGCCTCATCGCGCGCAGTGCGGTCTTGCCGGGCAATCGGCGCGCACCCTCAGAACCAATCTCAAGTTTGACTTCAAGCTCGGTCGTACTCATCCGATTTATGACAACTCTGTGACACGACTAACAGGTACTTTTTAACATTGGCCACAAGCTGCAACAAGCATTTGGACGACTATATGCGACGTTTGTCAGGCTTCAGCCGATTGTCCCGCCAAGTTCGTCTTCGATATGAATACGGATGATTTCGTCGACCGATTTGTCGGCTTCGAATCCCGTTTCAAGCGCCCGCGCGGCATCGAAATTGTACGGCCAGCCGCTCACAAGGCGACTGATCAACGCGTCGGGCTGCTCGCGGATCAGCGCTGTCTTTTGCGGGCCTGCAATCCGCTCAAGCGCTTCGATCATTTCCCCGACAGTCGCGGACAGGCCCGGCATGGTCAGCGCCCGCCGCGGACCGATCTTTTGGGTATCAAGTGTTGCGGCATGAATCAGAAACGAAGCGGCGGACCTTGGACTTGCCATCCAGAAACGCACGTCGCGCGACACGGGCAGCACGGCTTCTTCGCCACTTAGCGGCTCGCGCAGGATATTGGAGAAAAAACCGGAAGCCGCTTTGTTGGGTTTGCCGGGCCGTATCACGATTGTCGGCAGGCGAAGAGCGATGCCGTCAAAGAAGCCTTTCCTTGTGTAGTCCATCAGCAGCAGTTCGCAGCATGTCTTCTGCACGCCATAGGAGGATAGCGGCGCATTCAGAAATTCGTCGCCAATCGCTTCCGGATAGGGCCCGCCGAACACCGCAATTGAGGAGGTGAAAACAAGGCGCGGCATGTAACCGAGCTTGCGGACTTCCTCGAAAAGCTGGCGCGTGCCGTCAAGATTGACACGGTATCCCTTGTCAAAATCCGTTTCCGCCTCGCCGGAGACGACGGCCGCCAAGTGAAAAATCACATCCGGTCTGTCGGCGACGAGGCGCGCGGCCTCGCCGGGATCGGACAGGTCGCCTGCCCCGGTTTCAACTGGCCAACGGGCATCCGGCTTTTGGGGCGCAACAACATCGTAAAGCCGCATGGACTCGATTGGCTGGCCGTCCAGTGCGCCGTCGCCAAGGAGCCGCTCGACGAGTTTTTGTCCGACCATGCCGGCGGCACCGATGATGAGGATCTTCATTTTTGCTCTCCTGCAGCCGATCACGCGGCGCTTACGGGGTTTTGATTTGAGCCGCAATGGGCGGGATCATTACTATCGACGCATGATAAGGATCATCCTTGCACTTGTCTTGGCCGTCGCCGCAATTGGCGGCGCCGCAGCTTCCGATAAACCCGCACCGTGGCAGATGCTGCGTGGTCTCATCGCGGAAGCGCCGGTGATTGCAGGTGCGGATGGCTTCGACCCCGGCGGCGAAGGCCCCGTCATCGTGACATTCTTTGCGTCCTGGTGTCCGCCCTGCACGGATGAATTCCGGCACCTGAACAATCTGGTTTCAAGCGGCAAGTTCAAGGATACCCAAATCATCGCCGTCAACCTGTATGAGGATTTTGGCGGCGTTAAGAATCCTGAGCGCATGACGCGCTTCATCAAGAACACAGCACCTAAGTTTCCGCTGCTTGAAGGATCGGAAGACATTCGCGTCGCATTCGGGAATATCGATCGGATTCCGACGGTCGTGGTCTATAGTCCCGCTGGTGATGAGGTGTGGCGCTTCGTGCATGAACGCAATGCCGAAAAGACCCATGCGACCGAGGCAGATCTCATTGAGGCTTTGAAGCAGGCGCAAGCGCTGCAACTTTCAAACTGACTGCTTTTGGAGTGATAACCGGCTTTCGGCAAAACGTGCAGCGCTCAGGGCGGCCAGCAATGCTCCACACATGTAAACGACTGTTCCTGCGAGCGTCGCCATGGAATGGTCGACGCGGCCTTCGATCAACTGCATAACAAAGACGAACACCGGCCCAAGCGCCGTGACTGCGGCAATAACCGTGGCATGGACGAGCGGAACAGCCTTTTGCACAAGGTAGAGCGGGAAGGAAATGACCAGCAGGCCGATTGCCACGATCAATGCCAATTCGCCGGCTGGCAGCACGGTGCCCTTGTCGTCCAACCCGACGGAAAAGGCGGCGGCCGCCACCAGTGCATAAAGGAAAAACCGAAGCCCGAATGCGGCCAAGGGACCGACGCCGCGGTGATTCAGCCTTACAGAGCAAAGAATGACAACGGCCGTGAAGCCGCCGGAAATCGCCGCCAGAACAACGCCTGCCAGCGCGGCGATCCAGCCACCGCGCACAAAGCCGGAAAATCCGAATACGGTGATGGCCGCCAAAGCAAGAATTGACACCAAAATGAACAGGTTTCCTGCTTTCTCCAATTGCCGTCTTGGCGATGATGCTTCGGGAACACCAAGCCAACCGGCAATCACGGTTCCGAGCGGCACCATGCCGGAAAAAACGGTAAACACGACCGCCGGTTCCACAAGCTGGATTGCAAAGAAATAGGTGGTCCAGGTCACAGTCACAACGATGTTAAGCGAAGCAATGGTCTTCCAGGAGCGCAGCGCCGCCCAAAGCTCGCCCGGCCGGAAAACAGCGGTGACGATAACGCACCCTGCAACAGATAGGCCGAAGACCAATCCTCCGACGGCAAAAGAATCCGCCCGTTGGAAGACAGCTCCGAAATAGACGGCCTGAAACGCCTCGAGAGTTACGAAGGTAAAGCAATAGATCAGGCCGAGATTGGTTCGCGACATGAAGCGTTCCTCCGATCCGTGCTCGGATAGGTGCGGTGGGTGGCGATCAACGGCACAGGAAGCTTATGGTATGTGTGCCTCTACAGAATGAAAAACCATAGATTTTGGCTTCAAAATAGCGATTTCTTTTGGTATTTCCATGAGCTATAGTTATGCAAAACCATCGCCGACCTCTGCCGCCTCTGTCCCGCCTGAAGCCCTTCGAGGCTGCCGCGCGGCTTGAAAGCTTTACCCGTGCCGCCGATGAGCTGGGCATGACCCAAACGGCGGTCAGCAAGCAGATCGCACAACTGGAGCAGGAACTGGGAACGCTGCTTTTCGAGCGACGCAACCGTGCGGTTTTCCTGACGGAAGGGGGCCGACGGCTTGGATCGGTCGTGAGCTCTGCCCTTTCAGAAATCGCCGCGGAAATGGCCTATGCGCGAGGCGACCGTCAGGCAGACGAGCTGGTCCTGCACTGTCAGCTTTGCGAGGCCTTCTACTGGCTGATGCCGAGACTTTCGCGCTTTCATGAGCGCCACCCCGGCGTTGAGCTGCGCATTGTCAGTTCGGTGAAACCGATCACGGAAGCCACGGAACATTTCGATGTCGCGATACAGACATCCGGCCGCCCGTCCGGAACCGCACGGCTGGCTTTTACTGTGCCTGACGATGTTTTTCCGGTCTGCGCGCCGGGCCTTGTCGGCGAGACGCATCCAATCCGGCCTGAAAGACTGGCGGCCTATCCGCTGCTTTCGCACCGGGTCGTTCCGCAAGACTGGATGGAATGGTCCGACTGGTTCCAGACAGTCGGCGTGAAGTTCGGCAAATCGGCGCGGCTCATCCATTTCGACAGCTATCCGCTGACGCTTCAGGCTGCGGTTGCGGGCCAGGGTATCGCCCTTGGATGGCGGCGCACGACGGCAGGGATGATCGAAGACGGCAAGCTTGTCAGGCCCTGCATGGAATATGTTTCACGGCCAACGGAGCTTTCCGTCTATCGTGCGGCGGCGCGAACCACGCACGCACATTCCGGCAAAGTGATCGACTGGCTGTCGGACGAGCTCTCGGTAGAGCCCAGATAGCACGACTGACCGGCTTTCGGCTCCGCGCGCCTGCAAGGGCCGTGGCGCCCGGAGCCGATGACGGTTGTTCAGTTGTCTTGCGCTGCGCGTTCGCCTGCAATGGTGACAAGTCCGCGATCGCCGGTTTCCCAGAGCGCCGACATTGTCAGAGACGTAACGAGCCAGCGGTCGTTGGACTGCTCCAGTTGATAGCTGTAGCGGCCGCCCAGCGTCCACAATTGGTCATCGATGCGATGCGTGGCGATAAAGTCGGCTTCTGCCGTTGCGCTATCTTCGTCGATCGATGTGACGGTATGGTTCGAGACCATGTGGTGCGTGGTATCGAAACCGGGAAGGAAACCCGACCAGCCGGCAACCAGATCATCGGCGGGCTGGGTGACCGGGTCGCCGCCCCACAGGCTGGTGTAGTCGGTTGTGACGGTGTCTGAAAATGCGCTGCGCACGCGCTCCCAGTCGTGGCGGTCGGCGCCTGCCGCAATGTCGGTGATCGAGCGGCTGATTTCAGCCTGATCGGCCAAAGCGACGCCTGCCGTCAGGGTCGCCGCTGCAAGGGTTGTCAAAAATCTCAGTGACATTCTTTTGGCTCTTTCTGTTCGCAAACGATATTGGGGCGCTCTGCAGCGCCCCAACCGGAAGCGGGATTTCCTAATTCGCCTCGGCACGAAAGTGCCCGGCAACGGTCTCGGCGGCGCGTTCGACATCTTCGGGATTGTCGTAGAAGTCGAACTGGGTGACACCTTCGAGCCACTGTGCAGTCGCATCTCCGGCCAAGCCCTGCAGAAAGGTGCGAACGCCCTGCGGGATGGCGGCGGCCTCCGAATGAACGATCGCAAGCGGCTTGTCGAGGCGCTGCGGATTGTCTGCGGGATGATAGGTCAGCCAGCCCTCCCAGCCGGCATTGTTCCACTGGTTGTCATATTCCGGGACGGCACCGCGATCGGCTTCGTAGTAATAGCCACCGAAGGGCATCAGCACCCCGTCGGCCCCTTCGGGGCCAGCTGCCGGAATAATCTCTCCGCCCTTTGCTTGCGCCGCACGCGAGACCTCGATCAGCCCGGCGACGCCATCTGCACCTCCATAGACCGTTTCGACGATTTCAGCATTGTGCAGCCACGGTGCGACGAGGCCGATACGCTGGACCAGCGGATTCCCCGATACAGCATCGACCATATATCCGGCCGAAGCGCAGATACCGAGAGCGTGGATTTGTGCGCTGTCGACTTCGGGAAGCGTTGCTACATATTCGAAAGCCTGGCGGATGTCGGATGTCTTGGCCTGTGGGCTTTCTATGAAACGGACACTCTGAGGCAGGTCGCCCGATTTTCCCCAGCCACGGAAGTCGAAGGTAAAAGCGGCAAAACCGCGTTCGACCATCTCGCGGGCATAGTTGGCGGGCATCTGTTCCTCAACCGAGGTCCATGCGCCGGTGACGACCACGACAGGCAGTTTCTCGCCTTCTTGGTGGTTGGATGGCAGATAGAGCGTTCCCGACAGTGTCGAACCTTCATTCTCGAAGGTGACGGTGCGCGTCTGAATGTCTGAGGCAAGCGCGGAACCGGCCAGCAGGGCTGACGTAACCGCTGAAAGGACGAGCTTCTTCATCATTGTTCTCCTGTTCGGCGCTGGCGGGTTGGTGAAAGGGGGATCCAGTGCCGTGACAACAAGATGGGAAGCAGGGGTTCTGCAAATAGGCGCGAAAATTGCGCTTTGCTATGCGAATTTTGCTGTTTGGCGCTGCATGCCTATTGATCGCGGAACTTACCCGGCGTTGTCCCGGTCGCGCGCTTGAAGTGTTGCCCGAAGCGCGAGAGGTCCTTGTAACCGGTTCGAAAGCAGATTTCGGACACGGTCAGGCCGGTCGTCTTCAATAGAACCTTAGCCAAGGCAATCCGCTCTGCAATCACATATTGCAGCGGGCTCTTGCCGGTTGCCGTCTTGAAGGCGCGGCTGAAATGATAGCCGCTCATGGCGGCAAGGCCGGACATGGATCTAAGTGTCAGGTCTTCGGCCAGATTGTCGTGAATGTAGTCGACGACGCGTCGCAGGCGAACATTTCCGATCGACCGCGCGGGGCTTTCGGTGGTCTCAAGCGTGTTTGTCAGTTGCACGGCCAGCGCACGATGCATGGTTTCCCGGTAGAGCGTGCCGCCCTTGTTGAAAGCCTCGGCGCCCATTGCGAGTTGCAGCGTCAGCGGGTCGAGATCGCCGACCACGGGCGCGATGGCGTCAGGTTCGGCCATGCCGACCTCGGACAGCACCCTGGGGGCGACTTCAACCATCATCACGTCGAGCGGAATGTCATAGGTGCAAATACCGGAGGCGCCCGGCGGCAGGATCCAGCCCTGATCGGCCTTGAGCGGAACGTTTTCAGCCTTGTCCCTTCCGAGGCTGATGCGATGCGTTGGCTGATCGTTGCGGAAAATACCGATGGTCAGGCGCTTCAGCCGGAATTCGCCGCCGCCTGCCGGAAAGCTGGTCAAAACCGCATTGAGATCGGCCATGCAACCACTCTGGTTCCGTTTTCAATTGCCGCACATTCCTAAATGGAGTGTCTCACGCAATCATACAAGTAAAACGGTAGCGCAAGAAAAACAGCACTTTCGAATTCGAACGGCATCGCGGTGGTATGCGCTTACTCAAGGGTTTTGAAAAACATGTTGTGCCGCAAACGATTTTGACTCAGGCCCATCGAGCGACATCGGCTTCGGGCCCGCCTGCGACATCAGCGGTTTTGTCGATAAGACCAGCGACGGAAGGAACCGCTGCGAAATTGAGAGGAAAGCCAAGGTCGAAAGCCGTTGCATTTGCCAGGCGATCAAGCTGATCGGCAGAGAGTTCCACCGTTGCGGCAGTCAAGTTCTGTTCCAGCTGTTTTTCGTTTCGCGCGCCCACAATCGGAACCGGTGCACCATATCTGCCCATGACCCATGCTATGGCGACCGCGCCGGGCGGCACGCCCAACTCTTCTGCGACATTGACCACCTCCCTTGCAATTTCTGAGTTCCGATCCGTCAACAGGCCCATATTTTCGGTCATTCCGGAACGTCCGCCACTGTCGCCTTTCTTTCCGTCGAGATATTTGCCGGTGAGCACGCCCGATGCCAGTGCCTGCCATGTGACCGCGCGCAAACCGTGGTCATTCGCCATGGGAAGAATGTCGCGCTCCATGGTTCTATCGATCAGGCTGTATCGTCCCTGATAAGCTATGAAAGGCGCGTAACCGTTCTGGCGTGCGAACATGTTTGCCTCAACCACTTTCCACGCGGGCGTATCTGAAATTCCGAGATAGAGAACCTTGCCCTCACGAATGAGATCGTTCATCGCCAATACGGTTTCTTCGATCGGCGTGCGCCAGTCCCAGATGTGCAGATAATAAAGATCGATGTAGTCTGTGTTTAAGCGGCGCAGACTTTCATCAACCGCGTTGCGGATCGCCTTGCGGTGCGCGCCGCCGGCATTGGGGTCTCCTTCTCTTTGAGAAAGCCCGAATTTGGTTGCCAGCACAAAGCGATCACGCCGCCCTTCGAGGATCTGACCGAGGTAGTCTTCACTTTCGCCGCCCGTGTATTCGTTTGCCCCGTCTATGAAATTGCCGCCTCTGTCGGCGTAAAGATCGAAAATCCGTCGTGTCTCAGACAGGTCGGCACCCCATCCCCATGCTGTTCCCATCGTCATGGCACCAAGGGCAATGGGTGATACGCGAAGACCCGACCTGCCAAGAAGACCGTATTCGTTGAGTTGGGGCATGCTCTGTCCTTCCATCCTGAACGGAAAAACTATGATGCAAGCTAGTTCATAAATCAAATTAATGATATTTATACAAAGCATGAAAGACAAACATCTTATTGGCTCGGATCTAAACCTTCTGCTTATCTTCAACGCGATCTGGCGCGAGCGGAGTATCACCAGAGCAGCAGCTTGGCTGCGGGTGACACAGCCCGCTGTCAGCCATGCGCTTGGAAGACTTCGAACCCTGACTGATGATCCACTTTTCGTAAAAGGCGGGGCGGGCGTCGTGCCAACCCCGCGTGCGGAACAGATGGCTGAGGATGTGCAAGCAGCGCTCGATCACGCCGTTGGCGCGTTTCAACCTCGCGATGGTTTCGATCCGACGACAGCCAAAGCAATCGTGCGCCTTGGGCTCACGGACTATGCGACCTCGGTCGTGTTACCACCGGTCATGCGTGCTTTGAAGGAAGTGGCAACGGGCGTTGAAATCAGGGGGATCGCGATAGACGCCCGGAACCCTTTAACCGATTTGGACAATCAGGTGGTTGATCTGGTGTTCAGCCCGTTGAGTGATGTGCCCGAGCGGTTTTCTCATGAGTCTATACTTCAGGAAAAACTTGTATGCGTTGCCGATGATACTGGCGACCTGCCCGGTGACATGTCGCTGGAGTTCTACCTTTCCCGGCCACATCTGGTGATCAGTTACACGGGCGACCCACAATCCTGGAGTGACAGGCTTCTTGCGCAAATGGGAAAGTCGCGTGAGATTGGCCTCGTTGTGCCCCATGGCCTCGCGGTGGGCGAGAGCCTTCGTGGCTCGGGCATGATCGCCACCCTCATAGAAGGTGTCGCGCACCGTATATCGAAGCGTGGCGGGCTGCGCATTTACGATCATCCGCTCGAAGAACGCAGCATGACGACCAATCAGATTTGGCATAGACGGCTTGACGCCGATCCCTTCCATCGATGGTTTCGTGAACTGGTCACGCAGGTGCACCAAACACCGGTGTCTTAAAGACTGAGCTATCAGTTTTTGTTTTCGTGAACGGATGGAACCGAAAGGCAAATCGGCGCCACCCATCGGGACGCGCCGCAATCGGCTCGACGGTTGTTGCTGGCGGGCGTTCAACTGGCTGGAAAATGCTGAAGCAGCGAAGCAACGGGCGATCGCGGGGGTCTCAACTATTCGCAAGATGACATGCTGAAATTCTTTCAGTCTTTTGCAAGCAGATAATCCGCCACCGCCTGATAGGCCGGCAACGACGTCGGGTCGATCAAACCGTTCTGGGCTTGAGGAAATGAGGCAAAGCGGACGATCACCATCTCGGCGGTGGGGTCTACATAGATCGTTTGACCGTGCACGCCGCGTGCCGCAAATGCACCGTGATCGTTGTGCAGGATCCACCACTGGCTGGTGTAGCTGGCGCCGGGAAGCGTCGGAAAGCCATTGCCGAACTTGCCGCGGTCTCCGCCGGCGCGAATCCTACGCACGACTTCCGCAGGGAACAGGCGCTGTCCGTTGATAACGCCCTCGTTGAGCATCAACTGTCCGATGCGTCCGAGGTCCCGCAGACCGGCCGTGAGACCACCGCCAGCGAAGGCAACGCCCTTGCCGTCGACTGTCTGATAGGCGTCTTGTTCCGCGCCCATCCTGCGCCAAAGCAGTTCAGATGTAAGTTCGGTAACTGATTTGCCGGACAGGCGGGAGATGATCCAGCCGAGCATGTCCGAGTTGATCGTCTTGTAGTGGAACTCAGTGCCGTGATCGCCCTCTGGTGCAACCTGTTGAAGGTATTCCCAATAACCGTCCGGGCCCTGATAGTCTTGCGATTTGGGCAGCGGGCTGGCTGCAGCCGAATAGAGCCATATATCGGCGTTCGGGTCGGCGTAGTCTTCCGAATACTTGACACCGGTGGTCATATCCATCACCTGGCGCACCGTTGCGTTGGCAAATGCGCTATCACCGATTTCTGGAATGACGTCTGCCACGAGGGACGTGTCGTCCAACTGGCCTTCGGCAACCATGATCTCGGCCAATAGACCGGTGATCGATTTGGTCATCGACATGGCAGCGTGTTTACCGTCTTGGTGTAGGCACCCGAAATAGCGCTCGTAAACGACACGGTTCTTGTGCAGGATCAGGATGCCGTCCGTGTAATTTGCCAACAGCGATTGCGCCCAGGTCATACTGACCTGAGCGTCCATGGGCATAAATGTGAGCGCGTCGATGGCGGCCCGCTCGGCCGCAAATTCCAGCGGGTTCAGATAATCGAGCGGAATCGGTGCCCCGAGACCGCGGCTGATTTGTCGGGTCGGAAGAAACTCTCGCAAATGGCAGACTGACCAGCGCAGTTTGGGAAAACTGAAATAGTTTGAGTCCGGCTGCTCAATCAGTCTGTCCCGCGGCGGTGGAAATCCCTGCATCCATCCCATATTGCGCGGGTCGGATTCAATCGCATCAAGCGTTTCCAATTGCTGCGCCATGGCTGGAGCGTGTGCGAGGACCGCGGCGACGAGAACCGGAATGAACCTGGAACTTAAGTGCAAATGTTTGAGCATGTTCAGCAACCTGTCGATCTGTGTTTGTGTGCCTGCGCGTTCAAAAATCCATCAGTAATTGATCACAACGTTGACGAAGCCGCCGTACCAGACCGGCAGATCACGACCTGCCGCCTGATCGAGACCCGTGCCGGGTATTGATGCGCTGACTCCAAGGTTCAGAAAGGTGTTCGGGTTGATGATCCTGTTATATTCTAGGAAAAAATCATCCGCGAGATGCGGATCGGTCACGCCTGCCACGATGTTATCGCCGCCCGCTATCTCGAATCGCGTGGCCTGGCCGAACTGGATCGGGCTGCGCAATTCGTTCGCACGGATGTGCGCATAGCGCAGCGTCCACGTGTCTTTCACCGTCGGCTTGACACTCATGGCCAACTCTTGTGCCTGGACGTTGGAATTGATGAAGGTCATCGACGACTTCGAACCTGTTGCCCATGTACTGGGCGAACCGTCATAATAAAGCGGGTCAAACCGCTCTTGGCGTTGCGTTTTGGGATCATCGCCGGAAAAGGTCTTGTAAGTATAGGTGAGTGAGGGTGTCCATGGACGCTGTGTCCAGGTGTGGCCGGCCTGGAAACGCCCCGCCCATGCTTGCATGGCATAGTTGCTGTTCCATTCCCAAGCCGCATCAACGCTGACAAAACTGGACCCATATTCGCTGGCGATTGGATTGGTGCGGGCATATAGGTTGATTACGTTGAGACCCTCGCGAGCGCCCGGGATCACGGTCGGAGGGCCGATCCCGCCCGGCGCGGCTTTCGGATAGGCGTTGTCTGAGTTGAGGACATAGGCATAGGTTCCGCCAACATATCCGCCTGCCGGGCTGTTGTAACGCAGGTCGTACCCGGCCAGTCTGTTCTTGTTATCGGTATCAGGAATCTCGTTTGGATCGAGATAGAACGCAGTGCTCATCCAGTCCTCAAAGCCAAGGCGGGCCAGCACGGCCATGTCCCATGCTTTTCTTGGTCCGAATTTGAGCGCTCCGCGGTCAAATCCGCTGGAACCACCATTTGCGATCAGCATGCCTGTTCCGAACCTGGCTTCCCTCGGGCCTGCTGAAACATCAATCTCCCAAGCCTCGTTGAACTGCCTGAAATAGCCGAGGTAGCCTTCTTCAAGCGTCACCCGGCCGTTATCGCCGAAATCGTAGGCATCGTTGTTTTGAGTGTAGGACGCGACGATAGACACCTTTCCGTAAAGGTTGGCATCGTCAGGCAAACCGTACTCGAAACTGATGCCTGGTTTAAGGTAATACTCAATCCAACCCTTATCGGGATCATAGTCTGCGCTCGCAGCAAATATATCTGCGAGGTCCCAAAACAGGTCGCCTTCGCCAACGGTGTTGATACCGGCTTGAAAGTGGCCTTTGATCATCAGTGATCCATTGTCGAACAGGGCCATTCGATCAGGCTGTTGCGCAATGGTCGGAAGCACAACGAAGTATGTTGCAGCCGCTAACACTGCCGCTATGGTATTTTTTAACAAATCGCTGCCCTTGAATTCGCCAATTCAAGCTTCCCTTGGCAGGAACCAGACCATTCAAGCTAGCGCGGTAATGTTCCAACTCAACATCGGCCGGCACATGTGGTGCAAAATTCTCGATCCACCCGCGCCACTGACGGATTTCGAGGCGAGCCAAACAAATGAGAGATTCCAGCGCAAATCGCCATGGGTTTCGACACCCAGCCCGTGAACGTTGTCATGCTTTGCTTACGGAACGCGTATTTGCCTTTGCGTCTCGGGCGCCGGTGGCCGCAAAAGACTTGGAGGTTATGCCACGAAGACGTCCGAGAGCGTGAAATCGACCACCGCGCGGTCGATCTCCGTTCCGCGCCCGGAGTTCTCGGAAAACGCGGCAATTTCCAGCCGGTAATCATCGGCTGTCAAGGGATCGGGCGGGTTGAAAAAGTTGCCGTTGCGGTCCCCGAACAGTGCATAGGGTTCAACATTTTCTATGCGGTCGGACACCAGGTTTCCTTGGCTGTCGTAGAGCGCCAGCCGCACCGATTCAGCGCCTTCGACATCAACGCGCACCGAGAGATTGTCACCAGGTGTATTGGCTGGCGTCAGATTGGCGCCGGGTAGGATTTCCGCAATGATATCATCCGAAACCGTATCCACCAGGAATACGCCAAAGGATTCGCTTGGTGTACTGTCGTCGGCAATCACGAAGTCGAGCGTCGTTTCTTCCACCAGTTCTCCGCCTGCCCGATCGCCCGAATAGGCCTTGGCGGTGATACTATATGCACCCTCGGGCAATGGCTTGCGGGGATCAAAGAAGTCGCCGCGCCGGTCACCGAACAGCGCGTAAGGCTCGACGTTCTCGGTGCGTGAAAACAGGATGTTGCCATCCGCGTCCGCGATCGACAGCGTCATGGATTCGACCGAAGCCTCGCCCAGCCAGTCAGCGACGATCGACGTCGAGAAAGAGGAGGTGGATCCGCGGTCGACGGTCTCGCCCTGTGTGATCGATGCGACGGTCTCATCCGTCCGCGTGTTTACAAGGGTGAAAGCGAAGTTGCCCGTCGGGTCTTCAAGCGGCTCAATCGTAAGATTGACCGTCGCGGTCGTCGACAGGTCGCCGTCCGATATGGAGTAGACAAAGGAGTCCGTTCCCGAGGCGTCCGGGTCGGGCCGGTAGGTAAAGCTGCCGTCGGGACCGAAATCAAGCTCGCCCTTGCCGGCACCTGAAACCAGCGACGCCGTGAGCGTATCGCCATCGATGTCGCTGTCATTCAACAGCACATTGTCGCTGAGTTCCGATCCGGCATCGGCCTCGTAAAAGTCGTCCAGCGCGACGGGCGCATCATTGAGACCGGAGATTTCGACGGTGACCTCGCCGATGTCCTGTCCGCCATTGCTGTCGCTGATCGTGTAGAGGAACGTGTCAGTGCCAGTCTCGTCGTCGTCGAGCGCGTCGAAACTGCCATTCGGATCGTAGCGAATGTCGCCGTTTTCCAGGATGGTGACGATGCCGGTCGTTGCGGTCGTATCCAGTTCAAGCAGGCTGATGACATCGCCATCCGGATCGACATCATTGGCCAGCAGATCGGCGATGACGAAAGCCGTTTCTTCTTCGGTTTCAAAGCCCGCGCCTGCGTCATCGATTGCTGTTGGCGCGTCATTGACGCCGGAGATTGTCGCGGTCGCGGTATTGGCAACCGATGCGATCCCGTCGGTTACATCATAGTTGATTGTCAGCAGGAGCGACGCATCCGCCTCCAGATCCTCGAACTGACCATCACCGATCGAGAAAACACCGGTTTCCGGGTCGGTGGTTGCCGATACAACGCGTCCATCATCCGCGGTGACGAGGACATTTTCAACGTCGAGATCGTCCCCGTCCTGATCAAAGACAAACAGAGGGTCGAGCAGGTTCACCGTGCGGCCCGTCTCATCCTCGCCAAAACCCGCCGTGAGCGCAGAGACCTCCGGACTCTGGTTTGGGGCCTCGTTGACGGTAAAGGTCACGGTGGCTCTGTCGGTTCCGCCTTTTCCGTCCATGACATCGTAGATGAAGGTGTCGGTTCCTGCGAAATCGTCGGTCGGTGCGTAGGTGAACGTCCCGTCCGCATTGAGTTCCAGAACGCCGTTATCCACATCATCCACGAGCAAGACCGACAGCGTGTCACCATCCACATCTGCATCGGCGCCGTTGCTATTGTCTTCCAGCACAGAGCCTGAGACCGAACCGCCTTCGTCAACGGAAAACGCATCTGCAAAGGCCACCGGCGCATCGTTTTGCCCCTGGACGGTAACGATTGCGGATGCTGGCGTCGTATTGATCCCGTCGGTGATGTCGTAATTCACCGTCAGTGTCACATCGGTACCTTGCGCGAGATCGTCAAACCCGTCGGGCGTGATTTGCAGCGTCTCGTTCAAAAGCTCGGTTATGTCTGTCAGAGGACGGCCATCCGATGCGGTCACGGTGGCCCCGATCACGCTGAGCAGATCGCCATCACTGTCCGTGGCCCCTGAAAGAAGGTCAAGGGCGAAAGGATCGTCATCCTCTGTGACAGTCAGGTTGAGTGTGCCGGGCACGGGTGGGCTGTTTTCAGGCTCATCGTCCGTCACCGTGCTGCTGCCATCCGGCGCAATATTGAATTGCAGGTCGTCTGGCAGCCCCTCGACTTGAACATCGGCCGTGTCGAGACCGATAAGTGTTCCAGCCTCGAAAAGGTCGAAGACCGCGTCAGGCGGCGGTGCATAGTCGTCGATGAACCGGATTTGCACCGTCGCAGCCGATAGATCGAGCGTCCCGGTCACAACCAACTTGTCAAAACTGCCAGCGTCTTCCCCGCCGATTTCTACGATTAGATCGCCTTCGATGGTTGCATTGCCAGTGATGGTCAGCGTTCCCGGGCTGAAGCCTGGCGCGATGATCGCACCGGGATCCGCATCTAGATCGCCGATCGTACCGGCACCTGCGAGTTCGCCCCCCGCGGCTACCTTTACGATGCCGGTGAACTGCGCATCGCCATCGCCGGTATTGTCCAGTTCGAGCTTTGTTGTTGGCCCAACGGCAATCTCAGCGGCGGAGAGCACGGCATCCGCTCCTGTGGTGCCGTCAATGACCAGTGTGACGCCGGTTCCTAGAACGACCTTGGTCGCTCCAGGGGCAAACGTATCCTGAAGGCGAATGATACGTTCAGCTGACCCAACGGCTTGCGGGTTATCGATGCCCGCGCGAAACTCCACAGTTTCAAAGCTCCTAAAGGACCCGGCTGCCGAGAACACATCGTCTCGTGGCAGCAGGTTACCTTCGTCCGAACCGCTACCGGAGCTTGCGTCTCGGTCATCTCCGGTCAGCAACTCGACAATCAAAAGATCATCGCCTGTACCACCGTCGACATTTTGGGGCACGTTTGCACCAACCGCGTGGAGGAATGTATCGGCGCCGCCGCCGAGAAAGACGTCGCCGAAGAGGTTTCCAGTATTGGCGACCTTTTGCGTGCCTGCATTTCCGAGTATCGAAGTCCCGTTGGCATCGATTGTGCCGCCATTGATCAGCGTGTCGCCATCGCCAAGTTGAACGCCCACGGATGCTTGGCCGCGAGCGATCACGTTGCTGATCAGGCCGTCGCGCACCTCGTAGTCTACCTCGAAAGGATTTTCCGGAGGGCTTGGCTCTTCCCCATCCTCGGGTTCTGATTCTTGTGCCGTGAGGATAATCGTGTTCCCGCCGGTACTAGTTAGCCCGATCGCCCCGATACCCTCTACATCAATCTGTGCCCGAGGGAGCAAACCTCCAAACTCGGTCGCGATGTTCACTCCGAAACTTATTGATTCCAAAGGATTGGCGAAACCACCGGAAAGGTTTTCGAAATCAGGAATGCTTTGTTCACCGCGGCCCAGCAGCACAGTGTTCTGGCCGCCTTCCAGCCGCATGCCCACCGTATCATTCTGGTCAGGCAAAATGCTGCCCTTCACTTCGATATCGCTCAGCACGGTGACTTTCTGGTTGCCTTGTGTGCCCACGACCAAACCGGTGGCGCCTGCACCCTGACCATCGGCAAAAATTCCTCCGATCACCTGAATATCGCGCACATCCGAGCGGAACTCGACACCGACAGAATTTTCGCCCTCAACAGACACCGAGACCGGCCGATTCAAGCCAAAAGCACCATTGTCACCGAGATTGTATTCCAGTGAAATCGGTTCAGGTCCTGCAGCATCGGGCGCGTTGACAACGACCCCCCGCGCATTTTCACCAGTTGCGGAAATGAACCGGGACAGTTCCAGTATGAGCTCGGTGGGCTGATCATCGCCGATTTCGATCTCTACCCCGGTTGCGTTTTTGCCGCTCACTTCAATCTTCGGATCGGTCTTCCCTGTAAATCCGTGCCGGAATTCGAACAGCGCCTGCGGTGCCGCCGTGTCGACAGTCATTGAGACGCCTGTCGCGTCGTCGCCGGTTACGAAAATCTGGCCATCATTGAGGATCTTTTCAGTCACCCCATCGACCGAGGCTTTGGCCTCGATCCCCGTGGCGCCGGGTCCCGTTACGTCGATGAAGCCCGAATTCAACACGTCGATCCCGTCGGTGAAGGCGCCTATGCCCACGATCGGCGCGCCGTCGCCGGTCCCGTTATCGGGTTCGACCGTGAGTCCCTTTTCAGCTTGCGCGTTGGTGTATTTCAGGCGCGAAACCTCCGGGATCTCGTCCTCTGGCAATCCTTCGGTCTCCACCTCGAAGATGCCATTGCCCGCTTGAATATTGGTGCTTTGGGTGACCGTAAAGTTCCCCAACAGCTCCATGGCCGGCCCTTCTCCGGACCGCTCCAGAACGGCGTTACCCTCGGTCGCATCCGCAGGATCGGACAGTGTGATCTGTCCGGTGGTTGCCGTGGCGCGCAAACCGCCGCCAATCAAGCCGGATGCGGTGAAAATCAACTGGGAGTCGGTCGCATCGATATAGCGCAGCGCCTCGCTATCGGATGCAATAACAGCGCTCGGTCCAAGAGATGCCTTGTCGCCAATCTCAACAACAAAGGGTCCCGTCGCCCCGCGCCCATCGACGCCAAGCGCCTTTTGGGTCTCAACCGTGGCAAAAATCGTGCCCCGGATATCGCCTTCGTTTTGCACCGTGCCGCTGGTGGACAAAAACAGGATCGATCCGTCAATCAGGCCGATACTATTCGCATCCTGGCCTCCGCGATTGATGATCGTTGCGCTGCTTTCGGGTCCATCCACCAAAATCGCTACGGGAAAAGGATCATCCTCGGACCGTTCGGCGGACGGTCTGCTCAGGACCTTTCCGTTGTTGTCAAAGGTGACATCGGTTCCGCCGAAATGTACCACGACCCCGTCGCTAACCAGCTCACCGCTCGCAGTGTTGACAATCGTGCCGCTGGCCTCACCCCCGGTGAGATGCGCGAGAATTGCAGGCTGATAGCTGCCAGAAAACGTTGACGGATCAAGCGGATCGAGAGGTCCGCCAAAGCTCGCTTCCGTCTCGATCCGGCCGGAGTTGGTCAGATTGCCTGTGGACGGGCCGACGAGTTGACCCGCCGTGGCTTCATCAGACTCTTCCAAGGCCAATTGAAACAGGTTTTCCTGCTGCACCAAGAAATCCGGTGCCGTTTGCGACAGAAGCGGAAAAACCGCCGAAGCGACAGGCAAATCACGGCCCACCCCGCCCAGTTGAACAGCAATGGAATTGGCGCCCGTGGTCACGATGGTGTCGCCGGCTTGGTTTTCTATCCGTACTTCGCTTCCGGAGGCGATCACGCCTGGGCTCAATATGCCCTCCGTCCGAACCGCGCCACTGTTTACAAAGCTGTAATCGTTGCCAAAAAACGCGGCAGCCGGAGAGATCTCGCCCTTGGTCAGGATGCGGCCGCCAGAGGCGTTGCTGAAAGAGTTTTCATCACCAACTCCGCTCAGACCGATCCCCAGCGCGCCCTCGAGAGTTATGGCGCCGCCATTGACAAAAGTGCCGTTGTCCATCGTCAGATCGACACCGTCGGAAAAGCGACCCTGTACCGTGATTGCGGCTTCGGTAAAAATGTCAGGCGCCTGCGCGAAGTCCTGCTCGAGTTCCTCGTTCACCGAAAAGACCACAAGGCCAGAGGATTCCTCGCCTGTCGTGGTAACCGTTAACTCCGGCCCCAGATCGATATCCTGCCTATCGCCTTGCAGTTGCAGGGCATTGGCAAGTCTGCCGCTGCTCGTAATCGTCGCCCCGCCTTCGCCAATTCCTGTGCCGATCGAAATGAAATTGTCATCCCCGAGCGTCCAGACCGCGGCCAGGAAATCTGGCGTGTGCTCGATCACGGTTTCGGCGTCGTTGCCGATATTGAGTATGGCATCGGACCCGAGGACAGAGACCAAACGCCGATCGCCCTCAATTTCATCGGGTGGTGGCGCGGTCAAAAGACCCGTGACGGTGATCGTTGCTCTATCGCCGCCTACAGCCACCTCTCCTGTGGTGCCGCGGTTCAGAACGGCAACATCGTCGCCGCCAAGTGTGAAACCGTTGGTGATCACCCCGTCCTCTTCGTTTACGAGAACGGCATTATTCTGGAAAAGGCTTACCTCGCGTTCGACAAGCCCGGTGTTCAAGAAGGTGCTACCTTCACCAACAATACTGTATGCGAAAGCAGACCCATTATTGATGACTTCGGCACGCGCTCCATCAATACGCGTTACACCGTTGAACGTCTCCCGGACGGGAGAACCTTCAATGAAGCGCACAATGGTATTTGGCTCGATGGTGCCGTTGTTGGAAAAGTTTAAATCGTCACCCACAACGTTGATCTCGTTCGTGACTGAGGCGACGGTAAAGGTTATCCGGTCGCCGGTAATATTCACGAACTGTGCCGAATTGAATCCGCCGAGCGTGAACGTTACATCGTCGGCCTCTCCGGTGATCACAAAATAGTCCGGCAAACCTCCTGCGGGATTTAGGCTGACACCCACTCGTTCAATTGACATGGCAATCCCCGCAAAGACTTTCGCTCAAGAAACTCGGCGCGTGCAACCCAAGCAGGTCGTACGCATCCAAGTGCGCGCCCTGATCACAACGCCTGAAATCAGTGGCTGACAGAGACGTTTCATCTGCCGGGATGACTTTTGTTATGGGTGCTGCTTTTCCATTTGCATCGATAAAGGCCTGAGCAGGATCGGTGCATTTGTTGGTTGCGTCACCGGAATTTTGAAAGAGTTCTGCCGACATAAAGGCCACCTCTAACTCTGTGCACTTGTATCCTACCGCAAAATGAAACCGGGAGTGTCACCCGTGCGGGTGACACTAAATCAATTCAGGATACCGCGAAGAGCCGCCAGTCTCAGCGCGAGTCCGCGCCGGTCCCGGCAGTCGAGTTTGCCGAAAACGCGCAAAAGGTGGGTTTTGACGGTGTTTTCCGAAACTCCGATGCGCTCCGCGATTATGGCGTTTGTCGCGCCGGAGACCGCGAGCCTTGCCACTCTTGCCTGTGCACGGCTTAATCCGCCCGCCGTCTGAAGCCGGTCGAGGTCGGGGGCAACATCACGCTCAGGGTCTTCCGCAAAAACGACCGCGATGCCGGGGACATAGCTGCCGATCGTAATAATGATGGGCAATGCCCCGCTTCTGGGAGCAAGCAGTGTGCTCCTGCCGGCTTCACCGCGCCGCTCCGCCGCATCGGCAATTTGTGTAGACAGCGCCAGGCGCGCGCCGCGGTCATACGCGGACAATCGTCCGGCCTGCCAGACAATTCCATCCTGCTCTCCAAAAAGATCGCGCGCCATGGTGTTCATCTGCAATATACGTGCCTCTGCATCGCACAAGACCACGCCGGCAGAGATATCATCAAATGCTGCGGCAAGCGTTGTGAGAAGCACTTTCTGCCGCCGGATCACCTGCGATGTGGCATAGGCGCGCCGAATATGGGGCACGGCTCGAAAAAAGCGCTGTATCACTTCGGGGTCGTGCCCAAGCCGGTCAGAATCGTGCGCGACAACAACCAGTTCCGTTTCTTGATCGGAATGGCCGAGAATGGCTCCGACCTCCGGCGACATGCCGTGTCTTGATCGAACGTGATCGTTCAGTGACTGATAGCTCTGTATCTCTGGTCCCACGTCACCGGAATGGTCGGCCTGTTGGTTTTCCCGCTGCGCCAGCCTTTGCGCATAGGCGGCCGCGCCCTCCGCAAAGCGTTGCTGCAACTCCTGATAATCAGTTGTCGAAAATCCGGCGATACCGCGTCGCGTCATGCCGAGTGTCGGACCATAGCCTCCGAAAATGAGGTGCGATCTGGAAAGGTACTGTGCGAGACGCGCGGCGATGTCATCCCACCGGTCCGATGTCGCTGCGTCGTGCAAATCGTCGACAAAACCATCAAATTCCCAATCCGACCTTCGAAGACTCATGTTCTCCTGTTCCGGGCAAAAGGACGCCGGCGCTGATGTCACACTCAATCGCAGGAGGGCAGGTTCTCAGCTTCTTTTACCAAGCGTAGTGCCCCCAAAGCCCACTACTTTAGCCGGTTCAGGGTAAATGTCGATGGGCAGCGGCTTTCACCAGTGAGGCGGATCCGGCCAAAGAGCGCTAGCTCTTGACCGTTGGGGGGCGGGCGACTGCAAACGGGTTGCGGTAGAGATCGTCATGGGTTTCGACGCCGACTTCGACGATGCAGTCTTCCTTTGGTTGGGCGACGCACATCAAAACGTAGCCGGCCTGGCTCTGTCGCCGGTTAAGAGCTGTGCCCTTCGGTTGACGCACCGAACCGGATACCAGACGCCCGGCGCAGGTGATGCAACCGCCGTAGCGGCAGGCCACGGGCAGGATAAGTCCATTTTCCTCGCAGACATCGAGAATTGTCTGGTCTTCGCGCACCGGCAGTATGCGGCCGCCGCGATTGGCGACCGTCACCATGTGGGTCTTGGCGGCGCTCATGGCGTCTGCCGCTTCAAAGGCTGCATCACATCCAGATGTCTGACGTGACGTCACCGCCCGGATAGCGCATTTCATGGCAGCGGGCCGGGCCATTGGGTTCCTTGCCGAAATCGACAAGGAAATCCGGATTGACGGTCATGCCGCCGTTTTCCGTATCGCAATCGACCAGAAACATCTGAGCACCCTTGTCCTTCATGCCGGGATAGAACTGGTTGTCCCAGGATGAAAACAGGGATGTAGTGACATAAAGCCGCTTGCCGTCGAGCGACAACTGGATCATCTGCGGTGCGCCTTGAACCGTAACACCGTTGACCTCAGGCGCCTTGCCGAGCATGCCGCCAAGCCAGACCTGTCCTGTCATCTTCGGGTTCGACCGGTCGGTGATGTCGTACTGGCGCAGGTCGCCGTGCAGCCAGTTGGCGAAATAGATGTAGCGGTCATCCATCGAAATCAGGATATCGGTGATCAGGCTCGGCATCGGAACCGGGAAGCCGTCGACGTCGATCGTCGGTATGTCGATCACCTTCTCAAGCTGACACTCGCCATCATCGTCCTTCCACCAGTGGAACACGTTCGAGGACAGGGTGGCGGCGAAATAGCCGTGGTTGGACTCCGGGTTATGCAGTCCGCGCACCTCAAGCGGGATCATGCCTTCGCCGCCAAGGTCCACCGACTTGGCAATGCGCTTGCCTTCGAAATCCCAGAAATGAATTGACTGGCCGTATTTGCCGGCAGCGACATCGTCGAGGTCAAAGCCGGGCATGAAGGTGTTGGGGGCCGCCCATTCGGAACTAACCATCATATTGTGGCGCGGCTGGTACCAGAAATCGTAATTGTAGTTCATGCCGGTGATGTCGTTTTCCCAGCGGCCGACAATGTCGAAATTCTCGTCCAGATGCAGAAAACCGCCTGGCGCGTTTCCGTCGGCATCGCCGAGCATCGAGATGATGATGTCGGACTTCAGGCAATGGATCGTATGGGGTCCGGAAAGTCCGGTCTTCGCCTTAATCTCTTCGCCTGAAACGACCTTGTGAATCTTGGGGCTGGTTTCATCCTGCGTGTCGATCACGTTGATGTTGGACGTGCGCACGCCGGGCGTCAGAAGATAGCGGCGGCTCTTGCTTTCATCCTCATGGCAGCTTGAACAGGCATTCCAGCCGGAATGGTGTAATTCGTCGCCGATCTGCGGCATCTCGGTGCGGGCGATCACGCTGGAATAGGTCGGGCTTTCCGGATCGACGTCGACGGTTGCGAGATAATCCGGTTTCTCGACGCCGGTTCCGACATAAAGAGCGACCGTATAAAGCAGCTTTTCACGGTCGGCCTGCATTGCCTCCTGCGGCGAGGCGTATCCCGGTCCGCAGCATCCGTTTTTTGCCATTGTCTCCTCCCGTTGTTGACTTTTTCCCGGATACGCCACCGCGGCGACGTCCAGAAGAGATCCCAAGATGATCAAGTTTCGCAAGCCTATATGCAGTCCTTATAAAGTAGAACCCGAATCCGGCATTTTCCCGCCGAAACAATTGTCCTCTTGGTTTTAATCAGTCTACAAGCCGCGCCCGGTTTGCCGACGCAGGCGCTTTGTTGTCTTATGAGCGGCGGATTCTTTTTATCCAACCGGGAGTGTTCAAGATGCGAGACGTAAAACCTGTCGCCCTGATTGTCGGTGCCGGTGACTATATCGGGGCTGCGATCGCCAAGCGGTTTGCCAAGGGCGGGTTTACAGTCTGTGTCGGCAGGCGCAACGACGACAAGCTGGCGCCGCTGGTTGCCGAGATCGAAGCGGACGGCGGGGTGGCCCATGCCTACCGGCTCGACGCGCGGCTCGAGGACGATGTTCAGCAGGTGTTTTCCGAGATCGAGCGATCCGTCGGGCCGCTTGAGGTGGTCATCTGCAATGTCGGCGGCAATGTCCGCTTCCCGGTGCGCGAGACCACCAACAGGGTGTTTCGCAAGGTGTGGGAAATGGCGTGTCTTGCCGGCTTCCTGTGCGGCCGGGAAGCAGCGAACTACATGGTGCCGCGCGCGAAAGGGTCGATCTTTTTCACCGGTGCGACCGCCAGCATGCGGGGCGGTGTGGGTTACGCCGCCTTCGCCAGCGCCAAGGCTGGCCAACGGGCGCTGGCGCAGAGTATGGCGCGCGAACTCGGGCCTCAAAACATTCATGTTGCCCATCTGATCATCGATGCGGGTGTCGATACGGCATTCGTGCGCCAACGCATCGCCGACCAAGGCGGGGACCCGGAGAACCTTCCGCCCGACGTGTTGATGGAGCCAGAGTCGGTTGCGGAGGCTTACTGGTACCTGCATCATCAGAAGCGGGACGGCTGGACGTTCGAAATGGATCTCCGGCCGTTCGCAGAAACGTGGTGATGAAGATAAAAAAACCCCCGGTGCGACCGGGGGTAATGGCGTGGCGATCGTGTCTTGCGCTACATGTCAGATACGGCGCCACGGCGAGAAACTTTTAGTTGGTAACCGGACCGATAGCTCCGTCAAACTCCGGGATTTCGCGGTCGGAGGCATTTGCTGTTTCGATTCCGCCCCAGTTTGTTGTGCCGGTCGAGATGTTGCCGGGAATGTCTTCTTCCCAGAAGCCGACGACGTTCTTGGTGATGTTCAGGTATAGCTTGCCGTCAACGATACGCCACAGGTGCGGATTGGCCGGTACCTTGCCGCCCTTGGCGACGCCAAACGCGCAATGACCGTCGAACTGTGGTGCATAGCGCGCGGGATCGGCGACGAATTTGTCGCGGTTTTCGGCTGAAGAAAATGCCCATTTTGCACCGTTGTAGTCCGCCGTATAGGCGGCGTTGCCGCGGACAGCTTTCGGCTGTGCCGAACCGACCGGATTTTGTTCAAGGTCGAAATAGGCAACGACGTCGTAGCCTGAAACCGCATAGCCGGAACTGTCGATGTATTGCGGACCTGCGAGTGCCGAAATCGTGCTGCCGGCAACAAAAGCAAGAGCAATGGTGAGTGAGCGTAGTGACATGGTGTGTCTCCCGTTTGGCTGATCCGAAGCTATACCTACGATCGGCCATTCGAGAATGCCATTCACGGCTCTACACAGAGTCGTTAGTGCCGCGTGTGTTGATGTGGCGGTCGACAGATGAGGGTCGAGATCGTGTCGCAATGGTCTGCCATGCTTGACAACCATTCGTCGCCATAGGACGACATTTACGGTGCCATCCCTGTGCATCCGGCATCGGAATCAGAGCAGATTTATCGTTGGAGGGAGTTGAAGTTGAGAGATCTTTCGCGTCCTGGCCGTTCGCCGGTCCAAACAACAGGCGCCATGGCGGCAACATCGCATCCCCTGTCGACGCAGGCTGCACTGGCAATCCTGCAAAAGGGCGGCAATGCAATGGATGCGGCTATTGCGGCCTGCGCGGTCCAGTGCGTGGTCGAGCCGGGATCGACCGGGATCGGCGGCGACTGCTTCTGCATGTACGCGCCGGAGGGATCGGCGGATATCGTCGCCTTTAACGGTTCGGGTCGCGCGCCCTCAGGTGCTACCGCTTCGGCGTTGACCGGGGCGGGTGTAACGCAAATCGAACGGCATTCGCCGCACGCGGTCACCATCCCTGGCGCGGTCGACGCATGGTCGCGCCTCAGTGCCGACCACGGCCGGCTGCAGCTTGCCGACGTCCTGGCGCCTGCGATCGGCTATGCGGAACACGGCTTTCCGCTTTCGTCGCGCGTGCAATTCGATTTCGCGCGCAATGAGGAGTTCCTGAGTGCCGACCCGGTCAGCGCTGCCACTTACCTGCGCGATGGCGTTGTTCCCGAAACCGGTTCTGTCCTGCGGCTGCCATTGCTTGCGAAAACGCTGAAATCCATAGCCGAAGAGGGTCGCGACGTCTTTTACCGTGGCTGGGTTGCGCGTGACATTGTCGAGCACCTGCAGAGCCTTGGCGGGTTTCATACGATGGAGGATTTTGCAGAGGCCTCTGGCGATTACGTGACTCCGATATCATCGAATTTCGACAACCGAACCGTCATGCAATGCCCGCCGAACGGGCAAGGGGTTATCGCGCTTCTACTGTTGAACATGATGCAGCAGTTCGAGGTCGAAGCGGGTGGACCGCTGACTGCGGACCGGATTCACACGGAGATCGAAGCCTGCAGGTTGGCCTATACCGCCCGAAATCTTTTTGTTGGCGATCCTGAGTTTTCGACCAGTCCCGTGGAGGCGTTGCTGTCGAGCGACTATGCCCAAACGCTCGCGTCTGCAATCGATCCCGGAAAAGCCAATCTGCCGACGCCGCAATTCCCGCTGCCTGCGCACCGCGATACTGTTTATATCAGTGTCGTTGACGAGGAACGCAACGCCTGCAGTTTCATCAACACGCTGTTCTTTGGATTCGGCAGCGGCATCACCACGCCGTCCAGCGGTGTGACGTTGCACAATCGCGGTCAGGGTTTTGTGCTCGAAGAGGGACATCCCAACTGTATCGCGCCCGGCAAGCGGCCGCTGCACACCATCATTCCGGCTCTCATCGTCGAAGATGGACGTACTGTCATGTCCTACGGCGTGATGGGCGGACAGTACCAGGCCTTCGGACACATGCAGTTCCTGACACGCCATTTCGATTTCGGTTTCGACCTCCAGGAGGCCATGGATCTTCCTCGCTTTATGGTCGATCCCAATACGGGCGAGGTTGAAATGGAAAATGCCATCGGCTCGGACATCCGGGAACAGCTCGTCGCGCGCGGACACGCAATCACGACGCCGGAAGTGCCGGTTGGTGGATCGCAGGCCATCGCGATCGACTGGGACAACAATGTGCTGACAGGTGCATCGGATCCGCGCAAGGATGGCTGCGCCCTTGGCTACTGATGCTGTCGATGAGGCGGTCAAGGCGCCACGCGAGACCGAGAACATCAGCTTATTTTTTGCGCTGGTCTGTTGTCTGCTGAGCCTCTCGGTCGTCTGGACGACCCTTTCGGATCATGCGGTTTCCCATTGGGTTTCCGGTTCCATGTTTCTGATTTTTTGCCTTGCCGGCTTGATGCGTTTCGGCCTGCGCGAAAAGGCGTTGATGATCATCGCGGTGATCGTCACGGTCTTTGCCGTCTGGAGGCTTGGCTCCGATGCGTGGCCGCTGGTTCTGGAAGATCTCTCGCGCGGCGCTTATCTTGCCGCCTTCATGATGCTTCTGGCCTGTTTGCGCGAGGGCGCATTCCGGTCGCGCTCGGTTCTCAAGATCGGCCATTACCTCACCAACCAACCGCCTGGCCGCCGATACTTGGCGCTGCATGTCGGCGGACATTTTATAGGCGTGCTTTTGAACTTCAGCGCTATCAGCCTTCTCGGACCGCTTATTCTTCGCGGCGCACAGGCTGCCCACTCGCCGGACAGTCCGCGTGCACTTTACGACATAAGACTGCGCCGCCAGATCAGCGCGCTAAGCCGCGGGTTTTCCTGGTTCAACCTCTGGGCGCCGACCGCGATATCCCAGGCGGTGGTTCTGACAACCGTCCCGGGATCCCGCGCAAGTATTATCGCGCCGCTCGGGCTCGCGATCGCCTTTATCATGATGTGGGCGGGTTGGGCGGAAGACAGGATGACGGGCTATCGGGCGCGCATGCGCCTTGCGCGCGACGGTTTCAAACTGTCGAGCCGCGAAGCACCACCGTTTCCGGGCACCGCATTGCTGCGTTTCCTGGCGGTTGCCGCCGGGCTGCTGGGCCTCGCCTTCCTGATCTACGCTGTAAGCGACATTCTGTTTGTTTCCGCGATTATGATTGCGGCCCTGCCGCTAACGGTGTTGTGGCTCACTGTACAGACATTCACTGATAGTCACAGGACTGTTCGGGAACTTCGGGACGAGGTCAGGCGCTTGCTGCGATTTGCGATACCGTCCGGAAGCCCCGAAGCTGCAACGCTTGGTGTTGCCGGCTATATCGGCCTTCTCGCTGCAAGTATTGCAAGCCATTCCGCGTTTGCCGAAGCACTGGCGCTTGAAGGCTTCAGCCCGGCCGCCGTCTATGTTGCCGTTTCGGCATTTATCCCGCTTGCCTCATGTATCGGCCTTCCTCCGATTATGATCGTGACTTTTATCGGGGGCATACTGGTTGCGATGCCGCAACTCGGCCTCAACCCTTCAATGCTCGGATTGGCCCTGCTCGTCGGCTGGGCGCTTAACCTGACCGGGTCACCCTTTAGCGCAACATCGTTGCTGTTAAGCC
Organism: Pseudomonadota bacterium; assembly: GCA_039025395.1. Taxonomy (GTDB): domain Bacteria; phylum Pseudomonadota; class Alphaproteobacteria; order Rhizobiales; family Rhizobiaceae; genus Hoeflea_A. The sequence continues at coordinate 35,651 of JBCCOK010000023.1, forward strand.
GTGTGGTCGGCATTCCGGGTCCGGTGCATGCCTGGCGCTGGAACGGGCTTTTCACACTGATGTCCTGGGTAGTTGGGGCGCTTGTTCTGACGGCTGCGGCCGGTTGGATAGGGTAGGGTGGCGGCGTATGATGCGTCTGTAAAAGAACAATATTCGTCGTCGGCGAATACTTCATTCCTCCAAAGACTTGCTTTAAGTTGACGCGCCACCGTTCACCGGGAAGATCAGGTCACCGCATTGATGCTCACTTTCATCCGCAAAGAGACCTCCCTTATCCTGGGCTTTATCGTCACGGCCATCGCCTATGGGCCTGGCGCGTTTCTGTTTGCCGGCGATTTCAGCCTGCTGATGTTCGTTTCACTTTTTGTGCTGGTGTTCATGATCATGCTGCTGCTTTCGTTTTCGGCAGTGCGCCACGCCGACCACCTGGCGGAACTGCTGGGCGAACCCTACGGCACGCTTATCCTGACAATTGCCGTAATTACCATCGAGGTGGCGCTGATTTCAGCGATCATGCTGAGTGGAAACGCGGCGCCGACGCTGGCGCGCGATACGATGATGGCGGTCTTGATGATTGTCATGAACGGGGTCGTTGGCATGGTTTTGCTCATTGGCGGGCTGCGTCACAGCGAGCAGGAATACAATCTGCGCGGTGCGGTCGCGTTTCTGACCGTTCTGGTCACGCTCGCGACGATGACGCTCATCTTGCCGAACTTCACACAATCGACGCCGGACCCAAGTCTCAGCCGGATACAGTCGGAATGGTTCGCATTCATTACAATCGTTTTATACGCGACCTTTCTGGCGATACAAACGGTCCGGCACCGCTCTTTTTTCATGCAGCCCGGCAATGAGGAGACCGAAAATACACACGAGCGGCCAAGCGTCAGCGCGGCGGTGCTTTATCATGCGATCCTGCTGGTCCTGACGCTGGTCCCGGCAGTGCTTTTGTCGAAAAAAATGGCCGTTCTGGTGGACTTCGGGCTGGCGACCTGGAGCCTGCCCATTGCACTGGGCGGTATTGTTATTGCCAGCCTCGTTCTGGCGCCGGAGGCGCTTGCGGCGCTTAAATCCGCTCGGCAGAACTACCTGCAACGGGCCGTCAATCTGTGTCTCGGATCGGCGCTTGCGACGATCGGGCTGACAGTGCCGGCCGTTCTCGTGATTTCGATATTTTCCGGCGAAGAAATTCAGCTCGGCCTCGGCATGACCGATATGACGTTGCTGATCCTGACGATGTTCGTCAGTGCGCTGACCTTCGGCGGCGTGCGCACCAACATGTTGCAGGGCGCGGTCCATCTCGTCATTTTTGTCGTCTATATCGTCCTGATCTTCAATCCATAGGGCCCTACCCCGTCCGATGGCGGTCGCGGCTTTGAAACGGTCCTTATCCGATTCATGGCGCACGCGTTGCTGTCTGACTTGCTCAAATACCAACCCGCAGCGGCGATTCCCCATTGCATTCGGGACAATTTGGAATATCGGTTGCGGTGGGGAGCTTTGAAGCATGACGGACAAACCAATCTGGCAGATGAGCGCAAGCGCGCTTGCGAAGAAGATCGCAGGACGGGAAATCACGGCTGTGGAGGCGATGGTTGCCACTGTTGAGCGAATGCGGGCGGTGAACGGTCATCTCAATGCAGTGGTCGAAGATCTGGGAGATGAGGCCATCGCCCGTGCGCATGAGCTCGATGTCCTGTTGGATCACTCCGGCCCGGTTGGCCCATTGCATGGTGTTCCGGTGACCATCAAGGAAAACGTCGACCAAAAGGGCAGGGCAACGCCAAACGGCGTCAGAGCCTTCTCGGAGGTGATCGCGCCTGACGATGCGCCAATTGTCCGGAATCTGACACGAGACGGCGCGATTGTAGTTGGCCGGACAAATACGCCCGAGTTTTCCTTTCGTGCCACGACCACGAACGAGCTGCATGGACGCACATTCAATCCATGGAACGACTGGGCGTCCTCCGGCGGTTCGTCGGGAGGTGCTTCTTCGGCCGTAATGAGCGGTATGGGCCCAATCGCCCACGGGAACGATATCGGCGGATCTCTGCGCTTTCCTTCCGCTGCAACCGGGGCGGCCACCGTTAAGCCTGGGCTCGGACGCACGCCTGCATACAATCCATCTCAAAAGGTGGAGCGCGGTATGCTGGCGCAGTTGATGTCCGTACAGGGCGTGATCTGCCGCGAGGTGAATGACGTGCGCCTCGCGATGCGATCGGCCATTGCATACGACCCGCACGATCCCTGGCAGGCGCCTGTGCCATTTGACGGGCCGGCTCTGGAAAAGCCGCTTCAAGTCGCCTTTACAACCAATACCTATCGGTTCGAGGTGCATCCTGCGATCATAAAGGCGCTCGAGATTGCGCGCGACTGCCTGACTGACGCTGGCTACGAGGTGACAGAGATCGAGACGCCTGATGTTTGCGAGATCGGCGAAACAGGCTATCGCGCTTTGATGGGCGAGATGAATGTCCTGCTGTTGGAGGATATCCGTAGGCACGGCAGCGCGGAGATCAATCGGATGTTCGATGAATACTTCGAACTCTTCCCGCCCTTTGAGAGAGATGAACTCATACGCCAAATGGCAAGACGTTCCCATTTCATACGTGAGTGGAACCTGCTGCTTGAGCGCTACCCGATCGTCCTGACACCTTTCCTGCCGACTCCGACCTATTCGTGGAATCGTGATGCGGACGGAAAGGAAGGCATCATGGACGTGCTTGGATGCGGTATCTGGTCGTTTTCCATGAACTATATGGGGTTTCCGGCAGGGATCGTGTCGTCCCACATGCATGACGAGATGCCGGTCGCCATACAGGTCGTGGGCCGGCGCTTTCGGGAGGACATAATCCTCGATGCGCTTGAAGCCATCGAGACACGCGTTGGGGTGATGGCCAAAAGGCTGTTCGCGCTTGACCGGACATAACCCATTACAAGGTCACCCTAAGGACATCATCGACGAGCTGTAGCTCGGTATCATGGGGAGCCAATTCGCAGTTAGCGATTGACTGTTATGTTATATCATAGCATGTAGCGTCGCTGGACTGACGAATGGAGTTGTGGGCACAATGACATACGCCGCGAATGCCGCTGTCACGGCACCGACCCGAAATTCAGAAAGACGCCGCCCTTCAAGGGAAGAGGCCGAGGCGGCCGTTCGCGTTTTGCTCGAATGGAGCGGAGACGATCCTGACCGCGAGGGGCTGGTCGATACACCCGCCCGCGTTGTCCGCGCTTACGAAGAGTTCTTCGAAGGATATGCGACAGATCCCGCAGAGTTGCTTGCCCGCACGTTCGAAGAGATAAGCGACTATGATGACCTGATCGTGCTGCGCAACATGCGGCTGGAATCCCATTGCGAACATCATGTCGTGCCGATTATCGGCAAGGTGCACGTTGCCTATCTGCCGGCAAAACGGGTGGTCGGCATCAGCAAGATCGCCCGTGTTGTTGAGACCTACGCAAAGCGTCTGCAGATCCAGGAAACCCTGACGGCCCAAATTGCCGATACGATCCAGGATGTGCTGCAGCCGCGCGGAGTGGCGGTTGTCGTCGAAGCAGCTCATATGTGCATGACAACCCGCGGGATCAAAAAACCCGGTGTCAGCATGGTGACCAGGCGGCTTCTCGGCGCCTTCCAGTCGGACGCAGAGCTTCGCAGGGATTTTCTATCCTCAATAGCATCTGGCGGAGGGCTCGGATAATGGCTGCCGCCAAAGCTTTCGCAAATCGCACGTCCATTGAGCAGGTCGAAGAGGGCCGGCTGCTTGCGCCCAAATTCGATCCGAATGGCCTGCTGCCGGTTGTCACGACCGATGCTGACACCGGTGACGTCCTCATGATGGGCGTCATGAACCAGGAAGCGTTGCTGCTCACGATCGAGACAGGCGAAGCCCACTATTGGAGCCGAAGCCGAAAGTGCCTTTGGCACAAGGGCGCAACCAGCGGGCTTATCCAGAAGGTGGTGGAAATACGGGTCGACGACGATCAGGACGCCATCTGGCTGCGCGTTTGCGTTGAGGGAGGCGCCAGTTGCCATGTCGGCTATCGCTCCTGTTTTTATCGCACCGTTCCGGTTAAGGCCGAGACACAACCGATCGCGCTACAGTTCGCGGAGACCGAGAAGGTGTTTGACCCCGTCGCGGTTTATGGCGACGCGCCAAACCCGACAAAACTTTGAAGCGGTCCGCAATATCCCATGCATTGCGCTGACCTTCGCCGAAGTGTGCACCAGCATGGTTTCAGGTTGGTGTGTCGACGGTCATTTTCGTCGCCCCAATGGCGCACCGATCCTTGACCTTTTGCGTCAGGAGCTGTTCATCAGCATCGGTAGAACGCTCGGCCGGAGAGGCATTGCTGTTGTTTCAATCGTGCAACTCAATGTCTGCTTCACACACTCGCAGTTCCCATTGACACCGAAAGCTCCCCTTGAAATCGGCTATCGACGTCGTGCTGGTGCTTCTGCCCGATATGAAGGTGATCAGGCCAGACCAAACGCTCCGTTCCCCAGGCCGAAAAACCGAGGAAGCCATTCCATTCCTTCGCTTCGGATGCACGCCAGAGGAAGCCGCCCGGGCCCATTTCGCCGTTCAGCAGAATTTCCAAGTCCAGTCTCTCGTCATCGGAAAAACAAGGACCAAGCCAACGATGCGGGCTTCTGCCAGTTTGTGGCTGCATGATGATCGTAAGCTGTCTTTGGGGACCGATCAGGCCAATCCATAGCGGACAGGTACCGTTTTGCTCCAATGCCGCCAGGACGGTTTGCTGGGCATTCGTTGCAGAAACCGTTCCGTGAACTTTCAAGCGCGTAACCAGACTGCTGCATTGTTTTCCGGACAAAGGGCATGCGTTGTAACCACGGTTCAGATGTTCCAATGCCATCTGGTCTTGAGGTGGCCAAGTCAGTCTTTCGCGAACCTCGCCCTCCTCGTCGAGGACCTGGTATCTTAGCCCATCCTCATCAACAGCCATCTGAACGCAGTGCAAATACTCTACCGCCTCTGGCATCCGGTGCGCGGTTCCAGCGCCTGCGCTCGTTACTTGCAAAACACCGGCCTGGCATTGGACATCGAAGGCGAGGATATGGCTGCACAGATAGGCAATAACGTTATGGTCGGACAATATCCTCCAAAAATCAGTGACATACTCGTCGCCTATATTGCGTTGATAGGATCCGACATAGCCGTTCACGGGGAAGGCGGGATGGTGTCCTATAACGAACTTCCATTGCGCTTCCGCGTTTTTCTCAAGGGTTTGCTTTAGCCAATCCAATTCCATGTGCCCTTCGCCACCCAAGCCGCTCCAAAGCGTATGAACGAACACCAGAAGCAATTCGCCTTCACGGACGAAGTAAGAAAGTCCCAATTGGTCCGCGGGTCCATTCTTTGGCAGATGCGTCATAACCTCTGCGAAAACGCCCTCGCTCATCTTGTCGTAGGTCGTGTGATTCCCGGTGGAGTGATAGATCGGGATTTGGATGTCTTGGAGCCATTCCATTTCGAAGTCCAAGAAGTGCCTCCACTGCTTCCGCAGTTCGGCTTCATCCGGTGTTAGACCGACAATTTCGTCACCCGGGAATACTATGAACTCCGGTTTGGGATCGAAACGCCGCACAACGGAATTGATTTTGGCAAGTTTTTCAGCATGCAAAGTACTCGGTATGCCAGAACAACTGTCGCCGTAGAACGCAAACTGATACCCTGAATTGCGTGGTGTGAGTGCGGTAATGCTTTTGTCGTTTAATTTTTGGTCAGCCATATGATTCTCACACAAGCATTATCTGACGCATTCAATCTTGATACTCTAGCAGACACCTGAAGCAGCCTGCATTGCCGAACGCCATGCTTGACGCAGACACTCTGCAGGTTCGGGCGCCCGGTGAAAAGCGAAGAGTGCATCATCATTTTTCCCCTATTTTCTGTTATTCTTGCCTTGGGATCGCAAGGCGCCGGACAGGCACTGCAACAAACTTTCAATGGGAGGTCATGACATGATCGAAACATCGACCGACAATGAAAAGAACCTTATCATCGCCACTGCGCGCGATACGCTGGCCGAGAAGGATTTCGAGGCGTTCTCCGATACCATCAATGCCTACATCAACGAAACGGACAGGGTTCCCAGCCTGGTGCTGAAAACCGAATCTTTTCCGCACTGGAAGAATACAGCGGCCTTCCAGGCGCATTTCAAGCTCGTGCGCGACCATCAGAAGATTCTGCCGAAAGTCGCCATTGTCAGCGACAATGCGGCCTTGTCTGTAATGCCGACGCTGGTTGATGTGTTCGTTGGCGCCAAGCTGCGCCACTTCCCGGCAAGCGAGTTCGAAAAGGCCGTTTCATGGGCTGCCCGGGTCGACGACGATACAGCCGCCATCAAAATGATCGACGACCTGCCCGCCGATGTGATCGCCTATGAGGTGACGGGCACACTGACGTCGCGCGAGTACCGGGAAGTGCTGACGCCGCTCGTCGAGGAGAAACTCAAGGTTCATGACAAGATAAAGATCCTGGTGGTTCTGGGCGACGGCTTCGATGGCGCGACGGCCTCTGCAATGTGGGACGATATGTGGCTCGGCCTCGGGCACATTATGGCTTTCTCGAAACTTGCGATCGTCTCGGATATTGACTGGGTGCGCCACAGCACAAAATTCTTCGGACCGCTCATCCCGGCACAGGTACTGGTTTTTGAGACCGCGCGGCTGGACGACGCGAAGGCCTGGATAAAAACCTAGTGCGTCTCTCGCGTTCGAATCTTGGAACGCTTATATATTGAACAATTCCGAAATCCGGTCGAAGGCCGGCCAAGAGAGACATTTCAGGAGAATGGCACCATGAGTATTCCGTTCAATCCCAATCTGTCCGATGTTCCCGAAGTGATCCCGTTTTTCGACGAAGGATCGAACACGATCTCCTATATCGTGCGCGATCCCGGCTCGCGCGCCTGTGCGGTCGTCGATGCGGTGATGGAGATCGACTATGCGGCCGGCCGGCTGGCTTTCGATGGCGCCGATGCGATGATTGCGCGGATCGAGCAGGAAGGCTGGGAACTTGAATGGCTGATCGAGACCCATATCCATGCCGATCACCTCTCAGGTGCGCCCTACATTCAAAAGAGGCTCGGCGGTAAAATCGGTATCGGCGATCAGGTAACGAAGGTGCAGGAAACCTTCGGCAAAATCTTTAATGACGGCACGGAATTTTGCCGCGACGGTTCGCAGTTCGACCGCCTCTTCAAGGATGGCGATACCTACCAGATCGGCACCATAACAGCGCATGTGCTGCACACGCCCGGACACACACCGGCCTGCATGACCCATGTGATCGGCAACGCCGCATTCGTCGGCGATACGCTGTTCATGCCGGATGGCGGATCTGCGCGCGCCGACTTCCCTGGCGGCGATGCGCGCACGCTTTATCGCTCGGTGCGCCGGGTGCTCGAATTGCCAGGCGAAATGCGCCTTTTCATGTGCCATGATTACGGGCCGAACGGACGTGAAATCAGATGGGAAACCAGCGTCGCCGCCGAGCGCGAGCATAATATTCACATTCGCGACGGGATTGACGAAGATACATTTGTCGAAATGCGGGAAGCCCGGGATCGAACGCTGGCGATGCCCAAGCTCATCATTCCGTCGCTTCAGGTCAACATGCGTGCCGGCAACCTTCCGCCGGCGGACCAAGAAGGCGATGTTTTCCTGAAGGTTCCAATCAACAAGCTCTGAGCGGTGTCAGATGCGGTCAAGCAAGGCATAGTAAGCCATAGCGAGCGCCAGAAGCGGCGCGCGAAATCTGATGCCACCCGGGAACCTTGCATTCGGGACCGATGCCATCAGATCGAAACGCGCGGCCGTGCCGCCGATTGCTTCTGCCGCCAGCTTTCCGCAGAGCGTAGCCGCCGCGATGCCGTGGCCGGAGTAGCCCGATGCTGAAAGCAGGTTCGGCGCAAGCCGCACAAGATTGGGCATGCGGTTGACCGTTATGCCGAGCGTTCCACCCCAGCCATAGTCGATGGAGACGTCCTTGAGTTGCGGGAATATCTTGAGCATGGGCTTGCGCACAAAGGCCTTGATATCGGCCGGAAATCTGTAGCCATAGGTCTCGCCTCCGCCGAACAGGAGGCGGTTGTCCGGCGAGAGGCGGAAGTAGTTGACCACATTGCGCGAATCCGCCACTGCAGCTCCATTGGCGATCAATGATCCGGCTTCGTCCGGGGCCAACGGCTGCGTCGCGACGATGAAATTGTTGATCGGCATCACATGGGCTGTGACCGTGGAATCCAGATCGCCGATGTAGCCGTTGCAAGCCAGCAGTGCGAACTGCGCGCGGATTCTGCCGCGATCGGTGCTGACGCGGATTTCCTCGCCCGGTTGAACATGGCGGGCGCGACTGTATTCAAAAATGCGTGCACCGGCGGCAACAGCCGCGTCGCCGAGCCCGAGGGCGTAGTTCAGCGGATGCAGATGGCCGGCACCCATATCCAAGAGCCCGCCATGGTAGGCTTGTGTTGCGACAAGCGAACAGACTTCGTCACGATCGATAAAACGGATGTTTTCATAACCATATTCGTTTCGAAGCTTTTTGGCGTATTCTCGGGTGTCGGCGACGAAGCGCTGCCGGTGATCGAGATGCATGAGGCCGGGCCGGTAATCGCAGTCGATTCCATGCCGGGCAACAAGGTCGTGCACGAGTGCCTTTGCCTCCTCGGCAAGGTCCCATAGAAGGTGCGCCGTTCCCGTGCCCAGTGCCTTTTCAAGAAATGACTGATCGCGTCGCTGACCGGAGCCAAGCTGTCCGCCGTTGCGCCCCGATGCTCCCCATCCGATCCTGTGTGCGTCGATGACAACCACATCAAGCCCCTGTTCGGCGCAATGGAGCGCCGCCGAAAGGCCGGTGTAGCCGGCACCGATAATGCAAACGTCGCAGGTCTCATCGTTGTCCAGCGACCGGAAATGGCGCGCAGGATGTGCGGTCGCAGCGTAATAGCTGTCCGGATAGGTACCGGGCGTGTCATTTGCGTGAAGGAGATCCAAGACAGCTTTCCCAACTGTGCTCCGAATTGACCAAGACCACACAATCCATAACGCAGAAAGGGCGGCATTTGGATTGCCAAGTTCAAGAGAGCCCCGTTCCTTGCCTTGCATTACTGCGCGTTCTCAAGCCTTGGAGGCAGGCGTCGGGGGCGCGATACTGGCGCAGGCGCGTTGCGTTTTATACGTCGCCGGGGGCTTTACAGAGTCGCGCAATTGCGCACATACTACTCGGTATGTTGCTGATGCGTGCTAGCATCGCCAACGGCTTGGGAGGCTGTATTGACATATCTGGAAGACCTTTTCTCGGTGCGCGGGAAGATGGCGCTCGTCACCGGCGGAGCGACCGGTATCGGCCGCATGGTCGCAACGGCACTTGTGCAGGGCGGAGCGAATGTGCTGATCGCGTCGCGCAAGGGCGAAGCCTGTATTGCGGTCGCTGAGGAACTGAACGGGATTGATGCTGCAGGTTCTGCAGAGGGGTTTGCGGGCGATGTCGGCAGCGAGGAGAGCATTCATGCGCTGGTGGCCGATGTCGGCAGCCGCTGCGATGCGCTGCATATTCTGGTCAACAATGCTGGCGTGACATGGGGCGAGCCGCTCGACACGTTTCCGCATATGGCGTGGCACAAGGTCATGAATGTCAATGTCGGCGGCCTGTTCACGCTGACCCGCGACCTGCTTCCGCACCTCCAAGCGGGCGCGTCAGACGCCGATCCGGCGCGCATTATCAATCTGGGCTCTGTCATGGGCACGCAGCCGGTCGCCGAAGGCGCCTATTCCTACTCCGCCTCCAAGGCGGCGGTGCATCACTTGACGCGTATCATGGCCAACGAGTTCGCGAAGGAGCGCATCACGGTCAACGCCTTTGCGCCGGGCCCGTTCCAGAGCCGGATGACAGCCTTCGCGACTGCGTCCGAACAACAGGCGTCCAAGGTGGGCGGCGGTGTACCGCTCGGCCGCATCGGTTCTCCTGACGACATCGCAGGCGCGACCCTTTTTTTGTGCAGCAAGGGCGGAGCTTATGTGAGCGGCGCAATTCTACCTATCGATGGCGGCCTGTCGGTCCATAGCACGATGGGCCTTTTTGCACATACGCTGGACTAGATCCGAACGGGGAAGACACTGGATAATCAGTTGCAATGGACGCGCTAAAGATGCTCCCATGAGCCGGGAGGAACCGCCGACATGACCAATGCAGGTAATCTTGATATCGGCCCGCTGGGTGAGGAGCTCGAAGCTGGCGTCGCCTATTTCTCAGGCCTTCGGGAAGTCGACAAATTCGACAACGGTCAATCCAACCCCACCTATCTGCTCAAGGCAGATAGTGGTCGTTACGTGCTGCGCGCGAAACCGCCGGGCACACTGCTCAAATCCGCCCACCAAGTCGATCGCGAATTCAGAATCATGCGGGCACTCAGCGGCAGCGGCGTCCCGGTTCCGGCAATGCTCTATCTTTCCGAGGACGACTCCTCGATCGGCCGAATGTTCTTTGTGATGGAGTATCTGGACGGGCGCATATTCTGGAAGCCGCAATTGACGGAATGCGATATCGCCGAGCGCGCCGCGATTTATGACGCGATGAACGCAACGCTCGCCACATTGCATGATATCGATCCGGGTGCTGTGGGGCTTGAGGATTTCGGCAGGCCCGGCAACTATTTCGCCCGTCAGCTCAACCGCTGGACGAAGCAGTACCGCGCGAGCGAAACCGACACGATCAGCGATATGGAGTCACTGATTCGGTGGCTCGAAGAGAACCTGCCGGACGATGACGGCCAGGTGTCACTGGTTCACGGCGACTATCGGATCGACAACATGATTTTCGCCCACGACTCGCCAACAATAGTTGGAGTGCTGGACTGGGAATTGTCAACGATCGGCCATCCGCTTGCCGACCTTGCCTACCAGTGCATGCAATGGCGATTGCCGCATGACAGCGGTTTTCGAGGTCTCGGCGGAATTGACCGCGAGGAAATCGGATTGCCGAGCGAGGAAGACTACGTTCTCGCCTATTGTGACCGGCGCAATATCGGCACGATCGACGAATGGCCGTTCTATCTGGCGTTCTCATTTTTCCGATTGGCCGCGATCCTGCAGGGGATCTTGAAGCGCGCCATCGACGGCAATGCGTCCAACCCGCGGCAATCGAAAGAGATGGTGCTTTCAATTCCGGTTCTTTGTGCCATGGCCCTGGACATCGTCAACGGGAGGCAATGACTTGCAAGGTCTGTTTGAAGGTACAGTCGTCCTTGTTACCGGCGCATCGGGAGGCTTCGGCAATGCCGCTGCCCGCCGCTATGCGCAAGAAGGCGCCCGACTGGTCGTGTCGGATTATGATGAAGAACACCTCGGGCGTGTCGCTGAAACCCTCAGCAGCGAGACCGGTTGCGAAATCGCCTCACTGGCAGGCGATATCGCGCAGGAAGACGTGTCCGAATACCTCGTATCGTTGGCGCTTGAGCGCTTTGGCCGGCTCGATGTTGCCCTGAACAATGCCGGCATTGCCCAGACCGCATTTCAGAAGCTGCCGAACATCGCTTCTGACGAGGCGAAGCGTATCTTCGATATTGACCTTCTCGGTGTTTTCTATGCGCTCAAATACCAGCTTCCTGTGATGGAAAAGCAGTTCAGGGAGACGGGTACTGGAGGTGTAATCGTCAATGTCGCATCTGTCGCAGGCGTGACCGGCGCTTCGCGCCTGTCTGTCTATTCCGCCGCCAAACACGGTGTGGTCGGTCTGACCCGTTCAACAGCACAGGAATATGCCCGGTTGGGCGTTCGTATCAACGCGGTTTGCCCATCGTTTGCACGCACGCCCATGGCAACCGATATCCTGGGCACAGAAATTGCCGGAAAGACCCTGACCGAAGACCAACTCGTGCGGGGCATCCCAATGGGCAGGCTTGCAGAAATCGACGAGGTTGTCGAAACAATCCTGTTTGCGTCATCGCCAAGGAACAGTTTCATGACCGGGCAGACGCTGCATGTGGACGGTGGATTGACCGGTTACTGACTGCAGTTTGGCGTTTTGCGGCTTCATACTGAAACCCCATAGCCATGCTCTCTATTTCAGCAGGCTCATGACAGCTTCTGCACATTCCCGCGTGGAGGCGTTGCCGCCGAGATCGCGGGTGAGTGACTGACGTTGCGACAGGCTCTGGTCGACAGCTGTGTCGATGCGGGCGGCGGCGTCCGATAGCGCGACGGAATTGTGCCGCTGGCCCAGCCAGTCCAGCATCATCGATGCCGAAAGGATCATCGCCAGCGGGTTGGCGATGTCCTGACCGGCGATGTCCGGTGCGCTTCCATGGCAGGGCTGAAATACCGCGTGCTCGTCGCCGATATCGGCTGATGGCGCGAGGCCGAGCGAGCCCATGATACCGGCGCCAAGATCAGACAGAATGTCGCCGAACATGTTCTCGGTGACAAGGACATCCAGTTCCCATGGTTTTTGCACCATCCACATGGCCATGGCGTCGACATAGGCCGCATCGGCATCGACATCGGGAAATGCGGCCGCCCTTTCCTCAAAGATTGACCGGAAAAACCAGAACGAGCGAAAAATGTTGGCTTTGTCGACACAGGTTACACGGGCGCGCCGGCCGGCCGCAGCCGATCGCTGCCGCGCCAGGCCAAAGGCAAAGTCGAAGAGCTTTTCGCTTGTGCTTCGGGTGATGCGAAGCGTTTCAACGGCTGTATGATCATCGATGATCTGACCCTCATGCATATGTGCAAACAGGCCCTCGGTGGACTCGCGCACCAGCACGAAGTCGATTTGCGAGGCGCGCGGATCGGCAAGCGGGCATCCGCCGCCGGGATAGAAACGAACCGGGCGAACCCCTGCATAGAGGCCGAGATCCATGCGCAGATCGACCTGCAGCCGGATTTCGGTACCGTCCGGGTAGCGGACATCGGGCAAGCCAATTGCAGCAAGCAGGATGGCGTCAGCCTGGCGTGCACGCTGCATCGACTGTTCAGGCAGCGCTGTACCTGTCTGGCGGAAATGGCCGGCGCCCGCAGGAAGACGTTCAAAGGACAGGTCGAATTCATCCGATTGCCCGGCGATCGCTTCGAGCAGTGCCAGTGTCGGCTGCATAATTTCAGGCCCGATGCCGTCGCCCTCGAAAACGGCGATGGTGTAGCTGTTGCTGTTGCTGCCCATATCGTTGCCCGTCCCGTTGATCGATGCTCTTGTGAATCCACTTTCGATGTATAGGTCACCTTCGTCGGCGCAAGGCTCGTTGTCTTTCTGCTCGCTTTTTTGACGGGTGCGAAGTGACACATGGTGCGCCATCGTCTTCTAGGTCAATTTGCAAACAGTATTTCTAACTCTGCCCTGCCGCGTCGGCCTCTTCCATCTCAAATCGGTGGGCTGGCTTGCTTGAACAACTGACCTCTATCTTCGATTTTATCGCTTTGGTTGCAAAATGAAAAATATCTTGTATTGATTGTATCTATTGTCTGGTTTGAAACAGGCTTCTGTTCGGGTGGGCGCTTTGATCCAAAAAACTGGGAGTGGTTATCTGTTGAATGCTCTGGAGCTAACCCTCTGAATTCGATCGCCCTGTCTCTGTGTCGCTTTCGAACCGTATCCATCAACCTGTAAATCCATGTTTTAAATCATTTTCTTGAAGTCATTACCGTTTATTGACAAGCCTGCTGGAGAAACTCCCGTTGGGAATACTGAAATTCAGTCTTGCATCCAAAAGTGATTTTTCAGGCCTGAGTGAAGCGCAAAATGCAACTCTCAAAGCGCTGAGGTCACCGCATAAGCTGCCCCTGTCAGCCTTCATCATCTGCCTGAACGAGAAAGACTATATCGGCTGCTGTATTGAAAGCCTGTGGCAGTTTCGAGAGATCATTGTCGTGGATTCGGGTTCCACGGACGGAACATTGGAGATTGTCGAATCGTACAAACGCGATGGCTGGCCCATTCAACTTATCCACAACGACTGGCCCGGTTATGCGGCGCAAAAACAATTCGCTCTCGAGCAATGCAGCAGTGATTGGTGCTTCAGCATTGATGCCGACGAGCGCATCGATGCCGACTTGCAGAATGAACTGCCAAAGCTTGTCAACGCACCAGATAGCGTCACCGGATGGCGTATCGCCCGGCGGCCGTTTCTGATTGGTTTTGGTTATACGCCCAAAACCGCCCGTGAACGGAAAAATCTGAGGCTGATCCGCAACGGAAGCGGCGCGTTCGACCTCTCGTTGAAGGTGCATGAGGGGATTGTTGTCGATGGTCAAGTCCGGAGGTCCGACCGGGGAAGCTTGCTACACTTCCGTCCGCTGCCTCTCGAGGACCAGATCCTGAAGGAAAATACCTACTCCTCGCTTAAGGTTGAGATGCGAAACGAGAAAGGGAAAAGGCCAAGCCTTTTCAAACTTATCTTCAACCCGCCCACCTATTTTTTGAGACTTTATCTGCGAACGGGTCTTTGGCGTTGCGGCGTGCCGGGCTTCATCAGGGCCATGACCGGGTCCGTCTATTCGTTCATGACGGAGGCAAAGATGTTTGAACATGTCTCACTCCAAACGCTGCAAACGGAAGACGCGTACGCAAACATGAAACAGGAACAGAAACACCATTAGGGTTGCGCATTTTCACTTCGGCAAGGAGGGTGGCGCCGAACGCTTCTTCGTGCATCTTGTAAACGCTCTTCATGAGCGCGGCATCGAACAACGGCTCACAATCCGTCCAAATCGCCTTTGGCGTAGAGACCTGCCAGAGTTGGTCGAAGTTCGCGAAAGCAATTTTCGAGATGTTTCGGCCAGCCGGTTTCTGCTGCCGATTCAAGTCAGAGGCATGACAGCGGCCTGGAAACCGGATGCGCTTATTGCGTGGATGCCGCGCGCATGCAGACTCTTGCCGGTCAACCCCGGTTGCCTGCGGGTTGCTAGGCTCGGAGACTACCCTTTACACCTCAACCGCTTCCGTAATGTGGATGTGCTTGTTTGCAATACGCCGGGCATTGCGGAGCATGTCAAAAAGCTTGGTTGGAAACGTGACATACAGATGATTTCCAATTTTACCTTCTCAGAGGGGTCTGAGGCCGTCGAACGTGCACGGCTTCAAACGCCGCAGGATGCATTTGTTGTATCGACAATGGGCCGCTTCGTACCCCGAAAGGGCTTCGACGTCTTGATACGGTCGATGACACATCACACGACGATGTATTTGTGGATCATCGGAGATGGCGAGGAAATGCTGAACCTGCGGAGTCTCGCCAATGATCTGGGCGTCATCGACCGCATTCGTTTTGCCGGTTGGCACAAAGATCCCAAGCCGTTTGTCGCAGCGAGTGATGTTTTCGCCGCCGCCTCCAGCCATGAACCGCTCGGCAACACAATCCTTGAAGCGTGGGCGCAAAAGGTGCCAGTGGTTTCGTCCCGGTCGGAGGGGCCGAGCTGGTTCATGGAAGACGGCCGCAACGGCCTGATGGTCGATATCGGCGATACGGGTGCCTTCGCTCGATCTTTCGAACGTTTGCAGGACGATAATGCGCTTCGCGCACACCTCGTTGCGGGCGGCACGCAGACGTTGAAATCGGTGTTTTCCAAGCAAGCTGTGACCGATGCTTATATGGCACTTCTGGGTTCGAAATGATGCAGGCGATTCATCTCGAAACTCAGTTGAAGCGATTCCGATTATGTGGCCTCCAAACAGTGCCGCCTGCCGCGGCTTGATCCGCTTATCAAGCTCAATCTGATCTGCTCAAGCGCATCGAATATTTGTGCAACCGAACTGCGGGTCATGCGCCAGAAGTTTATGCTGTATATCTATTCCGTTTTTAATGTGTTCCAATCGAACGTATGCAGCTCGTCTTCTAACGCATTTCATACTTCCGCATTATGCGCGTTGCTTCGAGTGACGGCATATCCGTACTTGCGCAATCTTCGCAAACAAATCGCTGTAGTGGTCATCCAGTCGCGCGCAGGAAACTCTGAAAGGTATGCGTTATCCGCGCTAATTCTCTTGCCGCGCCTGTTTTCGTCAAACCGCATCCTGTTGCCCACATAGATGAAATTGTCGAATATTTGATCATTCATATCGCGATCCTGGATGTTTTTGGGTAGACCTTCAGTCAATTTAATTCCAAAATGCGCGCCTGCTGAATTTAGTATGTAATACAGTTGTTTATCCGGTTCTTTGACAAGAGCTTCATATTGCACGGTGACCACGTTGCGGCGCCCGTTGATAAATCTCTCGATTGCGCGATGTCTCCTGTTCCAGGTCAGCGCATGACGCCAGTCACTCGAATATTTCCGGCAAAAACTGTAACATGTCGCGCGTGGGTCCCGAACCAGGTGAACAAAAAAGGGATTGACCAAGTTAGCGGTACAGATCCTCTCAATTAGCTTTAGCGATAAAGTCTTGTCAGCAATTACCAAATTGGACGTGATGTTGGCCACAATATCCGTCCAGCTTTGCCAAAATGAAATCGGTGCACGCTCAACCGAATTCTGATCAAGTCTTTCTATCGGCCAACCGTGTGCTGAGAGTTGATGAACTGCGCTGGTCCAAAAATCGCCGGTGCGAAACGGTTGTCTGTTGAGATTGTTGAGGTCCCAGACTCTCAGGCTTTCTCCCGCAGCAAATACGGCTGGACTGGTTCCGAGAAGCAGATTTAATAGAGTTCCACCTGAATGACCCATTGTTAAAATGAAAATATATCTCTTTTCATCTTCTAATTTCATATGTTCCATAATTTAATTTCAGATCTGCTTAGATTGATTCTGTATATGAATTTTGAAAAATCTTTTTTTCCGATTAGGGTTCCATCGTCCGCAACTCCCAAAACAGGTACGATCCAGTATCGGAACGGCAATGCGATTATACATAGACAAGACCATAAGTAACCGTTCTCAGTAGGCATGAAATAGAAGCCCGGGGGCACCAGGAATAAGGGATGGAAGATGCGGACAATAGGCGGTGAAAACCGGCAATGGTGGCTTTTGTGGGCGTTGAGCGGCGTTCTCGGAATGACCGTCCTCGAAGAAACCGTGGTGGGTGTCGCGCTGCCTACGATCCGGACGGATCTCGCCATGGGCCAGATCGCCAGCCATTGGGTCATCAATGCCTATCTGCTGACCTTTACCTGTTTCGTAGCGGTCGGAGGCCGGCTTGGCGACATGGTGGGTCACGGCCGCATCTTTCAGACCGGCGCCGCGATCTTCATACTTGCGTCGCTGGGCGCAGGGCTGTCGCCTACAGGCGATGTCCTGATTGGAGCGCTGGCTATTCAGGGTGTCGGCGCTGCATTCATGTTTCCGACATCGATTGCCATGGTGACAGCCAGTTTCCCACCGCGCCATCACGGCACCGCCTACGGCGTGCAAACCACGGTCGGCGGGATTTTCATGTCCGCCGGTCCGCTGCTCGGCGGGGTTTTTTCCCAGGCCCTGTCCTGGCGTTGGATCTTCCTGATCAATGTGCCGATTGTTGCGGTGATTGCGATCACGGTCCTTTTGACGTGGCGACCTGATGACCAAGAGGTGGCCGGGCGGCATTCTAATTCATCGTTCGATCTGGCCGGATTTGCAACGCTTCTGTTCGGCATTATCGCGCTTGTCTCCGTTCTGATGCAGGGAACCGATTGGGGCTGGGTGGATCCTCTGACTTTATCGCTTTTTGCGGCGGGCGTGGTCCTGATGCTGCTGTTCGTTGCCGTGGAGCTTAGAAGCGACGACCCGCTGATTGAGCTTGATCTGCTGTCGATCCCGACCTTTACGGGCGGCACGCTGGTCTTTTTCGTCTTTCAGTTCAACAAGATCGTCATCTTTGTTTTCGTGGCGCTTTTGTTTCAGGAGAATATGGGTAGATCGCCTGTCGCGTCGGGGCTTGCGATCATGCTTGCGGTGCTGCCCACCCTTGTAACTTCGCTTATCACCGGGAAGTTGACCGACCGGCTGGGCGCCAGGAAGCCTTTGTTGTTCGGCTATGCCGTCAACGGAATCGCGGTTGTTGCGATCGGCCTCCTTAGCGCCACCGGAAGCTATTGGCTGGTCCTCGTGCCCCTGATTGTGTGGGGCGCGACGTTGCCTTTGGCATCCGTTCCGGCGCGCCGCGCTCTGATGGGAGCGGTGCCGAACGAAAAGCACGGCCAGGCAAGCGGTATCAACATCACGATACAGATGTTCGGGGGGACGATGGGCATCGCGCTTTGCGGCACGCTGCTTGCCGCAACCGGCAGCTACCAGCTCATCTTTCTTCTTACGGGTGCGCTCTTGCTGGCGACAATCGCGATCATCTGGCTGCTGATCGAGAGGGATGACGGTTAAATCCGAGTTGCGATCGTGCTGAGTTTGAAGAGATTGATCCAGCATCGGCGACATCAATGCGGTACTCTTTATGATTGAAAATGCGCGCGGATCTCCTGTTCAATCATGGTCACCCGCACATGCCGCGCCTTTCCAACAGCATGTTCCGATGCAGAGTTTGGACTTTCGAAAACCCAACGCTTTTCAAGTAGGCCTCGAGGCCTTCGATCGCTTCTTCGCCGACGACGTTGGGGTGCATTTCGATCAAAAGTGCTCTGATGCCTTCAAGCTTTGCGTTTTTGAGCAGTTCCACTTCAGCGCCTTCAACATCGAGCACCAACACGCTGGGGCTTTCTTCGGCAATGATCAGATCAAATGCTTCGCTTTCCACAGTTCGCACAGTGTGCTCGCCGCGCGAATGCAAAGATGACGATAAAAGGCTCTTTGCAACATAGAAATCAACCGATCCGCCCGCAACGGTTACTGCCTTCATCACCAGCTTCGGCGCAAGGTTGTTCAGCTTGTGATTGCCTCGAATGACTAGTTCCAAATCCGGATTGGCTTCGTAGCTTACGACGTTAGCAGCCCCGACAGCGTTCGCGGCCACCAGTCCAATGGCGCCCACGCCCGCGCCGATCTCGACAACTCGGTCGCCAGGCTGCAGGCAACTCAGCAGCAGTTTGCGTTCTGCGAATTCATAGCTGCCTCGGATCATCTCTGTCCGCACATCCGTGCCGACAAGGCTTGCCTGCGCGTTCAATCGCACACCGTCTAACACAACAGTCTTGCTGTTGAGCAGATTGTGTATTCGCTGGCGCAGTGTTCGTAATTTAGGCTTCATAGCTCCCTATCCATTGCAGAACTGCCAAAGCCACGACCGAGCCCATTCAGACTTACCGGATGCCGCCGTCTCGTATGAACACCGCCAGATCGTCGCTCGTACGGTATTTGGAGCTGCCGGAGTATCGCAATGTGCGCACGTTCAGCTCGTTCCGCTCTACTATGGCGCGGTAATGCGCCGCGCCTTCGGTATGCTGGCCTCGTTCTGCGGTGTAGCGCACGCCGCTATCGCCACGGGTAATGGGGAAGTGCAAAAGCACTCCAGTCTCTCGCGCCAGCCTGAGATGTTCCGACACTGCATGTGCACCTCCATAGAAACGCATGCCCGCTCGCCATCTGAGCAACGGAATCTTGGTCAGGTTAATGGCCGGCATGGCCGTGTCACGGCGTTTCAGAATGAGCCTAAGGATCGCCTCGAAGACACGCGCACGCCCTGCAGGCTGTACGTCCCGGATTGTCGGCAGGGCAGAGAGCAGTGGCCGCGACCAGGGGTACTGCCGGCCATAGGCGCCAAAGAACATGCGGTCCCTCATACCGCCATACATGATCATTGTTGGCGTCGGCCATCGCCTCAGAAAACGGCTCGGCGCCGCCAGAAATCGGTAGGACAGCGGATCTTTTAAGGGATCGTCGTAAAGGGGAAACGCAACCTCTAGCGGATCAGAGCCCCGATACACCTGATCCGATAACGGCCCGTCCCGGTACATGTCGAGCATGGAGCAATAGAGTGCGTCAGCGCCCTCGGCTTCGAGATCTGCGCGCAGCCGCTGAAATGAACGGGTCTCGAACCGCTGCCATATCAGCCGTTCGTCGGCATCCGGCACAATGACCCAGTTGCCATGTGCGTAATGGTCAAGAATCTCGCCGCGCCAGTCTCTCTTGTGTTTCGCGTAGGTGGAGCCATTGTTTGGCCTGAAGACCGTCACGTCCGGTTGGGCGGAAAGATATTCGGCCGTACCGTCATCGGACCGGTCATCGACGATGAGAAAATCGATGTCCCCGAAATCGCGGTAGAATCTCAAAAAATCCGGCAGGATGTTTCGTTCGTTGTGCAAAAGTACAAGGCATGCCACCCGTCCCGCGACAACCTTTTCTGCGCCGTGCAGATGCAGATACGCGCTGGCGAACGGTGTCATGATGATGCGGCTTGTTCCACTGCTAGAGTTTCTATCCTAAGTTGCACACGATTACTGCACAGGTCTCAAACGGGCAAGTCTGCGTTGTTGCTTGAAACGTTCCGGACGGCAGATATCCAGCAGATGCACTTCGATTGCATCAAGGATTTCGACGGCGGCGAACTGCCCGATTGCTGGTGCCAGTGTCATCCCCGAATGCATCATCGACGGGTAAAGCCCGCTAACGCCTGGTGCGCGGTTCGCATACGACACCCGCTTTGCCGAATGTTCTTAAGCGCTCGGTGCTCGTTGTGCGACGAACGGGTCTCCGATAAGTCCAATTCGCTTGTTGACGAATTCGATATCTTCGGGCGAAAGGTGGTTTTTATAACCGCCAACTGTTCCTTCTCTCGTCTTTCGGCTGCGTGGTTCCGATGACCCCGAACGGAGACGCCAGGACCTGTAGAAATCGGTTTCTTCTTGTTTTTGCATATTATCAAACCTGCAGAAGTTTACAGTTTCTAAGAGGTCCTTTTCATCGATCGTGTGAAGTTCCAACATTCCGAGCGCTTGCCGGAGAGGTGTTCGTGGATTTTGATGCATCTCCTCATACGACGTCATCTCAAAACGATTGGCCAGATGACGGTTATCGCTCCAACGGTTGTAGGCGGTCAGCACCTTGTCGATACCGGTTTGCGGATTGCGAAGGAATTGAGAAATGTCTCCGTCAAATTTACCGTCGCGATATCTGGCGTGGAAATAGGACGAGACCACGACGTCCCTCGGATCGCGCGTCAATAGAATGACAGCCTTGTCCTTCCAGAGAGTTGGAGAGGCGACAAGCTCATGATCAGGCGGCAGCCAATCGAGAAAGTTTGCGCCGTTGTGTGAATAGGCAATGCTCTTGATACCAGCAGCATGGCACAAATCGGTCAGGCGCATCGCCTTGCTGACCGGTTGGTCAAGCATTTTGGCGAGATATACACCCAACATGACTCGATGCCATGTCCGTCCCGATTTTGGGAAAGAAACGACAAAAACGTCAGCATCATTTCTGGCATGTGTGAACTCTTCGATGTACCTGCGCGTGTACTTCGCCTGTTGAGTGGCAATCCATCGATTGTGTCGGTGCTGTTTGTATCTGGTCTGACGGGAAGCGATCCATTCGAGCAGCATCGTGTATCTCTATCGGCGGATTTCGAAATAACACCTAAAGTTGTATAGCGCGGCTTATCATCTGCTGTGACAGGCGACAACAAAAGTCGTACTTATTGTGCAATCAGGACCAATGGACGGAACGAACCGGATGGATGGGCAGAAGTCCCGCTTTACACTGATCGCGTAAGTCTTCCGCCATCAATTGGTTCAGTCTAAACCTGACTTGCCCCAAACCGTTCCGGACGGCAGATATCCAGCAGACGCACCTCGATTTCATCAAGGATTTCGACGGCGGCAAACCGGCCGACGGCCGGAGCAAGCGTGATGCCTGAATGCATCACCGAAAGGTAAAGCCCGCTGACACCGGGTGCGAAACCGACAATGGGAAGACCGTCGGCGGGCATCGGGCGCCAGCCAGTCTGTACGCTATCCGCCTGAACGGTTTCGCCACCTTCGAAACCGGTCCTTATCTTTGACAGAATGCGGCGGGCGACTGCTTCCGGACCGTTTTCTTCAGAATCATCGATATAGTCAGTCGCTGCCAGGACGGTTCCGTCAGAGATCTGCCGGATTTCCAGTTCAGGGCTTATGACGACGGTTCGCAAAAGGGGCCCTGAAGTGCGAAACCGCGCAAGCAGTGCCGGCGAAGGTTCAAGTGGCACGCTCACGCCCGCCTGAGCGGCTAGCGCATTGGTGGCCGCGCCGGCGGCGAGGACGACAACGTCTGACTCCATGTTGGTTCCGTCCATACGCACCCCGGTCACCCTGTCATCGGCCAACAGAAGGGATTCAACCTTTGCCGGCTTCAGCAGCCGGGCACCGTTGTCCTGCGCGGATCGCAGGAGCAGCCGCGCCGTCTCCACTGGTTCGACCGAGCCTTCGCCTGCGGCGTAGGCGGCGCATTGTGGCGGCTTCTTGTAATTGGGCTCGAGCTGCACGAACTCATCGGGTCCGACAAGCCTCACGTCGTAACCGGCTGCTGCCTGCTCGCGGGCCCGTTTTTGTGTGTCCGCCGCGTGTTGCTTCCAAACCAGCGTTCCCGACCAGTTGATCGGGATTCGATCGCCGAATTCGTCGTGAAGCCGCCGATATTCCTGAAGCGAATGATGGCGCAGGTGCGCATAGGGTTGCGAGGCTCCGCTCCAGGCGTTTATCCAGGCAAACGACCGAGCGGTGGCTCCGGCGCTCGAACCACCGGCGTCAATGATCGTTACGGAGGCGCCGCGTTGTGCAAGATGATGGGCAATGGCTGCACCGACAATCCCGGCGCCAACTACAATGATCCTTGGCTGCACCCGTTCCACGTAGGGACCTAACGCCCTTCGGGCTCTTTGCAGTAGAGCTCGTAAAGGGTTTCAAGGATGGCCTGAACCTCGCCTGATGCGACGGAATAGTAGATCGTTTGCGCGTCGCGCCGCGTGCTCACAAGGTTCAAGGCGCGCAGCTTTGCCAGATGCTGAGACAGCGCGGACTGACTGAGATCGACCGCGCCGGCAAGCGTGCCGACGGCCATTTCGCCTTGCACCAGATTGCACAGGATGAGAAGCCGTTTCGGATTGGCCATGGCCGCGAGCAACTGTGAGGCCTTTTCAGCCTTTTCCTGCAGGTCAGCCATTCCCTCCATTTGGTGTGCAAGTTGCGACATCGTTCGCAAAGCCTTCCGCCGCTTTCAATTCTATTTCAGGGTACCGTTATATAATCACGTTTGCCGACAAAACCAATTCTGGGTGGCATAACGCTCTAACCCTGATTTTCGCGTGCGGTCCGGGCAAGTTCAGCCAGTGTTGGTGCCAAGCGGCTCGCGTCCTGCAGGGTGTCGTCGAATTCAATCCGTTCTAGCCGGTCGCCGCTGATGAGCTCAAAGCCTGCGGCATCGATTGCGCTGAGGATCCATTTCCCGGTTTTTTGTCCAGCCAGAACCCGGGCATAAACCGCAATGGCATCGGAATGATCCTTGTTCATATGTTCGACTGCACGGGTCTCCACATTCGCGAGCGCTGCATTCGCGTCTGAAGCGATCAGGAAATCGTCCGGCTTGAGGTTGTAGGCCTTGCCGAAACCGGCGATGAGTGTCGCCGCCACCGGGTTGAGACGGAAAAAGACAAAATCACCGAAGTCAACATAAAGCTCGGCTTTGGGGTGGCGGCGCAAAAATCGTGCCCGGATGCGTGTCTTTCGCTCGTCCCCATTGCGGATCGCTTCTGCCTTGCATTGCAGTGTAATGCGCGGATGGGCCAAGGGATCGCCCTTGCCGGGCTCGCCGAGAAGCAGCGAAACGCGCCCGTCTTCAAAAAGACCGGCCGAATGTTTGGAAAGATCGGAAACCAGAATGACAGGCGTGCGATCAATGTCGTTGGCGACCGCCGTTCTGCTGGCAAATGGAGACCCGTCCTGGGGCAATATGACGGCAAGCGAACCGTAACGCGAACTGCTTACGAGACGCCGTGCCTGGGCTCGGGCGTCGTCGTCGGTGTCACGCATCTTGTCATTTTCATCGGCCATGGCGTCCTCGAAATTCAGTGTCTCAGAAATTTTGGCGCAACACGGGGCATGATGTGGCCGGCGATGTTTTCAAAGCTTTGGCGATCCGTGCTGTGTTCGTGGCGAGCCGCTTCTTCCGGTTTCAAAACAGGCGTGACGCAGGCATCGGTATCGGCAAAGAGTGCCGTCCAGTGATCACGTGTTCCGGTGAGAAACGTGTTCTTGAGCACGATCCGGAGCTCTTCCCAGCCATCGCGGTCGTATTGCCTTTTCTTCCATGTCGGATCAAGCCCGAGCCCATCCACCAGCAGGTCGAAAAACTGCGGCTCAAGCGATGCGACCGCCATGTATAGTCCGTCGGACGTTTCATAGGTGTCGTAGAACGGGTAGCCTCCGTCAAGCAGATTGCTGCCTCGCGTTCCGACCTGCCACGCGCCCGAGGCCATCAGCGAAAAGATCGGCGTTGCCAACATTGCTGATCCCTCGACCATTGCGGCGTCTATGACCTGACCTTTCCCGGTCTGGCTGCGCGCGTAAAGCGCAGAAAGGACCCCCATGATCAACACCATAGTGCCGCCGCCGTAGTCGCCAATGAGATTAAGCGGCGGAACAGGCGGAGTTTCAGGTCGGCCAATCATTGACAGGACGCCGGACATGGCGATGTAGTTCAGGTCATGACCGGCGCTTTGCGCCATCGGGCCGGTTTGGCCGTAGCCGGTCATGCGCGCATAGACAAGCCGGGGATTGGCCGCCAGCATTTCAGCCGGTCCAAGACCAAGCCTCTCCATGACGCCTGGCCTGAATCCCTCGACAAGGACATCCGCGCCTGCAATCATCGTCTCGGCTTCGCGCCGGTCTTCGTCGGTCTTCAGATCCAGCTTCTGCACCGATTTGTTCAAGACATCTGAATTTGTCTCAGGGTCGAGAGGCAGGAAAACCGGTTCCCGGCCCTTGGCTTCGATGCGCGTTACATCGGCGCCGAGACCAGCAAGCAGGTAGCCGGCGAAAGGGGCGGGACCAAGCCCCGCCATCTCTATGATTTTCAGGCCGTTGAGCGGACTGGCCACTGCCGCTTATTTCGGTGCGAGGCGGATTGCGCCATCGAGGCGGATCGTCTCGCCATTCAACATCGTGTTCTCAATGATGTGCTTGACCAGCGCCGCGTAATCCTCGGGCGTGCCAAGCCGCGACGGATAGGGAATGGATGCGGCAAGGCTGTCCTGAACTTCCTGCGGCATCCCCATGAGCATCGGCGTTCCGAAGATGCCTGGCGCTACGGTCATGACGCGAATTCCAAAACGGGCAAGCTCGCGTGCCGCGGGAAGGGTCATGGCGTAAATGCCGCCCTTGGACGCGGCATAGGCCGCCTGTCCGATTTGCCCGTCGAAGGCGGCAACCGAGGCAGTGGATATAACAACGCCACGTTCATTGTCATCGAGAGGATCGAGGACCGACGCCCGGGCAGCGACCAGCCGCAGCATATTGAAGGAGCCGATCAGATTGACGTTGATGACGCGGGCAAACAGATCAAGATCATGCGGACCCTGGCGGCCGACGATCCGGCTCGCATCGGCAATTCCGGCGCAGTTGACAAGAATGCGGGCTTCTCCGTGGGTTTGCGCGGCTGCGGAAATCGCCTCTTCTGCAGCAATCGCACTCGTCACGTCGCATCCGAAAGCAATGCCGCCGATCTCTTCGGCGACGGCTTTGGCATTGTCTTCGTTGATGTCGAGAACGGCCACCTTGGCGCCCTCGGCCGCCAGCATCCGGGCCGTGCCCGCACCGAGGCCAGAGCCACCTCCTGTCACAATTGCCGCATGTCCGTTTGCCTTCATGAATTCCTCCAATCAATCTCAATTTTTCCTGCCGGGCAAAAACCCGGTTGTCTTTGTTTGCCGATAATATCTGCCCCGCGACGGAGTGCTTATTGGCCGGCCGTTTGACGATGTCTTGTCAATCCCTTGACGATATCCTGAGCGGTAATAGTTCCGACGACCGCGCCGTTGTCAATAATGCCGATGGCGCCAGGCCGCTTTGCAATGCTGTCGAGAATATCGGTCAGCGGTGCGTCAGGTGCCGCAGTGGCAGAAAGCCCGCTGCTGGCCATATCTTCGCTTTCGGCGGCGGCTGTCATAACGTCACGCGCGACAAGCATTGAAAGCGGGTTCATATTGGCGACAAAGTCCGCGACGTAGGCGCTGGCCGGGTTTTGGACGATCTGTTGCGGCGTGCCGCACTGAACGATGCGGCCGCCCTCCATGATGGCGATGCGATTGCCGATGCGAAATGCCTCATCAAGATCGTGGCTGACGAAGATGATCGTCTTGTGCAACTGCTGCTGCAGTTGCAGCAACTCGTCCTGAAGCCGGGTCCGGATCAAGGGATCGAGTGCCGAAAAAGGTTCGTCCATCAGCAGGATCGGTGCGCCGGTTGCGAAAGCGCGCGCCAACCCCACCCGTTGCTGCATCCCGCCCGAAAGCTCGTTAACACGTCGGTCCGACCATTGGTCCAGGCCTACAAGCTTCAACTGCTCGGCAACGGTTTCATTGCGCTTCGATGCCGACACGCCGGCCAGTTCGAGGCCGAAGCCGACATTATCAGCGACCGTTCGCCACGGCAGAAGCCCGAACTGCTGAAACACCATCGTGACCAGCTCCATTCGAAGACGGCGCAGGTCTGCGGCTGAACAGTGCTGTGGATCGATGTAGTTTTCTCCGTTGTCGACCAGCGCTTCACCGCGGATGACCGGGTTCAGGCCGTTGACAGCGCGCAACAGCGTTGATTTTCCCGAACCGGACAAACCCATCAGGACGATGATTTCACCTTTTTCAATATCCAGACTTGCGCCCGCGACGCCGAGGACTTGGCCCGTCTCGTTCTGGATATCCTCGCGCGACATGCCGCGGTCGACCAGCGGCAAGGCCGATTTCGGATCGTTGCCAAAGATAATGTCGACACCGTTGAATCTTACGAGCGGCCTGCTCATGTGCTTTCTCCGGCACGGAACATGCGGTCGAGCACAATCGCGACAACAACGATGACGAAACCCGCTTCGAAACCCAGTGCCGTATTGACCGAATTCAGGGCGCGTACCACCGGGACCCCGAGTCCGTCAGCCCCGACAAGGGCCGCGATGACCACCATTGAAAGGGAAAGCATGATCGTCTGTGTCAGGCCAGCCATGATCTGTGGCATGGCATAGGGAAGTTCGACCTTCCATAACAGTTGCCGCTTGGTGGCGCCGAAGGCAAGGCCTGCCTCGAGAAGCGATTTTGGCGTTGACGAGATGCCCAGATGCGTCAGCCTGATGGGGGCGGGGACGACGAAGATTGCCGTCGCAATGAGCCCCGGGACCATACCAATGCCGAAAAAAACGATCGCCGGGATGAGATAGACAAAAGTCGGAAGGGTTTGCATCAAGTCGAGAATGGGGCGGATTGCCGTGTAAAGCCTGGGCCGGTGTGCGGCAGCAATTCCGACCGGAACGCCCAGCGCCATGCATACAAGACAGGCCGAGAGAACCAGTGTGAGCGTCTCCGTGGTGCGTTCCCAGTAGCCCTGGTTGATAATGAAGAGGAAGCTGATTGCGACGAACAGCGCCGTTGTTACGGATCGCCGCAGCGCATAGGCAAGGGCCACGAAGACGACGACGACGAGGAGCGGCGGCGGTGTTTGCAATACCCACAATATTGCGTTTATGACGGCTTCGAGACCGATTGCGAGGCCGTCGAAAAACCAGGCGCCGTTGTCGGTAAGCCAGTCGACAACAGCCTTAGACCATTGGCCTACCGGGATCTTGTTGTCCGTCAACCAATCCATGTCGGATCCCCCGTGAATGAATGCCTGCTGATGTTGGAGCCGCGATGGAGCGGGCAGCACATGCGCGCCACCCGCCTTATCCCACCGATTATTGCCCGATCCCCACCGGGCAGCCGCCGCCGTCTAAAGGCTCTACATGCCGAGGCTTGATTTGACGGCAGCCAAGCCGTCATTGCCGTCGGTTGTCGTCACGTCGGCAAGCCATACCTCTATGGCCTCGGGATTTGCCTTGAGCCAAGCCTTGGCTGCAGCGGAGGGCTCCTCGCCATCGTCGAGAATCGAAGCCATGATCTCGTTTTCCATTTCCAGCGAGAATTTCAGGTTTTTGAGCAATGCGCCGACATTGGCGCACTCTTCCGTAAAGCCCTTGCGTGCGTTGGTATAGACCGTCGCTCCGCCGAAATCAGGGCCGAAATGATCATCTCCGCCGGCAAGGTAGGTGAGTTCGAAATTTGCATTCATCGGGTGAGGCGCCCAGCCTAGGAAAACGATCGGCTCGTCACGTCTGTGCAGGCGCGCGACCTGGGCAAGCATGCCCTGTTCAGAGGATTCGACAAGCTCAAATTCCTTGAGACCAAACGCATCGGCCTCGATCATATCAAGGATAATGCGGTTTCCGTCGTTTCCGGGTTCGATCCCGTAGATCTTGCCGTCAAGGGCCTCCAGGTTCGACGCAATCTTGCTGAAATCGTCGATCCCCAGCTTTGCGCCCGCTGCGTTTGTCGCAAGGGTGTATTTTGCGCCTTCCAGGTTCTCGCGCACGGTTTCGACAGAGCCATCTTCGCGGTAGGGCGCGATATCGGCTTCCATCGTCGGCATCCAGTTGCCCAGAAAGATGTCGATGTCACCGTTGCTGAGGGATGTGTAGGTCACCGGCACAGAAAGCAGTTTGATTTCCGTTTCGTAGCCAAGTGCATCGAGTAGGGCTGTCGTTGCCGCTGTCGTGGCGGTTATATCTGTCCAGCCCACATCCGAGAAGCTGACTGTCTTGCAGGTTTCAGGTTCTGAAGCGAACGCAGGAGCCGAAAAAACAGCCGCTACGGCCAGAGCAAGCACGGAAGTTCTTATGGATGTCATTATGGACCTCCCTAACGAATTTTGGATTTGATTGGTGCTAAGTATCGCGCCACAAACGGCCTGCTTTTGCAAGCTTTTATTGAACGCATGTTCAAAATAAATTGATTTATGGCGATGCGTGCGACCATAATGGCACCGGACCTGAACGGCAAAGCCTAGGAAGAGAATATGCCCAAAGTAGGGATGGAGCCTATTCGGCGGCGATCGCTCGTCGAGGCCGTGATAGCGGCGATCCACGCACGCGGTTCTCTCGATATTACGATCCGGGATATCGCTAGCCGTGCCGGCGTCTCTCAAGGGCTTGCGCACCACTATTTCGGAAGCAAGGACGCGCTGATGCTTTCGGCGATGCGCTATCTGCTAACCGAGTATGGGCACCAGGTCAGGGCGGAAATCAAGAGCGCGCAGACACCGCGCGAAAGGATCTCTGCCATCATCAGGGCAAGTTTGGGTCGTGACCAATTCAAGCCGGAAATCGTTTCCGTTTGGCTGGTGTTTTATGTCCATGCGCAGGGGTCAGACGGTGCCCATGCCCTGTTGAACGTCTATTCGCGGAGGCTTTCCTCCAATCTCAAGCACAACCTGCGGCCGCTTGTGGGTGAGCGCGCTGCAGCGGTGGCGGAAGGTATTGCCTCGATGATCGACGGACTCTACATCCGCAAGGCGTTGGGCAGTCTGAAACAGGACGAAAGTGCCGAACGGCTTGTCGAGGATTACGTGCAAATGCAAATAGACGGTCGGGGATGACTGCCCGAAAGGGTCTTTAAGCGTTTTATCGACGGAATTGCTAACCGACTTCCGCGGCGAGTTTTTTCCCGGCTCCAAAGCACTTCTGACGATCGCCGACAGTCTGCGCAAGATACGAACAGTCTGCGGGTGCGGCGACACGGCGACTTTGGTGGCCGGGCTTGGTCCCGACGGCATTCCGCTCAAGGATGGCGCGCAAATCGTCGTCGGCGGCAACGACACCTATGGTTGTCCATGCAGGCGCCACTGGGAAGAGGCGATGGGGCCAACGAAGAAAGGGATTAGGGCGCGAGCGGCTGCGCGGGTGCTTTTTCTTTGTTCGCGGACGCTGTTTTTGCCTGCGACGAGCCGCCCGCGAAAGCACGTAATTGCAGTCGCCTGTGCCCCTGATACGTTGCTCGTTGCCTTGCCGCGGGGTTGCGTTCTTCGGAACGAGTACCAACATAGGAGCGGACTTTCGTTGAGATTTATGCCCCAATCGACGGGTGGGATTTGCCACGAACATGTGAGACAAATCCATATGAGCATGCGGGTGAAAAACCCGATTTTGACAATCCGGGCCAAATCAGGGGGAATGGGATGGCAACGCTTCAAAACCTCGATTCCGAAATCGACAAAACACGAACCATTGTCGAAGACATGCGTTCCAAACTGGAACAGTCTGGAAACGTGCTGGACAAATTCGCCAAGGCCGAAACCAAGCTGGGCGATGCGGAATTCGACATCGAGAATGCACGCATCCAGGACGTCATCAAGCAGCAAAAGGTGATGGAAGCCAACATTGCGGACCTGATCATCGGCCTCGAAGATGCAACCAATGTTTTTGGCGCCGAGTTCGAAAGCATGAAGAACTTTTCCGGCTGGGAAAAGTTCGTCGGCGTGTTTTCCAAACAGCGCATGCAGCGCATGCGCACCGATCGCGTGCGCAATATGTCCCTGTCCGACAACCTTCAAGAATTATTGTCCAAATCGGACGCAATCGTCGGCATTCTGAAGGAACAGAAGAGCATTCTCGATGAACGGTACAAGACGTCCGAAGCCAGCCTGGTCGAGGTCATCGAACGCCGCAAGTCGACGATGGCGGAAATGGAAGCGGCGCAAAAACGCATCGATGAACTCAATCCGATGCTGATGGACCTTGAGAACCGCATTGCCGCCTCAACCGACCAAAAGGAGCGTACGGAGCTGGAGGGCGAACGGTCACAGCTCGCCAATGAATATAATGAGGCACAGGCGAAGGAGCAGGAATTGCTTGCCGAGAGCCAGACGCTCGAGCGCTATACGTCGATGTTCCAGACATTCGTCGATTCGCTCAATAACCAGATTGCGGCACAGAACACGCTGATCAACAAGCTGACGATCGATACCGAGCAGCGCATCGTGCTTTATAAGGCGCTGGAGGATTCGCTCAAGACCGCCGCCCAACAGGATGTCGCGCACAAGATCAATACGCTTGGCAGCCAGGTCGACACAGCGGCCGAGGAGACGATGGCGGGCATCGGTTCGGCGGCGCAGCGTCACATTGCCGATCTTTTAGAGATGCATGAGAAGAACATGCTCGCGACGCAGGATATCCAGCGGCGCAAGAAGCTTGCCGACGATGCATTCGCGCGGCGCTTTTCCGATGTGATGGAAAAACACAATTCAGCCGACTACGTACAGGTCTGACGGGTGACCACGACGCGCTCCATGACGGGCAGTCAAGGCGGACAGGTCGAACGGTATTTCGACGCGGTCGAGAGTGCACTCAGCGGTCTCGACTCATTTCTGGCGGACAGCAAGTCGCCGCTTTATCGGCATGAACTTATCGGTAAAGTCGTCGTTCCCTATGTCGATCGGTTCGCCAGGACAATCGCGTGCTGGCGCAATCGCATCGGCTTTGCCGAGACTTTCAGGATCTCGCGGGCCGAAAGCGGCTTTCCCACCTATCAGAATGTGCTCGAACTCAATAAGGACCGAAAGAATGCGGCAAAGCGTCTGAAGACCCTGCCGGGCGCGGAGCAATTGCGGCGCGATATGGTCGACCACATCCTGCGCAAGAAAACCTTCCCGACGGAGCCACAGTCAAAGCTCGCAGAGCGTGCCTATCTCGAAGCGATCGAAGAGGGGGATGTTTTCACGCCCTTTATCCTGCCCGAAACGGTGCGTGTTTCGGTCAATCCGAAAACCATGCGGCCATACTATGTGGTGCATTGGGGCATTTTTGACGGCACTCAGTCGCTGCCGATCGTCTACATGGCGACGGTCGAGGATTCAAACCGCAAGCTTTGCGAGATGCTTGTGTTGCCGAGCGGCAAAATCAATCCGAAAATTACCGTTCCGCTACCGGTCGACGGTTTGCTCAATCCGGAACTTGCCAACCGGTTCGATCAGTTTGCAAAGAGCAACAGCGCCTATTCGCTGACGCCCGCCACCATCGCCGGCAATCTCGACAAGGATTTCGACGAGCTTCATCCCAAGCAGTTGCGGCGTTTTGTGCTCGGCCCGTTCTATTCCGCAGGCGTCACGGAACACAACAGCAAGGTCAGCGATATCCTCTCCAGGGTGCAGAATCCGAAGAATGCCTGGATGCTGACCTGGACGCTGCAGGAAATCATTGCAGCGGCGGAGCGCCCGGCCAAGCGCGGCCTGTGGAGTTCCGAGCCGGCACGGCAGGAATTTCATATCGAAACCAGCGATCTGGAAGCGGCGCGGCAAGGGGTCAGCTACTACGAAAAGCACGCATTGGTTCCGCACGATGCCTATCAGGCGCTGTTTGCCAGCGGCGAGGCCGAAGAGGTTTTTCGCGGCTTCGAAGTTCATGTCATTTCCGGCAACCAGATCACCAGCGGAGTGTAACGATGAGCCAGAACACCGGTCTGACGACGGTGCATGAAGACGATATCGCCAAGCACCGCAACACCGCGCAAAGCATGGTGACACGCGCCGTCATTCTGCAGCGGGATGACGGCCGGTCGCGCAGCAGCCTTGCCGGAACCGGCAGGCGGTTCGTGTCGACGGTTTCGACCGCAGGTGCACGGCGTACCCGGGAAATCGAATTCGCCAAGACCGTTGCTGCTGTTCACCCGGACGATCCGATGCTGTCGATCGCCCAGCACAGTGTGCTTTACAGAGTCCGACGGGGTGTCGCCGTTGCGCTGGCTCTTTCCGACGTGTTTGCCAAACAGTGCGATCTTGAAGCGCTGCAGGCGCAAAACGCAGCATCGCCGCTCTCCGGCGATGCGGCCGCGCATTTCAAGGCGCTTCTTGCCGCATCCGGCTATGTCGCGGCGTTTTCTTTTTCCGCCTATCTGCTGCAGATGCTGTCGGCGGATGGCGAACCGGTGAACGATCAGGACGAACCGGACTTTCTTTTCGATACGCCCCAGGATGCGGTCAAGGCGATGGTCGCTGGCCTGAACGATGCATTGAACGGGGTGAGCGACGACGCAACGCTCAAAGCGCGCACACGAGCCTTTGCGCGAACCGCTATCGAAGGCCTGTTGCAACGCCGCTCGCGCTTTAGCGGACTTTCCGATTTTGCCGAGGTGCATATCCGCATCGAGCAGGACGATTTTATCCTCGACGGCTTCGACGTTGCGCCAGGCGAACGGCGCAAGCCGCTCTCCATGGCTTTCAAGCAACCTGAGGAGATTATTGGTAATCACATCGCCAAGTACCAGGCGATGAAACTTGCCAAGATGCTTGTTGCCTACGACTTCGACCGGCAGATGAATCCATTCGTCGAACTTGGCGGATTTCTATTTACATTCATCGGTGATGGTATGCCCGGTACCGGCAAGACGATCCTGATCCAGATGATCGCCGGCCTGATCAACGACTATTGCGAGATTGCCGGATACCCCTTCCATTACGAGAATTTCGGCGTCGATCAGATTTCGTCCTATCAAGGCAAATCCGGACAGAACTGCAAGGCCTTCATCGACAATATCGTCAACCCGCGCGCCATCGGGTTCGGCACCGTCGATGATATCGACCAGATAGCCGCACGGCGCGCCGACGACCGGGCATCTGCCGGTCAGCACGAGGTTACAGCGGTCCTGATGGAGAGCTTTGCCGGCGCCTCAACCGTTGTCCGGGGCAACTGCACCTTCGGCATGTTTTCGAACTATCCCGAAAACGTCGATGATGCGCTGCGCCAGCGGGCCGGCGCGCGGTGGCTTGTCGACGGTCCGCAGAGCCGCGAGGACTATATCGATATTCTTGTCTTGCTTGCCGGCAAGAACCACGCAATTCCGCTCGGCAAACATGATCTTTACGCGGGACAGCAGATCAAGAAGGCTGTCGCCGCCTCCTATGCGGGGCATGACAAGCCGCAGGAAGACGGACTGTTTGCCGTCTGGGAGCGGTTTGAAAAAGACAATGGCGGCTTCAAGACGATGGCCGACGTCGGTACCTATCTTCACCATATCAAGTTGGCGGAACCGCGGTTTACGGGCCGCGCGATCAAGAACATAACCGATGCCATCAAAATGCGAGCAATGGATATCGAACTGCCCGACGAATGGTTCGCAACGCCGGACGTTTTCATGCATCGATCCTATGATGAAAAAAAAGCGATGATCGAGGAGCTGCGCGGGCGTTTCACGATCGACATGGTCCTTCAGGAAATCAATCGCTATGCCGACTCCGAATTCCGCTATACGGACAAATCGGACGATGCAGCCGTCGAGGAGATCATCCGGCGCGAACGGCAGCGCGAGAAAGCAGCGCGCGAGATCACATCCATGAAAAGCGACGGGCGTTGGGATGCCTAGAGGAGAGAATGTCAGGGTGGAGCCGATCCGGACATGAGCCTGCTTGTCGAACACGACCTGATTTTCGGCCAAATGATGGAGATCGCAGAGCCGCACCTGATTGGGCGCTACAACAAGGCTTTAAAGGCGTTTGGTCTGCCGGAAACGAAGCTGGGCTCCTTTCGCATCGACATGACCGGTTTTTCACCGGAGATTGCCGAAGAGCTTGGTGATCAGCAATATCTCGACCCGAATGCCGTCAATCGTCGGTTCATTATTCTGACACCTGCGCAGGAAAGGCTGCCCGTCGTGCATACGAGCTTTTCAAACACGGGCGCGTTGATGCACGAGTTCTTCGAGGCCAATCGCCGGGCGATCAATGCGGTCACGATCCGCGATGTGCTGTATGGCGAAATCGGCGAAGAGGTGGCGCGGGTCGAGGACATCGAAGACCTGCTGTCAATTCAGGAGGTCAACTTCAATGTGCTGACTGCCGACGACATGCTCGGCAAGGCCGAGGAATTGCGCGAGCACTGCGACCGGCTGCTTGAAAACCCGGATGCGTGGCGCGACGACGCAATGATCCAACGCATGGTGGACCTGGCAAGCCAGACGGGCGATATCCGGCAGAATGCGCTGGTTCCGGAGAAGGTCGTATTTCGGCATGATGCGTTCTGGTCGGGACATTTCGGCGGCGTCTTCGTATTTATCGATGACAGATCGACAACGGTTATTTGCGATCCGAAAGCACCTGGCTTCCGGCGCTCGCGTCCCTGGCAAGTCAGCTACATTCCGCTCGACGATCACGAACTTATCTACGAGTTCCTCAAGCGTTCAAACCGCATCGAACTGCCTGACCGGTCGTGGATCGATGCATCAGGCTATCTCGATCACCGGACCGACATGCTCTTGATGTCGCTTATTCATGAACTTGATACCGATGTCCGCTTTGACCGGGTCGACCCGATCTGGCTGCAGACGTGGGTTCACCGCAACGCAAGGGCCGTGGCCGCGGATGGTCGCTATCCGTTTCTGCAGGCAGCGGAAAGGCAGCTCAGGGCGGAAGGCACCTACAAAACCGAGGACGCGGATCCAGCGCATCGCTTCATGCTCATTCGGGCGCAACCTGACCATGAAGACCGCTGGCTTACCAACAGGCTGCTCAGCAATTTGGTGCCTGCCGATTTTGTTTCGCGTTTCGTTTTCGACAAACAAGGCTTTTATGGGCACTACGAAACCTACAGCGAAGATTTTCAGGCCCATGTGGTGAAAACGCTGGTGAACACCTATCTCAGGGACAAGCGCGGCTTCCGACGGCGTCTCTACGGATTTGAAGAGGATACCATCGATGCTTGATCCGATCATCGCGTTCTTTGAACGGGTCTTCACCCTTATCGGACATGGCATCGGCGTCGTGATCGCGTGGATTTTGTGGCCGTTCATGGCGGCCGCGCGGTGGTATCGCAGCAAGGGCTTCATCCTGAAATCCGTGGTCGGCGGGCTGGTGATCATCATCGTGGTCCTTTACGCGATCTTCATCTGGAGGACGCTATGGATCCGCGGCTACGACCCAGACTATTTCGCGTCCTATACGGTGGAAAACACCGGCACGCGGGCAGCCGATCAGCCGTCGATCGAAAACAGCGC
>JBCCOK010000024.1:0-70076 GCA_039025395.1 Pseudomonadota bacterium
ATGACGCATAGCGTGTCCTTGTCGAATCTGAAGTTCGTACGGAGCCTACCGCATTTAAGGCGAACTTCAGATTCGGGACACGCGCCCGAGTGAGCCGATTTTCCGCCATCAAATGGTTCAATCTAACCCAGATTTGCTCTAAAGGCATCGCTGCATGTGTTGGCCATGAGATAGCGAATAAAAATCAACACTGTATACGGCTCTCTCGGGCAAGATGCTTGCGCCGGTAGACACGTGGCGAAACGCCGTATTCAGCGCGGAACAGGCGGCTGAAATGTTCGGAACTGTTAAAGCCTCTGGCAAAGCTGATCTGCGTAATTGAGCAGTGTCTGAGTTCCGGGTTTCGAAGATCCGATTTCACCGCTTTGAGCCTGTGACTGCGGAGCCTGCCTGCGACAGTGTCTTCGTGGTCCTCAAAGGCCTTGTGCAGGGTACGCAGCGACACGCCAAGTTCCTCAGCCATTGAACCGGGTGTGAAGGTATAGTCCTCAAATTTCTGCTCGATCATCCTCAGTGCCCGCTGCCGAAGCGCCTGTCTGGCGGAAATCACCGGTTTTGCCCGCGGCGTCGGAACAACGTTGAGCAGATCCTGCGTCAGCGCCAAACCCAGCCTCTCTGCGCCATCGGTTTTGAAATCCTCGATCAAGCCGCTTGCCACTCTCATCCGTTCGAAAAGCAGTGCGCCGAAGCCACGCCCGCTTTCGAGGCGCCCGAGCGGCAGCCGCGACGTACCCGCAATGCGGGCAAGCTGATCCTTCGCGATGAAGAGCGTGGACTTCTCAAGGACATCGATCACCTCGAAATCAATCGGATGGGCCGCATCCCAGATCATGAGATCGCCCGGTCTCAGCTCGCAAGCAACATCGCCTTGCCGAACACGTTCCCGCCCCTTGCGGACAGCCAGAACGCCGTAGAGGCCGTCGTCGCTCGTGCGGATGGTCTTTGCGTCGCGCGAACCCGCACAAGGATCGCAGCGGCAATTCACGAACGTCGCCGGGCCGGTGTCGAGCGATGTTATCTCGGCTTCGGAAAACGACGCCGATCCATCGTTCATTTGCCATGGCAGATGGGTTGCATTCAGCGTGGAGACCCAGGCGTCAAAGCGGTCTCGGCGGTCGCAACCGGAAGCAGACCAGGTGAACATTGTTTCCTCCCGCATCGACACAAGCCGCGAGCCGATGTTGCACGGATTGTCATCGATTCATTCGCGTGCGGTCAAGATCGGGGTAACGGATGGCTATACCTTTGCCTTTTTCGAGGAGGAACGCCTTCCAACAAGGAGGCCGGTGAGGAGGACTAACATGAAGACCGATATCTCATTCAAAACTGAAGACGGAACCGACTTGGCAGGCTGGTTCTTTGCCGCTGAAAACACTGCCGAGCCCGCGCCGACAATCATCATGTGCCACGGCTTCTCCGCGACAAAGGAGATGCACCTCAGGGGCTTTGCCGAAACCTTCCAGGCGGCCGGAATGAACGCCATCGTCTATGACAACCGCAACCTCGGCGACAGCGGCGGCACGCCGCGTGGTGAGATCGATCCTGAACAGCAAATCCGTGACTTCCGCGACGCGATCACCTACGCCCAAAACCGCGACGATGTGGATGAGAATCGCATCGGCATCTGGGGCTCAAGCTACAGCGGCGGCCACGTCCTCGTGGTTGCGGCGCGCGACAGGCGGGTCAAGTGCGTTGTCGCTCAGGTGCCCCTTGTGCAGGGTTTGGAGAACGCCCGGCGACTCGTACGATCGGATCACTGGCCGACACTGCGTGAGGGATTCGTCGCCGACAGGCAGGGACGGCTGCGCGGCGAAGCGCCTTTGACCTTGCCCGTTGTCGGTGAAAACTTCGGCGATCCTTGCGCCCTCCCGACGGAAGACAGCCACATTTTCTTCACGGAGCTTTCCGAAGAGAACCGCGGCAGGTGGCACAACGAGATTACACTGCGCTCGATGGAGCTGTTTACCGAATATGAACCCGGCGACAGCATTGCACGCATCGCGCCCACGCCGCTGATGATTGTCGTCGGACGCGATGATCTCCTGACCCCGGCTGACATGACACTGGCTGCATATGAGAAAGCGCTGCATCCGAAAAAACTGCTGGTACTGGAATGCGCACACTTTGACGCATACATCGGCGAGGCCTTCAAAGTGTCGGCGCCGGCACAGGCCGCGTGGTTCGAGGAGCACCTGAAATAGCAGGGCAATGCCGCGCGCAAAGGATCAGGTGGCTTGCGTGCAACAATCAAAGCCATAGTCGATTTCGGAAAGACCGTTGAGTTGGACGGGTTTGCACTCTACCTTTCGGATTGAAGCATATTTGGGATAGGGCAATGACATATTGGCTTGTAGTTGCATTGGTTGTTATAGCGGCCGGACTGGCTTTTGGTTTTTTGAGGCTTTTCTTCAAATTTGCGATGTGGGGCATGGACGACAAGAAGTAGCTCTTTAGTCAGGCACCTCGTTGCGAAGCTATATGTTTCCGGCCCTATCCAGCATGACGCGATCACTCCAAGATCTAGAGCCGAATGATTGCGTAGAAATATGTACACGTTGGCGTCTAGCGCCGATCGAAACTAACGAACGCTGAATCACCACAGTGTGTCGTAAAATCGACTCATGGAAACTGAGCTTCATCGTAACTTTCGGCATAGGTTCTTAGTGCTCGCGCGAGGTCGCTGCGATCCGTTCCAGCAGCCCCGATCCAATCGTCCGGTACGTCGGCGAGCAGCGACCGCCAATCGATTGCTTCGGCCGAGGGACGCGCATTTGAGTTCTTGCAGTACTCGGTCCCGGCAAGCAAATGGCCCTTGGCCAAGGACATCTCAGATCGCCCACCTTGAAGAGCACGTGAAATGAACAGCACACTGCCGTGGTCAATCGCAACAGGCTGTCCTCTCGCATCAATCAAAAGGTTGGTGTTTGCAATGGTCCGATCGACGTTGTGCAAGAATGTATCGAGCGCGAGCAACTTCCTTAGGAACGACGCCGGCATTGCCTCGACGTCAGACATCGTTGCTACGCGACTGTACTTGACGTAACGCAGGGCAAGGTTCCAACCGTATGATCGTTGCAACATCTCGTCGAATTCATCTGTACCGATTTGCCAGGGGAAATCATGAGGAAGCCAAATCGGTTTCGCGTCCGGTGTTTTTATCCCAAATGCGCGCGCTATTTTGGAGGCGATCAGCTCCGTAAGAAGGCCAACTGGTCCTTGACCCGACCCAGCAAGTTTGACGACCCAGTACTGATGCGCGCGATCGTCCTTTGAGCGACCATAAGCCCCGGCCTGTACCAGCATTGGTTTGGAACTTGAGTTCTCGAAGATACGCACCGCTTTCACGACACGAAGCGCGTTGTCTTCGTTCAAGGGGCTTGATCGGGACTTGTCGCGAGATTCAGACACCATTTTCACGTGAAAACAACCCTATCTCTGTAACGTAGAGCAGAGCGAAACATCATTCGTTTAACGATCGCCCGCAATAATGTATCCGCTAAACCAGCCAAGGATGACAACAGGTACCGCGCCACCCCCCTGCCCGATCGATCTCGGCGCGTTGTCGTTTCGACATAACGGGATTTTTCGGGTTGTACTATGACTGCATCCAATCATTATTTTCTGGAAAAGTGACGAGCCCCTAAGCCGGTCAAGCTGCCTCGGGTGCGCAAGATTGCGTCAACGCCTCGATTGCTGGTGCCTTTAGGCAATAAGAAACGGCTTTCCATAGTCTATCATGTTGTAATGCCGGGAGACGCACACGCTTGAAGGGACCGCATTGAGTTCATTTATTCGCACTTTTTTACCGCCACCCGTCCCATCCTGGTCGGCAGTTTTGGTTTTGGGTCTGGCATCATCCATTGTCGGAACTTACGCATACGTCTCAGGCGGTAGCGGTCCTGTGTTGGCCGCATCTGGCGGGTTTGTTTTCGGATCATTTACGGTAGCTTCAGTCGCGCTTCCTCTTTCACTTTGGCGGATCGCGGTCGGCTTGGTCGCGGTGGCGTTGGCGGTCATTGTTGCAAATCCGTGGTTTTCGGCTGCGTGTCTCGTCGTCCTGATATTTGTTGCAAGCGTTGAGTTTTCGCGCGCTGGCACACGATGCCTTGTCGGCGCAGTCTTTGCACTCCTGGCCGTAGAAGTCGGGGCTGCCAAGAGTCCGGACCAGCTGGTCCTGGCTGTTTATGGGCTGGGCGTTCTGGCGGGAATGATTGCCACATGGGCGGTCGGTTTGAACGGAATTGTCCCAAAAGGACAAGCCTCCGAGGCGCAGGGAATCTTCATGTTCCTCTTTTTAGCCATCGGCCTTCTTTGTTCCATCGCCGTGGCCGCCAGTCTGGATGAACCAAGAAGCTATTGGGTTGCGTTCATCTTTGTGTTGAGGGGTTTTGTTCCACTTGAGCGACAGAGTTCATCTGTGGTGGCGTACGCCATCTTCGCCGGGATTGGCATATTGCTTTCCGTGCTCCTGCAAATCAACAACGTACCAATACAGGTTCAGCTTCTGATTGCTTTGGTAGCAGCTGCCATCGGCACCAAATATGCAGCACATCCTTTGCCTGTTTCGGCTTTCGCTTTCACCGTAACGATCGTCTTGGGATCGACAACGACGATGCAGGATGCCGTGTACCGTGCGGAAGCCATCGCAATCGTCGTTTGCCTTGTCCTTGTCCTTGTTTTTGTGTTGGAGTGGCTATTGAAGATTGCCGGTGCAAGACTGAAAAGGTGAG
This sequence comes from Pseudomonadota bacterium, assembly GCA_039025395.1. GTDB lineage: Bacteria > Pseudomonadota > Alphaproteobacteria > Rhizobiales > Rhizobiaceae > Hoeflea_A. The sequence continues at coordinate 4,731 of JBCCOK010000024.1, forward strand.
GCAATGTCTAAGCGTGCGGGTAACGGCTAAACGCCGCATATGATCACTCGAACTGGCTCAAACGCCACGCGATTGTAGCCCAGTCGACATTTCGCTCACGCCCGTGCCAGGAGAAGGGAGATGCGCCATGATCCGTTCAGCAACACCAGTCGTGCGGACCGGAGACTATGTGAAGGCCAATGCCTTCTACACCAATGTTCTTGGATTTACCTGCACGGAAGAAGGTGGTGAGCCTCCAAAGTTTGGGATTTTCAAACGAGAAGGAGCTGTAATTTTTGTCAATGGTCACAATGGTGCCGATGTCGAATACGATCACTGGCGTGCCTACTTCCACGTTGACGATATTGAAAATCTGTCAAAGGAATTCCGCGACGCCGGTGGTGTCTTGAAGAAGGACATTTTTACGACTGTTTACGGGATGCGCGAGTTTGAAGTAACTGATCCAGACGGAAATGTCCTCTGTTTCGGCGCTGATGTGTGAGCGGACTTTTCGGTCCGCTCATGAGCCATTACGGTTCGATGATGAGCCCTGATCCTAGTCGAACACCAGCGCTATCGCCCACGGGATGTATATGGAGATCAGGATCACCGCCAGGATGTTGAGCAGTATGCCGGCCCTCACCATCTGCATGATTGATATGGCCCCGCTGCTGTAGACAATGGCGTTGGGTGGTGTTGCGACCGGCAGCATGAAAGCGCAACTGGCAGCGATTGCGACCGGCGCCGCAAGGTCGAACGGGCTGACGGCAAACACCAGGGCCAAGGCGGCAGCAATCGGGATAAAGGTCGCCGATGTCGCGGTGTTGCTCGCAATTTCCGTCATGAAGATAACTGTCGCAACGATGATTCCGACGACGAGGATCATGGGCCAATCGGCAAGACCCTCGAGGCTGGCGCCGATCCAACCCGCGAGTCCCGTCTCCTGAACGGCGGTAGCGAGCGACAGGCCTCCGCCGAAGAGGATCAATATATCCCACGGTACGCGTTTGGCGGTTGGCCAGTCGAGCAAGCGGTCTTTATTGCCGGTGCCAGCCCGCGTGGCGAAAAGGAGGACGGCCGCACCGATGGCGATCCCTGTATCGGTCAGGGCAGAGGTGCCCAGAAGGTCCGCGATCAGCGGTCGGAAGACCCACAGAAAGGCCGTCAGGCCGGCGATCAGCGCAACACGCCGCTCGGCTGTGGTCATTGCCCCAAGCTCGGCGTGACGCTCCGCGATCATAGCGCGCGCGCCGGCCAGTTCTCCCCTCGGCAGGCGACAAATGACACGACACAGTAGAAACCAGGTTATTACCAGGAGCGTGAGGCTGAGCGGCAGGGCTGCAACCATCCAAGCACCGAAACCAACCTGGATCCCGTAAACCTCGTCCATCATGCCGGCAGCAAAGGCGTTGGGTACCGAGCCGATCAACGTACCGACCCCGCCAATGCTGGCGGCGTAGGCCAAACCCAACATAAGCGCTATCGCAAAATCGCGGCCGGCAGAAACCTCCCCATCGTCCATCAGGCGGATGACTGAAAGACCGATCGGCAGCATCATCAGCGCCGCGGCGACGTTCGACATCCACATGCTCAAGAAAGCGGATACGGCCATGAAGCCGCCAACCAGAAGATCGGGCCGTCCGGGCAGCCGGGTCAGAATGGTCAAGGCCAGGCGCCGGTGCAGCTCCCATCTCTCGATCGCGATTGCGATAAGGAAACCGCCAAGAAAAAGAAACACGATGCGGTTTGCGAAGGGTTCGGTCGCCTCGCTCACAGTTCCGGCACCGGCCAGTGGAATAATGACGATCGGCAGTAGCGACGTCGCCGGCAACGGGACCGCTTCGGTAATCCACCAGGTCGCCATCCAGGCAGCCAAACCGGCGATAGACCAACCGACCGGCGACAAGCCGTCGGGCGGCCCGATCAGATAAGTTGAGACAAACAACAACGGACCAAGGGCCATACCGATTTTGCCGACATAGCCCGGTCTTGGCGATGGCGCGTCAGAGCTGTCGGTGTTCTGAGTGCTCATGGGGGCGTATATGTGTTGAGGCGGTGCCAGCCGAGTTTGGTACTTACTCCTTTAACAGTCTGCTTTCCCCAACAATGGTTGCGCTTCATCTCGCAATCCTCCCTCGATCAATGAAACCACGGGAACTCGTAGCTACGCAATGGACCAATCCATGTTGTCGGGGTCATCCAAGGAAAAGGCCCGGCGCGAAATTGCAACCGGGCCCACCGTTTTTTTGAAGAGAATGGGTTACTGAATACGCCTATTCAGCCACCTCGACTGACTTTACAATTTCCAAAGCGTAGTACTCACACTCGCGATCATTGTCGAGCATGTTTCTCAAGACACCCGCTTTGGCTATCACATCATTCAGGGTTTTGCAGGGCGCTTGCATAAGCCGCTCTTCAAGAGCAAACATTTCATCGTGACAATCTTCTACAGCATCCCAGCTGGCACGGACTTCATTCAATTCATCCCATGAAACACGTGGCTCACAACGCCTGCGCATCTCTGGGACTGCCACGGATTGGACCTTTTCCAGGCGCTCCGCACTACGCAGCTGCAATTCTGACCAGAAATCAAGAAAGCCACAATCGTCGGGGTTCCTTTCGGGTTCATTTCTTGCGTTGGTGGCGAGCTGACGCCTCTCTGCAATCATACGTCTGAGTTCATAGTCGAGAGCTTCAGTCGAATGCCAAGTACAATGATAAATGTGGTGATATTCTAGCGAAAAGGGTACCAATTCACTAAGGCAGAGTTTTCCTACTTCCGGTCTTTCGGGGTGTTCACACAAAGCCTGTGCATTGGCAACCAGATCATCACATTTCTTGTCAAGCAAATACCAGTATTCAGCCATCGCCTGTACTGACGACAGTTCTTCGATGTTTCCAAAGTAGTCGGAGTGAATAGCGGTGTTCATGTCTTCCTCCATGATTGATGTTGATGCGCGGCCTGCGTGAGAACGCCCCACCAGCCCGGCCGGAACTATTGCGGTCAGTCCCTTAAGAACCGCTCGACGTGCGATGTTTGTGCGATCAAACATGTCGCTCTCCATTGATTTTGCGTGAACATGATTGGTGAGGGCGCGGCGGCGCCCCCAATGCTGGTGTTTGGTCTGGCGCCCTGCCCGCCCCATATCGAACGGTTTTCTTCGCACATCTCGCCGTAGTCGAGTTCGACGTCGTCGTCGCGCTCCGGCTCGTCACCGGCGTCACGCTCAAAGTCGTCATCGATCTCAAGATCCCATTCGCCCTGTCGCTCGCCACCACGGAATCCGGATAGATACGGCTCAAGATCATCAAAGGCGCGAGGGCCGTCTTCGATATCTGCGTCACCGTCCATACGGTCCGCTAGGCTGACCAACCATTCAAGCAGGTCTATCTGTGCCTCGATTATGGCTTCCAATTGCCTGCGCTTTTTTACACAGGGCAAGCCTGGCAAAGGGTCGACTTGAGTATGCTCCGGATTGAAGGGCTGAAGTTCGATAAGCAAACGCATATCAGCACCCCCTTGGAGTGAAGATCTGGTGATACACACCGATAAGGCGGCCGAGACAGTGGTCGTTGAACCAAGACAGTTCGCATTCCCGACCGCTGTACCGCTTGTTGTCGGACATCAGTCTCAGTGTTTGACGGCCGTTTGACTGAACGCGATACACGCTTATGCCGCCTAACTGCTCAAAGAGGTAAATGCCTTCGCCGACATAATACTCTATCGGCTCAAACACGATACTGTCGCGCTTGCAGATTGTCGGCTCCATATTGTCGCCGATGTACTCCATGGCACGAATAGTGCTGCTGGAATCGTAGGGTCTTGGTGTGGTAGATAAAGCGTTAGCCATTCCTGTCGCCTCAAGTGAGATGGTTGTGGTCAGGACCGGGTAAAGCGTGCCAGCGCTTTCCCGGCCCGTTCGAAAAACTCTGAGATTCCCTCCTTCTGGTTAAGCGGCAAGCTGCGTTTCATATTCGGCGTAGTAGTGGTCCGAAGCAGACTGATCGGCTTCGATGCGCGCCGCCAGCTGTTTGAACAAAAGTGCTGCCAGAGGATCATCTGACTTCGCGTTGATGCTCACCTTGCGTTTGTCGCGATAGTCATCGACGAAGTTACCCTCAAGCTCGATCGCGACGTTGCCGAAGGTGATTGGGAATTCTTCGAAAGGAAATTCGGTTTCAAACATGGTTTGCGTTGCACCTCCTGATTTGATAACTTTTGAATAACATAAGTTATGTATACTAAATTGACAACCAGAACTTATTAAAAAGGAAAGTTTGTGATTACAGCTGAGCAATGCAGGGCGGCTAGAGCCCTGCTGAATTGGACGCAAGAGACGCTGGCAAAGACGGTGTCAGTGAGTGATGTTTCAATCCGCGCTTTTGAGCGTGGTGGAAAGATGCGGGAATCAAATCTCAAGCAGATCCATGATGCTTTCGACGCAGCCGGCGTTGAGTTCATCCCCGAGAACGGCGGCGGTCCGGGTGTGAGACTTAAGAGAGGCTAGAAATGGTTTGCTTTCTTCTGAGTGTTAAGTCGACAGGCGTCGTTTATCGGTTTTTTCCGAAAGGTTGCGACAAGCATGATCAATAAGACACTCGATCAGATTTACCGCATGTATTTGCGCCATGAACTTTGGGCTATTCGTTTGTCGATGAAGGCTCGGATATTTGCTGTGTTTATAATTGGTACCTTGCCCTTCGCTTGGTTCTTTTTGCCTGGGCTACTGCTCTCATTACCGTTGTTTTTGCTTATTTTTTACGCTGGACTTATCGGCCAAGTCGTAGGCTTTGTCATAGGCATCATAGTGGTGGTTGTTGCCTCCATAGAGATCTTCCGTCTCTACATTCTTTCAGTCTTTATGATGTTTGGTGAAAGATATACGGCGGAAACGAGAACCGTTGAATTGGAGCAGAAACTCGGGCTTTAGAGGAGGTTAGCTTGTCAGAGAAACTACAAGACACGCCCTCGGCGGGTAGTCTACCAACGCTCAAGATAGGCGATGCGAACCTAGAGAGCATCCATCCGAACAATGTCACGCCGGTGTTTGCCGAAATAGTGACGCACGTGCCCAGCCAGAGCGCCTTCTCCAGACGGTTACGATTATCGAGATGAGGTTCCAGCTCAACCAGATTGATGCGAAGCGGCGTTTTCGATATGTTTTCCCATCTCAAGTTCTGAGAGAAGAGCGGCAATGAAAATGACGTTTCCCAAGATACTGCTCCTTGTAACGATCTGCACGACGCTGACTTTTGCCGCAGCCAGTGCGGACCCGGAGGAGGATGTTGATTTAATTACGAGATCGCTCATCACAGAAGCTTCCTATTTCGCGGTCATGAGCGCTAAGAAGGCCGAGATCAGCCGGGAGATGAGGAAAAGAATAGATTTTTCAGGAGTTTCGGAAAGCGACTTCGATACTTTTATGGAACTCTTCGTTGAAGAGACCGCAAGATCCATGGTTGTCGGTCTTCGCAAAGCCTTTCAAATGAAATTGCTGGAAATGCCCCCTGCCGACATCGCCACAATGGTATCCTGCATGCAGGGTAAGAAGTGCACCGAGGACGACTATTCCGCCGAGGGCATTGAGGTTATCCGTGACCTGCCTCGCTTCGGCAAGGTGGAAGGCGAACGCATAGGCCGGGTCGTCGGGGTCGCTATCTCGCCTGAGTTGATTGAGATTGTCCGCTCGAACCCGGGCAACCGCTTCGAAAACCCGGCAGCTGTTGTGCAGGTCCTGAGCAATCCGCTGAGGTAAACAGGTCCGCGGGGGAGTTGTGGAATTGGTACGTGCACAATGGGATAAGGAACGATACGAGCGTCGGTTCGCAGCGTCGTCTACGGTTATCTTGTTTGCTACAGGTTCGGTTTTGGCGGCTGTTCCAACCGTAGAAAACATAGTGCGCGCAGCTCTTACGATTATTGTTTGACACGCCACACGCTGTGATCTGAATGATATCCAGTCCGCTTGTCAGCCAATCATCCTTGCGAACAAAGCCTCGTTTACGGTAGAATTGAGCAACTCAGCAATCTGATTTGCACAATTGTTCGAACAGCTTGGATACTGAAAACAATGCCCTTCAGAAAAGGACGATCCGGAAACCCTGGCGGCCGACCCAAAGAAAGGCATTTCCGGGATGCCTTGCGCGCTGAACTGGCATCTGCTGGCGAAGATCACAAAGCACTTCGCAAGATCGCCCGCGCATTGGTCGCAAAAGCGACTGGAGGCGACTTAGCTGCGATCAAGGAAATTGCGGATCGATTGGACGGTAAGCCTGTCCAGCAGAACCAGATTACCGGAGCAGATAACGAGCCGGTTGATATCACTGTTCGGTTTGTTTCCTCAAAAGACAGCGCAGACGCCGCTGCATAGCAAACGTGGTGCTAATCAGTCGATTTCCCGTTCGGAAAAAGGCCCGCAGCAGGTGGCTTTTACCATTCGATTTCCCGCCCGATAAAAAGGGGTGGTTTGAGTGGACTTCCCGCCCGAAAAAGGAATTGAATTCCCGCCCGAAAAAAGGCCGGAATTCTGGGGCTTTGAAGTTCCTCTGTCCTGACGTGCAAAATGATCCTGAATATCAAGACCTCTCCTCCCAAAAAAGAGGTGCGGGCCCACGCGCCCGATAAAGTTGATTTAAGAGAAGGAATCGACCTAGAGTTCTAAGGTGCATAATTGGGGGAACGGCAGCAGCGGTAATGCCGCTTATATCATCTGCCGTGGAAAACAGTTGGCTGAAACCTTCGATATCACCACGTCGAACCGATACGTCGAAAGAGAACTCAGATCGCGGTTGATGTTCTTGGGTGAGGTATTGGATGGAGACGTACTGACCGCGATTATTCCAATTTACAGTCCATTAGATGACTTAATCAGGGATGCAGTTGAAGGGATACCGAAGCGACAAAAGAACCTTTTTGTTATCCTTGAAACGGCGGGGGGTCAGATTGAAATTGCTGAGCGAATAGCGGAACTACTGCGACATCATTACCGTCGCGGTGAAGTGAATTTCATCATTCCTGATTCTGCCATGTCCGCGGGCACAGTCTTGGTAATGTGTGGTGACAGAATTCTCATGGACTACTATTCGGTATTGGGGCCAATCGATCCACAGGTGATGAGTGCTACCACGGGTAAGTGGGTTCCAGCTCTTGGCTACCTAGATAAATTTCAGGAGTACGTGGACAAATCGAGCGAAGGAAAACTGTCTGCTGCTGAACTTGCTTTCATGGTAGAAAAATTTGATCCCGCTGAGTTGGATCAATTTGAAAAAGCGCGGGATTTATCCGTAGATCTGCTGAAAAAGTGGTTGGTTCGGTACAAATTTAAGAACTGGAAAGTAACCGAGACACAGGGCAAAAAAGTCACACAAGCAATGCGCTCAGAAAGAGCTGCAGAAATTGCAAAAAAACTAAATAAAACGAGCCTTTGGAAAACCCATTCACGCGGGATTTCTATGGAAGTACTTGTAAGAGAGCTGAAACTGGTGATTGAGGATTTTGGGTCAACGCAAGAAAAAAATGACGCAATCAGATCCTATTATCGGCTGTTGCAAGACTATATGATAAAGCGGGGCAGTGATGTCGCGATACAGACTGCCAAAGAGCTAACACTATTTTGAGGGTAGAAGAATGACCAGTGACGCGATGAAATCAGTTCTGGCCGAGAACCCTAAAGCACAGCGAGACAGAAAGGTCCTGACCGAAGCACTTGAATCACTCAAGGTTCTGAAGGATATGGGTTTTCGCCCGGCAGGATATGATTTGCAATCACCTTACAAAAAGTCTCGTGGGATGATTGCCTCTGGCCCGGAAGCCAAAACAGCAAAAGCAAAATAGGGCGAGTTGTATTGCCAGATTCTACGCCGACGGCAACCGATCCTCAGAATTATGGCGCGGCGCTTTGGAATCGATTTGAGGAGCTAACTGCCGCAAAGGTCGAAAGACCGAAAGAGTTGCTCATCGAGCGGTCAAACACACATCTCGTCCAGCGTTTGGTAATCTCCGTCGACAAAGCAAACGACGCTTAGCTGCTTGCATCATACGAGCATTCGACTTTACGGCCGGAAGGCTCCGCATCTGGCAACTAAAGCCAATCCCCGGTATTTTTCTTGAGCCAAAATTAGTACTCATCTCCCATATCAAACCTCACCGAAAGCAATTTTGCTCGTGCGCCAAGCTCGCTGTGCGTGTTTAAAGCGTCGATTCTGTTTCTAACTGTTTCGAAGTCCATAAAGGGTGCGAGGTTGTTCCTTTTAAGAACGTTGGACTTGCCTTGGTCACTGCTTTCCACTGTGCTAGATAGGCGCTCAAGCGTTTCGATGAGGCCTTCATCGGAAACAATGTTTAATTCAATCAACTGACGCGGTCCTTGTTCATCTCCTCCCTGCAACCATGCAAAAAGAAGACTGATTGGATTAGGGCAACCAAGCACTTCACTTGCTGTCATGGCCTGATAGCGACCTAGCATCAATTTGGTGATCAGATCCAACTCGTCGTCTGTCAACAGCCAGTCGCTACTAGGACGCGGACTGTCGCCGTGGCGCCCATGTGCAAACGTCTCACTGCGAAACAACTTTGTCAGCCAACCGATGGCTGCGCCTTCTTTAAACATGGCAGTTGTTGCGGCTGTACGGCGCGGCTGCTCCAGGCGTGACAGAAGCAATGGGATCAATCGTCCCGCCCTGTGCCAAATCGAACTAGCCCGAAACTGATCGAACGGGAAGCGTCGATACGCGTCGTCCATAATCTGTGACAGCGAAATCAGAAGTTTCTCACATTGGATGGGCTCTAAAGCTTCGTAAGCACTATTCCTAATGCGTTCCAGCAATATGTCAGCTTTAGTGAGCGAACCTACCAATTGTTTGTCGTGAAGACGCAACAACACCGCGCCGGCTTGATCCGCGTCGGTCTCAGCGGCCGTCAAAAATGATGTTATGTCGTCCTGGGTAAGTGCGTGCGACGGACCAGCGAGTGCGAAGTAGAGGCGATAGTGATCAGGGCTGGCAAGACGCTTCTTTTCAAGAGCTTGCTTTCGGTCGCTGTCATTTTCACATTCAAAGAGTTTAAACATGCCTCCAACTTTGGAATAGTCAATTTCAACGCCTGGAAGCCGCTCTGCGAAATCGTAACGATAATTCAAATCGTCAAAATGGTCGTCAGCCACCGCTTCCAGCAGCGAGGCAAGTTCCTTCGCCTTTCCCGAGCCTTCAATACGCGCGGTCCCTAATGAAATGACTGCTGCAGTAGCGCAATAACGCTCGATCCAGCGGTAGAGTTTTGGATTTCCTTCCTTAATGAGCTGCAGCCATACGAGGTCAGCGAGATCGGCCTTCTCCTCTTGGAGACGTGACCAAGAAAACCGAACCGCGTCCAACGTCCGCGCAACCGACCTTGGCGTTTTCAGCTGTCGGGCACCTTCACCGTCTATAACGACCTGTAGCCGCGAAAGTTCGTCCTCATCCCGTGCCGACGCTATCAAATTCAATTCGTCGGTAAACCATTGACGTAGTTGCAAAGGCTCCGGTTTGGGAACCATTACTGTTAGTTGCACGATCTTCTCAAGGTAGGATTGGCCGTCCTTTACATCGGCTGCTTTCTCGATGCTATGGGCTAGGATTTCACTGTCATAGCAGAGCAAATAAATCACGTTAGGAAGATCGACGACCGACCGCACAAGACGTAAGATCTCCAAGACCTCTGCGGGTTCAAGTCGATCTACGTCGTCTATTGTTACGATGAAACGATGGCCGAGCTCCCGGAGCGATCTAACCAACTCATCCTTCAGATCAGAAAGTTGAGGTGGAACCGGCCTTTTTCCTGTAATTTCCCCAAGAGCTTTGACACCCTTACCAAACCATTTGACTGGTCCAAGCCCCGAGGCCTCGCCAGCAACTTCGATAGCAGATCCTGCCTTGCTCAAACCACTCATGAATCTCCGTAAGGCTTCCGCGGCCGCTTTGGCCTTGGCAGCCGATATTCGAGTTGCATTGCCTGCATCAAAAGCGATCTGATCAAGCTGTTTTGAGAGCTCGCGGAACAGACTGGTAATGAGTGTATCTCGGTTTCCGATCAGCCAAGGTTGGAACTTTATAACAGTTGGTAACTGATCCTTAGGAAGCTTCCCAAGTTCATCGATAATTAGGAACAACAGGCTCGACTTTCCTGAACCCCAAGTCCCCTCTACACCAATAACCAAACCATCTTCAGATGCGGGATCTACCAGAGAATTCGCGATTTGTTTTGCAACCTCCCGAAACCCAAGCTTATCCTCTTCACCAAAATAGAGTGCCCGGTCTCCCTTGATCGAGTGATTTTGATCCCCTGACATGCGTTTCTTCTACCCAATGACTGTCGCATTTCAAATGGACATTCATCTAAAGGTTTATCGAAGATGAGCGAAGGCATTTGCTTCAAGTAAGCTACGAAACACGGTGTGATTGACGCCACTCGTCTTGGAAGGGTTCTTAGGAGCCGTTGCGGGCGTAGGAAACGACTGGCAAGTGCTGATGAATCTCTCCGCCAGCTACCCCACTTGCGCCAACGGGTTGATTGAGAGTGGAATAACCTTGTCGCATGAAAAATATCGTCTGTCACGGCGACCTGTTGAAAGACATATTGAAAGATCTAGAAATCGGTGAGATTCTTACCTGTAATTTTTTCAATTGCTTATAGAATGTGCATGGCTCCCACCTCCTCCGCCAATTTCTCGATGGTCCGTACCAGAGACATAGGTCACAGTTTTGGACTGAACCCCTGTCTCAGGAAGGACAGATTGTCCAACTAGCAGTGTCATCCTTGCTGTGTACGATTTGCATTCCTTTGACGACGAGCGCCCCAGAGCCTCCTGAGTCTCATTTGCGGCGATGCCAGAACAGCGCCGCCAATCACCAAAGGTGCGGCAATTGCGAAGGCCGCGCTCGGCGTCTCCGCGAAGAAGAGCACGCCGACAACCATCGCCCACAGCAAAGTAAGATACTCGAACGGCGCGAGCAGCGACGCCTCGGCATGACGAAAGGACAACGTCATCGCAATATGCGCAGCGCCTCCGCAAAGACCGGTCCCGATCAACAGAAGGTAAGTCGCTGCGTCTGGTTGGGACCAGCCGAACGGCATAGTGGCAAGTCCCGCGACGGAACAGGCAAGCGCGAAGTAAAACGCGATCGCGCCGGGGCTTTCGGACGATGCCAATGCGCGGACTTGCACCAAAGCGCCTGCTGTCAGCGCCGCAGTCGAGAGGCCGAGGGCGATCCCGAAAAACTCCGGGCTTCGGGTGCCGAATTGCGGTGCTGTCAAAACAACCGCGCCTGCGACACCGAGAACCAAGCCGCCCCAACGGCGCAGGTGCGGCCGTTCGCCCAGCAGCAGTGCCGCGAGCGCGACAATCATGACCGGCGAGAGGTAGAAGAGCATTGTCGCCTCGGCAATCGGCAGCAGCTGAACAGTGGCAAACGATGTGAACATGGCCGCCCCGCCCATAACGCAGCGCGCTAAATGGCCGAAAGGCCGGCGTGTGGCGAGACCGTGAGGAAACTCACTTCTAAGCCATAGAAAAACCACCAGCGGAAGCATGGCGACCGCCGAGCGGAAGAACACAATCTGACCAAGAGCCGCGCCATCGCCAATCGCCTTCACAAGCGCAGCCATCGCAGTGAACAGAATCCCCGAAAGAATGCGTAGCGCTATGCCAAGTGTTTCGCCGCTCATTTTAACCCCACAGACCCTATGCGGTCGCGTAGGGCGTCGCCGGCAAGGTTGAATGCAAGGACCGAAATAACAATTGGCAGCCCGGGCAGGATCGCATAGACCGGTGCAGAGAGGATGTAAACGCGCGCTTCAAGCAAGATGACGCCCCATTCAGGGGTAGGAGGCGCAGCACCGAAGCCGAGAAAGCCAAGCGCCGAAATCGCAAGGATTGCCCGCGCCAGATGCGCCGTCATCATCACGATCATAGCGGGCAAAACAGGCGGGGTCAGATGGTCATATGCAATGCGCGGCGGCGACACGCCGCTCAGCCGCGCCAGCGCAACGTGGTCGCTCGCAGCCGTTGCCAAGGTGATCCCCCGCACTAGGCGTGCATATCGCATCCAACCAACGACGGCTAGCGCGAACAAGACCTCAACCCCGCCCCCACCGAGAACCCCTGCAACGGCGAGCGCTGCAATCATTTCAGGGAAGGCGAAAAAAGAATCGGTCATCCGCATAAGGGTGGCATCCATGAGGCGACCACCTGCGCCTGCTGCGAGGCCGATGATCAGCCCGACCGCAGCGGAAATCACGACCACCAGCACGGCAAGGCCAACGGAGAGTCGCGCACCTGCCAGCACGCGGCTGAAAACGTCGCGGCCCAGATGATCGGTTCCGAACCAGTGTTCGGCGCTTGGTGGCAGCAGCCGGTCAACTGGGTCCGGTACGACCGGATTGTAGGGGACAATCATTGGACCGATCACCGCTAGAAGCAACATGAGAGCCGTGACAAAAAAAGCGATACGCTGCAGTGGATTGAATGCAGTCATGCGATGCCCGCTGCCGTCCGTGGATCAAGCCACGCTGTTACGAGGTCCACCACGAGATTGATTGTGATGAATAGGATGGCGCTGAAGAGCACCACCGCCTGAATTACGGGATAGTCGCGCGCGTCGACAGCCTCGACGAACATCAGCCCGACCCCACGCCAGCCAAAGACATACTCCACTGCTACTGCGCCTTCGAGAACGAAAGCGATTTCGAGCGCGAAGATCGTGATCACTGGCACCAACGCATTGCGGAGGGCGTGCCGTCCAATAATCCGTGTCTCACCAATGCCGCGACCTCGGGCAGCCGCTATGTGGCGGGCGGATAGCGCTTCTATAGTTGCCGAGCGCAGCAGCCTCGCTGTTGTGACGGTGATGCCCGTACCGAGCGTGAGAGCCGGAAGCACCAGATGCGCAAGGTCACCACGGCCAAAGGCGGGAAGCCAGCCCAGATTGACAGAGAAAACAACAATAAGCAGTATGCCGAGCCACCAGTTCGGCATCGCCGATCCCAGCGTTGCGATCCCGACGCATAAGCTATCGAACCACGTGCCGCGCCAGACGCCCGCAAGCAGCCCGAGCGGGACCGACAGGAAAGCCGCGACTGCTACAGAAGCCAATGCGAGCTGAAGTGTCCGGCCAATCCCCTCGGCAAGGATGTCTGCCACCGGGCGACCGTTGATGAGAGAAACGCCAAGATCGAGGCGTACGAGATCGAGCGCCCAGCGACCCCATTGCACGAGGAACGGCTCGTTTGCACCGATGTCCTCCATGATACGCGCAACGATTTCCGGAGATAGGGCCACGTCATGGCCATAGCGCGCGCGTGCGATCGCCAACACGGCATCGCCCGGTGCCAACTGCAGCAACAAGAACGTCAATAGACTAACGAGTGCCATCACGACTATTGCGCCGATGATGCGACGAAAAGCGTACGAGATCACAAGGTCGACTCCGTTATCGCGCGAGCACGGGCCACTTCACGCGCTGCTGTAAAGGCGGTTTGACGGCGGCGATCACTGCCCACCAGCGCGCGTGCAGCGGCACTTTTTGGTGCCTCGAGCAAATGATCGGCTAACGCGTCTTCAACAATCTCCCCGGCCTCAACCACGACCACACGGGTCGCCAATCGACGAACAAGGCGCATGTCATGGCTTACAAAGAGCACCGTCGGCTGCCTTTCTGCGATCACCTCTTTTAAGAGGCCTGCGACATCGGCAGCGACCAGCGCATCGAGTGCGCTCAGCGGCTCATCGAGAACGAGAAGTGTCGGCTCTGGTGCAAGGGCACGCGCGATGCAGGCCCTTTGCGCCTGGCCGAGGGAGACGGCGGAAGGCCGCCTATCAAGCATGTCTGGCGTCAAACCCATGCGTTTCGCTGTGTTTTCAACAAGCGCATTGCAATCAGTCGGCGCTGTCCGCCGTGCCCGCAGCGGCTCAGCTATCGTTGCCCTGAGGCTTCGGTTTGGATTCAGCGCGGCAAGCGGGTTCTGGAAAACCGCCTCGGCTGCCGCTCGCAAGCGGCGGTGATTTGCATCGAGGGGTCGCTTGATGGGGTCGCCCCTGAATGCAATCGCGCCTTGGGTAAATGGCACTAGCCCAAGGATTGCCTTGAGCAATGTCGACTTGCCGCCGCCCGAAGGGCCGATAATCGCAACGACTTCACCTTCGGCCACCTCCAGCGAAGCGCCGCGCAGGATCGTACCGCGCTGACCGGCGGCAACGCGAACCGTAACGCCAAGGTCATGTAGCGCCAGCAGCGGGGTGGTCACCATGCCGCACTCGCAACAAGGGCACGCGTGTAGTCAGTGCTCGGATCACCCAAAAGTACTTCGGTTTCAGCAGTTTCCACGGCTTCGCCATGGCGCAAGACGAGAAGCCGATCACAGGCAGTTGCCGCAAGCCCCAAATCATGTGTGATCAGAATGGTCGCCACGCCGCGTTCTCGGGCCAGACGCCTTACATCTGCAATCAGGCGATCCGCAACTGGTGCATCAAGTGCCGCGGTCGGCTCGTCGAGAATCAGCAATTCCGGTACCGGCGCTGTCGCGAGTGCGAACAGCGCACGTTGCAGCATTCCCCGGCTCCATTGATGAGGCCAGGCGCGCACGGCCATTCTTGCGTCCCTAATCCCGAAGCTTTCGAGACGATCGAACTGCGCCGTAAGCGCCTGGGCGGTCGAGACCCGCGCAGATGCTGCGATCGCCTCTCTATGTGACGCGACAAACTCTTCGATCTGATAACCGATGGTAAAAAGCGGATCAAATGCAGCGAGTGGATCCTGCTCGACAAGCGCAACGCGCCGGCCGCGCAAAGATCTCATCGTTCGCTCTTTTTCTTGGACAAGATCAACGCCCGCAAACCGGAGCGCGCCGCCAACGATCGTTAACGGCGGCTCCTGTCGCATGATGCAGCGAGCAAGTGTTGTCTTACCCGAACCGGATTCCCCGACGACACCCAGTGTTTCGCCGGCTGAGACAGTTATTGAGATGCTGTCGAGTAAGGGCTGCGCCCGCCCTGCCGCCGAAACTGTCAGGTTCTCGACGACCAGAGCCGGCGTCGCTGGATCGACACCCTTGTTAGTCGATGTGGTCAACGGGACATCCGATTCCAGCCCATCAACGGTCGACGTGGAGACGGTTGTTCACCAGATAGATCCCCGCCGGATTCATCTTGAAGTCGCTCACATCTTCTCGCGTAACAACGACGCGGTTTTTGAAAAACGCTGTCAAGATCGGCAACTCCTCGGCGACGATTTCTTGCATGCGGTTAAAGATGCGGGCGCGCTCTTCAGGCTCGAAGGTCACAATCGCCTCTTTCAGCAGGCCGTCGAACTCCGCATTTGACCAACTCCCATAATTCTCGAGTGCACCGGTACGCAGTGATAGATTTGGGAAATAGGCAGGATTTCCGGTCGGTGTCGCATTCGAGGAGAACATCAGCATATCCGCGCGCCCTTCGCGAAAGTCATCCACAGCAACTGTCCAGTCGCGCAGAATTTGCAGTTCGGTGGTAATACCGGCTGCTTCCATGTGTGCCTGATAGAGCTCGGCGGCAGGACGCATCGAAGGCCGCCCCTCGTAGCTGCGCATCACGACACGGAAAGGTTCGCCATCGCGCTCAAGCCGGCCGTCACCGGTGGTATCTGTAATTCCGGCCTCGGCCAAGAGCGCCAACGCCTTGTCTTTGTCATAGGCGGTTGGCGAAAGGTTCGGGTTGGCCCATGGCTTCTCCGCAGGAAACAAGCCTACACCCTCGCTGCCGCCGCGCCCATGTAGCACGGTATCCACGATCTGGCCGCGAGGCATCAGATGGTCCAGAGCGCGGCGGACGCGAATATCTGAGAGCGGGCCGCTTTCCGTCTGCATGTAAAAGTACATCAAACGGCCATCAGCAACGGCGTCCACAGTTAAGTCCTCGCGTGCCAAAACGCGGGGAAGGTCACTGTCTGGGAAATTGGCCGCGATGTCGATATCACCGGACTCAAGCGCCAGCATAACGGTCGCCGGGTCCTTCAACGTCAGCAACTCGATCCGAGGAGCGGCTGCAGCGCCGCCCCAGTAGTCATCAAACCGCTCAGTCGCGATTTTCTCTCCGGCGACGATCTCTTCCAGGATAAACGGGCCGGTGCCATAGAAGCGTTCGGCATTGCTGGCCGGTGACAGGATCGATAGGCCCGGGTCCACCAAGTCATTCAGGAATGATGCGTTTGGGACATCGGTCTTGATACGTACGGTCATAGGATCAACCACGGTCACTCCAGCGATGCCGATGAGCGATGCGATGCGCTCGTTATAGACCTCGCTCTCGGGAGACACGACGCGCATCAGGGAAAACCGCACAGCCTCTGCATCGAGCGGAGCGCCGTCGTGGAAGGTAATGCCCTCGCGCAGCCGGATCTCCCACTCGGTTGGAGTCAGCGACATTGCGCTTTCGGCGAGACGCGGTGACAACTCTCCCTCGCCATCAAGCCAAAATAGGGTCTCTGTGACGCCACTATCGCTCGTGCGCCAGCCGTTCCAGCCAATGGCCGGATCAGGGTTGCGGTCGTTAAAGCCGAAGGGCACGGCAATTCGGACCGTTCCGTCCTCAGCCGCGACAGAGTGAACACCGGTTGTCGAGGCGACAAGAGCTGCAAACAAAAGGCTTAAGGTAAGTTTTCTCATTAGCAGGGTTCCTTGAGGTTAAAAGAGCTAAGGGTGATGGTTTCGACAGCAGTGCCTGAAAAGCCAAGAGGCGGCACGCGGCCAAGTACTCCGGCGCGCATTGGTGGGGGGCGTTCATTGCGCGCCATGAATCCATCCGGGCTCTGCACGTATAGGCGCGCGAGCTCGACGACATCTTGGGCATGTCGCGTCGGATCCAAGTCGCCAAAAAGATAGGTGAAACGATCGGGGCCAGAGAGGGCCATCACACAGGGCCGCTTGCATTGACTGATGCAGTGAACACCGCGAACGCTAAGGGCGGCGTGGTCGATACCAGCTTCCAAGATGGCCTGCGCGAGACGCGCGCCACCGCGGATATGATTGTTTACGTCTTCGCGCTGGTCGCGACAGCGGAGGCAAATTGAGAGGGTTGGGCGCCGTTCAACGGTCCCATCTACGTTCGGCCCGGAAGCCGGTGCTTCGGGGAAGTCCCGCACCATCGTGTGTCCTCCTACCGGGTATTCCCGCCCGGTGAACGATTGAAACAGACGACGGCAGGTCTCCTGGCTCGCGAATGAAACTGCTCCCAAATCCTTCCCAAGCCGCTTGGCTCAGTGGTACTTTCGAGGAAGCACTATCGCCTACAGTTGCGGGTACAGCCGCGGAATTGGCCACAAAAACTGTGTCGCCGCACCGCGTTCCCTTTTCACCCTTTAATGGGCACCGTCTGTAATTTTGTAACACTCGATCTTCGTGTAGCACAAGCCGGATTCTCGTTGTTCGATGAGCCTGTGTTGCAAGTGGCATCTCACTCGCTGAGCAAAACGCTTTCGATCGCTATTTGATGGCCGGGTGAGTGGGAAAACCAGTGCGGATGCGAGCCGATCGCAATATCCAGTAATGACCGCGGAACCTGGTACTCGTATGTCTGTTTGACTGCGGCCTGCTGACCCTGAACCGGAAATGGGTACGCGGCTTACGAAAACAGCGCACTTTATGCGTTGAATTTGGCCAAACTCTTTCAACAGTTGTCTTCAACTGTGGCAAACAACACTGATGATCCTAGCGCCGTATGCTTTTATTGTGATGATTGGATTTCAGCCGTTCACGTTTAGCGGACAAAATGGAGATGGATCATGAAAGCAGGGCAGATATTGGCAATACTGGCCGTTGTAGCAGCCCCAAGCGCATCCTTAGCCGAAGAAGCAAAGGTTAAGACGAATAAACCGGCTGGCGAGAACCTTTACATAAGCAGTCAGGGTCAAAACACATATGACGAGACTGAACCACCCGCAACAAGCGGGTCAATGAAGACCGAAGAGGGCAAGCCTGCTCCAAAAGCCAGGAATTGAAGCGTCTCGCTCTCAAAGTTGTAGCCCCTTGCATTCGTCCAATGAGGACGAAATGCTGTCTTTGACCGGTGCAATTTGAGCCCGTCGTTGAAAAAGCGGCGGTGACCTCTCCGCCAACCGGACCAAGCGGATCAAAAGAGATGCGCCGCGGTCCGGTTTCTTGATCATGATGCGACCCTGATGCTGCGCCAGACCAGTACCAGTGAACCCACCGCGATAATCGCCAGGCAGGTTGCGCTCACAGGATCGGTCAGGAAGACGCTCATGTCTCCCCGCGAAAACAGAAGGGTGCGGCGCAGATACTCTTCGAAAGCCGGACCCAGAATAAAGCCCAGAACGATAGGGGTCGGTTCAAGCCGGAGCCTGACCAGGACCCAGCCGAAAACACCAAATCCAAGCATCAACCAGACATCGAACAGAGAGTTTTGAACCGAGTGAACGCCGATTGCCGCAAACACGATGATCATCGGCACCAGCTTGCGGAAGGGTATCCTCAGGAGAGATGCCCAGATCCCGGCGAGCGGCAGGTTCAGGACGACAAGTATGATATTGCCGACGACCAGGCTTGCGATCAGAGCTCCGAAAAGCTCGGGGTTGGACGAAATGAAACTGGGACCGGGGGCAATGCCCTGTATCATCAAAGCTCCGGCAAGAACTGCGATCACGGGATTGCCTGGAATTCCAAGGGTCAGGAGCGGTACCAAGGCGCTCTGAGCCGATGCATTGTTGGCCGCTTCGGGAGCGGCAACGCCCGCCATGGCGCCCTCGCCGAGCGGCACATCCTTGGTCTTAAAGGCCCGCTCGACGCCTCGGGCGGCCAAAGCGGACATGACCGTGCTGACACCGGGGATCACGCCCAACATCGAGCCAATCACAGTACCACGCAGTGTTGGCGCCCAACTGGCCCTGAAATCAACGGAGGTTGGCCAGGGCCACCCGATGGGTGCGATGCGCTCGGGCCGCTGCTTGGCCTCAAGAACCCGGATCAATTCGGCAATGCCGAAGAGACCCATAACGAGCGGCATAAAGCCGATGCCATCGCGCAAGTCCGTCATGCCCAGCGTAAAGCGCGGCATGCCGCCTCCGGAATCGGTGCCGACAAGTCCGAGGCATGCGCCAAACAGGATCAGCGTGATGGCGGCGAGCGGCTTTCCGGGTGCGATGATAGCGGCAGCAAACAATCCAAGCGCGATCAAGCCGGCAAGACCGGCAGGCGAGATCAGAAGAGACAGGTCTGCGATCAGACCCGCTGCAAAGGCAATGAAAACCGCGCATGCCAGACCCGCAAAGAGGGAAGCGAGGGCCGCGATGGCGATTGCCGGCCCTGCCCGCCCGGCCAGCGCCAGCTTGTGGCCGTCCAAAGCTGTGACGATGCCGGAAGTCTCGCCGGGAAGATTGAGGAGAATTGCCGTTGTCGAACTGCCATATTGGGCGCCGTAATAGATGGCGGCCAACATAATGAGGGCGCCGGCGGGATCGAGCGCATAGGTAAGCGGGAGCAACAGCGCCAGCGTCGCGGCAGGTCCAATGCCTGGCAGAACGCCGGTGATCGTACCGACCAATGCGCCAGTAAAGCACAGCAGCAGATTGTGAACCGTCAGGATCGACGTTAGTTCGCCCATCCAAGCGGTCACGACCGACACCCCATGAACTTGATTGTCATGCTAGAAACCGCTTGGCCAAAGGCGCGTTCCGGGCGGCAAAAGCGTCAGCCCCAATAGCAATGCCGCCATTGCGCCGGCGCCGGCCGACAATGCAAAGGCGCCAACCGTTCGTTCTTCAGAGCCCCACGATGCCACACAGGCCGTCAACGCACAGGAAATGACCAATCCGAGAAATGGTAAACTGAAAGCAAAAGTCGCAACGGCGGCCAGCAAGCCTGCACCAGCGCGCCATTGTCCGTAGCCAGTTTCAGCGGCGATCGCCGGGGGGCGCAAGCGGTCCTGAATCGTCGCAACGGCCAGCCAGACCAGGGACATACCCATCACCGCAACCGATAGCCAGCGCGCGAACAGGCCGGGGCCTATCCGGCCCTCAATCCAGGCCGGTTGGGTCAAGGCCAGCATCAGCATGATCGCACCGAGCAGGAAGAAAAACACGGGCGCGGCGAACTCTGCCATACGGCCCG
The DNA here is from genome assembly GCA_039025395.1 of Pseudomonadota bacterium. Taxonomy (GTDB): domain Bacteria; phylum Pseudomonadota; class Alphaproteobacteria; order Rhizobiales; family Rhizobiaceae; genus Hoeflea_A. The sequence continues at coordinate 24,841 of JBCCOK010000024.1, forward strand.
AACGCATGGCCTGATTTCTCCTCATCTTGTCTTGGTCCCGCTCTGTTCTGGCAAACAACACTATCAAAAATCGACGCAGTTGCTACCGAATTAACTTGATCAAAAATATCATAATATGAAAAACACTGCCTAGCCGCTCCAGAAGGACGGTCATAAACAACATTGATGGAGGCTTCTTGATGATTACCCGTCGTACAATACTTGGCACCGCGCTCGCGGCTCCGTTCGTGAACCTGCTGCCGATGTCGGCACGGGCTTCCGACTGGCCTTCGGCCGGGCCAATCCGGCTCGTCGTTGCATCCGGTGCGGGCGGCAATGCCGACGTTGTAGCACGCTTGGTTGCTTCGGAACTTGAGACGGCTCTGGACCAATCGATCGTCGTGGAAAACCTCTCTGCAGCATCAGGCATGCAGGGCACGGAAGCTGTCAGTAACGCTGATCCAGACGGATATACGCTGCTGGTTGGCACATCCTCTCAGCTGGTCCACAATATCGCTCTGTTCGAGCCGCTGCCTGTCGATATCACCAACACTCTTCGCGGCGTGGCGATGATGAACGAAGTGCCGATGATCATGCTGGTCAACAATGACGAGGAATCCGCGAACCTTCAAGAATTCATCGAAAAGCTACGCGCCGATCCGTCTGCCTACCAATACGGATCCGGCCCGGCCGGCACGACAACGCACATCACGGGCGCCTTGTTCCTGTCTGAGCTTGGCCTCGACATCACCCACGTGCCATATCCCAAGAGCGGCGAAGCGCTACGCGATACGATCGCCGGCCGGCTGACCTTTCAGTTCATTCCGGCCCTCAGCGGTGTTCCGCAGGTTCGCGACGGTGCCGTGCGCAGCCTCGGTGTTGCCGCTCCGACACGGCTTGAGGCCATGCCTGATCTGCCGACGATAACGGAGGCGGGTCTCGATGGATTCGTGTCGCAGACCTGGAACAGCTTTGCCGCGCCGGCAGGCACGCCAGACGAGATCGTCAACAAACTCAATGAAGCGGTGAATGCGATTGTGCAGTCAGACGCGGTGCGAACGCAACTGACGGATCTGGGCGCGATTGTGCCGGAGGCAATGTCGCCTGCCGAGGTCGATGGCTACTATACGACGCAGCGCGATATCTGGATTCCGGTTGTTCGCGGCACGGGCGTTCGTCGCGACGCCGGATGATACAAAAAGGCAAAACGGGCGGAGGCGCGTCGCCCGTTTTGCAATAAACGCGTCGGGTGGTGCTGTCATTTCGCTCAATGCGGCGCGCTCAGTACGCATTTGTCATCCATATCCCAAGCGGTCGGAACCGAGCGGCAAATATCGTGGCTATTTTCATAAGATCGACGACGGGACGCGTGACACATTGAGGGACGTCGGGCCCCGCCGCCGAAAAGCGGCCAACAGGCGGAGTGTGATGGCCTGATGACCGTGCCGCGACCGTGGAGGGGTCAAGTTGCGACCAATCGGTAAATGCTCCACATACGCCAACAAACAACCGGATTTCGGTGCGACACATTTGCGCAATGCGCTGAAATGCCGGATCACGCCTATCGAGGCCATAACAGTGTAACGAGGTCTACACTCTCAATCCGTGGGCTTTGCCCAAAAAGCCGAGATCCGCAGATCACCCGCCTCACGGCCGGCGGCCTTTGCAGCATCGCGCACGGCTTTGGCTTGGCTGCGCTCGCCGGCAAACCAGATCTTTGCGCTCCCGTGCTTCGGCAGGGCAGCCAGTGCCTCGTCCCCTAATACATCACCCTTTGAGCGGGATAACCATTTCACGGCAATGCCACCGGGAACGTCAAAAGGATAGGCACACTCGGCACCGTTTCCAGCCTCCAGGATAAGCTGTCCGGTAACCCCTTCCGGCAGGTTCTCCAAAAGACGCGCCGCTGCCGGAAATCCGGTTTCGTCGCTGGCCATGAGCACGCTGTCAGCATGCAAGAGGCCGCCACCCGACGGTCCGACGACGCCAACCACACGGCGCGCCCCGGGCTCGCCCATATGGCTGCGTGCCCAATCCGTGACGCGTCCGCCCTCGTGGATATAGACATCCATCAGCAAGGTGTTGGTCCCATGGTCGATGCTGCGCGTCGTGTAGACGGGTTTATGCGGCGCGCCCTCCCCTTCAGGCCACACGATAGAGCCGTTGGCTGCCACCGTCGGCCACTGCGGCGCCACACCTTCCGGCGGAATGACGAGCCGAAAGTGGATCGATGCATCCTGGTGCTTTGACAGGTCTTCACCCTGAAAGGTGACACGCAAAAAGTTCGGCCCCAACTGCACAACCTCGCGGACTTGCACGAAGGCAAAATTCGGCGGCAATGACCCCTCTTCCGGACCGTTCGACCAACGCATGACATTGGCGACTTCTGGCATCACATGCTGCATCTGCATGACGACAGCGTTCTTCATTACAAAGAGCCAGTGTTCGTCGACCGCACCAACATATCCAGCGGTTTCAGTCTCTGACCCAGGCCGAAGACCAATCAGTCCGTGCACTGTTTCCACCGTGAGATGGCGATCTTCGTCTTCCAACACAGTCAGCCCGGCCGACTTTACCTGCATCATGATCATCTGACGCATCGCGCCGAAGCCAATCCCCGGAAGATCGGAGGTTGCCTCAAACGGATAGGACGCGTTTGTCATGGAAACACCCTTTTGTGCTGCAGTGGCATGCTGGCTTTACGGGCTGGCAGCGAACGTTAACCGCCCTATCATCGTATCAACAAGACCATCTGCCCGCCTGCGACGAAAAAGCGCCGCTCCGCCAGCTCCCTGACCTCATCTGTTTGGAGAGATTTTATGAAACCGCACACTGCAAGCCTGATCAATGCCATTACCCTGATTGTCTGCGCGATTTGGGCTTTTGCCTCAATTGGCGGTGCTTCCTACACCGCCATGATCCCGGCGGTTTTCGGCATAGCGCTGATCCTCTGTATCCCCGGCGTGAAGGCTGAAAACAAGGTAATCGCCCATATTGCAGTCCTGCTGACCGTTGTCGTACTGGTTGCGCTTTACATGCCGCTCTCGTCAGCCCTGTCGAGCGGCGCCGCAGGCCCGCTGATCCGATCGGTCGCCATGGTGGTAACAACGCTGTTTGCGCTCGTCCTCTTTATCAAGAGTTTCCGCGACGCGCGTCGCGCCCGGCAGTAGAGTTGAGATTCGTTTCAGGTTTGGCCTGCAACGTGCAGGGTTAATAGGTGAGCGCTGTTTTGAACGCTTTCGCCTTTCGTGGTCGCGGGTTCTTTCGGTCTTTCGTGGATCATTGCGAAGGTCATTTGAGCCTTCATCTTGATCGCAGCCGCCCATTCCACCGTGCAGGCAGCAGATCAGTCGTTCCTCAAGCGGCGGTATCAAGTTCGCTAGGCCTTGCCGAATTGTCCATCTGCTCCCACCCGAGATTTCCGGTGTAGCGAGAGGCCAGACGGCCCTGCTCGTCCATTGCAAACAGGTGCAGCCATCGATTGTCAAACAGAGCACGGACGTTTTCATGCCGCTCAAGGATGTCATTCATCGCTTCGCGCGGTGCCTGGATGCATACCGATAGCCGCTGCGGGTGGTGCACATAGCGCTCTCCGTCATGTACGGACTGCCAAGGAAGGCCGGCGCGCAAGCGCCCGCCATTGCCTTCTACGACACCGATGCCGCCGACGACATTGTGCAAGAGTTTATTGCCGGCACCGAATGTCTGGGGGGCGACGGTCGAACCGTAATATTGCAGGCTGATCCAGCTGGCGACGACGACCGGCGCCGTCATAATGAGTTCAAGAACGCCAAAGCCGTTCGTGCTGTCTTGGTGCCAATCATAGTCGTGCAGGAACGTTTCGCCAGCAAGGTTGCGCCCGAAAGTCTGGGATCGCGGTGCAGCGATGAATGCCTTGCACCCGGCGAGCGCCCATTCCGGCCGTGTCTCGGCCCAGTCGACCGCGCGCCTGGCGATATCCGCTTCGTTGACTGCCCGTGGCAGACGCATCATGCGTTCTCCCCGAGCGGCAGCGCCGGCAGCGTCAAGCCAGAGGCGGATCTGCTTCACATCGGCCTTGGGATCATGCAGTCCGAGATCGTTTTCATAAAGGGTGACGGCGTCCGTGGTTGTATCGTGCAGCGCACCGATAAAAAGCGTGTCTTTGGGCACGTCAATGCCACGTTTTTTCAATCCCTTACGCACTTCTTTCTCATTGAGGAGGCTCGCCAACAGCCGTGCGTTCACCTCGCCTGAGTAACCGCCACAGGCACCACAGTGCAGCCCGCTTTCATACGGGTTATTAACGACATTCGCACCATGGCCCGCCAGCAGGACCACTCTTGCAAAGCCTTGCGTCAGCGACATCGCCCGCAATACCGTTTCGGCGGCGTCGATGCGCGCATCGGGATCGAGTTCCGGGTCAAACCGCGGCGCAGGATCATTCGGTGTTGCGGCGCGACGAAAACCAAGGCCGTCACGCAGGAGTTTGCCGATATAGACCGGCCCCATCGCCTCGACGAATGCGAATGACGAAACTGCTGCAAGCTTGAAGCGGCCCCAGGCGCGCTTCGCGCGCGCAGCGTAGCGCGCCGCCAAGTCGTCTGTCTTGTCGGTCACGTCGCCGGATACGGATGTCACGGTGGGATTGAGCAATACCGGCAGGCGCAGTTCCTCAACATCCGAAGCAAAGCGGCGGTGTTTTGCAAAGACGCCGAAAAAGCCGGCAAAACCGAGGGTACGGATCGACGGATCGGTTGTTTCGAGCGCGCGGCGAAACACCTCGGAGCGCACATCGATGCAGAAGGCGGCCTGCAATGCCGGTCGATCGTCGGTTGCCTTGACAGGCGGCACACTCAGTTTTTCGCTGAGTTCGCGCTGTGCCGCGCGTTCGCTTGCTTCCTGAAGGATTTCATCGACAATATCGTCGGCGGTCGGCTCTACAGCATGCGCATGCATGTCGCGGGTATTCCACCAGTCTTCGCCGATCACCGCTTCGTACTGCACCAGCAATGCTTCTTCCCAAAGCAATCTGATGGCGAGGAAGTCTGTCAATGTCGCGTCCGTAGCGTCTGCCAATTCAGCCTGCCACAGCTTGAAACGCGCATAGTGCGCCCAGCCGCCGAGCGAAAGCAGGATCTGGTGGAAATAGGTGTCGAGCATCTTGTGGTTGAGCCCTAGCCGTTTTACGGCGCGGGCTATCGCTGCTTTCGGGCTGTCGGGCGCTTCGGCAACAAAGGCAGCAAAGCCGCTAAGCCCTGCGATTTCGGGCGTGAGATCGCGGGATGCATGGGCGCGCCATGCAGCCCAGGCAGATTTGCTTCGCGGAGCAGACCACAAGGCCTGACCCCGGTCAAAATAACCACCGGCCCATGCGCCAAAGCGGTCGTCAATGATTCCGGTCCAGTCGAGGCCGCTTTCAGCCGAAGCCAGTTCTGCAACCGTGGGAAGCGTTTTTGATTCTGGCCTCGCCTTTGAAACGGCATCTTTGAGCAAAGACGGTGAACCCGGTTTGTCGGCGTGGGACGAAGCAGCAATCGCGTCCACGAGATCGCTCTCAGTGATTTCGTTTGCGGCAATTTTTTGCCTATACCAGGACCTGGGCATTGTCACCGGGATCCCGCCAACCTTGGCGAGCCGAGCACCGGTCTTTGCAAGGGTTAATTCGCTCTGTCCGAGAAAAGGGTTGACTGCAACAGAGGATGCGAGAGGCCAAAGTGGCGGTATTTGGCGGCATGCGTGGTCAGCTGCGCGGTCGAGTGCGCAGAGATCGATGAGGTTGTTTGCAGTGTCGACTGTCGTGTGCATCGTCAAATCTCCTGCATCAGGATGCGCGGCGTATAGACCAGTTTCCGACCAGTCGATCAAAAACTGCATTGGCATAGAGCCCGTTTGAAAGGTGTACACGCAGGCCTGCTGCCGCGGGATGGTCAGACCAAAGCGGGAACATGGCCTGAGCAACGGCAACGATGCCGAAGCTGCATGTCGCAAGGATCAGAAGCGCCCATTCCAAAGGTCCGGGCATTGGTGTTGCCGGCAATGTTCCTGCCGTCAGCCAGAACGAGCCGCTCTGCAAGGCGAAGTACGTCACCGACGCGGCAACCGAGTATAGGGCGGTACGCATCGTCAGAATACGTGGGGCCGCGTCGGCCAATCCCTGGGCAATGAGGTAGGCGACGCCAAAGATCAGGATCGCGCCAAGCGCGATCGCCTGCGGCGACTTGGTGTCCAATCCGAAGGCAAACCCGATCACTGCAAAGATAGCCAGCGCCAGTGCGAATGCTCTCGTTACCGCCCACCCGTTTGGAACGGCAACCGGACCGGGTCTGCGCAGGGCCGCCACACGATCGACAGCCGAACCCGAGGCAAGGAACGCATGCGCCTTGTAAAGTGAATGGGCAACGATGTGCAGCAGCGCAAGGGGAAACAAGGCAAGGCCGCATTGCATGATCATGAATCCCATCTGGGCGATGGTCGACCAAGCCAAAGAACTTTTGACAGCGGATTGGCTGAGCATGGCTAGCCCGCCGAAGAGCGCCGTAAAGCCTCCGAGCATGACCAAAATCGCGAGCACGCCTGGCACCAGCAACATGATGTCCGCAAAACGTATCAAGAGGAACCCGCCCGCATTGATGACGCCCGCATGCAGAAGTGCGGACACCGGCGTTGGCGTTTCCATGACCTCGGTCAGCCACCCATGGGTCGGGAACTGCGCAGATTTCAAGACCGCGGCCAGCGCGAGCAAACCAGCCGCCCAAAGCGCCGGGACTGGAACTTCCCCATCGCTTGCGGCACCGATAATGGTCTCAATGTTCACGCTTCCGTAGCCGAAAGCCAGGAGAACCGCTGCGCCGATCAGGGCGATATCGCCTGCGCGCGCGACAATCTGCTTTTTGCGCGCTGCCCGCACGGCCTGAATACGATCGGAATAGAAGAGCAGAAGCCGATGCAGACACAGGCTGGTTGCTATCCATGCCGCGACGAAGAGGACGAGATTGCCGGCGAGAATGAGTAGCATCACTGAGGCTAGCGTTGCGGACATCCAACCCAGGAATGCGCCCTGCCCCGCTTCGCCATCAAGGTAGGAAGCAGAAAAGCGCAAAACGATCCAGCCGATGAAGCTCACCAACGTCAACATAATCGCGCTGACGACATCAAAATGCGTCAGAAGCCCCGTGAACTCAGCGGCGTATTGACCGTGTGCGCTTGACTGCCAGGCCATCATCGCAGCGGATGCGGTCGCAACAATGAGTGCAAAAACAGCCGCCAGTTCAGTCATTTGTGGTATCAGCTGCGGGCGACGCCCCGGGCGCTTAAATGCAAATGAGGCAGCGATAACAAGCGCGGCGGGCGCGGCAATCGGTATGATCTGGTATAGCACGAGCGGATGATCTCCAGCTGCGGTTGAACAGTGCCGCGTTTGTATGACGTTGTCTGATTCAACAAAAATACATTGTTTTTCACAAAACGTTCTGTTTATGTGAACATATGTCAGACCTGAATTACAATCATCTGCGATACTTCCAGACCGTGGCGCATGAGGGAAACCTGACCCGCGCGGCCGCCAAGCTCAATGTTTCGCAATCAGCTGTCTCGTCGCAAATACGGCTTCTTGAAGAACGCTTCGGCCAGGATCTGTTCGAACGCCGCGGACGCGCATTGATGCTTACCGAGGCAGGTCGTATCGCGCTTGATCATGCCGACAGTATTTTCGCAACCGGCCACGAGCTCATTTCAACGCTGCAACAAAGCGGACAAAAACGGCGGGCGTTGCGCATCGGTTCACTCGCCACACTATCGCGCAACTTTCAACTGAAGTTTTTGCGCCCGGTTCTTGGCCGGCCGGATGTCGAGGTGGTGCTTCGTTCCGGTAGCGCGGCCGAACTTTTCAATGCCCTCGCCGCCCTTAACCTGGACCTTGTTTTGACAAACCAGGCACCTGCCCATGACGCTTTGACGTCTTTCGTTGTCCAGCGCCTAGATGAGCAGGCGGTCAGCCTTATTGGCGTCGCTGATGTGTGCGAGCCGGCCATACCTCTTTCCGACCGCCTCGCATCGGTCCCATTGATCCTGCCGACGACTGCCAGTGGATTGCGGGTAAATTTTGATTCTCTCACCGATCGGCTGGGTGTCAGTCCGCAGATCGCAGCAGAAGTGGACGACATGGCCATGATGCGGCTTTTGGCGCGTGAAGGCATTGGCCTTGCCGTTCTGCCACCGATCGTGGTTCGCGACGAGCTCGCAAGCGGTGCTCTCATCGAGTGTGCACAGCTTCCGAACCTGTCGGAGACATTCTTCGGCGTAACGGTCGAACGGCGTTATCCGAACCCGCTATTGCGCGAATTGCTGCACAAGGACTGAGAGAATGGGCTTGCTATGATTTGAGACGGGCCCAAGGGGGGGCGCTGTCCGGCGCGGTCCACAAGGCAGCAAGGCTATGGGCTGACAGGATCGGAATCTTCCAATTCCTCTGACACCGGCACAATCACCATGAAGGCACCCGTACCAATTCCGCCTATCGTGTTGAAAAGGTTTGGCGGCGTAAAGGAAGCCAGTTGCGCCGGATCGGGAAGCGGCGCACCGGATGCGATCTGCTGCTCCAGAAAGCGGTAGACGTTGGGATCCAAATTTTGAAGGTTTACGACACAGTTGTCCTCGAACGTGATGAAATTGCCCTCATTGTCGCTGGTTTGCTCATCGCGAGCAGTGACGTCAAAGAAACCGCAAGGCAACAGTGCTGTATCGCCGCGCAGACAGGCTTCGCGCAAGGCAGAAGTAATGGGTGTCCCGACTGGCACAGGGCAAACGCGGATAGCACCTTCATCGGTCAGCGCTGCGCAGGCGGGTATCGCATTGCATATGAGCCCAAAACGGGTGCCGCGAATTCCAATGAGACCGACCGGCGTTTCGATTGTCGCATTGCGGGTGCGTACGCCTCCACTGATAAAACGCAGGCCGCCCCTCGTCAGATCGTAGGCGGAATCAAGCGATCCGCGTTCCGGATCGAAGACGAACCGATCTAGTATGACGGTTGAACTTGCACCGATATTGAGGTTCGAGTTGTCGAGGAAGCGCAATTCGGTCGAACTCGATTCGCCGGTTGTCACGACCTCCTCTGCAGAAACATCCGAGCCGATATCAATATCCCGCGCGACAGGCCCCAATTGTCCCGTCACGTCATTGCGCGACTCGACCGCTTCCCCAATGGGCGCTGCAAAGGCAATCGGTACAGGCGACAACGCGATGCCCAGCGCCGCTGCCATGCTTGTCAACCGCTTCATCGTTACTACCCCCGCCTCTCCGTTGTCAGGATGTACAGACTACGTATTAGTACGATTTCAATTTAGTAATTTTTGAATATAGCCGTAATACACAAATTTTTACTAAAAATACAATATCGGTGAAAGTGCGTATCGCGTATCGCCTGGCCGACACTTCGCTTCATGCTTGCCTGTGCCTCCGATACCAATAAACATGACTGTCAGTTACGTTGGCTGCCGTTTCATGTGGTTCAACCGGAAAACGAGCCGGGGAAAATACGGGCGAGTACGAAAAGCCACACCGTCAGCGTTACCACCGATGAAAGCGAACTCACCGAAATGGTTGCGGCGACGCGCTGTGGAGATCCACCATACTGTTCGGCAAGTACAAATACAGTCTTTCCGACTGGCACGGCGGCACAGACCGTTCCGGCGATCGCGAAAACCGGATTGAGGCCAATAAGCAATGCCGCCGCCAGAACGAGGGCTGGAAAAGCGATCAGCTTGATAGCGGAAACCGCGAATATGGCGGCGGCGTCGAGCCTTACGTCTTGCAACCGCATCGCCATTCCCACGGCAAACAACGCACAGGGTGTAACGGCAGATCCGAGAATGCCAAGATACTGTTTGACGACCGAGGGAAGCGGCAGACCGGTTGCGGCGTATAGAACGCCAAGAAGAGAAGCAAGAATCAGCGGATTTTTTAGCGTGCGTACAAACCCGGTCGCGACAATTGATTTGTTGCTGGTCTGTTCATCGCCCGAATTTTCAAGCAATAGCGTTGTGACAATAATCAAAACGATCAGGATAACTGTCGCGATTGCAGTCGGAAGTACGGCTTTTTGCCCGAAAAGCGAGTGCAGAACCGGAAGCGCGACAAATGCGGTGTTTGAGCCGACCGACATAAATGCGAGCAGCGTGGCGTCCCGAAATGGCGTCGCCTGCCAGATCCGAACATATGCAAACACGGCGGCAAAAAGGACCGCAACGCCACCGCCGAACACGAGGTAAAAACCCGGTTTGAAGAGCCCTTGTAGCGATTCTTCAGCAATGATCGAGAAAAGCAGGGCCGGGATGGCAATCCAGTAGACAAATTGTATGAGAATATCGCTGGTGCTGTCGGGCAGAACCTTCAAATTGCCGAATACTATACCCGTAACAATGATCGCAATTATCGGCAGCAGAAGTACGAGGATTTCCATATGCTGGCCGCGCTGGCTCTTGCGATCACATCAAGACAATTCGAGTCGGCTTCATCACAATACGTATCGAGAACATCTTGTCCATCTGATTTGCCGTCAAACAATATCGCCGGTGAGTCGGTTGCTTATATTTGGCCCGCGACCTTTTTCATGCGGTTTGCCTGTCAAATCCCAACGCAACGGTCATTGTCCGGTTTTCTACAGCGCGGTGGCACAAGACAGGCAAGGCAATTGGAAACGAGCTCGGCGCCATCCGATCTTACTGACATTGATATCCGCTTTGAAAATGCACCTTACCAAATGAAAAGCCCGCGCATGTCATTTTGCGCGGGCCATTTGCGGTTTTTTTTTGCCGGTGTCCCGGTCGTTTGTCATGCGCGGTTTCCGCGAAGGGCGAAATAAATGCCGCCGACCAGCAACAACACATGGAACTGGTTGTAGAGGAGGATGTCTAGCGGCGGCGCCCAGTAGGCGACCATCAGTACGCCGGCAACAATGGCCGCTATGGCCAATCCCGCCGCGCGGGTGATCAATTCGCCCGCCCAGTTTCTAAACGCTCCGCCAGCAATGAGCGCCGCTCCAGCAGCAAACTCGCCGATGGCAGCCGAGGACCATAAGATCAGCGGCAAGCCGTAGGAGGCTGCCTCGTCCGCGGCGAGCGGAAACTTGCTGAAGCCTTGCTGCATGATGATGGCAGCAAGCGGCAAACGAAGGAACCAATGGGCCATGCTGAAGGAGGGCAACTCACGGCTGGCGCGTGCGATATACGATACTGCATATGCTACTGCGGTCATGACAATAACCCCATTCGATTAGACTTTCTTATTGAAATGCGTATGGCCAATAATTTCTAGTTACCGTACGGAACAACAATACGACAAAGTGTCATCAATCTGCTTGTCTGAATTATTGTTTTAAAACAAGAATATAATCTCAACTCTAACTTCTACGGCAGCACCAGCTGCGGCAGCGGCAATCCGCGTTCAGGCGGCTTGCTGTTGAAAGCGATCGTGTGCCCGGAATGCAAGGGTGCGGCACAATATAATGACTGGCAGAAGACCGACTGCAACAATGACAAGAGACGGAACTGCCGCTCCATCCAACCTCTCGTCGGCTGCCAGGCGGTGTGCCTGAACTGCAAGTGTGTCAAAGTTGAAGGGCCGCATGATGAGCGTTGCCGGAAGCTCCTTCATCACGTCCACGAAAACGATCAGGAGAGCCGTCAGGACCGAAGGCCACAACAGTGGCAGATGAACCCGAACAATCATGCCAAGCGGAGTCTTACCGAGCGTCCGCGCAACCGCATCCATATTCGGATGGACGGTCACCAATCCGCTATCGTAGCTGTTTATCGCAACGGCCATGAAACGCACCATGTATGCCATGACGAGAACGGTGATCGTGCCCGTAAAGATGAGCCCCGTTGATATGCCAAACCACTCTTCGGCGACACGATCAATCCCATTGTCCAAGGCCGCAAATGGCACCAGGAGCCCGACGGCTATGACGCCGCCGGGTACGGCATAACCGATACGTGCAATATGAGAGCAGCCGGACGCAAGGCGGCTTGGATGGAGGCGCCTGTATGATACGATCAGGATAGCGGCTGCTACAGTTACCGCCGCTGCTACGCTGGCGGCCATCAAGGAGTTGCGAATAAAGCCAAGATAGCGGCTCGAAAGCAAGTCCTGTTCCGAACCGATCGCCATTTCAAAGAGCACGACCAAGGGCAACAAAAACCCGAAAATTACCGGGAACGCGCAAAAAGCGATCGCGCCCCACCGGCGCCAACCGGTTAATATTGCAGTCGGCATTGCTTCAAAACGTTTGCCGGCACCGTAGTTGCGCGCCGAACCACGCTGGATCTGCTCCAGCACTCCAAGAACAAGGGCGAAACCAAGAAGACACAATGCGAGCTGAGCCGCAGCACCGCGATCGGCAAAAGAAAACCAGCTCGTGTAGATCCCGGTCGCAAAGGTTTGAACGCCGAAGTAGCTGACCGTGCCGAAATCGGCCAATGTCTCCATGACTGCCAGAAGAACACCGCCGGCGATCGCAGGCCGTGCCATGGGCAGAGAGACCCGCCAGAAGGCACCCCATGGACCGTGACCGAGTGTCCGTGCGGCAAAATTGGCTGTCGCAGATTCCCTCAGGAATGCTGCCCGCGCCAAGAGGTAGACATATGGATAAAGAACCAGCACGAGCATCAAAGCAGCGCCGCCGACACTACGGATTTCCGGGAACCAGTAATCTCTCGGCCCCCATCCGGTCAGTGAACGCAATGCCGTTTGCACGGCACCCGGATGGTCCAGAAAATCGGTATAGGCATAGCCCATGACATAGGCGGGAAATGCAAAGGGCAGAGCCAGAGCCACCTCAAAGAGCCGAATCCCTGGAAAGCGCGTCATGACGACGAGCCATGCAGCCCCCGTTCCAATGATCGCCGTTCCAATCGATACGAAGACAATCAGGGCTATTGTCGTCAATGTGTAACGGGTGAGAACAGTATCAGCGAGGTGCGACAACACATCGGTCGAACCGAATGCGGCTGCCAACGCCACTGCGCACATCGGCAGGAGACACAGCAGAGCTGCGACAACCGCACCGGTCCTCAGAACCTGTTCCGAGGCACCTCTTCGGCCCGCGGCCGCGCGCTGCTGCGCACTTTGTGATGCGAGATCCGTCAACTGTTCATCTCCTGCCACAAAATGCCTTCGGCAGAACTCAGTTTAAATGGCCGGCGTCTCGCGCCAAGGAAAGACAAAAGCCCCCTCACCTTTCGGTCAGGGGGCCCTGTAAAGGAATGCAAATATGCGTTCAGCCGACTATTCCCAGCCGGACTCGTTCAACAGCTTCTGAGCCGCTGGGACGTTGTTCGCAATAGCGGATGCATCGACATCGTCGGGCTTGAAGAAGCCAAGCTGTGCGACCGATGGGCTCAGTGCAACACCGGGTACTGCAGGATATTCATCATTGCCTGCGGAGAAGTACTGCTGCGCCTGATCTGAAGCCAGATACTCGAGGAACTTGATTGCGTTTTCCTTGTTTGGCGCATTGGCAGCGACACCGCCACCCGACAGGTTCATATGTGCACCGATGGACTCCTGATTGGGGAATACCCAACCGAACATTTCGAGGCTGTCCGACACCCCGTCAACGGGTTTGCGGATTGCGCGGGCGAAATAGTAGGTGTTCGACATGGCGATTGCACATTCACCGGAGACGATGCCACGGAGTTGGTCCGTGTCTCCGCCCTGCGGTGCACGGGCAAAGTTATCGACAACAGCGTCTGCCCAGCCTTTGACCGCGTCTTCGCCGAGATGTTCAATCAGTGCAGCCGTGATTGTCTGCGTATAAACATTCGAGGAAGAACGGATGCAGATCTGACCTTTGTATTTCGGATCAGCAAGATCCTGATAGGTCATGGGCGGTTCGGCGACTTCATCCTTGTTGAAGAACAGGATGCGCGCGCGCTGCGAGAATCCGAACCACTGGTTATCGTCGTCCTGAAGATAGGCAGGGATACGCGCCTCCAAAACAGGGGACTCGATCGACTGCAGAACGCCTGCTGCCTTTGCCCGTTCAAGACGTGACGTATCGACCGTCATAAGGATATCGGCGGGGCTGTTGGCGCCTTCAGCTTCCATGCGCGCAATGAGCTCGTCGCCATTACCTTCGATCCGGTTAATTTTGATACCGGTCAGCTCTTCGAAGTCCGAATAGAGGCGTTCGTCAGTATCGTAGTGGCGTGAGGAATAAAGGTTCAGTTCGCCTTCGGCAAAAGCGAACGGCGCTGTAGTCAGCAAGACCGCGCCGGCGATACCCAAACGGGTAAACTTGGATTGGATTGTCGTCATCGGCAACTCCCTAGTTTTTCAGTCACATCATTCGTGACCCCGCACTCACATATAGATGCTGCCGCACCGGTCAAGCTTTTTCGGAGAGTTTTTGTCAAGATTAATTTTAAACTGGCAACGCGGCAGTTCTTCCAACCTTTCCGGGATTAGACGGGTCGCTTCCACCAAGCCCGGCTGCCTGGAAGCGGTTGTGCCGCAAAGCGGAATGCTCCCGAAACTAGTGCGTCACTCGATGCTCTTAGCCAAGCATGAAAGGCTGACTACTCAACAGACGTTGCCCGATGGTCCTCAACTGCTGTGCGCAGGATCATTGAGTTCAGATTGACCAGTGGCCATTCGAAGACATCGACAGCGACATCCGGTACCAGTGTACCGTCATCGGCAAATCTGTTTTCAGGACTGCTGTAGCAGATTTCAGGCACCGACATCAGGAAACCCGTGTGCTTCAGCTTGAATGAGCCTCGGGCGGCGGCGCATACAGACACGGTGTTCGCTGCGGTGACGTTTCCGACAATCGTCGCGTTGCGCAGCCGGCGAAGATTGGAGGCGACCTTGATGGCATTCGACCGAGACTCCGGGCTTACCAGCACATACAGCTTTCCCTTGTAATCCGGTTTGCCAAATGAACGCCGCCCGACCCGCGTGCTTCGAATGCCGTTCCGGGGTTTTATTCGTCTGAAGTAACGAATGTCCTGGTTTCGTGCGTCCTTCGCCGCCTGGTCAGTGAACTTGAAGCTCGGCGGCAGGTCTCGGGAAACATTTTTGCGGTAGGCGCGGCTGTGCAGACGGTGCGATCTCGGCAACAAAAATGCCATGAAAAACTGCGCGGTTTCGGTGTACCCACCCGGATTTCCGGTAAAATCGATAAACAGCGCGTCGGGTTTCCGCTCAATGATGTCGCGCATCACCTTCTCGATACCGGTCTTGGCCTTCTCGGCGACGAGAAAACTGTCGACCTTCACATAGGCAAGGTTGCCTCTTTCGGCGAACCGGTAACTCAGGTCGGCGGCAGCAACCTCATGGCCCAGATAACGCTTCGTAAAGCTGTTTACCAACAGTTCGCGGGCCAAGTCGCGCCGGCGTTCCTTGTGAAAAAGATAGGCATCGAACCTCGAGTAGAAGGGCGAAGCAGCTTCGACCGTTTGGCCCTTTGGCTTCCCACTCTCGGCGCCAATTGAGATGATCCAATAGGGGCCCGTCGTTCCAAGGAGCGCGCTAACGATGTGGCCGCTCACCCTGAGAAAGTCGCTGACCACAAGGACACCGTCGTCGACGCAGCCATCATTGGGCATTCGCGCGGCAAGCTTGGCGGCGATTTCGTCACCGCTGACACCATTGATGGAAACCACCTTTTCCTTCTGTCTGGTGTAGTCATCTTCGATATAGAGACTGCCTGCTCGGACAAAAAGCGGCCGCTCAAACCAAGGCCAACCTCCTGGCATGATCGCATAGTCGGACTGGCGCTTGATGATTTGGGTATGCTCGTCACAAACAGCACCTACCAGTTCGCTGAGCAGGAGATAGGCGGCGTCGATCGAGGCATATCGCGGTATTGACGCCACAAGCCCGTCGTACAAGGATTGTTGCTGTTGTGCGCTCTTGTGCCGGGTGAAGTTCGGGTGGTTTCGTCTCAGTATTTCGTAAGCTTCGCTAAGGTCCGCCGCGATCTCTTCTCTTGTAAAATACTCAGACGTTTGTGCCCAGCTACGATTTGGCAGCATTGCTGCGATAAAAACGACCGCAAAGAAGACAGCAAACACGTTCCTCGATGTCGCGGCGACGACCGATCTGCCGACACTATCAACTCTCAAACTGTTCGCTCCTTTTTTCGGATCGCAAGAACATTATCCCGAAATGCTCAGGCTTCTGCAACAAGTCTCGCTTCGTGACGGCACAGATTGATGACAACGCGGCACGGCGGCGCCGGCTGTTGCAAAACGGTTCAATCGGAAAAAGGACGCGCGGTATTCGCATACGGATTGACCGCACTGGCGTCCAACGGCGCCAAGGGTGATCGAAGGCGGTATTCTTCAGTATCAGCTGCTGTCGGCGCGTTCTGCCCGCCGGGCGAGCTTGTCGGCAAGTTTCACACCGACGTCCGGCCTGCTCCAGGGGCAGACGGCAATGCAAATGGCGCATCCCCTGGTCTGATTGAAGAAGGGCAGGCATTTGTCGAAATCGACATACCATTTCGTTTCGCCGCGCACCGTCTGTTTTTCCGGAGAAATCGCTTCGGGTGGACAGGCATCTTCGCAAACACGGCAGCTCATGCAAAAGGAGTCGATGCCGTATTCACGCGGCGGCGTCGGCTCGAAAGGCGCATCCGTCAAGACCGCCGCAAGTCGGAAACTGGAGCCTAGCTCCGGGGTGATGAGCGATCCATGCTTTCCGAGTTCGCCAAATCCGCACGCAAGTGCCGGAGGTATCAGTGTCGTCTTCCCTGCCATCGGACCGGTCACGGGATCTGCATCCCAACCCTGTTCACGCAGCCAACCGGCAATTACCTTCGCTGCAAGGGCCGCGCGTCCGTATTGATGCATGACTTCAGCACCGGCCTTGGGCAATGGTGCAGAGGCTATGGCTTCGTAGATATGCTGGACGCCAATAACGATGATATTGGAGAAAGGCGTGTCCTGCCCCTCAAAGAGCCAGTCCTTGTTCATCGCCGTAACGCCGACCTGTTCGCACAGCCCCTGCCCGACGAAGTCGCTCAAGGCATTGGTCCACTCCGCTGGGCGCATTCGCCGTTTGTCGTCAGCGAGCGGCGGCAATGGTGCGTCCAGTATCTCCCTGTGCCAAACGCGGATGTTTGCAAAGGTATCGGCAAAAGCCGGGTCGTCACGATTGTATGAATAGAACCACCGCTGGAGCTTACCATGGGGAATGTCGTCCGGATCAGGTGCCCAATAGACAATCTTCGGCCGACGGAACTCCGCTTCGCCGAGACCGTTGATCTCGTTTCCGGAAATCTCCGGCACACGTTCAACCTGCTGGGGGTCAGGCTTGAAAGGACGGTACGGATTGGCTTTTGGCATAGCCATATACTAACGAAGCGTGATGATTTGTCAGCCGCGACGTTTGGGTGTTTTTTGAAGCTTTGCGGTTACGCGCCGACGCCACCATCATCGATGATCGGTGATTACTATTTATGATTGCTTCCCACTGGACCGTTCATCGCGCAAGGATCATTGTCCAATAGGGACGGTTGCCTGATGCAGAGTTGCGGGCGACGGCAACGCCGGCGCGATTATAGTTGCCCAGCATATTGCGTCGATGTCCGCGTGATTTTTCCCAGGCGGCGACAACGGATGCGAGGTTTGGCTGACCACCGGCAACATTTTCGGCTGCAGCGCCCGAAATGCCGAAACTGCGCAAACGGGCGCGAAAGCGGTTGTGATTAAGCTTGCCGTTCTCAGCCATCGCTTTCGAGTGGTCCAGTGCAGCGCGCGCGAGAACAGGATCGGCTTTGAGTGGCCTACGGCCGTTTTTGCTGCGGAAAGCATTCACGACATTGAGCGCTTGCGAAGTGACAATTGAACTGCTTGCCGCATGCAGCGGTGAGACAAAAACTCCTGACAGAACCAGTGCGCCGGCCGCGCCGCAGCCGGTCGTAAGAAATTCTCGCCGCTTCATCATAATGTATTGCCTGGTACGTTTTGCCGCCGTTCGGACCCATTTGATGAAGTCCGGGTCTTCACGAATAGTTCGGTAACGGACATTCTCACCATTTCCACGGAGCAGAATGTGTCGCGGTCCGCGGCGTCAATTTGCCAAAGAAGCCCGCTTCGACGGGAAGCAATGAAGGTGCCCGACGGCACCTTCATGCTGTTGATCAATGCGGCTTACTGCGGCAGCTGGTCGTCAACACCTTTGACGTAAAAGTTCATTCCAAGAAGCGTTCCATCATCGGCGACTTCACCCTCTTTCAACCAGACCGTACCATCCTGTTTCATGATTGGACCGGTAAACGGATGAAGCTCTCCAGTCGTGACCTTTGCCTCCGTTTCCATGGCCATTGCCTTGACGTCATCGGGCATATTGGTATAGGGCGCCATGGTCAAAATGCCGTCAATCAGCCCGTCCCAGGTGGATTGGGTTGCCCAAGTTCCATCTTTTACCGCCTCGGTCCGCTTGATGTAATAGGGACCCCAACTGTCGATGATTGCGGTCAGTTGCGTTTCCGGTCCGGCTTCGATCATGTCGGATGCCTGGCCGAAGGCATAGATCCCGCGTTCGGCAGCAACCTGCATCGGTGCCGTTGAGTCAGTGTGTTGTGTCAGGATATCCACGCCCTGGTCGACAAGGGCCTTTGCTGCATCTGCTTCCTTGCCGGGGTCAAACCATGAGTTCACCCAGATGACCTTGATTTGGAAGTCTGGATTGACGGTCTGCGCGCCGAGCACGAATGCGTTGATCCCCCGAACCACTTCGGGGATCGGAAATGAGGCAATATATCCAGCCACTCCGGTTGTCGACATTCTGCCGGCAATCTGCCCGAGGATGTAGCGACCCTGGTAGAAGCGAGAATTGTAGCTGGTGACGTTGTCGGCGGTCTTATAGCCGGTGGCATGCTCAAACCTTACATCCGGAAACTTGCTAGCAACCTCCAGTGTCGGGTCCATGAACCCGAAAGACGTGGTAAAGATCAGCGAGCACCCAGAGCGGGCAAAACGCTCAATCGCACGCTCCGCGTCCGGGCCTTCCGACACATTTTCAAGATAGAGTGTTTCCACTTCGTCGCCATAATGGTTCTCAAGCTCTTGACGGCCAATGTCATGGGCTTGGGTCCATCCGCCGTCGGTCTTCGAACCGACGTAAACAAAACACACCTTTGTAGCAGCCTGGGCGGCCGTCGCGGCCCAACTCATTGCTGCTGCCGTTGCGGCGGCCAATAGTAACTTTTTCATAGTGTTCACCTTTTCGTCTTGGTTAAATGCTGGTTATCGATCTGGAACGAAAGCCTGCCCTAATGACGCGGGCGTGTTGGTCAACGTCAACCTTCGGTTGCGCGAAATAAGGACAAGTACCACAATCGTTGCCAGATAAGGAAGTGCGGTCAGGAACTGAGACGGTATTGCGAACCCCAGCGCCTGGGCGTGCAATTGTCCGATGGTAACAGTGCCGAACAGATAGGCGCCTGCAAGAACACGCAACGGCCGCCAGCTGGCGAAGACAACCAGTGCAAGTGCAATCCAGCCTCGGCCCGCCGACATATTTTCCACCCACTGCGGCGTGTAGACAAGCGAAAGCTGGGCACCGGCAAGGCCCGCACAGATACCACCGAACATAACAGCGCAATAACGCGTCTTAATGACCGATATGCCAAGCGCGTGAGCCGACCCGTGATTGTCTCCGATCGCGCGCAACTGCAAGCCAAGCCTGGTTCTGAACAAAAACCAGCCTACCCCGACAACTCCGAGGATGGAGAGATAGAACAGCAGGTCCTGATTGAAAATCAGCGGGCCTAACAGCGGCAAACCGCTGAGCACTGGAACGGCGATGGGCTCGAGTTGGACGCCGGCCCTACCGACAAAACTTTCGCCGATCATGCCGGACAGACCGAGACCCAATATCGTTAACGCTAGGCCGGTGGCCACCTGATTTGTCACCAGTGTCAGCGTCATGAAGCCAAACAACAGCGAA
The DNA here is from genome assembly GCA_039025395.1 of Pseudomonadota bacterium. Lineage (GTDB taxonomy): Bacteria > Pseudomonadota > Alphaproteobacteria > Rhizobiales > Rhizobiaceae > Hoeflea_A. The sequence continues at coordinate 44,761 of JBCCOK010000024.1, forward strand.
AAAAGACACCCGGCGACGGCTCCGCACAGGACTCCGATATAGGGATTGCCGGTCGTGAACGCTCCCACAAACGCAACGACCGCACCTATGATAATCATTCCCTCAACGCCAAGGTTGAGAACGCCCGAACGCTCTGCGACGAGTTCTCCCATCGCTGCCAACAACAGCGGGGTCGAGGCTGTGGTTATGGTCAGCAGTATGGCCTCAGCAAGGGCGACGGATTCCATCTATGTGCCCTCCCCCGCGAGTTCACTCTGTTCACTTCGACGGATGTGAACCCTGTAGTGAATGAGCGTGTCACAGGCGAGCACAAAGAAAAGCAACAGACCCTGGAATACGCGCGCGATCTTGTCTGAAAGACCGATCGAAATCTGTGCGGCTTCTCCGCCGAGATAGGTCAAGGCCAAAACAAGGCCGGCTGCTATGATGCCCAGCGGATTAAGCCGTCCAAGAAAGGCGACAATGATCGCGGTAAACCCGTAACCAGGCGAAATGACAGGCTGCAATTGTTCGATCGAACCGGAAACTTCCGAGATGCCGGCAAAGCCTGCCAAGGCACCTGAAAAAATGAATGCAAAGAAAACCATGCCAGTCGCGGAAAAGCCTGCAAAGCGCCCTGCGCGCGCCGATTGTCCGAGCACGGTGATCCGAAAGCCCCGCAACATATAGCTCAGCATAAACCAGGTCAGCAGAGCGGCAACGACGGCAAAGACTATACCCAGATCCGCGCGACCGGATGCGGGGACGAGCTCTGGCAAGACGGCTTCGGGATCGAACTCGCGGCTCTCCGGGAAATTGAAACCTTCCGGATTGCGCCATGGTCCGCGAACAATCCAGTCCAGAAAGAGCTGCGCGACATAGACCAGCATCAAGCTCGACAGGATCTCGTTGGTGTTGAACCGCGTCTTTAGCAACGCTGGTATAGCAGCGTAAAGTGCGCCACCGATTGCACCCATAATCAGCATGATGGGCAGAACCAGAACCGAGTCCCATTCGTGAAACATGATCGGCAAAAGAGATCCTGAAACTGCACCGATGATAAACTGGCCCTCGGCGCCGATATTCCAGTTGTTGGATCGAAAACAGACCGAGAGGCCGACGGCAATCAAGATCAGCGGAGCCGCCTTGATGGCGAGTTCGTGAAGGGACCACACTTCCGTCAGCGGCTCGATGAAAAAACTAAAAAGTGCGTCTAGCGGATTCTTGCCCATGGCGGAAAAGAGAACGGCTCCGGCAATGACCGTCAGAGCCAAAGCGATAAAGGGCGAAACAGCTGAGAAAAGTGCAGAATGCTGGGGCCTGCGCTCAAGCTCAACGCGCATGGGCGGCCTCCAGCTCGAGGTCGTCATCCTCTTCCAGGGTATTGCCATGAATGCCGCCCATAAGCAGGCCAATGCGCTCCAATGTCATGGAGGCGACTGGTTCCGCCGGCGTTAGCCTGCCTTCGTTGATAACGGCCACGCTTGTTGCGACTTCGAATATTTCGTCGAGATCCTGGGAGATAACGATGACAGCGGAGCCGGTTTTCGCAAGGTCAATCAACGCCTGGCGAATGCGACGCGCCGCTCCCGCGTCCACACCCCAAGTGGGTTGGTTGACCACCATGACCGCAGGTCTGCGGTCCAACTCCCGGCCGACTATGAACTTCTGCAGGTTTCCGCCAGACAGCGATGACGCATCTGGATCAGGGCCGGTCTTGCGCACGTCCATTGCCTTGATAACGCGCTCGGATGCATCCAGTGCCGCTTCGTACCGAATGATTTTCAAAGGACCGCCAGTCAAAAACGCAGTTGCATCCGAAGCGTGGCGGGCCAGCACCATGTTCTCCGACAGAGACATTGACGCGACGGCCGCATGTCCGCGCCGTTCCTCCGGCACAAAGCCGCTGCCAAGCAAACGCCTTTCGGAGATATCTTTGCGTCCGACATCGGTTCCCAGCATTCGGATATCGGCGGGATTTGCGACGAGCTCTTCCCCGGACAAAACGTCGAACAGTTCGCTCTGACCGTTTCCCGCGACGCCGGCGATGCACAGGATTTCGCCGGCGCGCACTTCCAGATCGACCGCCTTCAGCGCGACTGAGAACGGCGATCGGGAAACCGTCGTCAGTTGCCGTGTCTCAATCATGACCTGGCCTGGGTCGAAGTCGGTGGGCCTCGCCACTTGCTTAACCTCCGAACCGACCATCATTTTGGCAAGCGTCGCCGGCGTCTCGGATCCTGGATCACATGCTGCGACACGTTTGCCATGTCTGAGAACAGTGGCCCAATCGCAAATGCGCTGAACCTCCTCCAGCCGGTGACTGATGTAGAGAACCGAGCGTCCTTCAGACCGTATCTGTGCGAGCGTTTCGAACAGCTTGTCCGCCTCTTGCGGGGTCAGAACGGAAGTCGGTTCGTCCAGAATAATCAACTCCGGGTTTTGCAAGAGTGTGCGAACGATCTCAATGCGCTGGCGCTCGCCAACCGAAAGGTCCGCGACGTGTGCCTTCGGATCCAGCGGCAATCCGTATTCACGTGACAGGACAGCAGCCTGTTCTGAAACATTATCAAGGCTGACTGCTTGATCCATAGACAAGGCAATGTTCTCAGCGACGGTCAGCGCTTCAAAAAGGGAAAAATGCTGAAACACCATACCAATGCCGATCGCGCGCGCCTGCGCCGGACTTGAAATATCAACGGGCTGGCTTTTCCACAGGATCTGGCCCGAAGTCGGCTTTAGTGACCCGAATAAAATCTTGACCAGCGTCGACTTACCGGCACCGTTCTCACCCAGAAGCGCATGAATTTCGCTGGGCTTTACCTTGAGGTCGATCCCATCATTGGCGCGCAATTCGCCAAACAGTTTTGTTAAGCCACGAACTTCAAGCAGGTTTGCATTTCGACCAGGAGCTTCAGTCGCCAATACGCCCTCCCCCCAAGCGGCCGCATCCCGCTATGCCGATCTTAGGTCGAGACAACGTCATCTGGAAACCGCACCGGCAAAGAAAAAGCTTCAATAAATTGACACACAATCGCAAGACTTCACCCCCCCGCCATCATAAAGCTTCCTTTTGCGCGGTCTATCGAGATAATGGCTGTCCATTGCGCAAATTATGTGCACCACAGATGAAGACTGCGGCACTTGGCCTCTTTGATACGCTGTAGTGGCGCAACACTTTCTTTTTGGTTTGTTCCTGTCGAGCTTGATTGGGTGTGAATGAAAACCGTGTTTGACATTGCAGTGATAGGTGGCGGGCTGACCGGCGCGACCGCAGCGCTGGCCTGTTCCCGGAGAGGTTACAGCACCGTCTTTGTCGCGCCGGGAAAGCCGGTGTCCGACGCCCGCACGACGGCGTTGATGATGCCGTCGGTCCAATTGCTTGACGAGCTTGGTATTTGGACGGATGTCGCAGACATAGCGGGACCGCTGCGCTGCATGCGGATCATCGATGGGACGAACCGTCTCATTCGCGCACCAACGGTAACATTTCACGCCGGCGAACTGGATATCGAAGCCTTTGGCTACAACGTTCCCAACAGCCCGTTGCTTACCGCGTTGTCTGAAGCAGTGTCGCGGAACCCTGCTGTCTTCCGATATGACAGCCCGTTGAAATCCGCCGTGGAGGGATCCGACCGGGCCCAACTCATCTTGACCGACAATACAGAGATTTCCGCCAGTCTCGTTGTGGCTGCGGATGGCCGCGAGTCCGTTGCACGTGCCTCCGCTGGCATCAGCGTGCGAAATTGGAGCTATCCGCAAACCGCGATCGTTCTCAACGTATCGCATGCCTTCGATCACGCCGACACTTGTAACGAAATCCACACGGAAGATGGCCCGCTGACACAAGTTCCGCTACCCGGTCGTCAATCGAGTATCGTGTGGGCGCAAAGGCCTGCGGACATCGATCGGCTGTTGAGTTTAAGTAAAGACCAACTCGCGTCGGCACTCGAGGAGCGCATGGACACAATGCTGGGAGGGATGGTCGTTGAAAGCGGCATTCAGCAATTTCCGTTTCGCGGCATGATCGCTCGCGCCTTCGGTAAAGGACGAACGCTTCTCGTCGGCGAAGCCGGTCACGTGTTTCCGCCGATTGGCGCCCAGGGACTTAATCTTGGCCTGCGGGATGTTTTGGAGCTAACGGATTCGATTAGCGCAGCCGGAGGACCGCAAAACGCATCTGAAGCGGTACGCCGCTATAACCGGAGCCGACGCGGAGACATCATATCGCGGACCATTGGCGCGGATATGCTCAACCGGACACTCCTTAATGGATTTCTTCCGCTTCAGTTTGCCCGCTCCGCAGCGTTGGCATCTCTTTCCTCGATCGCGCCACTGCGCAATTTTGCAATGCGCGAAGGTATGAAGCCGGGCGGTGGCATGGATGTGTTCAGACGCGACCCTGATTTGGGAAAAGATCGGCGGGCAACATACCGGTCGTAATCGCGAAAAGAAGTGCACTCACACTGAGAACCGAAAGGGTTGTGGTTATGAGGATCGTCGCCGATGCGCGTTCGATCCAAACCCCGTACTGTTGCGCCAATACGAATACATTCGTTGCCGTCGGCAGGGATGCCAGGAGAACGGCGGTGAAGATCCATACGGTGTCAAAGTCCCCGATCAGGCCCATGGCGAAGTAGACAAGCAGCGGATGAAGCACAAGCTTAAACGGAACGATATAGGACAGCTCAAACGGCACACGCTTGATGGGCCGCAGCGCGAGCGTGACGCCCATTGCAAAAAGAGCGCATGGAGCAGCGGCCTGCGACAGATACTCGATCAGGCGCTCCGGTGCGGCGGGGATTGTTATGCCGCTCCATGCCACGGCGATACCGGCAAGGGTGGCAAGAATAAACGGATGGAGAATGATCCGACGGCCAATCAACAACAGGAGTTCCGGAATTCGCCGTTTTTCGCTGCCTGAAATCGCCATCATGCAAGGGGCGATTGCAAAGTGCATGATATTTTCAAAGCAGAAGATAAGCGCGACCGGGATCGCAGCTCTTTCGCCAAAAGCCAGGATGGCAATACTGGGGCCCATATAGCCTATATTGCCGTAAGCGGCGGCCAATCCTTGGATCGTCCCTGTTGCTATCGAGTTTCGGCCGATGATAACTGCGATGGCAAAAGCCAGCGCAAATACCGAGTAGGTTGACAACAGACTGGCAAAAATGAAATCGAAACGCGCCAGTTCCTCGACCGGTGTCTGTGCCAGCAACTTGAAAAAGAGCGCCGGCAAAGCCAGGTAGATGACGAAAATATTGAGCCAACCAAGCGCCTCTGCTGGCTGATGAATCAACCGGGCTGTGATGTATCCGAGGAAGATGAGTCCGAAGAGCGGCAGGATAAGCGCTGCGATCTCAGACATAAGTATAATAGTCCATTACGGGTTTGTTTTTAGTTATAAGGCGTTGCAAATCAATTACCTAAGCCCGCTTGGCTTTCTGGGAAGCCAACTTTCCACACATCCGTTGCGGCAGATTTGATGAATTAACAGTGAAAGTCATTGAAATTGCGCATGCATTCCCTCTAATAGGGTTGATAAGGAGGCATCCGAGTATGCTCAAACCACGAACTGCTAAGTTTCAGATCGGGCAAACGGTCAAGCATCGTGTTTATCCATTCCGCGGTGTTATCTTCGATGTAGACCCGGTGTTTGACAACACCGAAGAGTGGTACCAATCGATTCCGGAAGACGTTCGGCCGCACAAGGAACAGCCTTTTTACCATCTATTCGCGGAGAATGAGGATACGGATTATATTGCGTATGTCTCGGAACAAAATCTTGTCCCGGATGACAGCGGCCAGCCTGTTCAGCACCCGCAGATTGCCGACATATTCGACGGGCCTGACGACGGCATATATAAGCTCCGCGGACCAGTGGGGCACTGATAGCTCGACCAACGGCGCTTGACCGCGTTGAGCTATTCCTTTTCGATTTCAGTCTACGCGGCCAATAGGTCGGCTACTGCCTCAATCGCTTGAAGCGTGTTGTTGTAGGTTAGACTATAGGCGGGCACTTCGGCGAGCGTTTCGGCTAAAGGCCGAAACGTCGGATATCGCCCTGTCAACCTTGCGCCGCTATCGAAAAGACGCTGCAGTGCTTCCATTTTCGTTACTTCGACCAGACTATAGGATCCAATCTTATCGAAGGCGGGAAACACAAAAGCGGCCACTCTGAATAAATCGGAAGAGTCGGCCGCGACTGGGGGTGTGACGGCTTTGGTATAGCCGTCGCCGACGAAGCTGGGTTCGATGCTGTCCAGATCATATGAATGCAGATCGGCAACGTCCCAGCTGCCTGCTTTCAGGCCTATCCTTGTCGGAAATGGCGATATAAGGCCATCAACAAAAGCACATTGGTCGTCGCTCAAGTACGTGAAACCGGAGACGGCAGCCGCTGCTGTCAGTGTGCTTTTGCCACTGCCACTTGGCGCGGCAAAGACAAGGGCCTTTTCATTCGTACCGACCGCGCCGGCGTGAAATGTTGCAGAAACCCTATGTCTTCCAGCAAGAGAGGTTGCAATTTCCCGCATAACAACGTGCCGCGCCATCGGAAATTCACACTGACCGAAAACCGGCGTTGAATTGACGAACACGCCGAAGCCGTCACCATGATACTGCAAAGATATTCGATCGGCATAACCTTCCGGTTCGCGCTCGCAAGTTATCCGTTTACCGAGCATAAACTTAAAGATATCCAAAATTTCGTCGTTCGGACATTCCAGAATTGCAGTTCTTTCGCCTCGGGAACAAAACAGCGAAACGAATCTAGACGACTTGGAGAACGAGACTGGCACGGGATGCACGTGACGGCTCTTTATGAATAGCCCTGCCGCCGCGAGGTCTTCTGAAAGCAAAGAGTCGAATAGATTGGTGGTCTGTTTTGGCCCACCAACAGTATGATGCGGCAAAAAACACACGGCGCCAGAAATACGGTTGTGTGCCGCTAACCCATTGCCCAATTGTTCGATTTCGAGATGTGCCTGATCAAGTCGACCGGAAGGATTGGCGCGTTCGTAGTCTTGGACTAACCTGTCTGGTTTATCCATTAACGTCCTGGTTTATCTGATCCTGCCGCCTGCAACGTCGCCGGCACAAAAAGCGACGGATTGGCTGGCCCGAAAAATTGGTGTCACACTGGTTGAAGCAAGTTGCAAGTGTACTTTGAGCAACTGCCTGTTCGGCTGACAGAACCACAACTCCCGTGGTTCCAACGTAAGCGGAAAATTTGCCCAGCGCCCTCAGTGCATCACGTCTAGAATAATCATCCGCATCATGCTTACTCAGCGAGGCAAGATCATTATCAGCGCCTAAATCAATGTCTTCCAGAGGCCCGCGGTTATCACTCATCTCAATACAGTCCAATAATACGCGTAATCCAGAAAAAACCCTCTGCATTCTTCCCATAGATTTTAGGAATTCAAGTTAAAATTCACACAAGTGGCGAAAAAGATCAAAACTTAACAGATTTCCACATGTGCATTTTTATTGTTAGCGATATTAATACAATCTAAAGTCGATTATTTTTCCAATCGGATGCAACCTTTCTTCATTATTCCCTTTTTTATCAACCTCGGTTATCGGTGAACTCCTCTATTACATCCAGTTCACGCAATTTATCTTTCGGTAACTACGCGACTAGTCTCTCATGCTGGCCGGATCAAAAACAGCGCGGTCGCATCCGGACAGAACAAGCCTGACGGGCGCTACCTTTTTGCGATTTTACGAATTGGATCGTGTGTGCCTGACACAGAAGCGCCAGATGCCGTTGGACTACGGCAGTGCGAACATTGATAAGTACCAAACATACGCGCGCGGAACATCATGCATCGCATCCTAAAGCGGCCTTAGAAGCTTGCCTGATACATCAACGAATAAAAGCGCCAGAGAGCGCAGCCGGCATACGCCAGATGGGTTAAGGCACAATGGGAAACCAGCTTAAAAGGCGCGACTGTGCCGCGCCCTGAGCCTCAGTTGCTCTGTTCTTTGGCAGCGTCCTGTGCAGCTTCAAGTTTATCGCGTGCTGCCTGGGCTTTGCGTTGCATCTCTTCCTGAAGCAGCCGCTGGCGCTCCTGTAATTCGGATTGAGCAACAGGTTCGCCGTCAAAAGCGCTGGTGAAGCCTTGCAGGGACACCTTGATCGGGTTTGGCGCGCGTTGGAAATTCACTGAGGTGAAAACCACCTCCCCGCCCCGCTTGAAGGAATCGACGATGGCGTCCGTCAAAGGCACCTGTGCAACGCACTTGTCCGGCATGCAGACGGAATAGGGTATGCGCTGGGCCTGACCGCCATCGATCTGCATCGCAACGCCGGGCGGAATTGTCCGCGCGGACGGCACGGAAACCTGCAAAAGCCGATTGTTGACCTTGCCCTCAACAACAATCAAACCAACAGCCGTCAGAAGCTGGCCGGTGGAGGCCGCAGTAATGTTCTGCACGACGCAGACGTCGTTGTCTTCCTGCTTCGTACAAACCTTAAACCAACCTTGCGTGGGGGCTTGAGCAAAAGATACGCCCGCCATCGATACGGATGCAGCCGCTGCAAAAACCGTTGCCAGTGCCGTCCTTGTAATCTTGGATGTCCTGAAGTTCATTCGTTCTCTGTCTCCTGGGCTTTCCAATAGCAACCTAATAGCATCAGTGCTTAGCACAGCCCATATGGTTTCATATCTTCGTGCCACAACAGTTAATGACACGGTCAGGTTGCTTTCCAGTCCAATTTTCCGCGTACTCCCTGTGCGCGAATTAAGGCCATTGAATGGCCCAAATCACTTCACCCGTTGTCTATGCGGAAACGGTCTCCGTGTCACCCCATTTGCGTCCAATGACCTTCAATTGGCCCGTTTTTTCGTTAAAAGCCAGAGCAGATCGCATAATCGTTACAGGTTGGCAGTTCCCCCGCTCATGTTACGATTTGCGGAGAATCACCAAGAGGCTCCAATGCTCAACTTACTGCGCACCACCCTTATGATTTCGCTGATTGCCAGTTCCTGCATTATGGCGAAGGCTGCTGACGAGCCAACGCACGGGATTGCTTCACATGGCGAGCCGGATCTCCCAGCTGACTTCACGCATTTTCCCTATGCAGATCCCGATGCACCGAAAGGTGGACGCATCGCCTATGGTGTCGTTGGCACCTTTGACAATCTCAACCCGTTCATCCTCAAGAGCATGCGCACAACAGCGCGCGGCATGTGGGATCCGCAATTCGGAAATCTCACATACGAAGGATTGATGCAGCGTTCGCGCGATGAACCCTTCACCTTGTACGGGCTACTCGCGGAAAGCGTCGAATATGACGAGGAGCGCACCTACATAGAATTCAACCTTAATCCGCAAGCACGTTGGTCGGATGGAGAACCAGTCACCGCAGACGATGTTGTTTTCACGTTTGAGCTTATGCGGGACAAGGGACGCCCGCCCTTTTCAACGCGGTTGAACCTGATCACCAAGATGGAAAAAACCGGTCCACTGAGCGTCCGCTTTACGCTGGTGGAAGACGCCGGCCTTGAATTCCCGCTCCTGCTGGGACTTTCGCCCGTGCTTCCAAAACATGCGACCGATCCGGAGACATTCGATCAGACAACGTTCTCACCGCCAGTAACATCGGGACCCTACAGAATAGCCGAGGTACGACCCGGGCAAAGAATCGTGTTTGAACGGCGTGAGGACTATTGGGGAAAAGACGTGCCGGTCAAGCGGGGAATGGACAATTACGACACGATATCAGTCGAGTACTTTCTTTCTGACAGCGCGCAGTTCGAGGCGTTCAAGAAGGGCATTTTCGATTTCTTTGCAGAAGGAAATCCGGTCAATTGGGAACGGGCTTACGATTTCGCCGCCGTGCGGGACGGGTCTGTGGTCAAGGCCGAATTCGACAGAAAGACGCCGGCCGGTATGTATGGTTTTGTTTTCAACACGCGCAGACCCGTGTTCGAAGATGTCCGGGTACGGCAGGCTCTGGCAATGCTGTTTGATTTTGAATGGGTCAACCGGACGCTGTTCGATGGCGCCTACAAGCGGACCGAGAGCTATTTTCAACATTCCTTCCTGTCGTCCATCGGCATTCCGGCGAGCGACAAGGAACTGGATCTTCTGGCCCCCTTCCCTGACGCGGTGGAAGAATCTGTCTTGCTCGGCACATACCGCGCGCCTGAAACGGACGGCAGTGGCCGCGACCGGATTCATCAGCGGGCGGCGCTCGACCTGTTGAACGAGGCAGGCTACCAGATTTCCAACGGAAAACTGGTCAATGAAGCTGGCATTCCCATGACATTTGAGGTCATGACCCAGAATGTCGGTCAGGAGAGGATTGCGCTCGCCTATCAGCGCAGCCTGGCGGCACTGGGTATTGAAATGTCCATTCGCACCGCCGATGATTCCCAGTACCAGATGCGGACCGACACGTTCGACTATGATCTCATCATCAAGAGCTACTCAGCCTCGCTTTCTCCGGGGATTGAGCAGATCGGCCGGTGGTCGAGCACAAGCCGTGATCTGGAGGGCTCATTCAACTTTGCCGGCGCTGACAGCCCGGCGATCGACGCGATGATTGATGCATTGTTGGCGGCACGTTCGGAAGCGGATTTCACCGCCGCCGTCCGGGCCTTCGACAGGGTGCTGATTTCCGGACATTACGTCGTACCGCTCTACTATCTGCCGGGACAACGGGTCGCCTACCGGTCCTATCTCGACCATCCCGATTATACGTCGATTTACGGCTATGTGCTGCCGGCCTGGTGGGATAAAAGGGCGTTGCAGTAGATTTCGCAAGGTATGCGAGCGGAGAATCCGATGACTGTAGTGAATATCGATATCGTGTCAGACGTCATGTGCCCTTGGTGCTACGTTGGCAAGAAACGGCTTGAAGCGGCAACAGCGAACCTGCCCGAGAATATCGAAGTCGATGTCCGATGGCGGCCCTATCAGCTCGATCCCACGCTTCCAAAAGAAGGCAAGGACCGCAAACAGTATCTGAACGAAAAATTCGGTGGTAGCGAGCGCGCGCAACAAATCTATACGACGATCCTTGAAGCCGGACGCGAGGAAAACATCGCGTTTAATTTTGACGGTATCGAAGTGTCTCCAAACACGCTTGACGCACACCGCATCATTCGTTGGGCGGCATCGGAAGCGCCCGGCGTTCAGGATCGCCTCGTGGATTTGCTTTTCGTTGCCTATTTCATCGAGGGAAAGAATATCGGCGACAACACTGTTCTTCTTGATATTGCCGAAAAGGCAGGCATGGACCGATCGATTACCGAAAGTCTGCTGATTGGAACCGCCGACTGCCTGGAAGTGGAAAAGGAAATCGAAATTGCGCGCACAATGGGCGTGACAGGGGTGCCGTGCTTTATCCTGGACAACAAGTTTGCAGTGATGGGCGCTCAGTCATCGGACGTCCTGGCCAATGCGATCCGTGACGTCGCAACGCAGAAGGAACAGGAAACCGCTACGCAGTGACGCTGCGGTCTGCCTCAGCAATTTCCGCCAGTTTGCTCATGATAATAGCCGCACCGGAAAGCCTGTCCGGCGCATCGGGCAGATCGCGTCTGAAAAGGATACTCTGGTCAGGGCGTATTTTTGCCAGGTCCCGCTGATTCCCCAGATAATCGACCAGCCCTTCCGGGTTGGGGAAAATGCCTTCGCGAAACTGGACGACAACTCCTTTCGGGCCAGCATCAAGTTTCTCAACATTCGCTGCGCGACATAGCGATTTCATGTAGACAATCTTCAAGAGGTGTTGCACCGACTCCGGCAAGGGCCCGAAGCGGTCTATCAGTTCGGCGCCGAATGCATCGATTTCCGCAGTTGTCGTAAGGTCGCCAAGCCGTCGGTATAGCCCGAGACGCAAGTGCAGGTCCGGAACGTAGTCGTCGGGTATCATCACGGAAGTCCCGACAGTGATCTGCGGAGACCAGCCCTTGTCAATCATCTCCTCATCGCCTTTGAGCTCGGCAACCGCTTCTTCGAGCATATGCTGGTAGAGCTCGAAACCCACCTCCCTGATGTGGCCCGACTGCTCCTCGCCGAGCAGGTTGCCGGCGCCTCGTATGTCGAGATCGTGACTGGCAAGTTCAAAGCCCGCGCCCAGGGTATCGAGAGACTGAAGAACCTTGAGCCTGCGCTCTGCCGTGGCAGTCAGCATCTTGTTAACCGGCAAGGTAAACAGCGAAAATGCGCGAACTTTGGATCGTCCTACGCGACCTCTGAGCTGGTAGAGCTGCGCAAGACCAAACATGTCCGATCGATGCACGATCAGCGTATTCGCGGTCGGGACATCAAGGCCAGATTCGACTATTGTCGTTGACAGCAGCACGTCGTATTGGCCCTCGTAGTAGGCATTCATAATGTCGTCGAGTTCGCCCGGCGGCATCTGCCCGTGCGCGACTGCGACTTTAAGTTCCGGCACGTCGCTTTCAAGAAATGCGCCGATGTCTGCGAGATCGGTAATGCGTGGACAAACATAAAAGCTCTGCCCACCACGATAATGTTCTCGCAAAAGCGTTTCGCGAATGACCAGCGGATCAAACGGTGAAACAAACGTTCGGATTGCAAGCCTGTCCACCGGCGGCGTGGTAATAAGCGAAAGCTCCCTAACCCCGGTCATCGCCAGTTGGAGCGTCCGCGGTATTGGCGTAGCGGAAAGGGTGAGCACGTGGACCTCTGATTTGAGTTCTTTGAGTCGCTCCTTATGCTTGACGCCGAAATGCTGCTCTTCGTCGATAATGAGCAGACCGAGATTGGCAAAGCTGATGGACTTACCGAGCAGGGCGTGCGTGCCGATAATGATATCGGTCTTGCCTTCTGAAAGATCCTTTTTCGCCTTGCTCAATTCTCTTTGACCGACAAGACGCGAGGCCTGTCGGATTTGAACGGGAAAGCCTCTCAAACGATCGCTGAAAGTTTTGAAATGCTGACGCGCCAGCAACGTTGTCGGCACGACAACTGCGACCTGAAGCCCGTTCATCGCGGCTATGAATGCGGCGCGGAGGGCGATCTCTGTCTTGCCGAAACCAACATCACCGCAAATCAGTCGGTCCATCGGTGCACCGCTGCCCAAATCGTCCAAAACCGCATCGATGGTCGTTGCCTGATCTTCCGTTTCCTCATAGGGAAAGCGCGCAGCAAACTCATCGTATAAACCGTCCGGCACTGCGAGTTGCGGTGCGTGTCGCATCTTTCGTTCAGCGGCAATTCGGATCAGTTCATCCGCCATTTCCAAGAGGCGTTTCTTGAGCTTGGCCTTGCGCGATTGCCAGGCGACACCGCCCAGCCTGTCGAGGACCGCCTCCGATGCGTCGGATCCATAGCGCGACAGCAGCTCGATATTTTCGACCGGCAAGAACAGCTTGGCCTGGTCCGCATATCGCAACTCAAGACAAGCATGCGGCGCACCCGCTGCCTCGATCGTGCTCAATCCGATGAATTTGCCGATGCCGTGTTCGGCATGCACCACAATGTCGCCCTCTTCGAGCGCTGACACTTCGGATATGAAATCTGCACACTTCTTTCGGCGTCTTCCACGACGGACGAGACGGTCGCCGAGGATATCCTGCTCCCCGATCAGCGCGATACCATCCAGTTCAAAGCCGCTTTCAAGGTTCACAAGCGCCGTGGCAGTCTCACCGTCGCGCAGTCCTTCCGTCTCCTTCAGGGACTCGATCCGTCGAACCCGCTCGAGGCCATGCTCATCGAGGACCTGCAGCAATCGATCCAGCGAGCCTTCCGTCCAGGCTGTGACGATGACCTTGGTACCCTCTGCGTGCATGTCCTGGATAAATCGAACAACCTCGTCAAAGACGTTTGTGCGTTGCGTTTCAGCACCCGACTTCGCGACCGCTGTGGCCCAGCGCGGAACGGTACGTGCGGGCAAAGCTAAAGACGCACGCTCGGATGTGTCGTCTTCCTGAAACGGCGAGAGACTGACGAGGTTGCCTTGGCTCAACCTGTCGGCAACGAATGAAGGATCAAGGTAGAGCTCTTGCAACGGAACCGGGTTATACGGGGTTGCCTCGCTCGGGCCCTTTTCGTGCGACGCTTTTTGACGGGCCTGAAAGTGATCGTCGATCTGCGCATGCCGTTCTCTGCACGCTTCGATCACATTGCGATCGGCGTAGAGCGAGAAACCTTCTAGATAGTCAAACGCTGTCTCGAGGCTCTCATAAAAGAGCGGCAACCAATGTTCCATTCCGGCGAACCGCCGGCCTTCGCTGATCGCCCGATAAAGCGCATCATCAGGGCTCGCAGCGCCAAACAAAGACAGGTACCGGGTGCGAAAGCGGCTAATCGTATCCGCGCTTAAGGTCACTTCGCTCATCGGATGCAGGGCGAATTCCTGTACCTGATGTGTTGTTCTCTGCGTTGCAGCATCGAACCGGCGAACGCTTTCAAGCGTGTCGCCGAAAAAGTCCAACCGTATCGGCTCCTCCGACCCGGGCAGAAAGGCATCGAGGATCCCGCCGCGCACAGCATATTCGCCCACTTCTCGCACGGTCGGGACACGACTGAAGCCGTTTGTTTCCATCCGCCGGACAAGGTCGTCCATTTTGACCTGGTTTCCCGGTCTGGCCACGAAACCCATCTGATTGAGCTCGGATCGTGGCGGCACTTTTTGCATGAGTGCGTTGATGGAAATGAGCACGACCAGCGGGATGGAGGCATCTTGCAGAGAAACCAGCCTGCCGAGTGCGGAAAGCCGCATCGCGGCAACGTCAGCGCTGGGAGAGACACGATCGTAGGGCAAACAGTCCCAGCCAGGGATGGAAAGGACAGGCAGATCCGGCGCGACAAAGCCGAGGTTCTGCTCAATATCGGCCATGCGCTGCCCGTCCGACATCACGAACACTGCCGGTCTGCCCCTCTTGGCAGCCCGGGCAAGGATCCACGGTTCGGCGCCGGACGGTACATTCCCCAATGTCAGGCTGGATTGCGGATTGTAAATCCGTTCAGCAACGAGATTGGTGAGCATCAATGATCACATTGTTTGTAGGCGCAAACGCGCCGGAAGATAACGGTATCGAATTCCGCAGGCACCGGAACTTCGTTGGTCACCCATTGCACCAGATCGCGATCGTTGATTGCCATCAGCGCTTCGAGCACATCAAGCTCTTCATCGCTGAGAAGATCAATATTTTCGTCCGCAAACTGCCCTAGTATAAGATCCATCTCGCGGATTCCACGATGCCACGCGCGAAACAGAATGCGTCTACGCCTCGGATCCAATTCTGCGCTGGTTCTGGTCGTGCCGGTCATGGATCGGTTGAGATGGGTTGAGTCTTGTTGCGGGTCGTTTCTATAGCGGAGGCATATGGGATTGTCAGCTTTGCAATCAACATGTCCACTCATGCATAATAGCAGAGCAACTTGCATACGCGTGCAACATTAATGCAAGCCGAACCAAGACACCGCAAGCCAACGAGGCGATGTGCCCGGTTCGAAACTATCCGCGTTGGAGACATGGTCTGAATGCGTCCCGCTCTGCTCGACCCGCTGTTTGCGCCGATCACATCCTATTCAGGTATCGGGCTGAAAACCGCTGCGCTGATTGCGCGCGCGCTGGGACGCCAGAGTGCGGACGACACCAGGGCGGTCGATCTCCTGCTGCTTGCGCCGCACCGGCTGATTGACCGCAGAAACCGTCCAGGCATCGCCCATGCACCTCAAAACACCATAGTCACGCTGGAACTTGTGATTGACAGACATCAGCCGCCACCGACGCAGAAGAGCAACGTGCCATATCGCGTGTTCGCCCATGACGACACGGAACAAATCGCTTTGACTTTCTTCCGTGGCAGACGCGATTGGCTTGAAAAGGTCCTGCCGGTCGGCGCGGCGGTTTTGGTCAGCGGAAAGGTCGATTGGTTCAATGGTCGCCCGTCGATGGTTCACCCGGATCACATCGCGTTTGCAGATGGGTCCGAGCACTTCCCTTGGGTTGAACCGGTTTATCCTCTGACCGCCGGTTTGTCGCCGAAACTGCTCGACAAGGCGATCGGGCACGCATTGGCGTCGATGCCCGCACTTCCGGAATGGCAGGACCCGCATTTTCTGAAAAATAATGCACTTGCAAGCTTTGCGGATTGTGTCCGGGCTTTGCATGCGCCCCGTGATGACATTGACATTCAACCGAATGCGCCGGCCCGCCGACGCCTTGCCTATGACGAATTGCTCGCCGGACAACTCTCACTCGCCTTGGTCCGGCAACGAGTCAGAAGAATCAAGGGAAGACCGGTCTCTGGTGATGGATCATTGCGGGAGAAATTGGTGAGTAGCCTTCCCTATTCGCTGACTGCGAGCCAAAACCAGGCTGTTTCCGAGATCCTGGCCGATATGGGCGGATCGAACAGAATGCTGCGTCTTCTTCAGGGTGATGTCGGATCGGGCAAAACCGTGGTCGCCTTAATGGCGATGGCGGCATGCGCAGAGGTGGGCGGTCAATCGGTCATGATGGCACCGACCGAAATTCTTGCACAACAGCACTACGCGACGATCAAACCGCTGGCTGAGCCAGTTGGTCTGGGTGTCGATCTTCTGACCGGACGGACAAAGGCCGGTGACCGTAAGGACATCCACAGACGTATCCAAAGCGGAGAAACAAAACTGATTGTCGGCACGCATGCCCTTTTCCAGGATAGCGTTGAATATCATGACCTGCTGCTCGCGGTCGTAGATGAGCAGCACCGGTTTGGCGTGCATCAACGCTTGCGCCTGACGGCAAAAGGCACTGCTCCCCACATGCTTGTGACAACGGCGACGCCGATCCCGAGGACGCTTGTTCTTTCGGCCTTCGGCGACATGGACGTGTCGCGCCTTAAGGAAAAACCGGCAGGCAGAGTTGCCATCAAGACCGCCACAATCGACGTGGACCGGATCGGGGATATCGTCGCTCGCCTGAAAGACGCGGTCGCGAGAGGCGAGCGTGCCTACTGGATATGTCCACTGGTCGAGGAATCCGAAACTTCCGACCTCATTTCCGTGGAGGAACGTCATGCGCATCTGATTGCGGCAATCGGCGATGGGGTCGGCATCGTTCACGGCCGTATGAGCAGCGCCCAGAAGGATGCTGCGATGGACGATTTCAGATCCGGCAAGACAAACATTCTTGTTGCCACAACGGTGATCGAAGTGGGGGTGGATGTGCCTGATGCCACGATCATCGTCATTGAACATGCGGAGAGGTTTGGCCTGGCACAATTGCATCAGCTACGCGGGCGCGTTGGCCGCGGCAACAGAGCCTCCAGCTGCATCCTGCTTTACAAAGCGCCCTTGAGCGAGACGGCACGCGCAAGGCTTACCATCATGCGCGAAAGCGACGACGGTTTCCGGATTGCCGAAGAAGACCTCAGGTTACGTGGCGAGGGCGAACTGTTGGGCACGCGTCAATCCGGTGTGCCCGGCTTTCGTCTCGTCGATCTTGAGGCACACAAGGATCTGATTGAAACGGCAAGAAACGATGCACGCTACGTCATCGAGACAGACGAAGCACTTGAAACGGATCGCGGACAAGCACTTCGATTGCTGCTATATCTTTGGCGACGAGACGAGGCCGTCAAACTGCTTCGTGCCGGATGAGGACTTCCATGACGCCTTTCCATTCTTCCGACGTCGAGACGGTGTTTTCGAGTTATCCGATGGACGTTCGCACCCAAATGCTCTCGCTGCGTGAGTTGGTGTTTGCAACGGCAAGCGAAACTGAGGGCGTCGGCGCGATTGAAGAAACGCTGAAATGGGGCGAACCCAGCTATTTGACGGTAAAGCCGAAAAGCGGCACGACCGTTCGAATGCACTGGCGTCCCGAGCGGCCTGAAAACTGCTCTATTTATTTTCATTGTCAAACCAATATGGTCGCAACCTGCAGGGATTTGTACGCGGATCATTTCGAGTTTGAGGGAAATCGATGCATGTCATTCAAGACGCAGGAACCTCCACCGGAGGACGTTCTGCGGCACTGTATGGCGTTGGCACTGACCTACCATCGGCGCAAGAAAGGATAGCCCGTCATAGGACACCGGCGGTTCGCTCGATTCATTGGATTCCCAGCCATTGCGCGGGCCGAACAGACCGTAGTGTCGAAAGAAAGAAGGGCGAAGTGAAATGAAATGCGGTAAACGCGTCGTTTTCGCTGGTCTTGCCCGCAACTGCGCCCATTCCCTGCCCGCGATATTGCGCTCACTGGAGGATATCGGTTCGGGGGCTGATGATTGGGGTTACGTTTTTCTGGAAAACAACTCTTTCGATGGGACCGCACGGCAACTCCGAAGCTTCCACAACAGGCACCATCGCGGTGTTATGCGTTCGTTCGGCGATCTTGAATCGAAGGTTCCGAAGAGAACGGAACGCCTCGCAATTCTGCGCAACAAATGCCTCGATGAGATATTTGCAAGCGAAACGATGTCGGCATTCGAGTACGTTGTCATCCTCGATCTCGACGGCGTCAATGAACGGATAGACAAAGATCGCCTTCTGTATCTAATGGAACTTGACCGTCCGCCGTGGGCCGCCATCTTTGCAAACCAAAGCGAGTCCTACTATGACCTCTGGGCATTAAGACATCCGACAATAAGCCCTGACGACTGCCTGAAACGGGTACGGCTCAGACCTGCAGGCATGTCCGAGGAGGAGGCGGTTAAGGCGTTTGTCGATACGCGAAAGATAAGCCTGGATCCATCGGAAGGCCTTTTCGAAGTCGATAGCGCGTTCGGCGGGCTTGGTCTTTATGATCTTCAAGCCTTGCCCGGCTGTCGCTACATCGGGGTGGACGAGGAAGGCCATGAGATCTGCGAACATGTCAGTCTTCATGCCGACCTTAAGGAGCGAGGTGGCCGACTCTATATCGATCCGGCACTCATCAATGGCACCGGCACTAGCCGACATGACGCCAGGCTGAAACTCGCCGCGCGGCTCAAGCGTTCATTCCACAAGCGCCGGGCGCGTATCAGGGCCATGAAGGCTACATAGCGCCTACTGCGCGGCCGTTTGGGTGTCTTCGAGTTCCCGTTTTTCGCCTTGTTCTTTCGCCAGAGCCTCGGTCTTTGCCCTATATTCCGGTGCTACAAGGCCCGCAGAGATAACCATTTTCGCGGCCTCCTCCACGGTCATGTCGAGGACGATGATTTCCTCGCGTGGCACAAACAACAGAAAACCGGATGTCGGGTTCGGTGTTGTGGGCAGAAACACCGACATGGTCTGATTGCCGTTTTCGGCAAGCCGCGCATCGACCTCGCCCTTGGTATCGGTTGCCAGAAAAACAATCGACCATACCCCTTTTCGCGGATATTCGATCAGCCCCGCCTTGTTGAACGTGTTGTTCTGTTCCGCGAGTACGGTTTGAAAAATCTGTTTGAGTCCCTTGTAGATCCCCCTGATCAGGGGCATGCGGTTCAGAATGGACTCGCCATAGGCGATGATTGTGCGCCCGATGATGTTTGCGGTGAGGAAGCCCACGAGCGTTATGAAAATAAGCGCAGTTACAAGGCCGAAACCCGGGATGCTAAACGGCAGATAGTTGTCCGGATTGTAAACCGCCGGGAGATACGGTTTCACCCATCCGTCCACCCAGCCGATGAAACTCCAGGTCAGATAGGCGGTAATGGCCACTGGCGCACACACGATGAGGCCCGTCAGGAAGTAGTTCCTGATACGGGTCGAGGCGGACAGTCGCTTTTGCTTTTCAGACATTCACGGGGCCACGCGATGACATGAAATATAGGCGATAATATAGGTACATACCGAAAGCACAGCAAGCGAAGCGTTGTGACGTCAGAGGCTCTTGGCCGTGACAAGGATCAGCAATCAGAGCAAGAACTTCAGCACTTCTATTCAACTGTAACAGATTTTGCCAGATTGCGCGGCTGATCAACATCGGTGCCCATAAACACCGCCGTGTGATAGGCGAGAAGCTGGACGGGAAGCGCAAAAATCAGTGGCATGACCAGTTCTTCGACATTGGGAAGGACAATTGTCGACATTGTATCCAGTGAAGCAGCGGACGCTCCGTTTTCATCCGTAATCAGAATAATCTGACCGCCCCTTGCTGAAACCTCCTGCATGTTTGACACGGTTTTTTCAAAATGCCGGTCATGCGGTGCGATAACGATGACCGGCATCGTTTCGTCGATCAGGGCGATCGGCCCGTGTTTGAGTTCTCCTGCGGCGTAACCCTCTGCATGGATATAAGAAATCTCCTTGAGCTTGAGCGCACCCTCCATAGCAAGCGTATAGTTCGTGCCGCGACCGAGATACAGAATGTGCCGGAACCTTGAAAGCTCGCGCGAAAGGCGCTCCAGCTGCGGCTGAATATCGTTGAGCACAGTGTGGGCAATGCGGGGGGCTTGAGAGAGCGCGCGCACCATGTCCGCTTCACCGTCGGCATCCAAGACATCTCTTGCCCGCCCTGTCCTGACCGCAAGCGCAGCAAAAGCCGCTAACTGGCAGGTAAAGGCCTTTGTAGAGGCGACACCAATTTCCGGCCCTGCCAAGGTCGGAAGAATGAAATCCGATTCACGTGCAATCGTTGATTCCCGGACATTGACGATCGCCCCTGTCTTGAGCCCGTTTTCCTTGCAATAGCGCAACGATGCCAGCGTGTCTGCGGTCTCGCCGGATTGCGAGACAAAGAGAGCGGCCTGGGTGCCAGGAAGCGGCATCTCCCGGTAGCGAAACTCGGAGGCAACATCGATTTCGACCGGCAACCCGGCATAGCGCTCCAGCCAGCATTTTCCAATCTGTCCCGCGTAGTAGGCTGTGCCGCAAGCCGCAATTTTCATTGAGTCGAGGGCGGCAAGATCGATCTCCTGCGAGAGGTCGCGTACACGGCCCGCAGCGAAGTCAAGATAGTGCGAAAGCGTATGAGAAATCGCATCGGGCTGCTCAAAGATCTCCTTTTCCATGAAATGACGATGATTGCCCTTTTCGACCTGAGCATAGGCAGTTGACGCCCTGCTGCGCGGACGATCGACGGGGTCGCCATATTGGCCAAAAATCTCAACGCCTGCCCGGTCGATAATCGCCCAGTCACCATCCTCCAAATAGGTGATTTCATCGGTAAAAGGCGACAACGCAATCGCATCCGAACCCAGATACATCTCGCCTTCGCCAAAACCGACAGCGAGCGGCGGACCGTTGCGCGCAGCGAATATCTTTCCATCCTCACCTTCGATCAGGACAGCAAGCGCATAGGCGCCCTTGATGAGATTGAGCGTCGCCAGCATCGCTTCGCTGGTTGATTTGCCGCTGCGCAAGAGGCTCGCCAAGAGTTGCGCCACGACTTCGGTATCCGTATCGGTCTTGAAATCCGCGCCCCGCGCCGTGAGCTGCTCGCGGATCTCCGCAAAATTCTCAATGATCCCGTTGTGGACCACCGCAATTCCCTCACAAAAGTGCGGGTGGGCATTGTTTTGCGTTGGCGCACCATGAGTCGCCCAGCGGGTGTGGCCAATGCCGACGACACCGTCCAACGGCGCGCCGCCCAATTCCGATTCCAGATTGATCAGCTTGCCTTCGGCACGGCGGCGGGCAAGCTTCCCATTGTCGAGCGTTGCCACGCCTGCCGAGTCATAACCGCGATATTCGAGCCTTTTCAACGCGTCCACGAGCAAAGGCGCGACCGGTTGATTGCCAATAATGCCTACAATTCCGCACATTTTATCCTCAACACTCAATCAGCATGACAGGTAAAGGCGGCCGCATCGCAGACGACTTCCAGGACCTGCAAATGCGCAAACGATGTCCAAACGCGTGCGTCGCCAGACGCGATGCTTACTTCGCACTCTTCTGCCGCCGCGCCTTTTCTGCCAAACCGCGTTGCCGCAACGTCGCGGCATGGCCCTGCTTGTTGGTCTGACGCGCTCTTCCGAAGGCAACGGCATCGTCGGGAACGCTGTCGGTCACGACGCTGCCTGACGCTACATAGGCATTATCGCCGATTCGAAGTGGCGCGACGAGTGCCGAATTGGATCCAACGAATGCGCCTTCGCCAACTTCGGTTCGGTGCTTGTTCGTGCCGTCATAGTTGCAGGTGATCGTGCCGGCGCCAATATTGGCATTTGCTCCGATGTCCGCGTCGCCGACATAAGCAAGATGATTTATCTTTGCTCCTGAACCGACATTGGCATTCTTGACCTCGCAGAAATTGCCGATTTTGACACCGGTTTCCAGCGCGACGCCGGGCCTCAAGCGGGCAAACGGTCCGATCGAGCATCCGCCCTTGATGGTGGCACCCTCCAAATGGCTGAAAGCATGGATGGTCGCGCCGGACTCTATTCTGACCCTCGGCCCGATTACGACGTTCGGCTCAATCACCGTATCGGCCTCCACGATTGTGTCGTGGCTCAGGAATACCGTTTCTGGTGCGCGCATCGTCACACCTGCCATCATGAGGTCGTGGCGCTTTTGTGTCTGCCAAATCGCTTCAACACGTGCGAGGCCCGCCCGCGTGTCGACGCCGAGGATCTCCTCTACCCCGGTCTCAATTGCCTTGACCGAAGCGCCGCGTTCACGCGCAAGACCGACGACGTCGGTGAGATAATACTCCCCCTTGGCATTGTCATTGCCGACGGCATCGAGAAGTTGCAGTGCCTTGTCGCCGGCCAAAGCCATCATGCCTCCGTTGCAAAAGTCGATGTGACGCTCGGTCTCCGATGCATCGCGATGCTCACGGATGGCAACCAGCTCACCATTTTCCTCGATCAACCGGCCATAGCCATGCGGATTGTCGGTCCGAAATCCGATAACAACGACCTCGGTGCCCTGTGCCAATACCGTCCTCGCCTTTTTGAGCGTTTCAGACCTGATGAGCGGCGTGTCACCGAAAATCACCAGTATATCATCGTAACCTTCGGCGATGGCCTCGCGCGCGGACAGAACGGCGTGAGCGGTTCCCAGCCGTTCGGATTGAAGCCAGGTCGAAACCGGCAGGCCAATATCGGCTGCAGCGGCAACCTCGTCTGCGCCACCGCCAACAACAACGGCCACTGCATCAACACCCGACGCATGGGCAGCACGGACAACATGCGTAATCATCGGCGCATTGCCGACCTGATGCAGGACCTTCGGGGTGGATGATTTCATACGGGTGCCGTCCCCGGCCGCCAGCACCACTGCAAGACAGGTGCGTGCCATCGCTTTCTCCAGTTTTGCTTCGATTATCTGCGGAGACTCTAAACAGGACGTCTATAGAATTTGTGCTTTTGAGAAAAGCCCGCTAACGCTTGGTCAATGACGTCGGGTGAACAGCAACAGGGCGTCCGGGAACAAAGCCTGCTGCTTGCCTATGCGGTGATGATCCTGACACCGCTCCTGTTTTCAACAAATATTGTTTTCGGACGGGCCACTGTTACAGAAGTGGCACCGTTCACGCTTACATTCCTGCGTTGGAGCTGTTGCGCTCTCATCCTCGCACCGTTTGTCATGAAAGCTCGGACGGCGGTCATGTCTCTGATCACACAACAGCCTCTGCTCATCGTCATACTCGGTTTTCTCGGCATGGGCGTTTCGGGAGCCGGGCCGTACTATGGTCTGCAATATACGACCGCAACCAACGGAACCCTGATTTATACGACGTCGCCGATCATGATCATCCTTCTTGAAAGGATGTTTCTCGGCAGGTCTTTCCGCGGTCGAGAATTGGCAGGCGTGGCGATCGCATTTGTCGGTGTTGCCGTCATTCTTTTCCAGGGCGACTTCGCTCGGATGGCAAGCGGATTACTGAATTTCGGAGATTTGCTCTTCCTGTTGGCGGCTCTGTCATGGGCAGCCTATTCCATTCTGTTCAGGGATAGCCGCCTTTCGGGCCTTCCCATCATGGCTTTGTTCGGCGTGATTTGCCTTGCAGGCGCTGCAATGCTCATGCCTTTGTCCCTTTACGAGTTGCTTGCTGGTAAACGCATGCCGACCACAAATTCGGCCTGGCAGGGCATTGCCGGGATCGTCATGTTTTCTTCGCTGCTCGCCTTTTCCGGCTTTCAATATGGTCTGCGCAAGCTTGGCCCTTCGTTGACCGGGATATTTCTCTACCTGCTTCCGCCCTATGGTGTTCTGCTTGCCGTTTTGCTACTCGGCGAAAAGCTTGAGCGCTATCATATCGCCGGCATCGTGCTGGTGTTGTCGGGTGTGGTGCTGGCAACCTTTCCGCGGCGTCGGAAGGTTCTAAGGCAAATCTAGCCAATCGTTGCAAAAGCCGGGAAAGTCTCAAGCAACCAGAAGGCAATCGTCTGCATGCCGCCGGTGAGAAACAAGACACCGGTGAGCACCAAAAAGCCGCCCATTGCTTTTTCGACCTGTACCAGATGGCTGCGGAAGCGGGTCAAGAAGCGCACGAACGCACCGGAAAAAGCTGCGGCGATCCAGAAAGGAACGGCTAGTCCGAGCGAATAGGCTGCCAGAAGGAAAGCGCCGTCTCCGACCGTGTCACGGGCGCTGGCAACCCCGAGGATTGCGCCCAGGACAGGTCCAATGCACGGTGTCCAGCCAAATGCAAATGCCAGACCCATGACGTAGGCGCCCGTGGCAGTTGCCGGCGTTCCGCCGCCCTGGAAGCGCGCCTCCCGGTTGAGGATGCCAATGCGAAAAAGGCCGAGAAAGTGCATGCCCATAATGATGATAACGATACCGGCAATCTGGGCGAGAATGTCCATATGGGCGCGCAATAGGCCGCCAATGGACGATGCACCCGCGCCCAGCGCAACGAACACGGTTGAAAACCCCAGTGTAAAGAACAGGGAAGACAGCATGATCGAGCGGCGGACATCGCTGTCGCCATGCTTGGCGCCCTGAAAATCATCCATGCTGACGCCGGCCATGTAGCACAGATAAGGCGGCACCAGCGGCAGAACGCATGGAGACAGGAAAGACAAGCCGCCTGCGAATATGGCGGTCAGAATTGAGATATCTGCGATGGTCAAAGAACTCATCCGCGATTTGTTTGCCCTTTATTAGAGCGCTTGGCTTTCACACGCCAGTCACCTTTTCGCGCACGCAACGAAATCGGCAGAAACAAGGCTGTAGTCCGAAGTTTGCTGTTGACCCTCCAAGATCGCGTGCATATGGTCCGCGCAATTCTGAAGGGCCGCTTTGGAGTCCTTCTGGAGCCGATAGCTCAGCTGGTAGAGCAACTGACTTTTAATCAGTAGGTCCAGGGTTCGAATCCCTGTCGGCTCACCATTAATATCCTGTCCGACCCGGAGACATAGGTAACAGAACTGGACTGAACCCCGTAAATGAGTCAGTGAAACAGGTTACAGTTCTCTTTAAGGAGGATTGATGTTTCCGACCAAGAAGCCCCGCAGTTTCAGCCGGGATTTCAAGCTGAAAGTCGTCAAGCGCATGGAGGCCGG
>JBCCOK010000025.1:0-70034 GCA_039025395.1 Pseudomonadota bacterium
CCGCGGCTACGACCCAGACTATTTCGCGTCCTATACGGTGGAAAACACCGGCACGCGGGCAGCCGATCAGCCGTCGATCGAAAACAGCGCGGCAACGACGCGAACCTGCAGCCGCTCTCTTATTGTCGACGTCACGGCGGAGTTGATTGATTTCAATGTCGACCAGAATGTCTGGCTCTCTTCGACACTGCTCTACAAGGCCGGATTTTTCGGACTGCCATGGGATGCGACGCCTTATCTGGACAATAAGGCTTCGTTCCAGCGCGGCGTTCATCAGGCGGTTCAGCGGACGGCCGTTGAACTTGTCGACGCGCTCGGGCGCGTTCGTGGCACGTCGGCGGTTGACAGCGATCTGGACCGGGCCCGCGGACGTATCCAATACGATCAGTACACCTGGTACATCAGTACACGGCAGTTCGGTTTTCTGACACCATCGCCAAGCGCGTTCCGGGAAGGGCGTGATCTGTTGCGCGCCTTTAACGACAGGCTGGAGGCCTGTGAAGCTGTCTTCGATGCGCGCGCAGACAATCTTATCCGCTTCGTGGACCGCATCGCCGCCGATATCGGTTCGACCTCGGCAACCCTGCGCGACAGGTCGGCGCAGAGCAATGCCGGCTGGTTCGATACGCGTGCGGACAACCACTATTGGTTCACCTACGGGCAGCTCTATGCCTATTACGGTATCCTCAAAGCGGCCCATGCGGACTTCGCCGACATCATCCGCAGCAGGCAACTCGAAGACGTCTGGACGACCATGGAAGAGCAACTGAGGGCGACGCTGTCGCTCACACCGGTCATCGTGTCCAACGGCCGCGAAGATGGCTGGATCATGCCTTCGCACCTCGCGACGGTGGGGTTTTATCTGTTGCGGGTCCGCTCCAATCTTGTTGAAGTCCGTTCCATTCTCGACCGATAGCCAATCGATCAGACCGGGATATGGGCTGAGTTTTTCACCTCTTCCATGACCGCATAGGTGTGCGTTTCCCGCACCCCCGGCAAAGGCAGAATGACATCGGCAAGGAAAGCGCGATAGGCGGCCATGCCTTGTACGCGCGCCTTGACCAGATAATCAAAGCCGCCAGCAACCATGTGACACTCCATGACATCGTCTGAGCGCAGAACCGCTGCTGCGAAAGCCTCGAAAACATCGGCAGTGGTGCGATCCAGCTTGATCTCGACGAAAACCAGCATGTCGCGGCCGAGCTTCGAAGGCGAGAGGCGGGCCGAATAGCCTTCAACGTAGCCTTCGCGAGTCAGGCGCTTGACGCGTTCGGCGGTGGCCGTTGGCGACAGGTGGATGCGTTCGGCAAGTTCGAGATTTGACAACCGGCCCTCTGTCTGTAGCGCACGGAGGATCTTCCGGTCGGTTTGGTCAATTTCCTTCATAAATCACCAAATTTTGTCAATTTGTTTGCGGAATCTTTGATATACAATACCAAATATAGTGACAATCACTATTGTAAGCGCGATAGAATGGGCAAACGTCCGGAGAAAACGAATGAACGCGCCTGTTTCCGCTCCACCGCCGCATTTTGATGCGCCCTATGCGGCCGATGACGACACGCTGATCGCCGCATTCGCGGAGCAACTGGACCTTGCACCGCAACAGAATGACAGCATCGACAAGCGCGCCAGGCGTTACATCGAAGCCATTCGCGGTGATGCCGGGTCGATCGGCGGTGTCGAGGATTTCTTGCGTGAATACGGGCTTTCCACTCCCGAGGGCCTTGCCATGATGGTTCTGGCCGAAGCGCTCTTGCGGGTGCCGGACGCCGGAACGCAGGACAAGCTGATCGAGGACAAGCTCAAGGAAGGCAATTGGAGCGAACAGGACAGCCACGGCGATACATGGTTTGTTGCCGCTTCAGCTTGGGCGCTGGGGATTACCGCGCGGGTGATCAAGCCGGGCGAAACGCCTGAATCGCTTCTTCAAGGAGTGGTTCGGCGGCTCGGACTGCCGACGGTGCGCACGGCAACAAAACAGGCAATGCGGTTTCTCGGCCATCATTTTGTGCTCGGCGAGACCATCGACGCAGCGCTGTCGCGGGCAGCCAGAAATGAAGCGCGCGGTTTCCGCCATTCCTTCGATATGCTTGGCGAAGGCGCGCGCACCGCGGCTGATGCAGAGCGCTATTGGCAGGCCTACGCCGACGCGATCGAGGCTATCGGCAAGGCAGCAGGCAAACGGGAACTGCTGGATCGCATGGGGATTTCGGTGAAACTTTCCGCCTTGCATCCGCGCTATCTCGCGACCCACCGTGCGCGGGTATTGAAGGAGTTGGTACCCAGCCTCCTGAAACTGGCACAAAGAGCCAAGGCGCATGACCTCAATTTTACGGTCGATGCTGAAGAAGCGGATCGGCTGGAGCTGTCGCTCGAGGTGATCTCAGCGGTTTTCCGCGACCCTTCGCTTGACGGCTGGGACGGTTTTGGACTGGCCGTCCAGGCCTATCAGAAGCGTGCTGCGGAGGTGATCGATTTCGTTGACGCACTTTGCCGCCATACGGACCGTCGCATGATGGTGCGCCTCGTCAAGGGCGCCTACTGGGATACCGAGGTCAAGCTTGCACAGATACGCGGTCTGGAAGACTATCCCGTGTACACCCGCAAGGCCGCAACGGACGTTTCTTATCTTGCGTGCGCGCGCCGGATGCTTGCAGCGCGCGAGCGTATTTTCGGACAGTTTGCGACGCACAATGCCCTGACCGTTTCGATGATCCTCGAAATGGCAGGCAATGATCGCAGCGGTTTCGAGTTTCAGCGGCTACACGGCATGGGCGAGGCGCTGTATGATGCCGTGCAGGAAAACAATATTCCCGTCCCCTGCCGGATCTACGCCCCGGTCGGAGGTTATCGCGACCTGCTTGCTTACCTTGTCCGCCGGCTGCTTGAAAACGGCGCAAACTCCTCTTTTGTGGCGGTGGCAGGAGATACCAATGTTCCGGTCAGCGCTCTGCTCGAAAGGCCTCTCGATCAGCTGGGCGTCGCAAACGGCAAAAGTTCACGACACAGTGACATTCCGCTGCCTTCGCAAATTTATGGTGAAAGGCGCAACAGTGCCGGAATCGAGTTCGGCTGCGCCGCAGATCTGACAGCGTTGACTTCGGGTATGAAAGCTGCAGAAGCGGTTGTGGAGGCCCATCCGCTCATTCCGGGTGTCAGCGTTCATCGCGGCGCCGTTGAGGTGCATGCGCCGGCGCAGCCCGATACCGTCGTCGGGACAATCGCTCAGGCCGATCCCGCCGATATCGAAGCGGCGATAGCGTCAGCACGGGCGGGTTTCGAAACATGGTCGCGCACGCCCGTGAAAGAGCGTGCGGCGGCACTTCGACGTGCCGGTGATGCGCTGGAAGAGGAACGCGACCGGTTCATGGCGCTGTTGTCACTGGAGGGCGGCAAGACGCTGGATGACGGCATTGCCGAAATCCGCGAGGCGGTGGATTTCTGCCGCTACTATGCGCGCGAGGCGGAAAGGCAGTTTGCCCGACCGACGATCATGCCCGGGCCGACCGGCGAAGAAAACCGTTACGGATGGCGCGGCCGCGGCGTATTCGCCTGTATCAGCCCATGGAATTTTCCGCTCGCGATTTTTCTTGGCCAGGTTACAGCCGCGCTGGCAGCCGGAAATTCGGTGATCGCCAAACCGGCGGAACAAACACCCTTGATTGCCTTTGAAGCGGTGCGCCTTCTGCACAATTGTGGCATTCCCCAGGATGCACTTATCTACCTGCCCGGCGATGGTGCCATCGGCGCCGGTCTTGTCTCCCATCGCGACATCGGTGGTGTCGCTTTCACCGGCTCGACCGATACGGCGCGGGCGATCAACCGGTCACTGGCCGCAAAGGATGGGCCGATCGTTCCGCTGATTGCGGAGACCGGTGGTCTGAACGCGATGATCGTCGACGCGACCGCCCTGCCCGAGCAGGTGGCCGATGACGTGATCATGTCGGCCTTCCGTTCGGCTGGCCAGCGCTGTTCGGCACTGCGCCTCTTGTTCGTGCAGGACGATGTGGCCGACCGCATGGTGGACATGATTGAGGGCGCGACACGCGAATTGCACCTCGGACTGCCACAGGAAGCCGACACCGATATCGGCCCGATTATCGACGAAGGCCAGCGGTCGATTCTTGCAGCGCATGTCGATGCGATGAAAGAGACCCAGACCGTTCGATTTGCCGGGAAGGCGCCGCGGGAGGGCACGTTTTTCGCGCCGCATATTGTCGAACTCGATCGGGCGTCTGCGTTGAAGGAAGAGGTGTTCGGGCCGATCCTCCACGTGGTGCGCTGGAAGGCCGGGACGCTTGACACCGTGCTTGCCGATATTGCCGCTTCCGGTTACGGGCTGACGATGGGCCTGCACACGCGAATTGAGGCGCGCATCGACAAGGTGCTCGACCGGCTGGACGTTGGCAACATTTACGTCAACCGCAATACAATCGGCGCGGTGGTCGGGACCCAGCCATTCGGCGGATCCGGCCTTTCCGGGACGGGCTTCAAGGCGGGCGGGCCACATTACCTGTCGCGCTTTGCGCAGGAACAGGCGGTGTCCGTCAACACGGCCGCCGCAGGCGGAAACGCCAGCCTGATGGCGCTCGACGACGAATAGGCGTGAGGCTGCAAGAGTACGGGCTCAAAGCAGATTTCATGACAGTTTTGCCGGCAGCCCAGCCTTGTCCGCGGGCATGTCCGCCCGTTTGTCGTATTTGGCGCATGATTCGGTAATTTTTGGCCTGTTGGTTTTGTTCAAGATGCGTTTATGGTGCGCCCGGCAACCGCAGCGGTTGCATGGCGCCAGATGAGGATATTGAACGATGGCCGAGGTTAAGTCCGACATTGAAATCGCCCGCGCGGCAGACAAGAAACCGATCTCGGAGATCGGCGAGAAGCTGGGCATTCCGAACGAAAGCCTTTTGCCCTACGGCCATGACAAAGCGAAGATTTCCGCCGAATTCATTGCGTCGGTCAAGGAGCGGCCGAACGGAAAGCTTGTTCTTGTAACGGCGATCAATCCGACGCCGGCGGGTGAGGGGAAGACGACGACGACGGTTGGCCTCGGAGACGGGCTGAACCGCATCGGCAAGAAAGCCGTCATCTGCATCCGCGAGGCATCGCTCGGGCCCTGTTTCGGCGTCAAGGGTGGTGCTGCCGGCGGGGGCTATGCGCAGGTAGTTCCGATGGAGGACATGAACCTTCATTTTACCGGCGATTTTCACGCTATCACATCTGCTCACAATCTTCTGGCGGCGATGATCGACAACCACATCTACTGGGGCAACGAGCTCGGTATCGACAACCGCCGCGTTGCCTGGCGCCGGGTGCTGGACATGAACGACCGGGCGCTCAGAGAAATCGTCTGTTCCCTGGGCGGCGTTGCCAACGGATTTCCGCGCGAAGCGGGTTTCGATATCACGGTGGCCTCGGAAGTGATGGCGATCCTGTGCCTTGCGAACGACCTTGAGGACCTGGAAAAGCGGCTTGGCGACATCATCATCGGCTACCGCCGCGACAAGACGCCGGTCTACTGCCGCGATATCAAGGCGGATGGCGCGATGGCAGTTCTATTGAAGGATGCCATGCAGCCTAACCTCGTTCAGACACTGGAAAACAATCCGGCCTTGGTCCATGGCGGTCCCTTCGCCAACATCGCTCATGGCTGCAATTCCGTCGTGGCGACCACGACAGCTTTGAAACTTGGCGACTATGTTGTCACTGAAGCCGGTTTCGGCGCTGATCTGGGTGCCGAAAAGTTCTTCGACATCAAATGCCGCAAGGCGGGCCTGCACCCTGACGTGGCAGTGATCGTTGCCACCGTGCGCGCCATGAAGATGAATGGCGGGGTCAAGAAAGAAGATCTCGGTCCGGAAAATGTCGATGCGGTGGTTCATGGCTGCGCCAACCTTGGCCGCCATGTGCAGAACGTGAAGAAATTCGGCGTTCCAGTGGTCGTTGCAATCAATCACTTCATATCCGATACCGATGCCGAGATCGCTGCTGTTAAGGACTATGTCGAGACGCTGGGGACCGAAGCCATTGTGTGCCGCCACTGGGCCGAAGGCTCGGCTGGTATCGACGCGCTTTCCGCCAAGGTGGTTGAACTTGCCGAATCCGGCGTGTCTCAGTTTGCACCGCTTTACGCGGATGACATGCCGCTGTTTGAAAAGATCGAGACCATTGCCAAGGACATCTATCATGCCTCGGAGGTTCTCGCCGACAAATCCGTGCGCGACCAGCTTCACGCGTGGGAAAAGCAGGGTTATGGCCATCTGCCGATTTGCATGGCGAAGACGCAATATTCATTCTCGACCGATCCCAATCTTCGCGGTGCGCCGACCGATCATGCGGTGCCGGTCCGCGAGGTGCGGCTATCGGCCGGCGCTGGTTTTATCGTGGTGATCACGGGGGCGATCATGACGATGCCGGGCCTGCCGCGCGCGCCCTCTTCGGAGAAGATTTACCTCAACGAAGAGGGCTTGATAGAGGGGCTGTTCTAAGTTTTGGCGCTGCGCAAGCTACGCGATGTGAGACATTTCGTTCAGCGTAAACTCCTCTACCGCCCCATCCGTCGCTTCCATGTAGGCGGCAATATGCGGCGCGTTCATATGGGTCTGCCATAGATCGCGTGATTGCCAGTTTTCGTAGAACATGAAATGTGCCGGGTTTTCGTTATCCTGGTGCAGGTCATACTGGATGCAGCCTTCTTCTGCTCTGGTTATAGGCACCAGTTTCTCCAGCTCCGCACGAACCAGATCTATTTTGTCAGTGTTGGCGTGAATGTTTGCCACGATTGTCAGCTTCGTCATTGCGTTGTCCCTCCTGGTTTATGGAAGTGATTTAACCGGCAGAGATTTTCGGATAAACAGACAAAATACGTTATTATAATCCGGAAATTCCGATCAATGCTCCTGAAGAACATCGCGCTTTTCCGACTCATCGTTGAAAAGGGCAGCCTTACGGCTGCAGCACGGGAAGCGGGTCTTTCGTCAACAACCGTGTCCGAGCGATTGGCGGCCCTCGAAGCGCATTATGGCGTGGTGCTGTTGAACCGTACGACCCGGGCGATCAGTTTGACCGATGAGGGTCGTATGCTGGTTGATGGTGCCAGGCATGTTCTGGAGGAAGTTGATGAACTTGATGCCCGTATCCGGCTCGGAGCTCAGACCCTGTCCGGTTCAATCCGTCTCAGTGCACCCAGTGATATCGGTCGCACGGCTGTAGCGCCGGAAATCGGCCGTTTCCTGGAAAACCACCCTGCGATCTCAATCGAACTTCTGCTTTCTGATGGCTATGTAGATGTTGTCGATGCGGGTTTCGACATGGCACTGCGGTTCGGTCCCGTCGCCGACAGCACTTTGCGGGCACGGGTCTTATGCCATGCGAAACGTGTCGTTTGCGCCTCGCCGGCCTATCTCCGGCGATGCGGAATTCCCGAAACGCCCTCCGATCTGACGACCCATAATTGCCTTGTCATGCGCTTCGGTCCGGAACTCGACAATGTCTGGAGGTTCGGTGACGGTGACGATCGTCAGCTTGTCGCTGTTCGCGGCGACCGCGTGGCCAATGACGGAGCGCTTGTCAGACAGTGGTGCCTTGCCGGTCATGGCATCATCTTGAAGTCGGAACTGGATGTCGGTCCGGACATCGAACGTGGAGAACTGGTCGAGCTTTTGGAAGAATACGCTGCACCTGCGATCCCCTTGCAAGTGCTCTTTCCGCCAAGCCGGGCCCAACCGCGGCGTGTGCGTGCACTCGCGGAGCACCTTGCCTCGGTTTTTGGGACCTCGGGAAACAAAGCACATACCCGTACCTGATCATCGAAACTCGCCTTCGATCCAGACGAGCAACCTTTATGCGTCCGACGCCCAGTCCATCAGGTAATCTTACAGAGTGCACTTCTGGCTCTGGAGCATCGCAAGGTCAACGTAATGCCGGATCGAGACCGATGCACCGTGCGCCAAAGAAGGCAGCGGAAAGCCGCCGAAGGGCTTCCGCGCGGCTTCTAGCGAAGGTCTTCGGGGTTGCCCGGAACAAGCCTGCTGATTGTGCCGACGGACTTTCCGTCGCCATCAATATAGGTCATGACGCCCGGCTCGTAGGAAATCTGCCAATTGCCTTCCGGCCCGTTCTCCCATTTGACGTGATAGCCGTTCGGCAAGAGTTTCCACTCACCGTTCATCTGTGGTCCGCCCGGCAGCACCATGTGTACGCGGTCTTCGTTTGCATAGTAGATAACGGCATCGGTATCCTGTCCGATATCAACATAGTGGGTTGATCCGATCGTCAGAATTGCGAGAACCGCCTTTTCGAGTATAGCCATGAACAGCTCCTTTGGTTTCATCATAATTTGTCAAGTAGCTTGACTATAATGATCGTCAATGAAAAGGTCAAGCAACTTGACGAAAAACCGTGGCACGTTGAACCCGAGCAAGAAAAGCAAAGTGAAAAAACCGCTTCCCGATCACATTGGCTGGGATCTCTGGCGCGCGCGCGACCAGTGGAACCAACGCTTTGTCAGCGCCATGCAGGCGAAGGGCCATGGCTGGTTTACCGAGGCCCGCTCCAACATTCTCGGGCAGTTGCCGCGCCGTGGCCTCAAGCAATCGGAGCTTGTTGTCCGTACCGGGCTGACGAAGCAGGCGGTGCAGCAATTCGTCGACGGCCTCGTGGCAGAGGGCATATTGGAGCGTGAGCGCGACCCGAACGATGCGCGGGCCCGTATCGTCCGGCTTACGGATGCAGGCCGCCGCGCCATGCAGGATGCGGACAAGATCAAGGTGGCCGTTGAACAGGCGTTTGCTGATCGATTTTCAAAGGCTGAGTTCGCCCAGTTCCGAAGATTGCTGAAGCGGATCGCGGACGACCCGGATCGCGGATCCAAGGTGTGACGATTCAATCGCCACTTGCACTTGTACGCGCTCGGCGCTAACACGGGGTCATGAAAACGACGCATAACATGAACAAGATCTGGTGGTGGGCTCGCCTATAGCGGCGTTCGCCAGTTGTGTTCACACCGTGCAAAGCCGCTGAGGATCATCCCGGCGGCTTTTTTGCGTCCGGAATTTGAGGATCGGATGAAATGACATCAGCAGACACCGACAACGACGGCCAGGTGTTCGTCACGCGAGGCGGAGTGGAGATCCGGCGCACCCGTGTCGAGACGCCCTATGTGGACGCAATCGAAGCCTATGTCGACGGCCTCGATAGCCGCCGCGGCGCTGTTTTCTCGTCCAACTACGAATATCCGGGCCGATACACCCGCTGGGATACGGCGATCATCGATCCGCCGCTATCGATCACCGCGAGAGATCGCACCATGTGGCTCGAGGCGCACAATGAACGCGGCGAAGCATTGCTTGCGATCGTCGGGCGCCGGCTTGAACGTGTCTCCAAGGTCGACATCACGGAACGGCGCAAGCGCCGCATGTCCTTGAAAGTCGCACTTCCAGAACGCCCCGAAACGGAAGAAGCGCGCTCGCGGCTGCCGACCGTTTTTACCGTTCTGCGCGCGATCACCGACCTGTTTTACAGTGAAGAAGACAGCAATCTCGGCCTTTTCGGCGCCTTTGGATACGATCTTGCATTTCAGTTCGACAGCATTCCGCGCCGGCTCGACCGGCCCGAGAACCAGCGTGATCTCGTGCTCTACCTGCCGGACGAAATCGTTGTCGTTGACCACTACGCTGCGCGCGCATGGGTTGACCGCTACGAGTTTTCGCGCCGCGACTGGACGACCGTTGGAAAATCACGGGAGACCCAACCGGAACCGTTCCGGGCGACGGACGAGGAGCCGCCGCGCGGCGATCACCGCCCGGGGGAATATGCAGCGCTGGTCGCGCGCGCCAAAGAAAGCTTCAAGCGGGGGGACCTGTTCGAAGTGGTGCCAGGTCAGATGTTTTTCGAACGCTGCGTCAGCCATCCTTCGGCCATCGCCAGACGTTTGAAGGTTACCAACCCGTCACCCTATTCCTTCTTTATCAACCTGGGCGACGGCGAATATCTCGTCGGTGCTTCACCGGAAATGTTCGTCCGGGTCAGCGGCCGCCGGGTGGAAACGTGCCCGATTTCAGGCACTATCAAGCGTGGCGAGGATGCCATCTCCGATTCCGAGCAGATCCTCAAACTTCTGAATTCCAAGAAGGACGAAGCGGAACTCACCATGTGCTCGGACGTCGACCGAAACGACAAGAGCCGGGTATGCGAGCCCGGATCGGTGCGCGTTATCGGGCGCCGTCAGATCGAGATGTATTCACGCCTGATCCATACGGTCGATCACGTCGAGGGCCGGCTCCGGGACGGTATGGATGCCTTCGATGCTTTTTTGAGCCATGCCTGGGCGGTCACGGTAACCGGCGCGCCGAAATTGTGGGCGATGCGCTTTATCGAGGAGCACGAAAAAAGCCCGCGTGCATGGTATGGCGGTGCCATCGGCATGGTCAATTTCAATGGCGACATGAACACCGGCCTGACGCTGCGCACCATCCGCATCAAGGACGGCATTGCCGAAGTGCGGGCGGGTGCGACGTTGCTGTTCGATTCCGAACCGGACGAGGAGGAGGCGGAAACCGAACTCAAGGCCTCGGCTATGCGCGCGGCCATTCGCGATGCAGGCCAGAGCAATGAACGCCAGGCATCGCGGGATACGGCGCGGGTGGGTGAAGATACCCGGATCCTGCTCATCGACCACGAGGACTCGTTCGTTCACACGCTCGCCAATTACTTCCGCCAGACCGGCGCGACCGTATCGACCGTGCGAACGCCGGTCGCAGAAGCGGTTTTCGACACTATTGACCCGCATCTCGTGGTGCTGTCGCCCGGTCCCGGTTCGCCCAAGGATTTTGATTGCAAGGCGACGATCAAGATTGTCCGCAAGCGCGGGCTTCCGCTGTTTGGCGTTTGCCTTGGTCTTCAGGCGATCACGGAGGCCTATGGCGGCGACCTGCGCACGCTTGCGGTGCCGGTGCATGGGAAACCCTCGCGCATCCGCATTGAAGATGCCGGCACGGTTTTTTCCGGCCTCGGCACAGAAGTAACGGTCGGACGCTATCATTCGATCTTTGCCGATCCGGCTACGCTTTCGAGAGACTTTATCGTGACGGCCGAAAGCGAAGACGGAACAATTATGGGGATCGAACACCGCAGCGAACCGGTGGCGGCGGTTCAGTTTCATCCCGAGTCCATCATGTCGCTTGGCCAGAATGCCGGGATGCGGATGATCGAAAACGTTGTGGCTCATTTGGGGCAGCGCCGGCGTTGAGGATGCGGTGTCGGCGAAATCGCGAAAACGGCTGATCGTAACTTGCCTGTTGCCGTCTGCCGCAGCGGCGGCTATAACGCCGCCCATGAAATTGACGGTCAACAGGATTGAGACATCGACGCGGAAGCGCACTTTTGCGCAGCGCGTGCTTTCGCTCGACCTACTCCTTGGCCTTACTGGCGGTCGCCGGGCTCGTTAGAGGAGCGTCCGGCGGTCGGTACGCCGCTGGCACTTGCTCCTTTCTCTTCCATTGACGAAAACCTAATGCCTTGCGGTGAAAATGCGGCTTGCTGCGACAGGAGCCGTATAAACGCCGAGAGACCGACGAGAGACCCATGACAGCCACACAGCAATCGCCCTCTTCCAGCAGCAGCGCCGGGATGGCGCATGCGCCGCGAAAATATCAACCCTATCCGCTGACCGGACTTGACGACCGGACATGGCCTTCAAAACGTATCGAGCATGCACCGATCTGGTGTTCGGTCGATTTGCGTGACGGTAATCAGGCCCTGGTCAATCCCATGGGTCACGACCGCAAGGAGCGCATGTTCCAGCTGCTGCTCGACATGGGTTTCAAGGAAATCGAAATCGGGTTTCCGTCGGCTTCGCAGACCGATTTCGATTTTGCACGCTGGTGTATCGAGGAAAGTGAAATTCCGCGCGATGTTTCGCTGCAGGTGCTGGTGCAATGCCGGCCGGAACTGATCACCCGCACCTTCGAGGCGTTGCAAGGCGCGCACCAGCCGATCGTTCATTTCTATAATTCCACCAGTGCCCTGCAGCGGCGCGTCGTCTTTGCCAAGGATGTCGCCGGGATCAAGCAGATCGCAGTCGATGCGGCCAAGATGGTGACCGATATGGCAGCCCGGGCAGGCGGCGGTTACAGGTTTCAGTATTCGCCGGAGAGCTTTACCGGAACCGAGCTGGAAGTGGCATTGGAGATCTGCAATGCGGTCACCGAAGTCGTCCAGCCGACAGCGGAAAACAAGCTGATCATCAACCTGCCGTCTACGGTGGAGATGTCGACGCCCAACATTTATGCGGATCAGATCGAATGGATGTGCAGGCAGCTCGACAACCGGGAAAACCTGATTGTGTCACTGCATCCGCACAATGACCGCGGCACCGGCATCGCGGCAACCGAACTGGGTCTGATGGCGGGCGCCGACAGGGTCGAAGGAACGCTGTTCGGCAATGGCGAGCGGACCGGCAATGTCGATATCGTCACCCTGGCGCTCAACATGTACACGCAGGGCGTCGACCCGCAGCTTGACTGCTCCGATATCGAGCGGATCAAACGCGTTTATGAGTACTCCAACCAGATGCTCATTCACGAACGCCATCCCTATGTTGGAGAGCTTGTCTATACTGCCTTTTCGGGATCCCATCAGGACGCGATCAACAAGGGTATGAAGGCAATCCGGGCAGCCAACACCGAGATCTGGGAGGTGCCTTACCTGCCCATCGACCCGCGCGATGTCGGCCGCACCTATGAGGCGATCATCCGGATCAACTCGCAGTCGGGCAAGGGTGGTATTGCCTATGTCCTCAACGAGGACTACGGGATCAATATGCCGCGTGCGCTTCAGGTTGAATTTCAAATGGACATTCAGCGCATTACCGACAATGTCGGGCGCGAACTGCCGTCAAAAGAAATCTATGATCGCTTCATTGAGCGCTATGTCGAACAACCCGGCGCGCGGCTTTCCTACGTGGACCACCATACATATCCGTCGACCAGCAAACCGGGTGTGCGCGAGATCGAAGCGGTGATCAAGGACGGCGGACGGGAGATCAAGATCACAGGGCAGGGCACGGGGCCGATCGATGGTTTCGTTCATGCGCTCTCGCAACATATCGGCGTCGACTTTACCGTCGCCGAATATGCCGAACACTCCCTTCAGCATGGCGCCAATGCAGCCGCAATCTGCTACATGGAAATAGAACATTCGGGCGGACGGCTCCTCGGCGTCGGGATCAGCACCAATATCGTCGCCGCTTCGCTTGAAGCCGTCGTATCGGCAGCCAACAGATTGCTTGGCGCCGACTGAATCAAACCGGAAAGGCCGGCCTTGGACGCGCCAGCAAACGGGCGGTTATTTGCTGTTAAACGGGGAAGCGGCGACGACGCACCCGCTGTCTTCCTGCATGGCTTCGGGGCATCGAGCGCGGTATGGGCAGATATCCGGACGAGGCTCAGCCGTGAACGCCCCAGCCTTGCCTATGATCTGCCCGGTCACGGCCAATCGCAACTGGCGCAGGGTCTGGAGCGCACCGGAAAGATGGCGGGCGCCGTAACGGACGATTTGTCGGCCCGCGATATCGAAACGGTGCATCTGATCGGTCATTCGATGGGCGGTGCCGTTGCAACGCTGATCGCGATGCGCACGCCCGCAAAGGTCGCATCCATGACGCTGCTGGCACCGGGCGGATACGGGCCTGAAATCAATCACCGCCTTCTGCGTCTTTATGCTACGACGAGGGAGCCGGAGCGCCTTCATTCCATTGCGGAGATGATGTTCGGCTGGAACGCGGAGATACCTGACGCCTATATCGATACTTTGGCGCGGAGCCGCGCAGTGCCCGGTGTGGTCGGCCAGCTGATTGCGATACTCGAAAGCATGCTGAAAGAGCGCGGCGGCAATCTTGAGCAGGGCGTATTCCATCGCGACGCCCTTGATGCCTTGAGGATGCCGGTCAACGTCCTTTGGGGCCTCCAGGATTGCATCGTGCCGGCGCGTCAGGCCCGGCAGCTTCCGCAACACTTCGGCGTAGATTTGCTTGAAGGTGCGGGTCACATGCTGATCGAGGAATGCACCGAAGAGGCTTTTTCCCTGATCTGCAGAACGATCGCATCGACCGGCTGCTAAACGCAGTTTCATTTCCGATATCGGGTGAAGATGATGCGCCGGCCTGCCTGAGGGCTGCAGGCTTTACGTCATCAAGATGAAATGATACGATAAGATAGACTATCAAATCATTTCTATTCTGATATGGTCGATCATATTCAACAGGCGGCAATCGAACTCTACGCACGGCACGGGAGCGATTTCACCTTGCTGCAGCTGGAGCGGGCAACCGGGCTTTCGCGTGCAACGTTATACCGGCGTATCGGCAGCAAGGATGCGTTGATCAGCCAGATGGCTGAGCAGCATCTCATCAGGCTTGACGACGGGCGCGACCTCGATACCCGGGTGATATCTGCAGCACGGTCCGTTGTTGCAGAACATGGATTCCTTGCGTGCACGATGGAGCAGATTGCCGGTAAGGCGGGAATCGGTATCGCCACGCTATACCGTCACTTCAAGGACAAAGAAACGCTGCTGACGCGCATCGCCCAACCGGAGCGAAAGCCGGTTGTTCGCCGGACGCTTGAGGCTTCGACGCCGGACTTCGAGCGGAACCTGAGACAGGTTGTCGACGTTGCATTGCGTGTCGGATCAGAAAACAGGGACATTGCTGCGATTGTCTTTTCCTCAAAGCCTGCCGAGAAGAGGTATTTGGGAATGCATCAGCAAGATGCTGCAAAGGCCTATTCGCGGCTTGTCCGATTTCTTCAAGAGAGCCAGCAAAACGGCCTCCTGCATGCCAATATGAAAGCTGACGATCTGGCTATGCAGTTGCAGGGCCTGATCATCCAGTATTCAGTCTTTGGTCCGGCCTACCTCTGTCGCCCGCTCGATGTTGACGCCGATGCGCAGACCATTGTTCGCACCTTCATGCGCGTTGCAAACGGTTAGAATTTGGGCAGGTCTGCCTATGCCTGTCCGTCGTTGAGGTCCGATGGTACCGCGCTGCGT
This sequence comes from Pseudomonadota bacterium, assembly GCA_039025395.1. GTDB lineage: Bacteria > Pseudomonadota > Alphaproteobacteria > Rhizobiales > Rhizobiaceae > Hoeflea_A. Next base: position 15,052 of record JBCCOK010000025.1, read on the forward strand.
CCCACATGCTGGCCGCACGGCCCTCTGTTTCAATCCTGCCCGGACTTGTTTTAAGTTATACGATCGTCAACCCGCGAAGAGGATGGTTTTCCGATGAGCAATTCGCAGGCGCCCGGCGGCCGGCTCAAGCGCCTTGCCGATATCGTGCGTGATGCGCGGATTGCAGCGGCGGAGCGGCAGGACACTCGGTCCGCGCACCGCGATGGCGAGCGCGCGCGTCTGGAGCTTCTGGCCGATGCGCTCAAGCCGGTGTTTGACGACGTCCCGGCCGACGACGATCAGTTCGATTTCTACCTTTCCTCTGGCGAGCGTCCGCGTCTGTGGATCGATGCCATCGCCCATGTGCATCTCGGCAATGATGCGCGCACCTATCGTTTCGTGCGCGATACGCGCTATGGGCGGGTGGTACTGACGGAAGATGCCGAAATGGCCCGCGTTTGCGATGCGGTTGCGCGGTATGTTGCAGATTGCATTGTAAAGCGGCAGCACTTTCTTGAAAGCGATGATCGCAGCGTGAGAACGTCCGACGCCAAGAAGTCCGTTGCCGCAGCTTCGTCGCTGTCAAGCGCGGAAGATGATGCGGCGCCTGCCAAACCAGCAGCCGATACAGCGGCTGCGCCGAAACCTGTCGAAAGCAAAATGCGCCCGCGAGAGTTTGGCATTGCGGCAGCACTGCTTTGGTTCCTTTTCGGCATAGCCGTTGCAAGTGCGGTGTGGATCGCGCTTTTATGGGAACTGGTTGCCGAAAGGATCAGCGCGTTATAGGTCTGGCTGTCCATCCCGCGCGATCGATTGAAACCGAGGACCAGCGTTGTTGGAGGAACCAGTCGTGCTTTTGATGCGTCTTATAGGATTTTTAGTCTTCACCGCCCTTTGCGCGGTAGCGCCGTTTGCAGCATTTGCCGACGAGATGCGTACGGAGCGCGTCGAATTTGCATCCGGTGAAACCGGAACCAGCATCACAGGATCCGTCGCCGGGTATAATTCTGTTGACTATCTCGTTGTCGCCGCGGCGGGTCAAACCATGGTCGTCAATATGAAGACAGACAATCTGTCGAGCTATTTCAACATTCTGGCACCCGGCGAAGAGAATGCCGCGTTTTTCGTCGGTTCAACCGAAGGCAACAGCTATGAAGGTCTACTGCCTCAAAGCGGTGAATACAGGATCCGTGTTTACCTGATGCGCAACGCCGCGCGGCGCGATGAAACCGCCAACTACACGATCGACATCATGATTACCTCAAGTGGTGATGCCAACGGTTAGCTCTATCTCAATGGCGACAGTCCGCTCGCCCTCTATTTGCCTGGAACCGACGGATCGACAGTATCCCATCGGCTTGATGTCGGGATCAGTCATTGATGAGCGTTGCAAAGGAAGTTTCTACAGCTTCTGGCTGCTGAGAATTTCAAACTTATCACCCGTTTCATCGAGGCCGTGGCGCTCAAGGCGGCAGAGCCACTCGCCCGGTCGTCCATCAATTGTAAAAAGATTGTAGCCGGAGGGAGGGCGGCGTCCACCGCGGCCTTCGCCCGCTGCCGGCACGCCGACAACCGGAACCGTTCCGGTTTTGCCGTCGAGACGGTAGAGCGTATCAAGATGGGTGTGGCCATGGATGACCAACTCTGCGCCATGGTCCCGCAAGATGCGGCCGAATCGACCGATGCCGAGCATGCGTTTGTGCGCCGTTGTTGCACCGCGGACCGGCGGGTGATGGATCATGACAACCCGAAAAAGGCCATCGCGCTGCGTGCGCATGAGAATGTCGCGCAGCCGTTCACCCTGATGCCGGTCAAACAGGCCACTTGCCATGAATGGCGGTGTCGCAAGCGCGGTCGACAGGCCAATCAACGCGATGTTCTGCCGCCTTCGAAAATAAGGGAACAGACTGCCAGCGCCGGCGGAGACAGTATCCTCGTCGCCGCGCATAAAGGGTTGCCAGGCGTCGCAGATCAGTTTTAGCGCGCCGGGTACATAGGCGTCGTGATTTCCAGGCACGACCGAAACGCCTTCCGGTCTGCCGATTGTCTTCAGCCATGCCGCGACCGTATCGATTTCGGCACGCGCCGCCAGATTAACGAGATCACCGGTGATCGCGATATGGTCCGGCTCTGCCGTCTTGATAGTGCCCACCAGCGTCTCGAGGATGTTGCCAAACATCCGCTTGCGCCTGTTACGATGCCAATTGACATAGCCGGTGATTCGTTTTGACGTCAGTTCGCGCGCAGTCAAACGCGGCAATGGTCCGAGGTGAATATCGGAGATATGAACAAGACGGAACATAGTGCCGGACATAGCCGTCCGTCGACGTTGGAGCAAGATTCCGAGAGCATGGGCGGCGATCTAAGTCCCGGCCATGAGAGCCGGATGCGGCCAATTTTCCAGTTCTTTCTCAATGCAGCGTTTCTGATCCGGCGGCCTCTGACGATTGGCGTGCGTGCGGCCGCCTTCGATGCCGATGGCCGGCTGTTTCTCGTCCGCCACACCTATGTACCCGGCTGGTACATGCCGGGCGGCGGCGTGGAGCCGGGCGAAACGGTGCTCGAAACACTTGAGCGGGAGTTGGCCGAGGAGGGCAATCTCAAACTCAGCGAGCCCCCGGAACTCTATGGCCTCTATCACAACAAATGGACCAATCGGCGCGACCATGTGGTGCTATTTGTGTGCAAAAACGTCGAAACGCTTGCTGAACACAAGGCCGGGTTCGAGATTGCAGAAGCTGGCTTCTTTGACATGGCCGACCTGCCGGATGGCGTTACGCGCGCCACACTGCGGCGCCTCGATGAGCTTTCCGGACGAGCCGAACGTAGCGCCTATTGGTAGCGTTGCTTTCGTCTCCTCAAAGGTGGTCGCGGCCGTGCGGTGCCGTCAGATCGATATCCGGGCCTTTGGGTACGATCCGCGTCGGGTTCACCGTTTCATGGCTCATGTAGTAGTGCTTCTTGATGTGAACCATGTTGACGGTTTCAGCGATACCCGGCTTTTGATAGAGATCGCGCAGATAGCAAGACAGGGCGGGGTAGTCCGCGATCCTGCGCAGGTTGCATTTGAAATGGCCGACATAGACCGGATCGAACCGGACAAGGGTGGTGAACAGACGCCAATCGGCCTCCGTCATGCGCTCACCCATCAGATAGCGTTGATTTGCGAGGCGCTCTTCGAGCGTGTCGAGCGTTGAAAACAGCGCATCGAACGATTCCTCATAGGCTTCTTGCGTGGTGGCAAAACCGCATTTGTATACGCCATTATTGACGTTGTTGTAGATCGGATCATTGATCGCATCGATGTCGGAACGAAGGTCTGAAGGGTAAAGATCGATCTCGGCATCGACGCCGTCGAGATTGTCCAACGCGCTGTTCAACATGCGAATGATTTCGGAGGACTCGTTGGAAACAATGGTCCTGCGTTGCTTGTCCCAAAGAACCGGCACGGTGACGCGGCCGCTGTAGGTACTGTCGGCTGCCGTATAGACCTGCCACATGAAGTCGGAATTGTTGACGGTGTCGGCTGTGGCGTCTTCCTTGTCATGAAATTCCCAGCCTCTGCTGCCCATGAAGTAATGGACAATGGACAAGGAGATGTGCTGTTCAAGGCCTTTGAGGCGGCGAAAAATAAGCGTCCTGTGCGCCCACGGGCATGCATAGGAAATGTAAAGGTGATAACGGCCCGACTCGGCTGCAAAACCATCGGAGCCGCTGGGGCCGGCGCTGCCGTCCGGTGTCACCCAGTTGCGGAATTGCGAAGCAGCCCGCTTGAAACGTCCTTTGTTTTCCTTGGTATCGTACCAGACGTCGTGCCAGACGCCATCTACAAGAATACCCATGTCCGTTCTCCTTTGCCTCAACGCAACATAGGGTGAGAACGCAGCGACGCGAATACGCTTTGGTTGAACAGTGTGTTTTGGATTGCAATTGCCTTTCCAATCGTGCTATCGCCGCGCAACTTGAAAAGGTTTGGCCATGAAAACCACCGGAATCCTTCGACGACGCTGATCATGAACGCCCTGCGGGAGCAGGGGCGCCTTCGTATCATGCTGAATCAGTTCCGGTTTACAAAATGTCTGAGATCAAACCTGCCTATTTGAACGAGACCGCCGATCACGGCGACGTCATCACCGCTATCAACGAAGAAGCTTTCGGGCCGGGCCGCTTTGTGCGCGCGGCGGAACGTGTTCGCGAGCAGGGCCCGCACGATCCGGCACTTTCCTTTATCGCGCTGATCGGCGACGACATTGTCGGGTCGGTGCGTCTGACGCCAGTGGTTTGCGGAAACCTGTCCGGTCACCTGCTTGGCCCGCTCGCTGTCCGTCCAAGCCACAAGGGCCTTGGCATTGGACGTGAACTGGTCCGCATTTCCGTCGAAGCCGCCCATCGCGCCGGAAGCGAGGGCGTAATCCTTGTGGGCGACCTTCCCTATTACGGTCCGCTGGGATTTGAAAAAGTGGCGGCGAACGTAAAGTTTCCCGGTCCCGTCGATCCGGCCCGCGTGCTGATTGCAGCCAATGGCAGCTTTTCGCATGAACGCCTCAGCGGCGCGATCGAATGGCGCGAAGGCGTCCTTGTCTAGCGTCCTTCGCGGTACCAGGCGGTGCCGAGCGCAAGGAACAGGATCGCGAGACCAAAGAAACCGGCGAATAGTGGCAGGCGATTGACGCCCTTGAGTTCGGTTTCCGAAGTCATTTTGAGCACCAGCCGGCCATCCGATCCGCGCGGCGTTCCCCGGACGGGTACGATGGACGGAACGGATATGCTCGTGCCGTCGTCGGAGAGGCGCTGAACCGTTCCGCCTGTCTCCGTTGCAATTGGCGTCAGAAGCTCGGTTGTCGATACGGTGGCGGTGAATTCGGGCGCGTTCACCGCCCCGACATGCACCAGCGTGTTCATTTCGCCGTTGGCGACATCCAAAAGCCCGTTTTCCTCGACCAACAACTCCGCCTCGAACAGGCCTTCGGCGGCCTTTTCCAGCGGAACCTGCTGCGTTTCACCCGAGGGAAATGTGATCGTTGCTTCCGGGACCTCGTCGCGCATGGTCTGGCGCGAGATGGTGAGAAGATTGCCCAATGCAGATGCGCTCAGCGCTTCTTCTTCGAGCGACGGCTCCTTCATCAGCCAATGCGCAATGCGCCGGTATAGCGGCACATGCGGTCCGCCGCCTTCGAAGCCGCGCGCCCAAAGCCAACCGTGATCGGACATCAGCATGGCAACCCGGCCATCACCAACGCGATTGAGGATCAGCAAGGGCAATCCATCCGGGCCCTCAAGGATCGTATCTTCCTGCGGCGCATCGACATCGACAGCACGGAACCAGCGACCCCACTGCGGCGGTTCTTCAGCCGAACCCGGCAGGTTGCGTGTAACGGGATGCTTGCGGCCGGCTACGCTCAGGCGTGGATAAAAGCCCACTTGCGTGACTTCTCCGGTGGGTACGGCCGGAAGCACCGGCGCCAGCGGTGTGGTTGCAATCGAATCGCGGCTGGCATGTTCGGGGCCGGCAGCGATTAATAGCGCACCGCCTTCTTCGACATATTGGGTGATGTAATCGTAGTAGAGAACCGGCAACACGCCGCGGCGCTGATACCGGTCGAAGACGATGAGGTCGAACTCATTGATCTTTTCGACAAAAAGCTCGCGGATCGGAAAGGCGATCAGCGAGAGTTCGTCAATGGGTGTGCCATCCTGCTTTTCAGGCGGGCGAAGGATCGTGAAGTGTACGAGATCGACGGAGGTATCCGATTTGAGCAGGTTTCGCCATGCGCGTTCGCCGCTGTGCGGCTCGCCGGAAACCAGAAGCACGCGAAGGTTTTCGCGTATGCCGTCAAGAACGGCAACGGCGCGATTGTTGGTTAGCGAAATCTCATCCGCAACGGCTTCGACTTCAAGCTCGATGATGTTGTCGCCGGCGCGTTCGACGTCGATCAGCAGCGGCATCGTCTGTCCGATCGGGGCAAGCTCACGACTGAACAACTCTCCATTGACCCGCACTGTGACTTCCGCGACCTGCCCGCTCTGCGTGCCATCCTCCACCACCTGGTAGGTGATTTCCTGCTGTTCGCCGACAATGCCGAAGCGCGGAGCGTTGACCAGCTCGATGCGCCTGTCGATTTCGTCGGGCGCACCGGTGATCAGGCCGTGTACGGGAGCCGAAAAGCCCAGTTCGGAAGCTGACTCCGGAATATCATGGACCTGACCGTCCGTAATCATGACAGCGCCTGCAATTCGCGAGGTCGGCACATCCTCCAACGCTGAAGACAAGGCCTCGAAAAGGCGCGTCGAAGGGGACTCGGTGAAACTGTCGTAGCTGACTTCCACCACGCGGGTGTCGATGCGCGGGAGCCGTTCGAGCTGGCCGGTAAGGCGTTCGAGCGCGGCGTCCGTGGCGGCGGTGCGCTGTTCGCCCGATTGGCTCTGGCTGCGGTCGACGACCACGGCGACCACGCTCTCCAACGGTTCTCTTTCCGTTTGCAGCACCACAGGGTTCAAAAGCGCCAGGCAGAGCGCTGCAAGAGCAGCTATCCTGAAGAGCGCGCCACGGACGCGCTGTAAGAGGCCTGTCAATCCGATGACGATGGCCAGAGCAGCCAGGATGGCTACGTATATGACAGGTATCAGGGGCGCGAATTCGACGCTCATTGTTATTGTCCAAGTCGCTCGAGAAGGGCCGGCACGTGCACCTGATCGGCCTTGTAGTTGCCCGTCAGCATGTACATCATGATATTGACCCCGGCGCGAAATGCATGTTCACGCTGCACCGGATCCGGCGGAACCGTCGGAAACACCGGAATGTCGTTCTCATCGATTGCCCAAGCGCCGGCGAGGTCGTTACCGGTGATGATAATGGATGAAACGCCGTCGCCACCGCGCGCCGGTCGGTTTCCGGGATCGTCAGTATCAAGAAGCGCTTCAACCCACAACGGACTGCCGCGATAGCGGCCCGGGAAGTCGTCTAGGATATAAAATGCCTTGGTAAGCACATGATCCGGCGGGACTGGCTCCAGCGCCGGAATATCGATTTCGGCGAGAATGGAGCGAAGGCGCGCCGTTTCAGGCGTGACAGTTCCGTCGCCGAGGCCGGCAAGCGCATCTCTTGTGTCAAACAGCACCGTGCCGCCATTCTTCATGAATGCATCGATACGGCTGACGGCTTCCCGCGACGGTGGATCGGCGTTGACCGAGATCGGCCAGTAGAGCATCGAGTAAAGCGCAAGCGGATCGTTCTCGATATCGACGCCCACTGGTTCACCCGGCTCAAGCGACGTCCGGAACGTCAGAAATCGTGTCATGCCGTCAAGTCCAAGACGGCTCGTCCTGTCCGTGTTGTCGTCACCGGTGATGACATAGGCCAGATGGGTCCGGTCGAGCGCCGCCAGTATCTCGGCATCGCCCGGTTTTTCGTCCGATGCAAGGCTTTCGGAAGGAATCCCGGCGACAACCATGGCCGCGAGCAAGACGGCGGCGGTCGATCCTCCGGCTCGGGCTGTCCTGCGCATAACCATCGCTCGGGAAAGCGCGCCTGACATCAAAAGGACGATCAGGGCGTCCGCCAGAAGCAGAATCATTGCCGCGGTCAACAGATAAGGGGTGAGGTCGGTACTGCTGTCGCGCGCATAGTCCGCGGTTTCGACAGTGCCGTTGAACTGTGGCATGGCGAAAGGAAACAGGGCTTCATCGGCGCGCATCAGATTGTGCGCGACATATCCTGCCTCGGTTCCGTAAAGTCCCGGCGGGTTGTCAAACGTGACCGCAGGCAGGTTGCCGGACGCCATCCTCAAGGGTTGCACGCCGCCTGACGGCGTGGTGATCGCACCGTTGGCGGACAAAAGACGATAGGGCGGAAGCACCACTTCTTCAACGCTTCCCTGTGCACCGAATGCAGATCTCGAGAGCATAACCGAGCGGCGCAACATCTCGACGAAATGACCGGAAATCGGAAGATTCGACCAGGTGGCTTCCGCAGTGACATGAAACAGAATGATGCGGCCGTCTCCAAAGGCCCGGCTGGTGACCAGCGGTGTCCCGTCGGCAAGGCTTGCCCAGGTGCGCGACGCCAGATCCGGCGACGGCTCGGCAAGCACCTGACGGTTGACGGTGACATCGTCGGGCTGGCTCATGCCGGCAAAGGCTCCGTTTTCGGAGAAGGATGCAAGCGGTTGCGGCTCGCTCCATGAGAGTGCGCCTCCGAGTGCGCGTTCGCCGCGCCTGAGCTCGACAGGAACAAAAGGATCGCTGTCATCGCCGCCGGCAATACGCGGGCCTGCAAAGCGCAGAAGAAGCCCGCCGCTGTTGATCCAGTCGAAGAGGGTTTCCTCGACATCATCGGGGATTGTTCCGATATCCGCCATGACGATGACCGAGGGGCGCTGCTCGATTATCTCCGATATCGCGCCCGAAAGCTCTTCGGATTGGGGAACCATCAAATCGGCAAATGGCTCAAGGGCCCGGGTTAGGTAGAACAGGGGCGAAAGAAGCTGTTGCGTCAAATCGATGGGTTCGGCCGAAATCAGCCCTACCCGGCGGCGGCGTGCGTTTTCGTCCAGAAGGTAGCGCGATCCGGCGTCGGCGCCCCCGTCGATCGCTATGCTGGCAAAATCGTTTCGCAGTTCAAATGGGACGGTAAGCAGAGTGGAAGCAGCGCTTTCTCCGGCTTGAAAAACCAATTCGCCGTTGGCGATGGGACGTGCCTGAGTGTCGAAGGCGGTCACAAAGCGTGTCTCTGCGGCGGTCGGGTCGAGCCGGCTGGCGGACACGGAAAACCCATTGGCCTGGTTGTTTGCCGCCGTCAAAGCCAGCGCAGACGGCTCAGCCCTTTCCACCAGCCTGACGCTATCGGGGTTCAGCGCCAACAGGTTCTGCCACGCTTCGTCATTGTCATCGCGCGCGATCCCGGACGACAGGATGGCCAGAGTGCCGATGCCTTCGCTCTCAAGTGCGGTTGCTATGGAGGTGAGGGCGCTGCGCGGGTCGCTGTGGATTGGCCGCGGCATTGCGGCTTGCAGTCGCTCGCGCGCACGGCTTGCCGAATCGGGCGTGGCATTGTGGACCGCATCGGCGGTGAAAACGATGGAAACCGGTACGTTTTCGGCTTCCGCGTCATCAATAAGATCGGACGCGGTCGACACGCGATCGTCCCAGTCGCTTGCCGTCGACCACCCATTGTCCATGACGATGGAAAGTGTTCCGGCGCTGCTGATCTGCAATTCGCGCGGATTGACGACCGGTTGAGCCAGCGCCAGGACGATAAGGGCGGCAATGATCAGCCGCAGAAGGGTCAGCCACCATGGGCTCTGCGCCGGCGTTTCCTCTTTCTTCAGAACCCCTGCGAGGATACGCAGCGGCGGGAACAATTCCATCTTCGGACGCGGCGGCGTCAGGCGCAAAAGCCACCAGATCACGGGTAGTGCCAACAGACCCAGGAGCACCGCCGGGGCGCCGAATATGATGGGAAGGGCGCTCACGATATCGCCCTGCCTATGCCACCCGTCGGATCGCCCGACATATGTGTATGAAGGGCGACCAGTGCGGTTGAGGCCGGTTGATCCGTGTGATGGGTGATAAAGCTCCAGCCGATGCGGCGAAGGCTTTCTGACAGGCTTTCGCGCCGCGCAAGATAGGCGCGGCGGTAATCCTCATGCAGCGTTTCAGCGCGTCCTGCGGTCAGCCTGCCGCCGGTTTCCGGGTCAATGAATTCGGTGCGGCCGCGATAGGGAAACACCTCTTCCACCGGATCGCAGATTTCAAGCACATGTCCACGAATGCCGCGTTTCGCCACTGGCGCGAGCTTTTCGATGACCTCTTCGGAAGGGTCCAGAAAATCGGAAATAAGGATCAGGTCGCTGTGGCGGTTGATCTGCGCAAGATCGGGCATGGACTTGTCATGGTCGTGCAACTCAAGCGCCACGGCCAGCCGTTCGGCAGCGTTGCGAGCGGAGACCGGGTCAATGACACCGGGGGAGGCGATACGTTCACCGGAGCGGGCAAGGATTTCGGCCATGGCAAGAAGAATGACCATTGCTCGGCTCTGTTTGGATACTTCCGTGAGCGCCGATTTGAAAAGCATTGACGAAGAACCGTCAGCCCAAAGCCAGACCGTGTGTGCGGCTTCCCACTCATTGTCACGAACATAGGTGTGGTCGTCGCGCGCCGAGCGCCGCCAGTCAATGCGTGCCAGGCTTTCGCCTTCGACATAGGGCCTGAATTGCCAGAAATTTTCGCCGATCCCGCGCTTGCGCCGACCGTGCCAACCGGCAATGACCGTATTGGCGACACGATGCGCTTCAACCAGCAAATCGGGAACGTGGGCTGCACGCTGGCGCGCGCGCGCAAGCGCCGGACTGGTGGAAACGGCCTCGCTTGCCTGTCCGATGGCTGCCACGGTCTAGCGGTCTCCGCCCATGTCGTTGACGAGCGTCTGTATCATATCCCTGATTTGCATGCCTTCGGCACGCGCGGCAAAGGTGAGTGCCATGCGGTGCTGCAAGACAGGTTCAGCAAGGGCGCGAACATCGTCTACCGACGGCGCGAGCCTGCCGTCATAAAGTGCCCTCGCACGTGCACACAACATCATCGCCTGTCCGGCGCGCGGACCCGGCCCCCATGCCACATGCCGGTCGGTTTCGCTGTTGCCGTTCCCCGGCCGCGCCGAACGCACCAAGCCGAGGATTGCTTCGATCACCGTTTCGCTGACCGGCATCCGACGCACGAGGCCCTGAATCTCCTGCAGCCTCGCCGCCGTAATGACTGAGCTTGGCGTTGCCTCTTCCGTTCCTGTCGTTTCCTTCAGGATCTGGCGCTCGGCGTCGAGTTCGGGGTAGCGCACGTCGACCTGCATCAGGAACCGGTCGAGCTGTGCTTCAGGCAGTGGGTAGGTCCCCTCCTGCTCTAGCGGGTTCTGGGTCGCCAGTACATGAAAGGGTTCGGGAAGATTATGCGGCGAGCCTGCTACGGTTACATGGTATTCCTGCATGGCCTGCAGCAGGGCAGATTGCGTTCGCGGCGAGGCGCGGTTGATTTCGTCGGCCATGAGCAACTGCGTAAATATCGGCCCGGGAACAAATCGAAAGGAGCGTTTTCCTTTCTCATCCTGGTCCATGACTTCCGAGCCGAGAATATCGGAGGGCATCAGGTCCGGTGTAAACTGGATCCGGTTGTCGTCAAGGCCGAGAACCGTACCGAGCGTTCCGACCAGCTTCGTCTTGGCCAATCCAGGAACGCCCACGAGCAGCGCATGGCCCCCGGATAATACGGCAAGAAGGGTTTGTTCAACGACATTCTGCTGGCCGAAGATAACCCTGCCGATTTCGCTGCGAACCGAGGCAATGTCCTCGAGTGCCGATTCTGCAGCTGCAACGACCGCTTCTTCATCAAGCGCTGCTTCGGCGCTCTTAACGACGCCCATATGGCAATCTCCGTCTTTTCAAACTCAGGATATCGGCAATTCTTGTTACCGACTATCTACTATTTGGCACGGTTGAGGTAACCATCAATGGAAAATAAGCGCGTTTATCCCTATGAATCACACGATCATGTGAAAGACACGCCACAATAGGGTACTTAGTTACGAAGCTGGACCAGACAATGGCAAGGGGTGAAATTGCAACCGATCAGGACGCAACGCGTCTCGCGGCACTGATTTCCCGGGCTGCACCGGCGGGCAAGGGTATTCCGCCCGTCGAGCGGTGGCATCCGTCTTTCCGCAGCGAGCTCGATATCGAAATCCGTGCCGATGGCGCCTGGTTCTACATGGGCACGCCCATCAGGCGGGAAGCTCTGGTGCGGCTTTTTTCGACCGTTCTCCGCAAGGATCAGGACGACAGGACCTATCTCGTCACACCGGCGGAAAAAGTGGCAATTCGTGTCGAAGACGCGCCCTTTATTGCGGTCGAAATGAGCGCTGATTTGCTCGGTGGAGACCAGGTTTTGACGTTCCGGACGAATGTCGGCGACGTTGTAGAAGCGGGTTCGTCGCATCCGTTGCGGTTTGAAATGGAGGGCGAAAAGGGCGCATTCAAACCATACCTGCATGTTCGTGGGCGCCTGGAGGCGCTTGTTAGCCGTGCTGTAACCTTCGATCTCGCCGAACTTGGCGAGACCCGAACGATCGACGGGACGGCAATGTTCTGTATCGCTTCGGGAGGCGCGGTCTTCCCGATCATGCCGGCACAACGATTGCGGGCCTTGTCGCAATGAGTGGTGCGCGCGAAGAGGAATTCAATGCGGCCACCTTCCGGGTGCGTGCCGCACGACACTCGCGCGTTGCGGATTTACAAAGCTATGGCGATCATGTGCTCAATCCCGGCAGTGCTTCGGTGGCAAGCGAGCGGCCGCTGCGCGAAGCAGCCGTGCTTGTGCCTCTCATCGATTACGGCACGCGCACCGAAATATTGTTGACGCAGCGTACAAAAACCATGCGTACGCATTCCGGCCAGGTCGCGTTCCCGGGCGGCACGATCGATCCGGAGGACAACTCCCCGGAGGCGGCGGCGATGCGCGAAGCCGAAGAGGAAGTCGGCCTGCCTGCGTCATTCGTCGAAACCGTCGGCCGCTTGCCGGAATACCTCACGGCGACCGGCTACCGCATAACGCCGGTGCTTGCGGTGGTTCGGCCCGGTTTCCCGTTGACCATTAATCAGATGGAGGTCGAGGAAGCATTCGAAGTGCCGTTTTCCTTTCTGATGGATCCTTCAAACCATCGCCGCGAAAGCCGGATGTGGCAGGGCAAGCAACGCCACTTCTACACCATGCCCTATGGAAAGCGGTATATCTGGGGTGCGACAGCGGGGATCCTGCGGGCGCTTTACGAGAGACATTACGCATGAAAACGGCAGGCGATGCCGTTTCCATCGCGGCTGCGCCGTGGTTCAAATCCCGTCCGCTCCACCGTGTTCTTGACATGCTCAATAGCGATGGAGGCGAAGCGCGCATTGTCGGCGGCGCGGTGCGCAACACGCTGATGGATCTGCCGGTTGGCGATGTCGATATCGCCACGACGGTGCTGCCGCAGAATGTGGTTGCGCGTGCAAAGAAGGCGGGGCTCAAATCGGTGCCGACCGGTATCGAACACGGAACGGTAACGCTGATCGTCGACGGTGTTTCGTTTGAAGTCACCACGCTCAGAGCCGATGTGGATGCCGACGGTCGCTGGGCGAAAGTGGCGTTCGGCGCAGATTGGTCGGTCGATGCGCATCGCCGGGACCTCACGATCAACGCGCTCTATGCGCTCGCCGATGGCACGGTTATCGATCTGGTCGGTGGGCTGGCAGATGTCGAGAGCAAGACCGTACGCTTCATTGGCGATGCGGCGACCCGCATTGAGGAAGACTATCTGCGGATCCTGCGGTTTTTCAGGTTCTTTGCCCATTACGGCCAAGGCAGGCCCGATGCAAGCGGCCTCAAAGCTTGCGCGCGACTGAAATCGGGTCTCGATACGCTGTCGGCAGAGCGTGTGTGGTCGGAACTCAAACGCCTGCTCGCAGCCCCCGATCCGTCGCGGGCACTTCTTTGGATGCGCCAGACCAGTGTCCTGAGCACCGTCCTGCCGGAGTCGGAGAAGTGGGGAATCGATGCGATCCCCGGCCTGATTAACAGCGAAGTTTCCCTCAACTGGGAAGCGGATCCGCTGCTGCGGCTCATGGCGATCGTCCCGAAAGACGAATTGCGACTGTTTTCGATGGCGAAACGATTGCGCTTGTCGAATGCCGAGCGAAGCAGATTGACGGCATGGGCGGCACAACAGGCCATGTCGGAGGACATCAGTGAATCCGCGCTTAAACGGATGTTGTATGTTTACGACCCAAAGGCGATTGTCGATGCGCTGCGATTGCAACTGAGCGCCCGGCGTGCCGCCGCGCAATCGGACAATGAGGCACTGCATGGCGCCGCGAAACTGTCGCGGTCGCTTGAACTCGCACAGGGCTGGATCCGGCCGAGTTTTCCGTTGACCGGCGGCGATCTTGTGAGCGCAGGCCTTGAAGAAGGCCCGGATGTCGGAGAAGCGCTGGCAAAGCTTGAAGAGGCGTGGATCAAGAGCGATTTTAAGCTAACGCGGGACGATCTTCTGGAACAGGCGCGCAGGTGACCGCAGAGCCGATCACGCGATCGCAAGTCATGAAAGACCTTCAGGCTCTGATGGACGCCCACGGCGTCAAGCTGAAGGCCTTGGACGGGTGGCTCGTCACAGGCAACACGTTTCCGGCGATGCGTGGAAGCTGGCTTCCCCAGATCGGCAACCAGCCGACCGGCCGGCTTGACATACAGGTGGTGGTGGACGGCAAACGGCTGATGACCGAAAGTTTCGCCGGTATGGGCGAGGGGCCGGGCCGATATGCGGATGCCCTAAGGAATTTTTCCCTCGGGTCTTTGCATGTCATGCTTTCGGCGCTGTGGGCACGTCCGCAAACAAACAAGGTTTCGGTAGAAAACTGGACATCGCCCGATATCAGTTGGAAGGCCCATGTGGGCGAATTCGTTTCGCGATGTCTCGGTCCGGATGAAATCGCATACCCGACGAAGTTGCTTGGCCGTTTTCAGAAAGCCCTTATGGAACACGACCTCGATGCGCGTGTGCATTGGCTTCGCAGCTTCTATTCCAACACCGGCGGCGGCGAGGCGCTCGTCGAGGTTCTGCTCGACAATGAAAGATGGAAGATTGGAGAGGAAGTGCTCTCGCGGGCCGACTGGCCTCACAGCGATTACTATTACAGCCTGCGCAACTTCCTGATTATCGAGCCGCTCCGGCAAAAAGAACTCGCATAATCTCCCGGCGCTCTAAGTCCCTTCTGGCACCGTATCGGGGATCACCAGCGAGGACAGGACCGCGACGATCCCGGTGGTTGTTATTGGCGAGCCGAAAATGCGCTGCAAAACTTCGGGCAATGGCTGTAAGGCCTCCGGGACGAGCGCAACGCCAAGGCCGAAACCAAGCGACAGGCTGATCACGTAAATCCGTTTGCGGGTGAAGGGTTCGCAGGACAAAATACGTATTCCGGCGACCGCGATGCTGGCAAACATGATTAATGTGGCACCCCCCAGCACAGGCCGCGGAATGAGCGTCAGCAAGTTGCCGATGAAGGGGATAAGACCGGCGGCAACAAGCAACAAGGAAAGGTAGATGGCAATGTGCCGGCTGCCGATGCCGGTGATCTGGATGACGCCATTGTTCTGGCTGAACGTGGTGTTTGGAAAGGTTCCGAAGACCGAGGCAATGGCCGAGCTGACCCCGTCGCCGAGTACGCCGGCACGGATTCGTCTCATGTAGGTATCGCCCTTGATCGGTTCGCCGACGATGACCGAATTGGCAGTCATATCGCCGACCGCTTCGACAATGGTCACGAGGTAGATCAACATGATCGGCAGAAAATATGTCAGGCTGAAATCGATGCCGAAGCGAAACGGGATCGGCACGACGACAAGCGTTTGCGTATCTGCTGCCGACGTGTCGATCATGCCCAGAAATCCTGCAAGCGCGCAGCCGGCGATGATGCCGGTCAAAATGGCCGCCATGCGGACAATGGCGTTGGGCGCAAAACTCAAGGCCACGATGACGACAATGACAAACAGACCCGTCCACAGCCCTGCTGCGTTTTGAGCAGCACCATTGTCATCGATTCCCGCCATATCCTTCATGCTGAGTGCGATCAGGCTGAGGCCCACGATGGTGATGATGGAGCCGGTTGTCGTTGGCGTGATCACCCGGCGGAAGACATCGATAAAGCGGCTCAAGACGATTGGCAAAAGACTGCCGGCCAGTGTCAGCCCGACGATCATTGCCAAGATGTCCTCGGGCGCGCCGCCATCTGTCTTGACCGCCATGCCGGCGGCGATGATGGCCGGGACAAAGGTGAAGCTGGTGCCTTGAAGGGTCAGAAGCCCGGAGCCGACGGGCCCAATCGTTTTCGACTGGATGTATGTGCCGACCCCGCTGACGAACAGGGCCATTGATACGAGGTAGGGAAGGTAATCATCTAGCTCCAGCGCATTGCCGATGATGAGGGTCGGCGCCACGATGGCAATCAGCGCTGCAAGCAGGTGCTGTGTGGCGGCAAGAAGACTTGGTCCGAAGGGCGGCTTGTCCTCAAGGCGAAAGATCAGGCCTGCTGCTTTTTGCGTGTCGACCTTATCCGTCGACATAGGCATAGGCGCAAGTCGCCCCGGCGCAGATCTTTTCGCCGCCGGCCTGGCGAAAGTCCACACGGCAGGTTGCCATGCGGCGGCCATTTGACAGGATGGTCACCGTTGCTTCGATATCGCCTTTCATCAGTGGGCGCATGAAATGGGTGGTCATGTCTACGGTCGTCATGATCCGGTCGCCGGTGTTGTGCCCGAGAATGGTGAGTACGCCGGCCGTGTCGGCAATTGCCGAAACCGCCTGGCCGCAAACTATCCCGCCGATGCGCGTAAGTTCTTCGCCCGCCGGCACGTGGAAGATCGCACCGTTTTCCGTGATCGCGACCGGTTCTATGTTGAGCCGCTGAACCCAGGGCGCAAAGAGCTTCCGGAGATAGGGTCTCAGGTCGTCGGCGCTCAACGGTGGCGATGACAAGGCTCTCTCCCTCGTGCGACCCGCCCTTTCGAAAGCCGGGTTCGTGTAGACGCATATGCGCACCGATATAATCGGCTGTTGTCTTCCGTGTCGATACTGTGACAGCGGGAAATTTGATCGAAGTGCTTCGTTTGCGCGTGTCTCGGTGGAGGCTTTAGCACCCCTACGCTTTGAACCGGCAGAGCCTCGACTTTCTGCAGGTTAAATTTTTTTGAAAGCAAAGGATGTTGTGCCTGCTTTGAGCCTGTGGCTTATTCGCATCCGCTGCATTCGACAGCGCGCTGCGAAGCGGCATCTGCACAATTGTGGCAAGGTCCAACCGGGAGGAAACAATGACAAATACGGCTCTGGTGCTGGTCGATATCCAGAATGACTATTTCGAGGGCGGCGACTGGCCGGTTTCGAAAATGAATACGGTCTCCGCCAATGCCGCGCGCCTGCTTGAGAATGCGCGCGCCAAAGGCGATGCGATCTTTCACATTCGTCACGAGATACCTTCAGACGAGGCACCCTTTTTCAGACCGGGATCGCAAGGTGCGCAGCACCATTCGTCGGTGGCGCCGCAGGATGGTGAACCGGTGATCCTCAAACACAAGGCAAACAGTTTTCAGGACACGTCATTGAAGCAGGATCTTGATGCGGCCGGTGTTACAGATGTTGTGATCTGCGGTGCGATGAGCCAGATGTGCATCGATGCGACGACGCGTGCTGCTTCTGATTTCGGTTACAACGTCACAGTGGTTGAAGATGCGTGCGGCGCCAAGGAAACGGCGTTTGGCGACATTGAGGTTCCGGCCGAGCAGGTGCATGCGGCCTTTATGGCGCCACTTGCGATGAGTTATGCGAAGGTCGTGCGTGCGCAGGATTATCTCGGCGGGAATGGATGAACCCGGTCACGGCTGCGGAATCTGCGTCGGTATGATCTCCTTGACAAAGATCCTTTTGCCGTCCGCAATCTGGAGAATGGTCACCGATTTCTGCGGTACGTGGCTGCCTTCGACGAAACTGATTTCCCCAGTTACGCCTTCGTATCCGTTCAGCGTCAAAAGCGCCTCGCGCAGCCTGTCCGGGTCTGAAGACCCGGCTTTTTCCATCGCCGCCGCCAACAGGCCCACAGTGTCGTAGCCCAGACCGGCGAATGCATCGGGCGTGGCACCTTCATAGGCTGCCGCAAAAGCCTGCAGGAATTCGGCCGCCTGGGGCGAGGGGTTGTCTTCGCCGAAATAGGCATGGGTCGTGAAGTAGATATCTTTAAGGTCCGGGGCACCGTTCCAGACGGAATCCCCGTCGTACCCGTCGCCGCCCAACACCGGCTGATCAAACCCGCTTTCGCGCAGCGTCTTGATGTACTGCAGAGCTTCGGGCGGCGATTCGGCTGCCACGAAGAATATATCCGAAGCGGGCGCCCGGGCAGCGGCATTGCCGAATTTGTCCGATCCCTGAAAATTGATTGCGGCAACGATTTCGCCGCCAAGCGCTTGGAAACTCTTGGCAAAATAATCCTGCAGCAAGCGCGTATAGGTATGGCTGGAATCGAAAAGGATGGTCGCCGACCTGGCGTTCAGCGTCCCGTAAGCGAATTCGGCCGCCGCGGCCGCTTGCACATTGTCTCCGAAACAGGCGAGGAACAGATATTCCGGTACCTCATCCGGCAAGACCGGCGAGGTGGCACCGGATGTTACGAACACGCGCCCGGCAGCGGCCGCGACTTTTGCCGCCGCGCGCGCCATGTCGCTCTCAGACAGGCCGAACAGTGCAGAAACATTGGGGGCTTCCGCGATGATGCCTTCAGCCGCTGAGGCAGCACCTTCAATGCCGCCGGCGCTGTCTTTCAAGATAATTTCGATGGGTTGCCCCAATACCCCGCCTGCGGTGTTGATCTCATCGGCATGGAGTTGCGCGCCTTGCGACGAGGGCACACCGTAAGAACTGGCTTCCCCCGTTAGGTCGAACAAGGCGCCAAGCTGTAACGGTTCTGACGCAGCAGCGGGCTGACTTGTTACGTAAAGGGCAGCGGCAAGGCAAAGACAAATGACTTCATAAAGACGCATCGCACACCTCCGCGCCTAACATTAAAACCGTATTCTACCACAAAGACATTTTTGGTCGATAATGTGACGCGCAGCTTTCACGGCCAGCGCACAGCAGGCGGCATCGAGGACAGGATCGAATCCACATTGCCGCCCGTCCTCAGACCGAAGATCGTACCCCGATCGTAGAGCAGGTTGAATTCGACGTAGCGGCCGCGCCTGATGAGCTGTTCGTTGCGGTCGGCTTCATCCCACTGCGTGTTGAAATTGCGGCGCACGATTTTCGGATAGGAAACCGCGAACGCACGGCCCACATCCTGAACAAAGGCAAAATCCGCCTCCCAACCGCCCTTGTCGTCAGACGAACGCAGCCAGTCGAAGAAAATTCCGCCGATGCCGCGCGGCTCGTCGCGGTGCTTCAAGAAAAAGTACTCGTCACACCATTTCTTGTAACGCGGGTAGTCAGCGACTGTGTGTCGCGTGCAGGCGATTTCCATGGCCTTGTGAAAGAGTTCGGAGTCAGGGTCGTCCTGGACGCGCCGCCGGTCGAGAACCGGTGTCAGGTCTGCGCCGCCGCCAAACCACTGCGTGGCGGTGACGACCATTCGGGTATTCATATGAACCGCAGGCACATTGGGGTTCACCGGATGGATGATGAGGGATATCCCCGATGCCCAGAAGCGCGGATCGATTTCGGCACCCGGAATCTGCTGTCGGAACTCCTTCGAAAACTCGCCATAGACAGTCGATGTATGCACGCCCGCTTTTTCAAATACGCGCCCATTCAGCATCGACATCGTGCCACCGCCGCCTTCGCCTTCTTCGCGTTGCCAATCGGTGCGGGTGAAGCGGCCGGGTTCATCCTCGCTAAGAGGACCTGTGAGTTCATCCTCTAGTTGTTCCAGAGACGAGCATATGGCGTCGCGCAGGGTCTGGAACCATGCTGTCGCCTTTGCTTTTTTCTCCTCCAGATCGGGCGGATGCCCGAGTGGAAGGTTTGGCCTTTCCATCACACAATGTCCCCTAAACAACCCCGAGCTTTCCATAACAGCGAAAATGACCGGATGCTATAGCGTGCTCTTAATTACACAATTAGGACCGCCATGTGACGGTTCCATCAACGCAGACTCGCCAAGCCAGTGTTTCAGCCCTATTGTTTTAGGCTAGGGTGCTGAAAATGAAGCGTGTTCCTCCTGTACCGCCCATGCAAGGCCTGCGACGCCGGATCCGAGAGAGCCGGATGGAACGGGGCGCGGCGAAATCCGACTCATTCGTGCGCGAGACCTTCCGCCTGCCGCGCAATGCCGCGCGCGCAAAGGCCAAAGAGTGGTTTCGCGCCTGGCCCAAGGCGGCCTACTGGACGGAAATCGAACATTGGCGGCAATTGCCGGACGATGAGATTGAATTCACCATGCGCCGGCTGCCGTCGGCAGACTGATCTTGTATTTGGGTCTCTAGAGGTTTTTTTCACATTGCCGGATTGCCTCACCGGTGATCATGGCCGCGGAAACAGCTAGATTGAGCGATCGTCGCCCCTCGACCATGGGAATGAGAATTCGGGCGTCGGCGGTATCGTGGACGCGCTTCGGGACGCCTGAAGTCTCGCGGCCGAACAGCAAAATGTCATCACGTTCAAAGGTAAACTCTCGGTAGGACACCGGCGCCTTCGTCGACGCAAGCACCAAACGCCGCTCTTGCAGCCGTCGCCACTGATCAAAATACTTCCAGTTCAGGTGCCGCTTAACGGCGTTTTGCTCGACATAATCCATGCCGGCACGTCGCAAGGCGCGATCCGAAAGGTCGAAGCCGGCCGGCTCGATAATGTCGACTTTCAGCCCGAGACAAGCGGCCATGCGCAGGATGGTTCCGGTGTTTCCCGGAATATCCGGCTGATAAAGAGCGATCCTCAGGTCCAGCGTCATGCGTGTTCTAGACCACAGAAGCTGCCGAAATTCCACGCCCTTGGGTGTCCGATCGGCAACACCGCGTGTTCCCCTGCGGTGCCGTGAGAATTTCCTTAAATTGGCGGTAGCAATTGATCGCGAAATGTACTAAGCATCGCCCTCCAGACCGAACTCGAGCAAGGGAGGGGTCATTGATAATCACTATCCAGCATCCCCGGCCACTTGCGCCGCATAGCAGCGCACTGGCTCGTTCTCGGTTCTTTTGCATCATGCCATGATTTGATCGCAAGTCTGTACCCAGAACATCGCTGACCCCTGAACAAGAGTGCTTTGCTTCATCGGGGGCTATTTATCACCGGGCAACGGCAACTCGTCATGTGTCGCGTCATGCCATGCCGAATCATTGTTTCGCTGCACATTCGAACGACCTGTGCGCGGACATCGTTTGCCCCGGAAACAAAAGAGACTGAACCATGTTTGGTTGGTTTGAAAGACGTTTGAACCCCTATCCGCATCCGCCTTCGGGTCAACCGCCGCAGGCGTTCCTGGCCTTCTGCTGGCATTACTCGAAGGAAGCCGCACCGTGGCTTGCCATCATGTCAATCCTGACGGCCCTGATTGCGATCGGCGAAGTGTTCCTGTTCACCTTCCTAGGCGACATCGTCAACTGGCTGTCCAGTTCGTCGCGCGAAACATTCATGGCTGAAGAGGGCAGGCGCCTTTTCTGGATGGGTGCGCTGGTGCTGGTCGGTCTGCCCGGCATTGTCTTGTTGCAGTCGCTGGTGATGCATCAGACCCTGTTGGGCAACTATCCGATGATCGGACGATGGCAGATGCACCGGTATCTTCTGCGTCAGAGCATGTCGTTCTTCGCGGACGAGTTTGCCGGGCGTGTCGCGACGCGCGTCATGCAGACGTCGCTTGCGGTACGCGAGGCGGTCATGAAGGTGCTGGACGTTCTCGTTTATGTGTCTGTTTTCTTTCTCACAATGCTGATTATGGTGGCGGCCGCGGATCTTCGCCTCGCCGCGCCGCTCATTGTGTGGATCGTCGTCTACCTGGGCCTGATTGTCTATTTCGTGCCGCGCATGAAACGGATTTCACGTCAGCAGGCGGATGCCCGTTCGATGATGACCGGACGTGTTGTCGACAGCTACACCAACATCGCCACGGTGAAACTGTTCTCACACGCAGGCCGCGAAGAGATTTACGCACGCGGGGCAATGTCGGAGTTCCTGGATACGGTTCACAGGCAGATGCGTCTGGTGACGCTGTTTCACGGCATCGTTTACTTCAACAATTCGCTTCTGTTGTTTGGCATCGGTGCGTTGTCAATCAACCTGTGGCTCTCCGACACCGTTTCGGTCGGCGTCATCGCCGCCTCCATTGCGCTTGCATTGCGCATGGCAACCATGTCGCACTGGATCATGTGGGAGGTCTCGGCACTGTTCGAAAACATCGGCGTGGTCATCGACGGGATGTCGATGTTGTCGAAACCGCAAAGGGTCATCGATACGCGCGCCGCCGACGAGCTTTCCGCGCATGAGGGCAAGATCGCCTTCGAGCATATTCACTTCCACTACGGAAAGGACGGTGGTGTGATCGAAGACCTGTCGCTGACCATCGAGCCGGGCGAAAAAGTTGGCCTTGTCGGCCGCTCCGGTGCCGGAAAGACCACGCTCACGAATGTCTTGCTGCGGTTCTACGATCTCGAATCAGGACGTATCCTGATTGACGGGCAGGACATATCGCGGGTGACGCAGGACAGCCTGCGCGCGCACATCGGCGTCGTTACCCAAGACACGTCGCTGCTGCACCGTTCGATCCGTGATAATATCGGCTATGGAAAGCCGGATGCGAGCGATGAGGAGATCATCGATGCCGCAAAGAGAGCCAATGCTTGGGATTTTATTCAGGGGCTTGTCGACCAGCAGGGCCGCGAGGGCCTGAATGCCCATGTCGGTGAACGCGGCGTGAAACTCTCCGGTGGGCAACGCCAGCGCATCGCTATCGCGCGGGTGTTCCTGAAGGATGCGCCGATCCTGGTTCTCGACGAGGCCACGTCTGCACTCGATTCGGAAGTAGAGGCTGCTATTCAGGAGAACCTCTTCGCGCTGATGGAAGGCAAAACGGTGATTGCGATCGCTCACCGCCTGTCGACGATTGCCGAACTTGACCGGCTGATTGTCCTTGAAGCGGGGGCTATCGTCGAAACCGGAACGCATGCCGAGCTTGTTCGTTCCGGCGGCATCTATGCCGATCTATGGTCTCGGCAATCCGGTGGCTTCATCGACGCAGAGCCAGCGGAAAAGGATACGGCGGCCGCCGAATAGGTTGCAGACTGCAAAATCCATGCTCCGGCTCATCCTGTGCGGGTGGGCCGGAGCGTTTTTATGTTCACGCTTGCCATACGTCAGCGTTCTTGGCGAAAGCCATGCGGTTTGCCGTTGAGCCGAATAAGGATATGTTCGCCGCGACAATAACTGATGGGAAGTGCGGCGAGCCGCTCGTGGTACCGGTATGAAGACAATGCTAACCGTTTTTCGGACGGTTTTTCTGGCGATTGCTCTTGTCGCGATCGCCGCGACAGCGGACGGGTTCGCACAATCCGCATTGACCGGCGTTGCCGGAGGCAGCGAGGAGACGGCCTCCGAGCCTGCCGACATTCAAATGCCGGAAGATCTGACGCCGGAAACCATTCGGGAATTGGTCTCTACCTTGAGCGACCAGCAAGTGCGTCAATTGTTGCTTGAGCGGCTCGATGCCGTTGCAGAACAAAGCGCCAGCCCCGAAGAGCCGGGGCGCGATATGCTGCAGTTCCTCGGCAGTTCGCTGATTGGCGTCGGTTCGGTCATCGTCAGTAATGTGACGGGTCTTGGCGATGTGGCTGAGGATCTGAGAACAGCGGGCGACGCCTATGCCGAAAGACGCGGCGCTGGAGGCGTTTTTTGGACGCTGGTCATCATCGGTGTTGCAATCGCAGTGGGGCTTGTTGCTGAAATCGCCGTCACAAGATTTGCCGGGAAGTGGCGACAACAAATCCAGGATACAAAAGTTCCGGAAAATCTGCTTCAAACGCTGGAAGTGCTGAGCAAGCGCCTGATCCTCGAACTGGCAGGGCTTGCCGCGTTCTTTATCGTCACCCGGCTGGTGATCGAGATACTTGCGCCGACAGATGACCGGCCGCTTCTGCCTGTGGTTATGATTAATCTGGTTGTCATGCCACGGCTGGCAATCGCCATCACGCGCTTCCTCTTTGCACCCGAACGTCCCGACCTCCGACTCGTCCATACCGATGACTGGACGGCGCGTTTCATCTTCCGGCAACAATTGGGTATCGTGTTGCTGATCGGCTTTGCCAATGTCATCGTCGTTTTTCAGGAGCTTCAGGGCATCACCTTTGCCGAATCTCCGATTGGTTTTTGGCTGGTCTTCCTTTCGGTCCTATGGATCGTCTACACGCTCATACGGGCCCGCTATGGCCTAACCTCGATCATTCTCGGTCAGGAAGATGATGCGACGCCGTCCGAGCGTTATCTTGCTTTGGCCTATCCCTGGCTGGCTGCAGTTCTTGTGGTTCTGACCTGGCTGATCATTCAAATGATCATCGCGCAAGGCCGACTTGATCTCGTCGACGGAAACCAGGGATACATCACCGTCTGCCTTTTCCTTTTCGCGCCGATTTTCGACACCATGGTTCGCGGCCTCGTCAAACACCTTGTACCCCCGATGCGGGGCGAGGGCGCGATTGCCGAGGCGGCATACCGATCCACAAAACGAAGCTATATCCGCATCGGCAGGGCGCTTCTGACGGTTCTGATCATTGTGACGATCGCCAATGTCTGGGACATCGACTATTCAAATCTCGCGTCGGCAGGAGTCGGGTTCCGTATTGCGGCGTCCATGTTCCATATTCTGTTCATTCTGGCGGCCGGATATGTGGTTTGGGAAGTGGTCACATTGCTCATCAACCGCAAGCTGGCCGATGAGCAGACTGCTGCTGGCATTGACCTGGAGGCGGAGGAACCGGGCGGAGGCGAGGGCGGCGGTACCGGAGGGACCCGTTTGTCGACGGTTTTGCCGCTCGTGAAGATCGCGGTGCAGATTTCGATTATCACGATCACCATTCTGATCGCTCTCGGCAATATGGGTATCGATATCACGCCGCTTCTGGCAGGCGCCGGCATCATCGGCCTCGCCATTGGCTTCGGCGCGCAAACCCTCGTCAGGGATATTGTTTCCGGCCTGTTCTTCCTTGTCGATGACGCTTTCCGTGTGGGTGAATACCTCGAAATTGACGGAACGGTGGGGACGGTGGAGAAAATCTCGATCCGGTCTTTGCAATTGCGGCACCATCAGGGGCCGGTCCATACGATCCCCTATGGCGAAATCCCGAAGGTCACCAACAATTCGCGTGACTGGGTGATCGTCAAGCTGAAGTTCACCGTGCCCTTCGATACCAATGTCAACAAGGTCAAGAAACTGTTCAAGCAGATCGGCAACGAGATGATGGAAGCGCCCTATGCGGAAGACATCATACAGACGTTCAAATCGCAGGGCGTCTATGACGTCAACGATGTTGGGATCGTCGTTCGGGGCAAGTTCATGGCAAGGCCTGGCAAACAATGGATAATCCGCAAGGACGTTTATGCCCGAGTGCAAAGGATTTTTGCGGAGAACGGCATCGAATTCGCCCGCCGCGAGGTGCGGGTCAAAATGCCCGATGCAGAAGAAGGCGCTGATAACAAGGATCAGCCACAGGCTGCAGCTGCAGCTTCTCAGGCGGCGATTGAGCAGCAATTGCTCGAAGAGGCGGGTTCCAAATCGGGGTGACCGTTGCCGCGGCCGGGCAGCAAAACTATGTTCGGGCCTATGATTATCGACCGACTGTTCGGCCTGTTTGAGGGCTGGGTCAACCCATTCGCCGATTCGGGCAACGCCAGGCCGTCTTCCGGACCGGCAGGATTCCTGTGGCATTATGTGCGCCAGGCCAAGTGGCCGTTTGCTGCCATGCTGGTGCTTGGCGGCGCGGTCGCCTTGATGGAAGTCGCCTTATTCTACATCGTCGGGCGGCTGGTCGACCTTCTCGAAGGTGCCGATGCCAGAGCCGGTTGGCAGGGATTGATCGACCAGCACGGACCGGAATTGCTTTTCATGCTGGCCGTGGTGCTGGCAGGCCGGCTACTTGTCGCTCCGCTGATGGCGCTGGTCGAAGAACAGGCGATCGTGCCGGGTTTCTTCAACATGGTGCGCTGGCAGGCTTACACCCACATCGCCCGCCAGAGCCTGTCGTTTTTTCAGAACGATTTTGCCGGCCGGGTGGTAGCAAAGGTCTGGCAGTCCGGCCAGGCGATGGGCGATTTCATGATCTCGCTGCTGCAGGTGGTCTGGTTCATCGTCATTTACACTGTAACAACCCTGGTTCTGGTTGCGCAGCTCGATTGGCGGCTAGCCGCTATTGTCGCCGTATGGATCGCAGCTTTTTCAGTGATTGCCAGGATCTTCGTTCCGCGTATCCGTCACATGTCAAAGGTGACGGCGGAGTCGGCATCGATGATCAATGGCCGCCTTGTCGACAGTTATTCGAACATTCAGACACTGAAGCTCTTCGGCGGCGAGGATCAGAATGACCGGTATATCAAGCACGGTTTCGAGCTATTCCTTGCCGCAGTTACGCAGTTTACCCGCTATCTGACGGGCGTGCGGGTATCGCTCGCCGCGCTGTCAGGCACCATGATCATTGTATTCGGCTATTTGAGCATCGACCTGTGGCTCAAGGGGCATATGAGCGTCGGCGAAGTCGCGTTCACGCTCTCGCTGGTTTTGCGGCTGAGCATTCTGCTCGGGCGCATGATGACGCAGCTCAACGGTCTGATGCGCAATTTCGGCACGATCCAGAATTCCATGGACATGATCAATGAACCGATCTTGCTCAACGACAAGCCGTATGCCGAGGAACTGCAGGTCCGGGACAGTCGCATCCGCTTCGAAGCCGTGAGCTTTGCCTATGGCGGCAAAAAGACCGTCATTGATGATATTTCGCTGACGGTCGAACCAGGCCAGAAAGTCGGCCTTGTGGGATTTTCCGGTGCCGGAAAATCAACCCTGGTCAGCCTGTTGCTGCGCTTCTTCGATGTTGAATCGGGGCGGATCACGATCGACGATCAGGATATTTCAATGGTAACCCAGCACTCGTTGAGGGCCAATATCAGCGTTGTTACGCAGGATACATCGCTGATGCACCGGTCTGTACGAGACAACATCATGCTCGGCCGGCCTGAAGCAAGCGAGGACGAGCTGATGCAGGCAGCGGTACGGGCGCACGCATGGCCATTCATCGAAGGTCTACACGATCAACACGGCCGGCATGGATTTGATGCGCATGTCGGTGAACGTGGCGTCAAGCTCTCCGGCGGTCAGCGACAGCGTATTGCTGTTGCACGGGTCATGCTGAAAGATGCTCCGATCCTGGTGCTTGACGAAGCAACGTCGGCGCTCGATTCGGAGATTGAGGCCGCCATCCAGGAAAACCTGACCAAACTGATGGAGGGCAAAACCGTGATCGCGATTGCCCACAGACTGTCGACGATTGCGCGCATGGACCGTTTGGTGGTGATGAACGAAGGAAGAATTGTCGAGGATGGCAATCATGATGACCTGTTGAAAATCAATGGTCTTTATGCCCGGCTTTGGGCGCGCCAGTCCGGTGGTTTCATCAGCAGCGTGATGGAGCCGCAGCTATGACAAGTACCCAAATTGCGGCAATCTGCCTCTAGCCAGACATGTAGACTGGACATATTCTAAGAAGCGGCCTAGATACCGGCCAACTGATGGGTGTACCTTTTGCCATCGCCGGATGTACCGTATGACCAACCGGTTATTCTCCGGCGAACAAAACCACGCAGAGGATGGTGGAAGACGTGAGTGAAGACGAACAAGAAAAAGACAACGACTCTGGACCCACACGGCGTGATTTCCTTTATTTGACGACCGGCATGGCCGGCGCTTTTGGCGCCGCGGCCGTTGCATGGCCATTTATCGATCAACTGCGGCCCGATGCAACGACTCTGGCGCTTTCAACTGTTGAAGTGGACATCTCTGGCGTAGAAGAGGGCATGTCGATCACAGTGAAGTGGCGCGGCAAACCCGTGTTCATCCGCAATCGTACGCAAAGCGAAATTGACGAAGCGAGCGCTGTTCCGCTTGACGACCTCAAGGATCAGGCCGCGCGCAACGCCAATCTCCCGCCTGACGCCCCGGCACTCGATGTTGACCGGTCTGCCGGTGAGAACCGCGAAAACTGGATCGTCATGATCGGCTCGTGCACGCATCTTGGATGCGTTCCAATGGGGCAGGCCGGCGACTATGGCGGATGGTTCTGCCCGTGTCATGGATCGCACTACGACACGGCAGGGCGCATCCGTTTGGGGCCGGCGCCTGAGAACCTGGCGATCCCGCCTTTTCAATTCATCTCCGATACGCGTATCGTGATAGGCTAAAAGAGGTCAGTAATGAGTGGTGGACATTCGACATACGAACCGAGTAGCGGCCTTGGCAAATGGGTCGACTCGCGCTTGCCGCTTCCGCGGCTGGTTTACGACTCGTTTGTTGCCTATCCAACACCTCGGAATTTGAACTACGCCTATACATTTGGCGCAATCCTCTCGGTGATGCTTGTCGTCCAGATCCTCACCGGGATCGTGTTGGCAATGCACTACGTCGCTTCGACCGACGGGGCGTTCTCATCGGTCGAGAAGATCATGCGTGACGTCAACTCCGGCTGGTTGCTTCGGTATATGCACCAAAACGGCGCGTCATTCTTCTTTATTGCCGTCTACATCCACATGTTTCGCGGCATGTACTACGGCTCCTACAAGGCCCCACGCGAGATACTCTGGATTCTCGGCGTCATCATTTACCTCTTGATGATGGCAACGGGCTTCATGGGTTATGTGCTTCCCTGGGGTCAGATGTCATTCTGGGGCGCAACGGTTATTACCGGCTTCTTTTCGGCTTTTCCGATTATCGGCGTGCCGCTGCAAGAATTGCTGC
Organism: Pseudomonadota bacterium; assembly: GCA_039025395.1. Taxonomy (GTDB): domain Bacteria; phylum Pseudomonadota; class Alphaproteobacteria; order Rhizobiales; family Rhizobiaceae; genus Hoeflea_A. The sequence goes on from JBCCOK010000025.1 coordinate 43,569, forward strand.
TAGGCGGGTTTGCGGTCGATAATCCGACCCTTAACCGCTTCTTCTCGCTTCACTATCTGTTGCCGTTCATGATTGCCGGCGTCGTGGTATTGCATGTGTGGGCGCTGCACGTGACAGGACAGACAAATCCTACCGGTGTCGAGGTCAGGTCGAAGACAGATACGCTGCCGTTTACGCCTTACGCCACGATCAAGGACGCGTTTGCAACTGTGCTGTTCCTGATCGTATATGCCTACTTCATCTTCTACATACCGAACTATCTCGGGCATGCGGACAACTACATCGAGGCAAACCCGCTGGTGACACCCGCGCATATTGTGCCGGAATGGTACTACCTGCCCTTCTATGCGATTTTGCGCGCAATCACCTTCGACGTCGGGCCGATCGATTCGAAGCTGGGCGGCGTGCTCGCCATGTTCGCTTCGATTGTCATCCTGTTTTTCTTGCCATGGCTCGACACGTCGAAGGTCCGCTCCGCCGTTTATCGGCCCCTGTACAAGATTTTTTACTGGCTGTTCGTGATCAACTGCATATTCCTCGGCTGGCTTGGCTCAAAACCGGCTGAAGGTATCTATGTCATCCTGGCCCAGGTTGGAACGCTTTACTATTTCGCTTTCTTCATCCCCATTCTCCCCATACTCGGGTGGATCGAGAAACCGAGACAAGTGCCGACATCGATTACTGATTCCGTGCTTGCCCGGCAGGGCAGCGGCAAACCGGAACCGGCGATGGCGGCATCGGAAGACCGCGGCTAGAGAGGCTTTCACAAGGAGCGATAGCAATGAGAAAGCCTGTTAAGATTTTCGCGGCACTTGTTGTTGCCGGTGTTTTGGGCGCGGGCGCGGCGCTGGCGGCCAAGAGCGAATACAATAGAGAGATCCAAGGGAGCAAGATTGGACCTTTGCAGGGCCTTTCGGAATGTATGACCAAGCACAGCTTCAGCGCGGGCTCAAGGTTTACATAGAAAACTGTGCTGCTTGCCATTCTTTGGATCGTATCGCTTTCCGCAACTTCGAGGCGCTTGGCTACAGCGAGGATCAGGTCAAGGCACTGGCGGAAGAATATTTTGTCATGGACGGTCCGAATGAAGAAGGCGAGATGTTCGAGCGTGCCGCTATCCCGGCCGATTATTTCCCAAACCCCTACCCGAATATCGAGACTGCGGCCCTGTCCAACAATGGCGCGGTGCCGCCGGACTTTTCGCTGATCGCGAAGGCACGAGCCGCGACACGCGGTTTTCCGACATTCGTCTTTGATATCTTTACGATGTATGCCGAGAACGGACCGGATTACATCTACTCGCTTCTGACAGGGTATGAGGACGAGCCGCCTGAAGGTGTCGAAATCCCTGACGGCACCTACTACAACCCGTATTTTCTCAACGGGGTCGCGCTCGCCATGGCGCCACCGCTCTATGATGAGATGGTGATTTATGACGACGGGTCCCCGGAAACCGTTGAACAGTATGCGGCGGATGTCTCTGCTTTCTTGATGTGGGCCGCGGAGCCGACGCTGGAACAAAGAAAATCGCTCGGCTTTCGGGTGATGATCTTCATGCTCATCTTTGTCAGCCTGCTTTATCTCAGCAAGAAATCGGTTTGGTCGAACGTTAAACATTGACGGGCGCAAACGTAGCCGGTCAAATGTCGAAGGCGGCTTAAAGCCGCCTTTTGCACGTGTGGTGTTGGGGGAACTGTGTTGGACCAATCACTCGAAGAGGCTCTGCTTTCGACAATCCGGACGATCCCGGACCATCCCAAACCGGGCATCATGTTCCGTGACATCACGACGATGCTAGGCAACCCCGATGCGTTCAGACGCGCGATTGACGCTCTGGTGCATCCCTATAGCGACGCCGATGTCGACCAGATCGCCGGTATCGAGGCGCGCGGTTTCATTCTCGGAGGTGCCGTTGCCCATCAGCTCTCGTGTGGTTTCGTGCCGATCCGCAAAAAGGGCAAGTTGCCGCATGAAACCGTGCAGATATCCTACCAGCTCGAGTACGGTACCGACGAAATGGAAATGCACCGGGACGCCATTGGCGACGGTGACAAGGTGATCCTGGTCGACGATCTGATCGCGACGGGCGGAACGGCCGAGGGTGCTCTGAAGTTGCTCAATCGGATGGGTGCCGAGGTCGTTGCGGCCTGTTTCGTCGTCGACCTGCCGGATTTGGGCGGTCGAAAAAAACTCGAAGAAGCGGGCGTGACCGTGCGCACGCTGGTTGAGTTTGAAGGACATTAGGGCAAGCCGGCCAAATCCTTGCGTGCATTGAGGCCGCGCCTGCGGCCCGAATCTTGACGCACAGATCTGTTTTGTCCGGACGGATGCGGAAAGTTCCAAGGTTGTTGCTATGGGTCTGCTTTGTCGTTTGCACTGCGGCGACCATTTTGCAGGCAGGCAAAGTGAGCTACGCCTTTGCGGTTCTCTTTGGTTTGTTCGATCCCGTCATCATTGCCGAATACCGGCTGAAGACCGCCGATCAGGCCGCCTATCTCCGAGCGATTGAGGCAGAAATCAAAGAAAGCGATTATGCGACGGCGGAGAGCCTTGTTTTGCTCGCGCAAAGCAATGGCCATACCGTGCCCGATGAAATCGCCCGTGCGGCAGAGGCGACAGCGTGGCGGCGCACCCTTGCATCAGGCGGCAGGTTTGCTCGGGGATTTGCGGTCGGCAGTCAGGGCAGCGGAGAAGAGATTGCCGGCACGGTCGCCTCTGATTTCCTTGTCGTCGGCGATATCCGCGACATTCTGGTTCAAGGCACAAACTACGCGCGCGGAGAAGACTATGACCGCATCGTTCTCGGCCTTTCCACAATCGGATTGCTGACAAGCGGCGGTGCAATGGTCACATTGGGAGGTTCAGCGGTGGTCGATGCCGGCGTCTCAATCATCAAGGCAACCTACAAGGCTGGCCGTTTGAGTGGGCCTATGCTGAAGGAGCTGCGGGCTGTTGCCGGACGGTTGTTCGATCGCAAGGCCTTCGCCGCTCTCAATGTGAAAGACGCGTCTTCCATCGCACGACTGGAAGCCGGACTGAAATCTGTGATCCGGCAGGACGCGGCGGCCAAGCTCACCATGATAGCGGCCGATGCCGGTGTCATAGCCTCCAAAGGCGGTCTACAGGCCAGCGCCATGGCGTTTGAAATCGCCGATAACACGAAGGATCTGGCGCGGCTGCGCCATGTTGCTGCGACCTATGCAGACAAGACCGTTGCCGTCTTCAAGATCGCAGGCAAAGGGCTTGTACGCCTTGGCGATATCCTCTGGCATCTGGTCAGTGCGTTCGTCTCCTTCGCAGCCTCTTTGCTTCTTCTCCTCATTAAATCCACGAGACTTGTATAGAGGGCGCGGTGTGGCTTTCCGGCGGTCAGGTTTTGATGAGGACGGCGTTGTCGAACGCGATGACAGGATCGCCCTTCTGATTGACGCCTTCCGAGTGCAGTTCAACGATACCCCAATCCGGTTTTGAAGGGCGCATGCGGGCTGCTGTAACGGTGTTGAAATAGGTAATCGTGTCGCCGCCATAGACCGGTTTGAACCATTTGACGTTGGAAATTCCCGGCGACGGCCCGAACACCGGCGGGGATTTGCCCTCTTCGCGCAAGCGCGCCGCTTGCGCGGCCTGGTAATCGACATTCAGTCTCATCCAGACGGCGGCCGTATGCCAACCGGAAGCGCACAGCGCGCCGTAGATGGAGCGGCGCGCAGCTTCGGTGTCGACATGAAAGGGCTGCGGATCGTACTTTGTGGCGAAGGCAATAATCGCCTCTTCGGTAAAGCTGTGGCGGCCTATCTCCAGGCGTTCACCGATCATGAGGTTTTCGAAGCCGCTCAATGCACTTCTCCAGCGTTTCTCGATCCGAAAAATCCGGTATTCTCGGACGTGCAGACAAGCTCACGGCGTTGATTGAAAACTTCATGACTGAATTTGACGGCACCAAGACCGGGGCGCGACATCAGGGGTCGGGCGGAAACCACGGTTGATTGGCCGTGCAGCACATCGCCTGCCAGGACAGGGCGCAGCCACTTGCAGTAATCCACACCCGGTGCGCCCTGAGATGTGGAATCGACAATGTAGGAATCGGCGAACATCCGCATGGTTATGGCGCAGATATGCCATCCGGACGCTGCAAGCCCGCCCAGAACGCTGGATTTGCCTGCGTCCTCGTCGATATGAAATGGCTGCGGATCGAAGGCGCTGGCGAATTCGATGATCTCTTCGGCACTGACGGGATATGGGCCGAGTTGGAATTGACGGCCGGGCGTGAAATCCTCAAGCGCGTAGGTTCTTCGTGCAGTGGGATCTGTATTCATGGCGAACCTTATGGCGCGATCGGCCATGTGTTTCAATGCACTTCCGAAACGCTATCACAGACCTGCCAGCAGGCCGAAATAGAGGGGCGGGCCGATATAGGCAACGACCGCCAGGACCAGCAGCACGCGCACCCATGCGGCCCGGAACCGGCGCCACAGGACATAGCTCAGAACGACGCCGACGAGGATCTCGAAAAGTGCAAACCAATTGCCGTTCCGGGCCGGGTCCCAGTAGGAAACCGGTGAGCGGAAGCGCCAATCCGTCAATGGCCAGAAATGGGCGTGCGCATCATCGGCATGGACCGGAAAATCGGTTGCTAGATGCAAAAGTGCGGCAAGCGCGAAATAGGTCAAAAGGGATGCCTGCGGGATGCGGTTGGCGGCAGCGACGCCGATCACGAGCACAAGAATGTAGATCGGTGCTGCATTGCCGATCATGACCGCGTCCGCCCATGGCGGCTCGAAATAAAGCTGAGACCAGACCGTGCGTTCCGGTATTCCGGCCAATTTGGACCATACAAACAGCGTGTATATGGCAAGATCGGGCACCAGGGCACCGGCAATGACCGCGGTGTTGCGGGCCGGCTCTTGCGGTTTGGCAAACAGTGCGGCAGCCAACAGCACGTGGGTCTGTGTGTTCATGTTTGCAGACTGCTACAGCCGGAGGGCGCTTTCAATGCAAACGCGCCCGCCGGGGGTATTTGTGCTGCTTCAGGTGTTGAACTTGAACAGCATGACGTCGCCGTCGTCGACGATATACTCCTTGCCTTCATCGCGCGACTTGCCGGCGTCTCTGGCACCGACTTCGCCGCCCATGGTGACATAGTCCTCATAGGCGATGGTCTGGGCCCGTATGAAACCGCGCTCGAAGTCGGTGTGGATAACGCCTGCCGCCTGCGGCGCCTTGGCACCGCGCTTAACAGTCCATGCTCGCGTTTCCTTGGGTCCGGCGGTGAAGAAGGTGATCAGGTCAAGAAGCGCGTAACCGGCCCGGATCAGCTTGTCGAGGCCGGGTTCGTCTAGACCCATCTCGGCAAGAAATTCGGCCGCATCCCCGGTATCGAGCTGGGCCACCTGTGCCTCAATCTCGGCCGATATTATGACATGCTGCGCTTTCTGTGCGGCTGCCATTTCCGCGACAGCCTGCGTGTGTGCATTGTCGGTTGCGGCATCGCCTTCTTCGACATTGCAGACATAAAGAACAGGCTTGGAAGTCAGAAGATTAAGCGACTTCAGGAGCCGCAGATCTTCCTGGGCGATCCCGTCGAGCAACAGCCGAGCCGGTTTGCCGTTCTTTAACAGTTCAAGCGCCTTTTCCATCATCGGCAGGATCAGGATTGCTTCCTTTTCCTTGCCGGTCGCCCGCTTTCGTGTTTGTTCGGCCCGGCGTTCCAGGCTTTCAAGATCGGCGAGCATCAATTCGGTGTCTATCGTTTCAGCGTCAGCCACCGGATCGATCCTGCCTTCGACATGGGTGATATCGTCATCTTCGAAGCAACGCAGGACATGGACGATTGCATCGACTTCCCGGATGTTTGCCAGGAATTGATTGCCAAGCCCCTCGCCCTTGGATGCACCGCGCACGAGGCCGGCAATATCCACGAATGCGATCCGGGTCGGGATGACGTCCGCAGATTTCGCGATTGCGGCGATCTGTTCCAGCCGCTGGTCGGGAACGCCGACTTCGCCGGTGTTTGGCTCGATGGTGCAGAACGGATAGTTGGCCGCCTGCGCGGCTGCCGTTTTCGTCAGCGCGTTGAACAGTGTAGACTTGCCGACATTGGGCAAGCCTACGATGCCGCACTTGAATCCCATAGACCTATTCCTTGTTCCCGAAGAGCTTTTTGAGCATTGAAGCCATAGGCCCTTTTCCGGCGTTGTCGGGCGATGCTGCCTCGGCAGAAGGACGGCTTTGCTGCGTCTGTTGAGCGGTTCCGGAACCTGCGGCCTTGTCATCATGCGCGCCACGGCCCGTTGCAATAGCCAGCTTGTTGAGGAAACCCGGATCGTCTCCCGTTACCAACAAGCCGAAATTGTCGGCGATGGCGTCAAGCAGATTTTCGACCCATTCGCGGTCGGCCTTGGCAAAATCGCCAAGTACGTGCGCCATGACGCGCTCCTTGGATCCAGGATGGCCGATGCCGATCCGCAGTCGCTTGAAACTCTTGCCGCAATGGGAGTCGATCGATTTGATACCGTTGTGGCCTCCATTGCCGCCGCCCATCTTAATGCGGACCTTACCGGGTGCCAGGTCGAGTTCGTCATACATGACGATAAGCTGTTCCGGCGTGAGCTTGAAAAAGCGCATCGCTTCGCCGACCGCTTCGCCGGAAAGGTTCATGAAGGTCTGCGGTTTGATGAGCAGGATTTTTTCGCCGCCGAGGTGGCCTTCGGCTGTCTCACTTTTGAACTTCGTGGACCAACCCGAAAAACCGTGGCGGCGGGCAATCGCGTCCGCCGCCATGAAGCCGATATTGTGGCGCTGTTTGGCATGGCGGCGTCCGGGATTTCCAAGGCCTGCGACAAGCAGCATTGCTCAGGTCCCAGCATTCGAAAGGCAAAGCGATCAGTCTTCGCTTTCGCCCTCTTCAGTTGCAGCTTCGTCGCCTTCGCCCTGCGCCTCTTCGCCCTCGACACCCTCTTCGGCGGCTTCTGCTTCTTCTTCTTCGCTCTTGAGGCCGGCCGGCGCGGCGATTGTCGCAATGGTGAAGTCACGATCGGTGATTGTCAGTTCGACGTCTTCCGGCAAGTCGATGGCCGAAATGTGGACCGCGTCGCCGATATCGAGCCCTGTTAGATCGGCAACAAACGCTTCCGGGATCTTGTCAGCGGGACAGCTGACTTCGACCGTGTGGCGAACCGTATTCAACACGCCGCCGCGTTTGATTCCCGGTGAATCATCTTCGTTGACGAATTGCATCGGGACTTCAACCGTCACGACGGTGTTCTTGGAAATGCGAAGGAAATCCACGTGCATGGTGAAATCACGGACCGGGTCCAACTGGTAGTCCTTCGGCAGGACGCGGATCTTCTGTCCATCGACATCAATCGTGGCAATGGTTGTCATGAAGCCACCACCGTGGATCTTCATCGTCACATCCTTGTAGGGCAGGGCGATGGATACGGGGGGTTGTTTATCGCCGTAGATGACGGCGGGAATCATTCCGTTGCGGCGCAGTTCGCGGGCGGACCCCTTACCAACCCGATCACGCGCCTCGGCTTTAAGCTCATAGCTGTTGCTCATGGCTTGTCCTTTCGACGTACCTTTGTGGAGTGTCTTTCGAGCCCAAGCCCGCAAAAACATCGAGCGGCCGATGGCCGCCCCATCCGCGTTGCCTCCAAGGGTGTCTGCGCGGACGCGCGCTGTATAGCCGAGAGCCTATTTCTATGCAAGCATAATGCGGCATTTATCGGCGAACTGCCGGCCAAGGCTCCGCCGATGCTATTTCCATCTTTCTTCAGGCCTGTGTGGTGCCCGCGCTGACTAAGCCGGAAGCGCTCTGGCAGCATTCCAACGGCTGTAAAGCCACGCCGCATATGCAAAGATCATGACCGAGATAACCAGTTCGCGCATCTCGCTGTACTCATGGCCGCCGACGAGCCGGTGGCCTTCGAAAACGAAGAAGATCTGGCTGATCAGCATGGATGCGAAGATGGCGAGCGGCAGTGCGCTGTGCGGTGCTTGCATGCGCCGATAAAAGGACCATGCGAGGGCAAGGCCAAGAAAGAAAAAGATCTGCAGGGGCACAATACTCCAGCTCTCAAACAGGAAAGCGGTTAGCGGCAGCCCGGCGATGCCGACAAGCGGTGCGGGCACTATCGGTCTGAGTTGTCTTGCGATTGCGACGTTCGCGCTGTGGACCCAGATGGGCAGAACGCAGAATGCGAGCGCTGCACCCGTATAGTAGGCCAACTCGAAGCGATAGGTATAGAAATTGTGCAGGTTCGTTTCGTTCTGAATATTGGCGGCAAACATATCGGGTGTGGCCCAGCCAAGGTAGCTTTGCCCCCAGGAAATCTCTTCCATCAGCAACAAGAAGAGCATCAGTCCGCAAAGGGTTGTCACTGCCCTGAACGGGATGCCGAAAACCGGTTTCATACAGCCGGCATTTCGGGCAAGACTGAGCCTTATGAAGATCGCAACCGCAATCGCGATAAGAACGGACTGCGCGAGCGATATGGCGCCGATTTCGCCTATATGCGCGAAGAAAGATTCAGGCTTCGCGATTGTCAGAACCACGGCCAGCAGCAGCAAGGTCGTGTTCAATACACCGACCGGCAATGCCCATTGAAAGTCCTGTCTTTTGCTTTCGACGCTCTTGAAGCTGCCATTCTGCACAAATACGGCAAGAATCGCGCCGGAAACTGCAGAAAGCATAAGGACCAGCAATTCCGGCGCGGAATAGGCAGCAGGCGTCCAGTCCGGCGGGAACTTTTCAAGCGGACGAAGGCCGGCGATGCTCGTGTTGAGGATAAGTGCCATAAAGGCGGCAATCGCACTCAGGAACAGAGCTGCAAATGTGAAACGCTGCTGATTGGCGTTTAAGGATACGCTCATAGGACAATCCACCGAAGCTGCATCCAAATGGCGCAAAATGTGCGCCTTTGCCAGCCACAGTTGAAGTTATGGTAAATCCGGAGAAGTCGCTGGATGCATGACGACGCGCGATGGGCGTCTCATGGACCAGCGTGTCAGTCGAACAGGCTGGATACGGACTCTTCCGAAGCCGTGCGGGAAATGGCTTCGCCGATCAGGTTCGAAGTTGAAATGACACGAATATTGTGTGCGTTCTGCACTGCCGACGTCGGCTGGATCGAGTCGGTGATCACCAGCTCTTTCAGTTTCGACGATGTGACCCTTGCCACGGCGCCGCCCGATAATACGCCATGGGTGATATAGGCGGTGACACTTGTGGCATTGTTGTCAAGAAGCGCTTCGGCGGCGTTACACAGGGTACCGCCGGAATCAACGATATCATCGATCAGGATACAGTCTTTGCCCGACACATCGCCGATGACATTCATGACCTCGGACTCGCCCGGCCTGTCCCGCCGTTTGTCGACGATGGCAAGCAGCGCATCGAGCCGTTTGGCCAGCGCTCTTGCCCGGACAACGCCGCCTGTATCCGGCGAGACCACCATCACGTTCGAAACGTCGTAGTTGTCCTTGACGTCGCGGGCGAGGATAGGCACTGCGAACAGGTTGTCGGTTGGAATGTCGAAAAATCCCTGAATTTGGCCTGCATGAAGGTCGAGAGTCAGGACCCGGTTTGCGCCTGCCTCGGTAATCATGTTGGCAACGAGCTTTGCCGATATAGGCGTGCGCGGACCGGCTTTTCGGTCCTGACGCGCGTAGCCGAAGTAAGGCAGTACAGCGGTGATGCGCCGCGCCGAGGCGCGCCTTGCCGCATCCGTCATGATCAGCAGTTCCATCAGGTGATCGTTCGCAGGGTAGGCGGTCGACTGGATGATGAAAACATCCTCGCCGCGCACATTCTCCTTGATCTCCACGAAAATTTCCTGGTCTGCGAAGCGCCGGACGATAGCGTTGCCGAGGGGAATGTTGAGGTAACCACAGATGGACTCTGCCAGGAACCGGTTTGAATTGCCCGCGAAGAGTTTCATGACGGCGCTGCCTGTCTTGGTATCCCTGTTGGCGGGCGTTTTAGCGGGGTTCAGCGCGAATGCAAGTGTTTGAACCGGAATATTGGGCTCTTATCCAAGACTAACAGGCTGTTATCCAAGGATTGCAGGTTGTCCCTTACTCAGCCGCCAGCCTGGGTGCGCCATGCCATGTAATCGGCAATGGTGCGCGCGGCGATTGCTTCCATCGTCGCAGCCTGAACAACATCCCAAGGATCAGCCGACGTTCCGGGCGCGGCTTCCTGACCCCTGATGCGGTGCAGGCGTGTGCCGGTCGTATCGAGCACGTCCCACACAAAGCCTACCGTCGTCTTGTCTCCATCTGCAAAGGCCGAGAAATAGCCCTTCAAAATATGGTTGGTGCTGCTGTCGCCCGACTGAACAATGACGAGGCCACGTGCGCGGGCTTCGTTGCCAAGCTGCCGGGAGAGCGGCTGTATGGCTTCTACCGGTGCACCGATCACAGGGGTAAAGCTGATCGCGGTCTGACTGGGCGCCGCGGGCAGGGCAGAGGTTGTGGTCCGCGCGTCCGGAGCGGGAGGCGGAGTCTGGTTTGCGGGTAATGCCTGGTTTGCGGGTAATGCCTGGTTTGCAGGCGGCGGAGGGGTTGCGGGCGAAACGTTGGTTACCTGTCCCTGCGTGATCGTTGTCTGATCGGCCGGCGGCTGACCGACGGGTGCGCCGGGATTTTCCGGATTGACCGGAACCGGGTTGACGGATGGTACGTCCGCCTGCGGGCGAAGCCAGGTGGTATCAAGCGCTTCGCGCGTGCTGCAGCCGGCAATAAAGATCACCAGCGTCATCGTCAGAATTGTGACTGCGGGCAGCATAGGCAAGCTTGGTCCACTCCTTGTGTTCATCGGAAAACGGCTAATCGACAAGCAGATCGAGCGTATGGCCGGAAAGTGCAGCCGGGTCTTCGTCGGTCGTCAAATAGCTGTGTCCAAGTGTCATTGCCGTGTTGGATTCAGAGTCCATAATGATCATGTGTACGAACAGAGACATGTCGGCTCTGATGGCCTGCTCGTTGCCGGAGTAGAACATCTCCCGTTCCATCCAGCTAGGAGCAAATCGTGCACCAAGAGAATAGCCGCAAGCATTCAGCCGATGCCTCGTCAGCCCGCGGTCTTCCATGACCTTGGCATGGGTAGCGAAGACATCGCCGAAATTATGGCCGGGACGCAGCACTTTTTCGATTTCCTCAAGCGTTTCACGACAAACATCGTAAAGTTCCAGATGCCTTTCGGTCGGCTTGCCAACCACGATGGTTCGCATCATCGCCACGTGGTAGTGCCGATACACCCCTGCCCATTCGAGGGTCAGCTGATCCTGTTCATCAAGCTTGCGGCGTCCGGATTTGTAACGGCAAAGGAGTGCATCGGTGCCTGACCCGATAATGAACTCATTGCCGGGATAATCGCCACCGCCGGCAAAAACCGCGCCTTGCATCGCCGCCAGAATATCCGCTTCGTCGCCGCCGGGTTTGATCAGCGGCAGTGCGGCATCCAACGCGGCATCCGCAAGGCCGGCGGCGGTCTTGATATAGTCGATCTCCGCCGGGCTCTTGATCAGCCTCAGCGCGGAAATCATGCCGGATGCATCAGTCAGTTCGCCGAAGGACTGAAGTTGGTTATCCAGTTTGCGGCAGTTCGATCCGGTCAGACCGTGGGTGTCATACTCGACGCCGATACGGCATCCAAGCAGGTCGAGATCGTCCAACAGGTCTTTGAGATCCATCGTCGGATCGGCGTTCGCGCGATCCGTCCAGACCGAGATGTTCTCAACAATCGATGTGTGTCGCGCCTGGCGCAGGTCTGCGGATCGCGTTAACAGGTTCATCGAACCGTCCGCTTTGACCACCAGCGTCTGAAAGAAGCAGAAGCCGAACGTATCGTATCCGGTGAGCCAGAACATGCTCTCCTGAGAAAACAGGAGCATGGCGTCCAACTCGCTGTCTTGCATAGCATCGAGGAGACGGCGCATTCGCCAATTGTACTCTTCCCTGTCAAAGTGCAGTGCCACGCTCACCTCCCTCAACAATGCTGATTGCTGAAATCTGTCGTCCGTAATCGGGTTCATTGCGATGTGTGGTGCGCCGGTAGGAGTAAAACTGCGTCTCGTCGGCGTAGGTGCAGTGACCGGAATAGTGGGCGTTCACACCGGAGCGGATCAGGCGGTCGATGATGTAGGCCTGCAGATCGAATTGCCTGCGATCCTGGCGCGGCGATTCTGTGAAATAGGTCTCATGCTGGCGGTCCAGTTCAACAAAACGGCCAACAAATTCGGGCCCCACTTCGTAATTTTCGCCGCTGATTGTGGGACCGAGGCATGCTGTAATGCGCTGCCGCTGCGCCCCGAAACGTTCCATCGCGCCTATCGTGTTCTCAAGAATACCGTCCAGTGCGCCGCGCCAGCCGGCATGGGCTGCGGCGACGACACCGGCCTGCGGGTCAGCAAGCAGGACCGGACCGCAATCGGCGGTGAGGACGCCAACAATCACGCCCGGCGTTGCCGAAACGACGGCGTCGGCTTTCGGTCGGTCGCCACTAAGCGGGCCGTCGACAATCAGGACATCGGTAGAATGCACCTGATAGGGCGTTACCAGATTTTCGACCGGAAGGGCGAACCAATTGCAAATGCGGCTGCGGTTCTCCAGCACGTCATTACGATCGTCATCCGAACCAAGCCCGGCGTTAAGGCCTGCGTAAATGCCTGCCGAGACTCCGCCTGAGCGGGTAAAAAAGCCATGGCGGATTGGTGTTCCGGCACAGCTTTCGTCCAGTGCATTGCTGGTGATCGGTTGAGGTCGCCCCTGCTCAAGCATGGCTGGCCTTTCAGTGTGACGTCCGCGGCGATGGTGATCAATGAGGACGTTTCTGTCAATCACTCACACTGGCAACTTTGCGCGGTTTTCAACACGTTCAAGTAGTAGCGTCGCCGAATGGTGGCACTGGCGTTGCGTCGCTGCCTAGGCATAAAACTCTGAAAAGATTGCCCATCTGTCCACTCCCGGTTCCTGCGAGACGGTTTGCTGCATGACGTATCTCATTCTGGACAACGGCTGTTTTTTGCGCACCCAGTGCGCCTGCGCGTTCAAGAAGCCCGAGGGAGATCAGGAATTGGCCCTGGGAGATGACGGGCCACACATGGGCGCCTTCAAGGCGTGCTGCGTTGGCGAGGGCCTCGAAGTCGACATGGCTTGTCAGGTCGCATTCGCCCGGCGTGGAAAGAACGTCGGCATAGCGGTGCCGGCGGACAGCCTGCAGCGTTTCGCCGGGCTTGCTGATGTCATGGCCGTAGTCGATCGCGAGCGCGCTGCCGCCTTCGCGCACGAGCCGTGCGCCGATGCGTGACATCAGCGCTTCGCGGGCTGGAGCGATTTCAATGATCTGCCCAAGAGATGCATCTTGCGCCCATGCGGGCGGATCAAGCGCTGCCGGTCCAGCCTGGAAAGCGAGCTTGCCCGCGTTTCCGACGATAATTGTCCGCTCCCGCCAGCCATGATCGGTATAAACGAACTGGCGAATCGGAATGGCATCGAAGAGCTCATTGCTGAACAACAGGGTGAAGCCGTTCTCTATCTCGTCGAGGTCTTTGTGCCAATGGATTGGTGCAGATGCGGTTTTCAGCGTCTTCTGCTGGATGGCGCGGAGCCGCGGGCTGGTTTCGACGAGATGTGCGTTGGCCGCGGCCAGGAGGTCCGGCGCAAGCTCGCCGATGACCCGTTGCACATCTGCCATCAATGTTCCCCGGCCCGGGCCGATCTCGACCAGCCGGACGGCTTCAGGCCGGCTGTATGCCTGCCAGGCAAGCACCAACCAGACGCCGATCATTTCGCCGAAAAGCTGGCTGATTTCCGGAGCGGTGGTGAAATCGCCGGAGACGCCGAACGGCTCTTGGTGCGTATAATAGCCATGGTCGGGATCATACAGGCAGATCGCCATGTACTCATTGACGCTGATCGGCCCGTTACGGTCGATCAGGCGGCGGATCTTTTTCTCCAGCGGCGTCAATTCCCGGTGTCACCTTTCTCAGCCGGTGCCGGCGCTGCAGCTTCCCGGGCGATCGCCATGGCACCAAGGCCGACGATCAGCATGGGTAGCGACAGGATCATCCCCATGGTGAGCCAGCCGCCGAACAGGTAGCCGATGTGGGCGTCCGGTTCGCGAAAGAACTCGACAAGGATGCGGCTTGCAGCGTAGCCGGCGAGAAAAGCACCACCTACGTAAGACGGGCGTGAGAGCCGGTGAAAACGGAATATGAGGACAAAGAGGAAGAGAAAGAGAACCGGGCCTTCGAGAATTGCCTCATAGAGTTGGCTGGGGTGTCTCGGTTCAGGTCCGCCGGTCGGAAATACGACCGCCCAGGGGACATCACTCACTCTGCCCCAGAGTTCGGAATTGATGAAATTCGCCAGCCTGCCAAGGAACAGGCCGACGGGCGCTGATGCGGCGACAACATCGAACAGGCTGAATGCTGAAAAGCCACGACTTCTCGCAAACAGGATCATCGCGAGTATCGTTCCCACCAATCCGCCATGAAATGACATGCCGCCTTTCCAGATCTGCAGGATGCGCAGCGGATTGTCGGCAAATTGCGCGAAATCGTAAAACAGGATGTATCCGAGCCGCCCCCCCAGCACGATCCCGACCGCTGCCCACAAAAGAAAGTCATCGATATCGTTGACCTTCATGGCCGACCTGCCGTTGTGCCAAAGCTGGTCCCTAGCGACGACCGCACGGGCATATCTCCAGCCGATGAGTATTCCCGCAACATAGGCAAGCCCGTACCAGTGCACCGCGAGAGGACCGACTGAAAACAGGACCGGATCGATATTGGGAAAGGGCATAGCCGCTTGCGCAGGATGCATGAGAATCCGCCATGTCTTGGAGCGTATGGTAGGCGGAACATGCAGGTGGCGGCACGCCGGGTCAAGGGTTGCAACTGCTGCTGCCAGCGCCTAACTGATTATGCAGCGCAACGGCATGCGACGGAGGCACTGGGCCGCCGGGACATGACGGCGCTTGCAAATTGGGCGACGCAATGCTCATGCAGCGTTGAGGCCTATGCAGTTGAGGCCTATGCAACAGTGAGGCCCATAAAAAGGTGAGGCAAAGACAATGACGACAGGTCCCAACCGAATCATGGATGATTTTGCCCGGCTAATGACCGATGCCGCTGGCGCGGCGCAGGGTGTGCGCGAAGAGGTGGAAACGGCTCTGCGGGCCCAGGCGGAGCGGGTTCTGAACTCCATGGACGTGGTGAAGCGGGAGGAATTCGAGGCTGTGCGCGAAATGGCCGTAAAGGCGCGCGACGAAAATGACGCTCTCACCGGCAAGCTTGATGCACTTGAAAAGAGAATTGCCGCACTTGAAAGTGCGGGAAAGCCCAAAACCACACGCCGAAAGAGCAGCGGTACGGGCAAGTCGACCTGAATTTTTCCGGTTAATCGTTTGTTAAGGCCGACGGACGAATCCTGTTACGGAAGAATCGGTTAACCCGTCGGCCTAAGGATTTGATTCAGTTTATTTCCACATCCGATTCCGGCCAAGCCAAAATTAATGGTGGCGCGCCGATTCCGCCGCTATACACTGAAATTGCGAGATGATTCGAAGCAGGCTAATTACCGCCTGTACAAACGCGTCAGTGCGGTTCTGCTTTGGTTAGCGGTATCAGTTGAGTGGCATAGGAGTTCAGGCGAGCGGGGGCGGCTGCGAGGGGTCGCGCCAGCTAATTCTAAGATTCTTGTGAAGAAGGTGCGGCATGAGCCTTACAGAGATTCAATATGAGCGCGAACTCAATCCGGTGGATATGATCGAGTTCGTGGCGGCGAACAATGACTGGTCGTTCGAGCGGTCGGGCGAGGACGAAATCGCCATGACGGTGCAGGGGCGCTGGTCGAGTTACCATGTGTCATTTTCATGGATGGAGGATTTCGAGGCCCTCCATCTTGCCTGCGCATTTGATATAAAGGTTCCGGATAACCGTGTCAGCGAGGTGGTCAAACTTCTCTACCTGCTCAACGGCCAAATCCTGATGGGCCATTTTGACTTCTGGCAGCAGGAAGATGTGGTGATATTCCGTCAGTCGCTTTTGCTGGCCGGCGGCGCCGAGCCGACGAACCAGCAGGTCGAGGTTTTGCTATCCAGTGCGCTTGAGACCTGCGAGCTTTATTTCCAGGCCTTCCAGTTTGTGATCTGGTCGGATATGGATGCCAAGAGCGCGACAGACACGGTCCTGTTTGAAACCGTCGGGGAAGCCTGACGAAACCAGGGAGGTCTGAGATGACGTCCGATCCCATCGTGCTGGTCGGCGCCGGCAATATGGGCGGGGCACTGCTGCGCGGCTGGTTGGCATCGGGCATCGATGCCGCCGGTGTCGAGACGATCGACCCTTCTCCTTCGCCGGCAATTCAAAACCTCATCGCTGAAAAGGGTGTTGCCCATCATCCTGCGGCGCCTGCCAACATGCAGGCGTCCGCACTTTGCATCGCCCTCAAACCGCAAATGATGGGCGCTGTTTTGCCGACGCTGAAGCCGCTTATCGGTCCACACACGCTTTGCATCTCCGTTGCAGCAGGCACACCGCTCGCCACTTTGAGCAGGCACTTGGGCGCCGCGCCCATGGTGCGGGCAATGCCGAATACGCCTGCCATGATCGGGCGCGGAATTACGGCAGCGCTCACCAATGGGAAGGTGAGCGAGGTGCAGCACACGCTTGCGCAGCGGCTTCTTTCGGTCTGCGGTCCGGTCGAATGGGTCGATACGGAGGATGAGATTGATGCCGTCACCGCATTGTCCGGCAGCGGTCCGGCCTACGTGTTTTACGTGACGGAATGTATGGCGGAAGCGGGGCGAAAGGCCGGGCTCGATGCCGACCTTGCGATGCGCCTCGCGCGCGCGACCGTTGCGGGGGCGGGAGAACTGATGCATCGGTCTGAGGAGGATGCGGCAATCTTGAGGAAAAACGTGACATCGCCAGGCGGAACAACGGCCGCGGCACTCGATGTGATGATGCGTGACAACGGGTTGAAAGCCATCTTCGAAGAGGCCATTGCCGCGGCAAAACGCCGGGCCCACGAACTTGCGGAGCACGGATGAGCGATCAGATCACATGGCAGGATTTCGAAAAGGTCGATATCCGCGCTGGCACAATTGTCGAGGCGGAGGTTTTTCCCGAGGCCCGAAAGCCGGCTTACAAGCTCAAAGTGGACTTTGGCCCGGATATTGGCGTGCGCAAGTCGTCTGCTCAGATCACAAAGCACTATCAACCTGAAGATTTAGTCGGCAAACAGGTAATGGCAGTGGTCAATTTTCCACCTAGGCAGATCGGTCCTGTCATGTCGGAAGTTCTGGTGCTCGGCTTTCCGGACGAAGACGGCGCGGTTGTGCTCGCAGCAATTGACAAGAAAGTGCCTGATGGCGGGCGCTTGTTTTAGCGGGGCTTTTCCTCCGGGTTTGACCCGGCAATCCAATAATTCGCCGGCAAATAAATTTCCGTTTTGTGCCTTTCAATGGCCAGATATGCAGGGCGTATCGACTGCGGGCGCACGGACGCCTATAGTCCGCCCCGGATTTACACGACAAATGCGGATGAGCATTTCTGAAGAGATTTGAGGGCAAAGACGTGAGAGCAATCAGAGCGCATGAATTCGGCGGACCCAACGTGTTGCAACTGGACAAAACCGACGACCCGACGCCCGGGCCCGGCGAAATCGTCTTCGATATGCGCGCCTCCGGCGTGAACCCGGCAGACACTTATATGCGCAACGGCACCTATGCGATCGTGCCCGATCTGCCCTACATACCCGGCGGCGATGCGGCAGGCATCGTCTCCGCCGTCGGCCCCGATGTCAGTGAATTTGCGGTCGGTGATGCTGTGTTTACCGGAACGGCGCTGACCTTCGATCTCACCGGCTGTTATGCGGAAAAGATCAAGCGCAGCGTCACGCAGGTCATGAAGCTTCCAGATCAGGTCGATTTTGCGCAAGCCGCAGCCTTCGGTGTGTCCTATCCCACTGCCCACTGGGCGCTTTTTGAGCGGGGCGGCGCGAAAGGCGGCGAAACCGTCTTCATTCACGGCGCCAGTGGATCGGTCGGCACGTCAGCCATCCAGCTGGCCAAGCGCGCAGGATTGACCGTCATCGGCAGTGGCGGAACCGAAAAGGGTCTTGAGCTTATCCGCAGCGAAGGCGCCGATCTTGCGGTCGATCATACCAGGGACGGGTATTTGGACCAGGTAACCGCCTTTACCGGCGGCCAGGGGCCGCATCTGATCCTTGAGATGCTCGCCGATGTGAATCTCGAAAACGATCTGGAGCGGCTGGCGAAGTATGGGCGCGTCGTCATCATCGGATGCCGGGGCGAGATCACCATCAATCCGCGTGTTGCGATGATGAAAGAGCTTGATATCAAGGGTATCGCGCTGTGGAACGCGACGGCGGACAAGATGAAACCGATCATGGCGGACATTCTGTCGGGCGTGGCCGATGGCTCGCTGAAACCCGTCGTCGGCAAGACAATGCCACTAGCGGATGCAGCAGGCGCACATGTCGCGGTGATGGAGCCGGGCGCGCACGGAAAGCTCATCCTGGTGCCGTGAGGCCGCCTTGCGAATACGATGGCCTCATTGACCGGGGCAGCGTTTGAGCGGGCCGTTTGTCAGCGTGAAATCCCAGCGCAGGGTCAGATTCTCGTCGGACAGGGTCAAGCCGAGGAGATAGCTGCGGACCGCATCCTCGCCACACAGGGCCTGCGCGCCCGTCACGACGTCGTTCTCGCGCGTCTCCAAGGGACCCCAGTCCAGGCGGCACCAGATCTGGCCGTGACGCAACCAGCCCGAATTGATCATGAACGGTTCCGCCATGACGGTCCCGCCCTCCATAATCGACGTCCGCGCACATTGGCCGGGAGTGCCCCATGTGCCGTAAAATACGGCGCGGTCATCGGCAGCAGCGGGTAAGGCTGTCAGGACGATGACGGCGATCAAGAAAGACAAGCGCATGATACCCGGATAGCCGATGCCAGCGATATAACCAAATCACTTCGCCCTGATCATTGCGCTTCCATCGGGACTCCGCCCTCGCAGGCCTCTCACGGGACATTGATCCGCTTTTGATTGGCGACCGATCAGCCTGGGGCCGTAAGGTGGCGGCGCGTGGTTGGTCGCCCGCATTTTGGCATGGCAGCACTGCACGCAGCGAAATTAACGGGCCGGGGCATCGCCGCGCCAGCCATTTGATCCTTGAACTGATACGCGAAAGGCTTTTCGTATGACATTGGCAATCGGCTCTCATTCCCGCCTTATCGCGTCCGCATGTGTGGTCGCTGTTCTTTGTCTATTCGGATCATGGAGCGTGCAGGCGCAGGATAACGCTCCGCTGCCCGACTATGTCATCGAGGCATTCGGTGAACGGCCATCAGTTCCGCAAGGTCCGCTTTCCGAGGAACTGCAGTCTGCGGTTCAGGTGGCCTTTGTTGACAGCATCGCGCAATCGTCCTGGGGCAGCGCGCAAACGGAAGCTTTGAATGCGATCGCCGCTTCGAAAGACCCTCGGCTCGGCTGGATCATCAGCGATCTGCTGCGCTTTGCATCGTCGCCGCAATTGAACGCGATCCTGGCCAATGCCGCGTCCGAACTTTTGGGCAGGGACCTGTCGGCACGAAATGCCTGGGGTGGCGTGACTGACCATCTCATCGCCTGGGACATACCGGCGCCGCCGGGCTATCTGGATGTCAAACGGTCGATCTTCACCAGCATCATTCCCGGCTGGGACCGGATTTTCGTCGAAGGCGATATCGATTGGCGGCTGGTGTCCTGGGGCGGCGTGCTGATCGACAACCGGGCGCACGACCGGACCGATGACGTCTGCAATTGCATTCCGGCTGCGGACAATCCGGAAGTCATCAGCGCCGACGAGGCAGACTGGCTCGATGATGACGATGTCGTCTTCGGGATTACGATAAACGGCGAGTCCCGCGCCTATCCGCGGCAGATCATGGAAGTCCGCGAGATGGTCAACGACACGCTTGGCGGACGTGATCTGGGAATTCCCTATTGCACCTTGTGCGGTGCGGCGCAGGCCTATTTCACCGACCGGCTGCCGGAGGGGATCGAACGGCCGATCCTGCGCACATCCGGTCTGCTCATCCGGTCCAACAAGGTGATGTATGATTTGAACACCTACTCGGTATTCGACACGTTTCTCGGCCGCGCCGTCACCGGGCCGCTCGCAGAAAAGGATTTGCAGCTCGAACAGGCGACCGTGGTGACAACCGATTGGGGACGGTGGAAAAGAGACCACCCCGAAACAACGGTGTTGAAAGAGCGGTATGCGCTTGGCCGCGATCCCGATTTTCGGAACACGAGGGACGCGAACGGCCCGATTTTCCCGGTCGGCGATGTCGATCCGAGGCTGCCGGTTCATGAGGATATTATCGGCGCGGTAACCGCCTCGGGCAAACCGGTGGCGTTTCAGCGCAGCAAGGCCTTTGTCGCACTACAGAATGGTGAAGAGATCGCCTTTGAAAACGTCCGTCTCGAGCTTGATGCGGGCGGTATTCGCGCAGTCGATCAGGACGGGTCCGATCTCGGCAGCCACCAGGCCTTCTGGTTTGCCTGGTCGCAGTTTCACCCTGAGACCGCGCTTTGGCCTGAATAGCGCTTACACTTAGGGAATCTGGTCTTCAGGCAGCTCCAGTCACTGTGAAACCTGGAAGATCAGGCCGGGACGGTGATGGTTGCCTTGAGGCCGCCCATAGGGCTGTCGGAAAGGGTAATATCGCCGCCATGGCTGCGGGCAATGTCGCGGGCAATGGCCAGTCCGAGACCGGTGCCGCCTTCGTCCTGATTGCGTGCCTCGTCAAGCCGGAAGAAAGGCTTGAAGACCTCCTCGCGCATGTTCGGCGGAATGCCGGGCCCGTCGTCGTCGATCACGATGGTCAGCCAGCCAGTGCGAACCGAGGCCTGAAGCCTGATGTTGTGCGCGTGGCGGCAGGCATTGGTGGTCAGGTTCATGACCAGCCGGGAAAAGGCGTTCGGCCTGACTTTGACAAGAGGCGGCCCATCCAGCGAACAGATCAGGTTGCGGTCATGCAGCGCTGCGTGTTCTTCCAGTTTTGCGAACAGGGCCTGCAGGTTGAGTTCGCCGACATCCTCCTGTGCTTCGCCGCGCGCGAAGGACAGATAGCCTTCCAGCATCGACTGCATGTCCTCAATATCGGCGTTGAGGGTTGCCGTCTCATCGTGGTTGCCGACCAGCGCAAGCTGCAGGCGGAACCGGGTCAGGATGGTGCGCAGATCATGGCTGACGCCCGTGAGCATGGCGGTCCGCTGTTCGATCTGTTTTTCGATGCGCTCGCGCATCTGGATAAAGGCAAGCCCGGCCCGGCGAATTTCATCGGCGCCGCGCGGTTTGAACTCCTCCGGCATCCGTTGGCCTTTGCCGAAGCTTTCCGCCGCGTCGGCGAGGCTGAGTATTGGCCGGATCTGACCACGCAGGAACAGGATCGCGATAATGAGGAGCACCAGCGATGTGCCGACCATCCACAGCAGGAAGATATGCGTGTTGGACGCATAGGCCTGGCTCCGCCGGGCAAAAACGCGCAACACCTTGTCATCAAGCTGGATACGGATTTCAACCAGGTCCGAATTGCCGATCGTATCGATCCAGAAGGGCCTTCGGATCTGCCGCGTGATCTCTTCGCTGAGAATAGAGTCCAGGATGGAGAA
The DNA here is from genome assembly GCA_039025395.1 of Pseudomonadota bacterium. GTDB lineage: Bacteria > Pseudomonadota > Alphaproteobacteria > Rhizobiales > Rhizobiaceae > Hoeflea_A. The sequence goes on from JBCCOK010000025.1 coordinate 65,258, forward strand.
AAACGGCTTGGTCCGCGGTGGCGGCAGCGCGCCCTCAGGCTCGATGGCAATGTTGAGCGCCAGCCTGTCGCGCGACAATCGGATAATCTCCTCATAACCCGCGTCCTGCGGATAGGTGTCGATGACGTCGATTATGGCGGCAATGTCACGGGTCACGGCCGTCGAAAGCCGCTGTGTGACGGTCTGCCAGTGCCGCTCCATGAACACGAAAGCGATCACCGACTGCAGGATGACCATCGGCACGATGATGATCAGGAGCGTTCGCCCGTAAAGACCGGTAGGGATGCGCCGCATCAGCCAACTGGTGAAGCGGCGATAGCCCGTTGTCGGGTAGCGTTCGTAATCGCGTCTAATCGAGTCGATCGTCGTCATTGGCCGATTCCGTTTGCGCGCGGATCAATCCTGTATCGAATGGGCCGCACAGCGCGACTACCTTATAACAGAGATTTCGAGATTCGATACAATTCGTGAGCACCTGCGCCTGACCCGGCTTGAACGCCGGCACATGCCGAGCGGCTGCCAAGCCGCCGCGCGCCTTGCATTTGCGAGCGAAGATTTTATTCAAAGTGCCGGTTATCGTGGATTAATGCGCCTTTCAAGGCGGGGACAGGCAGTCTATTCGACACTCAGCCTGTAGCCGATACCGCGTACGGTCTGAAGCCACATGGGGTTGGCCGGGTCTTCCTCGATCTTGCGGCGAAGACGGTTGATCTGCACGTCAATTGTACGCTCGCCAATATCAATGTCTTCGCCAACCAGTTCGTGACGCGGAATGGTCTCGCCGGGGCGCTGCGCGAACTGAACCATGATTTCCTGCTCGCGATCCGTCAGGCGAACCACTTCCGGACCTCGTTTGAGCTCCCTGCGCGCGAGGCCGAAGGTGTAGGGTCCAAACACGATCTGTTCGATTTGCGGGATCTCGGGCGGTCCGCCGCGTTTGAGGATATTGTTGATGCGCAACACCAGTTCGCGCGGATCGAAAGGTTTAGAGAGGTAGTCGTCGGCGCCGGCTTCAAGCCCCTCCAGTCGGTTGTTTACTTCCGCGAGGGCGGTCAGCATAAGGATCGGTACGTCGCGCACTTCGCGCAGGTCCTTGGTGAGAGCAACGCCGGTTTCTCCTGGCATCATGACGTCGACAACCAGCAGATCGAATTCCAGGCCTTCAAGCTTGCGCCTTGCCTCGGCCGCATCGGAGGCGATTGTCACGCGGAAACCCTGCTCGCTCAGATAGCGGTGCAAAAGGTCGCGGATACGGGTGTCGTCGTCGACGACGAGCAGATGTGCCGCATTGTCGGAAAGAGCTTCCAATTGATTGCCGCTCCCTTTATGCCGTCGCCGTTTTACGTGCGACCGACCATTGCGCGCAGGAACTGTTTTACCGCGTCCTGACCGTCCTGATCGATGTCCTTTAGTGCTCTGGCTATGCGGCGAGACTGTGGCCGGGCCAATTCAAGCGCCAGTTCGCGGCCTTTGCGGGTTGGATACAGGCGCCGCTGGCGTCGATCGTTCGGTCCCTCGACCTGATGGATAAATCCATAGTCAACCAGTTGCTTGAGAACGCGGGCAAGGCTCTGCTTGGTTATTTTCAATGTATCGAGGAGGTCGGCGACCGTCATTCCCGGCTGTCTGTTGACGAAATGGACGACGCGGTGATGCGCGCGCCCGAAACCGGATTTTTCAAGGATCGCATCGGGATCCGAGGTAAAATCGCGATAGGCAAAATACAGCATCTCGATGATCGCGAAATCGATGCCATCGTTTTCTGACATTGGTCCGGTGATCGTATCGGCGTCGGGTATTTTTCTTGCCCGCAAGGACGGCATGGCGGCGCTTCCTTTCAATTATGTCAGCCATGTTGACATAATTTGATGCTATTGATAGCCTTCGGGAACGTCAAGGATGTAAAGCCCCCAATTAGACTTGGAACTGGCGTTTTCACGGACGACTGCAATCCGATGGCCAAATCGCTGTTTAGGCGGGCTCGTTTGATATCCGACGCACATACACAAAGACTTGCGCTGGCACAAAGACTTGCGCTGGTGCGCTGGAGGTAATGCAATGGCATCGGTCCCTTTCGATCAGCTTGAGGGCCAGATCTGGTACAATGGTGAGTTCGTTCCGTGGCAGGACGCCCAGCTGCACGTGTTGTCGCACGGCCTGCACTATGGCAGCACGGTGTTCGAGGGCGAAAGAGCCTATGGCGGCGTGATTTTCAAGCTGCGCGAACACACCGAACGACTGCACAACTCGGCACGGCTGCTTGGATTTGAAATTCCCTACACCGTCGAAGAGATCGATGAAGCCTGCATTGAACTGTTGAAACGCCAGGGCTTCGAGGATGCCTATGTTCGGCCAGTTGCCTGGCGGGGCAGCGAAATGATGGGTGTGTCGGCCCAGCAGACGCGCATCAATGTGGCGATCGCGATCTGGCAGTGGCCTTCCTATTTCAAACCGGAGGAGCGGCTTAAGGGCATCCGCCTCGATATGGCAAAGTACCGCCGCCCCGATCCGGCAACGATTCCGAGTGAGTCAAAGGCCGCTGGACTGTACATGATTTGCACACTTTCCAAGCATGAAGCCGAAGCGAAGGGCTACGCTGATGCCATGATGCTCGACTGGCGCGGCCAAGTTGCGGAGGCGACAGGAGCCAACGTGTTCTTTGTCAGGGATGGGGTTATCCATACGCCGACACCTGACTGCTTCCTCGATGGTATTACCCGAAAAACGGTGATCGATCTTGCCAAGACGCGCGGTTACGAGGTCGTCGAGAGGGCAATTATGCCGGAAGAAATGGAAGATTTCGAAGAGTGCTTCCTGACCGGAACCGCTGCTGAAGTCACACCGGTGTCGGAAGTTGGTCCCTACCGGTTCAGCGTCGGCGAGATCACAAAAAATCTTATCAACGACTATACCCAAGCCGTTCAGCCGATCAGGCAGGCAGCGGAATAGCCGTCTGATCATGTTCTGAAGATGCGTGCGGCGAGCGTTGCCGCACCGTTTTATTTTGCCAATACCCGCCGCCGCATGGCAGTCTGACGCGACGAAAATCGACATATACGGACAAGAACATGGGCCAGATCAAGGCCGGCATCGTTCCGGTTACGCCGTTCCAGCAGAACTGCACCATTCTTTTCGATGACGAGAACAAGCAAGGTGTCGTGGTGGATCCGGGCGGCGATATTGACGCGATCCGCGAGGTGCTCGAGAAAAACGACATCGATGTCCAATCCATCTGGCTCACGCATGGTCATATCGACCATGCGGGCGGCGCGATGGACCTGAAGGACGCGCTCGGAGTCGACATTATCGGTCCGCATCGCGATGACCTCGGTCTGTTGCAGGGGCTTGAAGACCAGGCTCGCATGTTTGGGGTCGATGGCGAGGTGCGGAATGTCTCACCCGACCGGTGGCTTGAAGATGGCGATACGGTCTCTTTCGCCGAGCACAGCTTTACGGTCTATCACTGCCCAGGCCATGCGCCCGGTCACGTGATATTCTTTAACCGCCCGGCGCAATTCGCCCATCTCGGCGACGTGCTGTTTCGCGGTTCGATCGGCAGAACCGACCTGCCGGGTGGAAATCACCAGCAGTTGCTTGACTCGATAAGAGACAAGGTCCTGCCGCTTGGCGACGATGTCGGTTTCATTTGCGGCCATGGGCCGGGCGGACGCATCGGCGAGGAACGCCGTACCAACCCTTTTCTTACCGGCATAGGCGGCTGAACCAGGTCAAGCCGCCTCCATCTCGCTCTAGCGCTACCGCGCAACGCAGAAATGGTCGTATCCATCGTAGCCGCGAAACGTGCCCGTTGCCGCATCGAAAGAGCGGTATCTTTGCGCACAATAGCGGAACCACTCGTCGGTCCATGGCTCAATCGAGCCCTGCGCAACGTTTGCGGCGGGCGCAGGCGGATAGTAGTCCCGGGCCGGCGGCGTATATCCAGGCTGGGGACCAGGATCGTATGGAGGCGGATTGCTCAGGAGTGCGCCTGTTATCAGCGCTCCCGCCGCCAGCCCGAGGACACCCAGCAGAAGCGCATCATCATTGTTGTACCGTTCAACAACGACGGGTCCGCGATAACGCTTGTGCCTATAATATTTCCGTTTCGGCCCGTCCCATTTTTTGGCGTGATGGTGCCGGAAACCGCGATCGTGGGCATAGGCTTGGGAGAGCGGCACGACTGTAGCGGCTGTCACGGCAATCGTTGCGATCGCTGCGATAAGGGCCTTGATTGGACTTGCCATCGGATTTCATCCTCTCGGTAATTGACATTCGGGACGCTTTCCCAAACGCCGCGAAGACTAGATTCCGCAGTCTGAACGCAAGCTGAACGGTTTCAGTTGCACCGCAAAACACAAAGGGCGCCCGCGTTTAATCACGGGTGCCCCTTCGAACGGCGCACAGATCGTTATGAATTGTTGGCGATCGCGCTGCCGACAAGTGCGCCTGCGGCAAAGCCAAGGATGCCGAGCGCGGCACCGTTGTTCTTTCGCTTGTTGACGATCACCGGCGGCTTATGCGGGCGATAGCCGCGTGGATGATAGGCTTTCGGCCCCTTCTTGTAGTGGTAGGGACTGCTTGACAGAGAGTAAGAGCGTGCGCTGTCAATTACAGTGTTGCTTTTCGCAAAAGCGCCGCTGGCGGGAATCATAACAGTGGCGACGATAGCGGCTGCCGCAATGGTCAATTTTGTGATTTTCTTCATTGTGTTGGTCTTCCGAGTAAGGGTTTGCGGGAATATTTTCCCGTTTGCTTATCCGGAAAATAGTCGGTTTAC
>JBCCOK010000026.1:0-69410 GCA_039025395.1 Pseudomonadota bacterium
CCGCAGCGGCTGCAACGGACCGCCCTGCCCTCGTTGATCCGGTAAAAGAGACGATGTCGACGGCGGGATCGCGCGCAACTGCGGCGCCGGTCTCACCGTCGCCAACCAGCATGTTGAAAACCCCATCCGGCGCACCGGTGTCTGCCAGGCACTGGGCAAGCAGAAAGTTCGTGCTCGGCGTGAGTTCCGAAGGCTTGAGCACCATCGTGCAGCCTGCGGCGAGCGCTGCCCCGACTTTCAATGCAACCTGATTGAGCGGCCAGTTCCATGGGGTGATCAAAGCCGCGACCCCGGCAGCCTCGTAGCGGACGCGGTGGTCCGGGCGGTCGGCGGCAACCACGCTGTCAAACGGCGCGGCCTTTGCCGCAGCAAGCGTTGATCGCAAATGGTCGAGTGCCGCCGTGACCTGATATCTGCGGGCAAAATCGATCGGCGCTCCGATTTCAAAGGATATGGAATGCGCAAAGTCTTCATGCCGTTCTTCAATCCCGGCAATCAAGCGCTCCAATATCGTCAGTCGCTCTGCAAGACCGCTTGCGTCCCAACCATTGTCGAAGGCCCGCCGCGCCGCCTGAACAGCGGCAGCGACATGCTCCGGCGACGCAATGGGCACTGTGCAGCGCGGTTCCTCGGTCGCCGGATTGAGCAGTTCCAGCTTTCGATGGGAACCCGGCCGGACCCAGTCGCCATCGATAAAGTGGCCGGTCATGTCATTGAACAGGATCGTCATGATCGTGGTGCTTTTTCCCGGCGAAGGCGTTGTTTTGCTTGTTGATAATCGGTCTCGACTACAGGCTTCCGGTCCTTTCGAGAAACCGCGATGCTGCCGTTTTATGGCAGAACTGTCATTTGAAAAGCGCCACTTTCGATAAAAAGGAACAAACCAATTAACTTGCGCCTTGATCGCCACCCAGCCGTCGGCCTATTGACTTAATGGTATATGAACATATCATTTAACTATTGATTTGGAGACCATGCAGTGGCGCGGCATACGACAGCAGCTGTCAAGGACAGAGACGGTGCGGACGAAGCCGGCGTCAAGCGCCTGAACACCTCCGCGCCTGTGCCGCTGTATCACCAGATTTTCCTCATTATCCGCAACAAAATTTATTCCGGTGAATTGCAGGCCGGGGACCGTGTGCCCGGCGAGCAGGACCTGTCAGAGGAGTTCGGCGTCTCGCGCATCACTGCAAAACACGCACTCAATGACCTGGCCGATGCAGGCCTTGTCATCCGCGAGCGCGGACGCGGAACGCGTGTCATCCAGCGTCCGGCCGTTCCGGCCGTCACATCCTCAATCGAGGGATGGCTTGAAAACATTGCGTTTATGAGCCAATCCACCGAGGCGGAAGTGCTCGAGTTTGGCTATACCAAAGCTGCCGAAGACGTTGCGGCTGCACTCGAAATTGCCGTTGCGTCCGATGTGCAGCGTGCGGTCCGCGTCCGTCGTCTTGAAGGCCAGCCCATGTCTTTTCTGGTTACCTATTTACCGGCGCAGATTGGCCGCTCTTTCGAACGCGACCAGCTCAACAGAGCGCCGATGCTGCAGTTGCTCGAAAGGGCCGGCGTTGAAGTTGCTTCGGCGCGCCAGTCGATCTCGGCAACCATCGCGGATGCAGCCGTTGCAGACGCGCTGGCCTGCCCGCCCGGCGCACCGCTTATCGAGGTGCGCCGTATCGTTCGCGATGCGAAAGACCGGCCGGTTGAATATATCAGGGTGCTCTACCGGCCCGATCTGTATCGCTTCGAAATGTCGATGCGCCGGATCAACGGTGAAGGCGATGCACATTGGACGACCACGGAAACCAGCACAGCGACCGAGCCGTCGGTCGATTGAGATGCGGGACTGAACGAATACGCAATGAAAACAACGCTTGCCCAAAAGATCATCGCGCGCGCCGCCGGTCTGGACCATGTTACGCCAGGCGAGATTGCGACCGTCAAAGTGGACCTTGCAATGATCCACGACAGCGGTGGGCCGCGCCGGGTGGAGCCGATCCTTCGGGAACTGGGCGTCGGCCTGTTCGATGCCAGCAAGGTGGTGTTGATCTCCGATCATTTCGTGCCGGGCGATACGGACGAAGGCGCGCGCATTCTGGCAATGACGCGCGACTGGGCCGACAAATACGAAGTGGCCTTTCATGACGGCCAGGGCATATGCCATGTCGTTTTGCCGGAGCGGGGACACCTGAAGCCCGGTATGCTGGTGGTCGGCGGAGACAGCCACTCCACCACCGGAGGGGCTTTCGGTACCTATATGTTCGGCATCGGTGCAACCGAAATGGCCGGCGTTCTGGCAACCGGCGAAATCTGGCTGAAAGTGCCGGAAACGCTGTTTGTCGATTGGCACGGCCGGTTGACGGAGGGCGTCACCGCAAAGGACATGATGCTGGCGACCTGCGGCAGGATCGGGATGGACGGTGGCGGCTACCAGGCCATCGAATATACCGGCGAAGCAGTGTCCGGGCTTTCCATGCAGGAGCGGATGACCCTTTCCAACATGGCAGCAGAACTGGGCGGACAGGCCGGTCTTATCGCGCCGGATGCTGTGACGGCCGCCTATATCGCCAGAAGCGGCGGCGATGCCGGTGACTGGAATTGGCTCAAGACAGACACCGGAGCGCCGCTGATGGCGCACCACACAATGGACGCGGCGTCGCTCGAACCGCAGGCGGCCGCACCTCACTCTCCCGCCAATGCGGCGGCGGTGAGCGAGGTGGGCGCGACGCCGATCGACGTGGCCTATATCGGCGCCTGCACTGGCGCGAAATATGAAGATCTCAAAAATGCCGCGGCAATACTGCAGGGACAGTCGGTCGGCTCCGGCGTTGAATTGTTGGTGGCTCCTGCTTCCAGGCGCGATCAGCAACGCGCCGAACAGGACGGCATCATGGCAGTTTTCGAGACGGCCGGTGCAAAAATCCTGCCCAATGCCTGCGGTATCTGCGCCGGATACGGCACGCACAGGCTGGGCGAAAATGTCACCTGCATCTCGTCAACGGCACGCAATTTCAAGGGCAGAATGGGCGCAGCCTCATCCTATGTTTGGCTCGCCTCGCCTTATACGGTCGCAGCCTCTGCCATCGCCGGCAAGATCATTGATCCGCGTGCGTTTCTGGCTGTTGGAGGCGGCGCGGCATGAGCGGGCGCATCTTCCTCCTCGGCGACAATATCGACACCGACCAGATGGCACCCGGCAAGTACATGCGCGGCGGTATCGACATGCTCGCCGCCCATTGCCTTGAGGGAGTCCGGGCGGATTTTCCGACAGATGTGCGGACCGGTGACGTTGTGGTGGCGGGCCGGAATTTCGGCGTCGGCTCGTCCCGCGAGCAGGCGGCTGAAGCGTTGAAGCATCTGGGCGTTGCGGCCGTCGTCGCACAATCGTTTGCCGGGATCTTCTATCGCAATGCCATAAATTTGGGCCTGCCGGTGCTGGTTTGCCCCGATATTTCCGCCCTGACGGACGGCGCCTACGTTACACTGGATTTGGAAGCCGCCACGCTGATCCTGACAATTTCGGGCGATACCGTCGCCCTTGACCCGCTGCCTGACAATCTGAAGGTATTGCTCGCCGATGGAGGGCTAATACCGCACCTGAAAAAGCGCTTTGCAGGGGAAAACGTGCGATGACGCTTTCACAAAGACTGGCCGCTAGTGACATTCTCGTTGCACCAGGCGCCTATGACGCTCTGACCGCACTTCTGGCCGAGCAGGCTGGCGCAGAGGCGGTTTACCTTTCCGGCGCGGCGATCGCCTATACACGCTTCGGGCGGCCCGATATGGGGCTGGTTTCGATGAGCGAGGTGGCTGAGACAATTGCGCTGGTGCGCGACAGGGTTGCCGCGCCGATGATCGTCGATGCCGATAATGGTTTCGGCAATGCGCTCAATGTGCAGCGGACGGTGCGTGTATTCGAGAGAATGGGTGCAAACGCACTGCAGATCGAAGATCAGACCTTGCCGAAGAGATGCGGGCATCTCGATGGCAAAACGCTGATTTCCGTGCAGGAAATGGCCGGCAAAATAAAGGCCGCCTGCGATTCCCGTCACAACGAAGAAACGCTGATCGTCGCGCGTACCGACGCAATTGCCGTCGAAGGACTTGAAGCGGCGCTCGATCGTGCGGAGCGCTACGTCGAGGCAGGAGCTGACCTGCTGTTCGTCGAGGCGCCACGCTCCATCGACGACTTTTCGCGAATTGTCTCACGATTTGGCAAGCGGGTCCCGTTGATGGCAAACATGGTCGAAGGCGGCAAGACACCCGCGGCCGATGCTAAGGAATTGGAAAACATCGGAATCAGCCTGGTGATTTTTCCGGGCGGCATCGTGCGCGCGCTTGCTGCCTCGGCTCTTGATTACTATGGCAACCTAATGACCAACGGTTCCAATGCTGCATTCCGCGATCGAATGCTGGATTTTGCCGGGCTCAACGACTTGATCGGAACGCAGGCCATGCTTGCGGACGGCCTTCGCTACGAAGGAGAATCCGGCTGATGGCCATTGATGCAATCACACTGGCTATTCTCAAGGGCCGGCTCGAACAGATCGCCGACGAGATGGACGCGACGCTGTTTCGTTCGGCCTTCAACCCGATAATCGCAGAAGCCCATGACGCCTCCCATGGCATCTACGACGCAGAAACCGGAGACACGCTGGTGCAGGGCAAATCCGGCTTGCCCATCTTCGTCGGGGTCATGGCGTTCGCGGTCAAGGCGGTGATTGAAAAGGCCGCACGCCGGGGCGGCATCAACGAGGGCGATGTCTGGATCTTCAACGATCCCTATGACGGTGGAACGCATCTTTCCGATTTCCGGCTGGTCAAGCCGATCTTCAGGAACGGCAGGGTCTTCTGTTTCCTGGCTTCCGTCGGACACTGGCACGATGTTGGCGGCAATGTGCCGGGCAATTACAATCCGGCCGCGACCGAGAGCTTCCAGGAAGGCATGCTGATCCCGCCGGTGAAGCTCTATGACCGGGGCGTCTACCGCACCGACATTGTCGACATTCTTTCAGCGAACACGCGCCTGCCGTTATCGCTCTATGGCGATCTCAACGGTCAGATTAACGCCTTGGAACTGGGCGAACGGCGGATGATGGCGCTGCTGGATGAATATGGCGATGCGACCATTGCCGATTGCCTTTGCGAACTGAAAGACCGAGCTGCGGAGCTCATGCGGGCCCAGATCAGGGCGTTGCCGCAAGGAACCGTTTCAGCGGAAGATTTTCTCGACAATGACGGGATCAAGGATGAGCCGCTCAAGATCGCGCTTGACCTGACCATCGACGGCGACGGGATGATCATGGATTTTTCACGGTCGTCTCCGGCCTGTGCAGGGCCTGTCAACATTTCCCGCTCGACCACGATTGCAGCCTGCTACGTTGCGCTCAAACACATATTCGGCGATGTGCCGGCCAATGCCGGAGTGCTGAAGCCGGTCGATTTTCTCATTGATGAAAATTCGCTTCTGTCCGTCACTGCGCCAAAACCCGTCGGCGGCTACACGGAAACGATTTTGCGGCTGATCGACATCGTGTTTCAGGCGGTGGCGAAGATCGCACCGGAACAGGCGATGGCCTGTGCCTACGGTACAATCAACGCGCTGTCGCTGGCCGGTCATCGCCGGAACGGCCAGCGCTGGGTGATGTTTTCCTTCTTCGGCGGCGGCCATGGCGCCCATGGCGGAGGCGACGGGCTCAATCACGGCAACGCGCCAATATCGACTGCGACTATTCCGCCGCTGGAAATATTGGAGGCCGCCTACCCTGTGCGCTTGAGGCAGTGGGGTCTGCGCACCGATTCCGGAGGACCCGGTGCCCGACGCGGCGGCCTCGGCGCCGTCTACGAAATCGCGCTTCTGGAGGAACAGGCCGATGTGTTCCTGTTCGGAGAGCGCGGAAAATACCCGCCGCCCGGCGTCGTGGGTGGCAAACCGGCCGCCACCAACCGCTTTGCCTATGAACAATCCGATGGCACACATTCTCCGCCCATGGTCTCAAAAATGGTCGGCATAAAGATCACGCGCGATCAGAGGCTGCTGCTCGAAACACCCGGCGGTGGTGGCTATGGCGACCCCATGACGCGCGATCCCGAGAACGTCGCTCTAGATGTCCGGCTGGGCTATGTGAGCGCTGACGCGGCGGAAGCCGAATATGGCGTTGTTCTAAGTGCCGATGGGAAAGTGGATGTCGACAGGACGGAGCATCGGCGCAAGGCGGAGACCGCCGAATGAACAAGCCTGCACTTGTGATCGGTGTCGATGTCGGCGGCACATTCACGGATGTTTTTGTACTCGATGAAGCCGCCGGACAGATTGCAACCTCGAAAGTTCCTTCGACCAAAGGCGATCAGTCCAAGGGCTTTGTCGAAGGCATCGGGTCTCGCGTCGAGCACTTCTCGGACATCGCCACGGTGGTGCATGGCACCACGGTCGGCACAAATGCGCTGCTTGAGCGCAAAGGAGCCCGCACCGGCATCATCACGACCAAGGGCTTCCGCGACGTACTGGAAATGCGCCGCCGCGACCGGCCAACGACGTGGGGGCTCAAAGGTTCCTTCACACCGGTGGTGGGGCGACCCGACCGGGTCGAAGTGGACGAACGCGTTCTGGCCGACGGAACGGTGCTTGCGCCGGTCGATCTTGAGGGCGTGCGGCAACGCGCACGAGCGCTCAATGATGCCGGTTGCGAATCCGTCTGTGTTTTTTTCATCAACGGTTACGCCAATGGCGAAAACGAAGTTCGTGCGGTGGAGGCGGTGCGTTCGGTATGGCCCAATGCCTACGTCACGGCTGCTACCGAAATCCTGCCTGAAATCAGGGAGTTCGAGCGGCTTTCGACAGCGACGCTCAATGCCTATTTGCAGCCGGTTGTTTCCTCTTATCTCGACCGGCTTGAAACCGGCCTTGCCGAAAGCGGCTTCGATGGCGATGTCCTGATCGTGCAGTCGAACGGCGGGGTGATGTCGGTCGATACAGCCAAGCGGTTTCCCGTTCGCACGGCGCTTTCAGGTCCCGCCGCCGGCGTAATCGCCGCGACCGAGATCGCGGATGCCGCCGGGTTCGACAACATCATCACCTGCGACATGGGCGGAACGTCGTTCGATGTCTCTCTGGTCGCGGACGGCAACGCGGCACTCGCGGCGCAAACGTCTATCGATTTTGGCATGGTGGTGCGCACGCCCATGATTGAAATCACGACGATCGGTGCCGGCGGCGGCTCCATTGCGTCGGTCGATGAAAGCGGCCTGCTGCAGGTCGGACCGCATTCGGCGGGATCGGATCCCGGCCCCGCCTGCTATGGCCTCGGCAATCAGAAGCCGACGGTGACGGATGCCAATCTGGTGCTCGGCCGTATCAACGCGGCAAGGCCGATCGGCGGCAAGCTCGACCGTCTTGATACAGAAGCCGCGATCAATGCCATCGATACCCATGTTGGCAAGACGCTGGGGCTTTCGACGGAGGATGCCGCTGAAGCGATCCTGCGCCTTGCCAACGCGAAGATGGCCGGGGCCATACGGCTGGTTTCAATCGAGCGCGGCCATGATCCGGCCAAATTCGCCGCCATGCCTTTTGGCGGCGGAGGCGCGCTGCATGCCGGTGCGCTGATCAGCGAAGTCGGCCTCGGCTCGGCGCTCATTCCGCGTTTTCCGGGGATCACTTCGGCGCTCGGTTGCGTGGTCGCCGATATGCGCCACGACCGGGTACAGACCGTCAACCAGCTTCTCGATCAGCTCGATGCAACCGAACTCGGCAGCCGCATGCGCGGCGACGCCGAGACCATGGAGGCCGTGCTCAAGGATGCAGAAATCAGCTTTTCACGTATCGACCATGTCTACGAGCTGGACATGCTCTATCTCGGCCAGACGCACACGGTCGCCGTGCCGCTGGCGATCGAGGAAAACGGTCTTGACCGAGTTGCCATCAAAACCGCCTTCGAGGACGCCTACAGAAACGCCTATGGGCGGCTGCTCGAAGGTATTCCCATGCGGGTCATGAACTACCGCATTGCCGTGATCGGCCGCCGCCCGGGCCTCGACATGGCACTGTTTGCTCCGGCTGACGGCAAACCGGCAGCGGATTGCCGCACCGAAACCCGGTCCGTTTACGCCGAGGGGCAAAGATGGCAGACGCCGGTCTATAACCGCCTCGAACTCGAAAGCGGGACCGTGCTCAAAGGCCCAGCACTGCTTGAACAGGCCGATACGACCATATTCGTCGATCCGGGCCTGACGGCAAAGGTCGATGATTTCGGCAACCTGATCTTGCGTGCGGAGGGCAGATAAATGGCTGAGGCCGCAATCGATCCGAAGAGGACGGGTCTTCTCATTGTCGACCTGCAAAACGATTTTTTGCATCCCGACGGCGCCTATGGCCGTGCCGGGCAGACCAGCGAGGACATTGCCGCCCTACCCGACCGGGTTCTGCCGCTGGCGAACCGGTTACGCGATCTCGGCGGCTGGATCGTCTCGACCCAGTTTACGCTGGTGCCCGGCAAGGGGGGCGAACCGTTCATCTCGCCGCATCTCAAGACACTGCGGCCGTTTCTCAAAAAGGGAGACTTCCAGCCCGGCGCCTGGGGTCACCAGCTTTGCGACACGCTGCAGCCTGCGGATCTCTCGGTCTCGAAGATCGCCTTCTCGGCTTTCTACCAGACGCGGCTTGAATGGGTGCTCCGCAAGGCCGGCGTCGACACGTTGTTTATCTGCGGCATTGTCACCAATGGCGGCGTTGCCTCTACTGTGCGCAGTGCGCATGTCCGCGATATTCACACGATCGTATTGTCGGATGGCTGTGCCGCGTTTTCACGCGAGGTGCATGAGCGCGCGATCGGCGATTTGTCGACAGTGTCCAAGGTTGTGACCTGTGGAAACGCGCTTGGGATGTTGGAGAGTTTATCACCTTGATAATGCTGCGGTCGGCGCTCAGACATCAAGCGCCTTGATTTCTTTTTCAAGCTGCTGTCCCGCCGCAGCCCGCGGCCTCGACAATCCGGCGACGAGCGCATAGGCAGCGGGCGTCAGGAAGAGAGTAAAACCGGCAGCCAGCCCCAATCCGCCAAAAACCACCCATCCGATTGCGGCGCGCGCTTCAGAGCCCGGGCCGGAACTCAGTATGAGGGGCAGGCCCGCAAGTACGGTTGACACCAAGGTCATCGTGATGGGCCTCAATCGGACCAGTGCCGCTTCTTTCGCGGCGTCCCATGGGCTGGCACCCTTGTCGCGCAGCTGATCGGCAAATTCCACCAGCAGAATGCCGTTTTTCGCCATCACGCCGATCAGCAAAAGCACCCCGATCTGGCTGTAGATGTTCAGGGTCACACCGGTGATCCACATGGCGTAGACCGCTGCCGCAATGCCGAAGGGAACTGTCAGCATGACAACCGTAGCGCTGGTGAGGCTTTCGAACTGCGCAACAAGCACAAGGAAAATCACGACCATTGCGATTGCAAAGGTCACCTGGAGGCCGGATGAGGTTTCTTCCAGCGTCGCCGCTTCTCCCAGGAACAACACGCCTATGCCGGGCGGCAATGTCTCGAGCGCCAGGGCGCGTACCTGGTCGACGGCTGTGCGCAGCGGCAATGTGGGTTCAATAGACGCGTCGATCTCGATAGCGCGGCGCTGGCCGTGCCGGTCAAGCTCGGCCGCAACCCCACCCTCGCTCAGAGACACAATCTGCGACAGCGACACCGCCCTGCCGTCGCCACTGCGAACGAAAAGATTAAGCAGATCCGTCGGATCACGGATGGCGCCGGAACGCGATTGCAGAATGATCGGAACGGCTTCGTCCTCAACGGTCAGTTCTGTCAATTCCTCTTCGTCGATCAGCGCGCGCAGCGTCGAGGAGAGTTCATCCATCCGGATCCCAAGATCGGAGATGCGGGCCCTGTCGAGGCGCAGGGACAGTTGCGGTTGCGTTGCCTGGTACTGGATGCGGATGTCCGAGATCCCGTCTATTTGCTCGAGCCTTTCCGCAAAAACCTCCGCGGCTTCTGCAATAGCGGGATAGGAGGGTCCGGTAAGTGCCAGTTCTATGCCGCCGCCGGCGCTGCCGCGCAGACCAAGGCTGTTGCCGCTGGAAATCCGCGCGCGGGCGCCCGGCAATTGGTTGAGTTGCGGCTGGAGTTGCGCTTCTATTTCACCTTGCGAAATATCCCGCTGCGCCCAAGGCGCAAGCTGCGCGACCACCTGCCCGCGGTTGAGGTCGAAACGCCCGGTGACCGAATAAATCGATGCTGCCGTGCCGTCGGAAAGAAACGGCTGCAGCATGTTTTCGACCTTTTGTACCTGCCGGTCGGTGTGATCGAGGCCGACGCCATCCGGGCCCTGCATTCTCACATTGATAAAGCCGCGATCCTCATCTGGCACCAGTTCCTCGCCAAGCTGCGTGTAGACCAGAAAGGATGTGGCAGCGAGAAAGCTCGCCATAAAAAGGGAAACAAGAGGCGCCCTAAGAACGGGCCGCAGGATCTGCGCGTAAATCCGGCTGTAGGTACGGAAAACCGGTCCGCCGCGCGGCTCTCCGCCAAGCGATGGCAGCAATGATGCGATCATCGGACACAGTGTCAGCGCAACGAAGGAGGATATCACCACCGTTGCAGCTAGAATAAAGCCGAATTCGGAAAAGATCCGTCCAGCTTCACTTGGCAAAAACGATATCGGAATGAACACTGCAACGAGGGTCGCCGTGGTGGCAATCACTGCGAAAAACACCTGCTGCGTTCCGACCACTGCGGCCGCCTTGGCCGGCATGCCTTCGGCACGGCGTCGCTGGATATTTTCAAGCACGACGATCGCGTCGTCGACGACGAGACCCGTTGCCAGTACCATCGCCAATAAAGTGACCAGGTTGAGTGAATATCCAAGCAACCAAATGACCGCCAGCGAGCCGATGAGCGCCACGGGTATCGCCACGGCCGGGACCAGCGTGGCGCCGAAGCTGCCAGTGAACATGAATATGACGACGACGACGATGGCCAGAGCGATCAACAGGGTTGTAATGACTTCCTGAACGGCGCCGCGGATGAAGACGGCATCGTCGCTTGTGACTTGAAATTGCAGTTCGGGAATGCGCTCGCGCAAACGGTCGATAACGCTATTGACGTCGCTGGAAATCTTCATCGTGTTGGAGCTCGCCTGGCGCACGATGCCCAGGCTGATCACGCCACGGCCCTCGACCCGCGCAAAGCTCTCCGGTGTCGCTGTGCTGAAATAGACCTCTGCCAAGTCACCCAGACGCACCGGGTCCCGCACGATCAGGTCTTCAATGAGCCCGGGTTCGACAACGCTTGCATCGGCACGCACCAGGACTTCCAGCTCGTTTGCTCGGAAACTGCCGACCGGTACGTCAAACTGCGCACTGCGAAGGACATCCGCGACTTCGCCTACGGATAGACCGAATGCCGCGAGCCGCTCTGGTGCAACCTCAACCCGCAGCACCTTCTGGCGATCGCCGAAGGCAACCACTTCCGCGACGCCTTCGATACCGGTGAGTTCCGGAATGATCTCATCCTCGACCCGGCGGGTGAGCTGGTCGATGGTTTCGGCTGTACTCCAGACCGCGACCCGCATGATCGGCCAGGCATCCTGTTCGGATTTGACGACATAAAGATCCTCGACGCCTGCGGGCAGGCGCCGCGCGACGCGGCTGATCGCCTCTCGGACATCGTTCGCCGCAGCGATCAGATCGCTGTCGGGTCGAAATTCCACGCGCATGCGAAAATTGCCTTCTTCCGAAGAAGAGCGGACCGATACCACGCCCTCGACCCTTGCAACGGCATTTTCAACGATGGACGTTGCCTCGGCATCCACTGTTGTCGGCGAGGCACCCGGATAGTTGGCCCGGACGGACACGATCGGACGGTCCACATTGGGCAATTCCCGCACATCGATCCCGAAAACGGCAGATATTCCGGCGATGACGATCAACAGGTTGGCGACGACGGCAAGCCATGGCCGCCGCACACTCAGACCGGCTATGCTGCGAACATACTGGTCAGCTTTCAACCTGTGATCCTTCCGCCGGTGCTGCTTCCAACGCGCTGTTGCCGATGACATTGACCGCACGTCCGGGCGTCAGCCGTTGGGTGCCCTCAATGACAACCCTGTCACCCTCGGATAGCTGGCCGTCGACAAGCACTTCTCCGGAGCGTCTGCGCACCAGTTTCACATCGACCCTTTCAGCCATGCCGTCATTAATACGCCAGACGTAAAGCGATGCGCTGGTAAATTGCAGGGCAAGTTCGGGCACCACTGGGAGCGTTCTGCCCTGCAGTTCGAGGGCTAGAGTGAATGAGGCGCCCGGGCGCAAAAGATCGTCCGTGTTTTCGATCGAAACCCGCACCTTCGCCGCGCGTGTGGCGGGGTCTATACGGCTGTCGATGGAGACAATCGTGCCTTCATAGACGCGGTCCGGCGCCACAAACGACGCGGCCCTTAGCCGTGACTTTTGGTCAAGGCGCGCGAGTATGGTTTCTGGCAGATCGAATTCAACAAGAATGCTCCGGCGATCGTCAAACGTTGCCAACTGATCGCCCGCTTCAACCCAGTCGCCCCGTTCTACGGTGGGCAAACCGGACACTCCGTCAAACGGGGCAATTACAACTCTGTCCAGAATCGCTTCTTCTGCGCGCTGGAGTTCTAGGCTGGCAAGTTCGACCGCGGTAATGGTGTCTTCATGGGCAGACGCGGAAACCGCATCGCTCTGACGCAACTGTTCCAGCCGGTTTCGGTTTCGCTCCGCATCCACAAGCCGGGTCTCGGCAAGGCGAAGGGCCAGTTGTTGCTCAGAATCGTCGAGGCGCAACAAGACATCGCCTTTGTTGAACTGTCCGTCGGCGACCAATGAGGAATCGATCACGCGACCGTCTGCTTCGGCGCGCAAAAGCACGGATTGCTGCGCCACGCCCGTGCCAACGGTCTCGAAGACAAGGAAATCTGCCTCCTGCCTGACCGGTGCGACGATGACCGGAGCACCGACACCTCGTCCATTGCCGCTGCCGTTGTCCTGCGCCGCAACACCGAACCAGGATCTCACTGATTCCTGCTGCTGCCAGGCTACGAATACGACTGCACCGATGCATAGGCAGATGAAAAGCTGATACCAAATCGAAAGCGGCTTTTTGGCCAAGGGCACTCCCCGTTACCGAATATTGAACCGGTTCAATCCGATGAGACCGGTTATGTGACGCGGAACCGAAGAGCCAAAAGGATCCCGCGATGACGGGAATTGACATGTATCCCGACAAATCAACCCCGCCCGACGCGCTTCCACCAAATACCTAGCGTCACCGGAAAGGATGGAAACCCGGCAAAACAAGCCGATAGCGATCGTTCAGAACGGCCCGGTCGTCACGCGTCGTGGAGGCATAGTATATCAGGCTTTCAAGTTTTGCATCCGCACTCGTTTTCGGGTCGCATGCTGCAAAAAGCTCAGGCGCAATAAAGACTTCCAGAAGCTGCCGGATTCGGGCCGTCTTTCGTTAACCGTCTTTTTCCGGGTGCAGCGCGGTTGTTACGGTCGCGCTGCCAGGCGCGACGATGGTTTCGGTGACCGGCATAGAGCTGAAATTTCGCCGGTTGCTGACCAGTTCCCGATAGCCCAGGTATATGCCGCTGCCGACGATGAGGCCCATACCGACGAATGTCGAAACGGTCGGCACTTCTTCCCAGAGAAAATAGGCCATGAGGGCAGCAAAGGGCAGATAGGAATAGTCGAAGGGTGCGACAAGGCTGGCGCTGGTCACCTGGTAACCGCGCGAAAGCAATATGTTGCCGGTCGTGCCGAGAAGCGCGAGAAGTGCAAACGCGATCAGGAATTCAATAGTGATTGGCGGAAAGTGCCAGCCCAGATGGCGGAACTCCGGATCGATCTCGATGATTTGATTGATCAGCCATCCGACCGGCATCAGGAAAATGCTGGAATATACGATCGAATGGAGGCCGGCTGTCAAAGCCGTATCGCGGTCGCCGATGCGCCGGGCAATGATCTGCGATGCGGCATATCCCAGTGCACATATCAGCGGCAGCACGGTGACCCAGCGGAAACCATCGACCTTCGGGTTCATCGCGATAATCACGCCCACGAACCCGATGACAAGTGCGGCGATGCGATGGACGCCTATTTTTTCACCCAAGAACACCACTGCCAGTACAGCGATCATCAGGGGCGCAGAGAAGTATATCGTAGAGACCTCGGCCAGCCCCATAAACGGAAATGCGGAGTAGAAGCACGCGAAAGCGATCGCCAGGAGCAAACCACGCGACAGATGTAGCGGCCAAAGCGGCGTGATCAGACGATGCGGCCCGCCCATATACCAGATCACCGGTGCAAGGATAAGGAATGCAAAAAAGCCGCGAACGCTCATCAGTGTCCAGACCGGAAATGTGCCGATGAGCGATTTCATCATGCCGTCCTGGAAGACGAACATCAGCATGCCGAACATAACACATGCAATGCCCTCGGCTGCGCGAGGATGAACGCCTGAGGATTGCTGGGCAACGTCGGCCATGAACGAAAAGTCCGGATACGGGCGGGCAACCCCGCGAAGACTTGGACGCTAACAAATCTGGCGGGACAACGCACGCGTGTTCACGACAGTTCTAACGTCGTAGACAATCAGATTGGCCGGCTCGAGACGCGCGGCGTTGTGCGAACGGCAAACAAGAGCAGCATGTTGAATCTACAACGCCATATGCCTGTTCACATCCTTATAGAGCAGATAGCGGAAGCGGCCCGGGCCGCCGGCGTAACAGGCCTGCGGGCAGAAAGCGCGCAACCATATGAAATCGCCTGCCTCCACCTCAACCCAGTCCTGGTTCAGACGGTACACGCCCTTGCCCTCAAGGACGTAGAGCCCGTGCTCCATAACGTGTGTTTCGGCGAAAGGTATTACCGCGCCCGGCTCGAACGTGACGATTGTCATGTGCATATCGTGGCGCAGATCCTCCGGATCAACGAAACGGGTCGTTGCCCATTTGCCGTCCGTGTCTGGCATCGGAGTTGGCTCGATATCGTTTTCATTGGCAATGACGAGGTCGGGCATACCGAGCCCCTCGACTTGCCGGTAAGCCTTCCGAATCCAATGGAAACAAACGGACGACCCGCCCTTGTTGCGGACGCTCCAGTCGGCTCCCGGCGGTACGTACGCAAAGCCGCCCGGCTCCAGGGTGTGTTCGCCGCCATCGACAATCACCGACAGCACGCCGTTGACGACGAAGAGTGCGCCCTCGGCGCGTTCGTCGGTTTCCGGCTTTTCGCTTCCGCCTCCGGGTTCGACTTCAACAAGGTACTGCGAAAAGGTTTCGGCGAAGCCTGAGAGCGGACGCGCCAGCACCCAGGCACGTGTCTTCGTCCAAAAGGGGAAATAGCTGACAACGATATCGCGCATCACATCCCTGGGGATCACCGCATAGGATTCTGTAAACACCGCGCGGTCAGCCGTCAGCCGGCTCTGCGGCGGCAAACCGCCCTTTGGAACGTAATAGGCGTTGCGACGCTTGGTGGTTGTGGGATCATCAGCCACGTGATCATGCCTCCCTCGGTCATTCCTGAAGCATTTGCCGAAGTGTTTGATAGCGCAAATACAAAACGGGATTTTAAAAGTATTTGAGAATGAGTTGTACCCGGATCAGCGGTCAAAGCAGAATTTGCGCAAGTCTTCTGGACAGCTCTGTCCAGAGTAGTGGTCTCAATTGCGCCGGTTGCTTGATGTGGCCACCGCGTTTTGCGCCGCGATCTTCTTGACGCTGCTGCGAAACCGGTTGAGTTCGGTAATGGTGGGCTGCTCGCCGGTAAAGCTGCGGATGTAGTCCTCCGTATAGGATAAGCGTACATCCAGCGGCTCGCTCACCTGGAGGGCGTAATAACCGACTTGCATGAAATAAAGCACCCGGGCACGTATGAAGGCTTCGTTTTCCGAAAAGCCGTGCCGCTGGTACATGGCAGCAATCGTGCTGGTGCGGGTGGTATCGGCCTCGTCGACACGGCGGTGCACCTCGGGTGAGCGCCGGGCCCACTCACGGACCGCAAAATCGAGCCGTGGATCAAATTTGGTTTCTCCGATCCAGCATTCGAAAAGGTTCATAACAGCTTCGCTGATGGAATGGGCCGGACGGCCGGCGTGTTCCACGATGCTGGCCGTGTTCTTGTGTTCCCAATGGTGCAGGAGTTGATTGAGCAGATCCCGGCGGCTCTTGAAAAACCAGTAGAAGCTTGAGCGTGAAACGTTGAGCGTCTGCGCAAGGTTCATGACCTTGACGTTTGCGACGCCGTCGTTGATCAGGATCTCAAGCGCCAGTTCGACCCACTCCTCGCGGGTGGTTCGACCGGAGTTGTCGCCGTCGGTTGACGCGTCCTTCAGTGTCTCGGACATGGCCATAGGATCAATTTCCATTTTCTGGACACATATGTCTAGAACTTATTTCGGTTTTGATTTAGAGTTTCGGCTCACGTCCGGGTTGTTGGAGGTATCAATGGATCATTATCGGGTCGTCGTTGTGGGCGGTGGCGTCGTCGGGGCGTCGGTTCTTTATCATCTGGCAAAGTTCGGCTGGAGCGATGTCTGCCTGATCGAACGCTCTGTGCTGACTGCCGGTTCGTCATGGCATGCCGCGGGCGGTATCCATGCGTTGAACGCAGATCCCAACATGGCGGCCCTGCAAGCCTATACGATCGACCTGCTTGCCAAGATCGAAGAGGAATCAGGTCAGGATATCGGCCTTCACATGACAGGCGGTATCACCGTCGCATCGGCACCTGACCGGTGGGAATGGCTGCAATCGGCCTACCGGATTTTCCAGACGATCGGTATCGAGGATTGCTGGCTCATGACGCCGGACGAAATCAAGGAGCGCTGCCCGATCATGGATACGACCGGCGTGATCGGCGGGCTTTGGGCCGATCGCGAAGGCTATATCGATACGACCGGCACGGTGCAGGCTTATGCCGGAGCTGCCAAGAAGAACGGCGCGAAGGTTATCGAACACAACCGGGTGCTGGAGCTTCGCCAGCGTGCCGACCATTCGTGGGACGTGATTACCGAAAAGGGAACAATCCACGCTGAACATGTGGTCAATGCCGGCGGTCTCTGGGCCAAGCAGGTCGGTCGCATGGTGGGTCTGGACTTGCCTGTCTCGCCGCTTGAGCACCACTATCTGCTCACGGAGACCATTCCCGAAGTAGCAGCGCTCGACTTTGAATTGCCGATGACCGTGGACCTCGAGGGCTTCACCTATATGCGTCAGGATCAGAAGGGCATTCTCGTCGGCATCTACGAAACCAATTACGCCCACTGGAGCGTCGATGGCGCGCCGTGGGAATACGGCATCGAACTGCTGCAGGAGAATACCGACCGCATCTCCGAAGAGCTCGTCATGGCCTTCCAGCGCTATCCGTGCCTCGAAACAACCGGTGTAAAGAATTGGGTGAACGGCGCTTTCACCTTTTCACCCGACGGAAATCCGCTCGTCGGCCCGGTGCGCGGCGTCAAGAACTACTGGCTCGCCTGCGGCGTGATGGCAGGCTTCCTGCAGGGCGGCGGTGTCGGCAAAACGCTGGCCGAGTGGATGATCCACGGCGAGCCCGAGGCCGACGCATGGCCGATGGATATCGCGCGCTATGGCGACTTTGCCTCCAACCGCGAATATATCAAGCAGACGACCGGGCAGTTCTATTCGCGCCGATTTGTCATGACCTATCCGAACGAGCAATTGCCGGCCGGGCGGCCATTGAAAAAGGCGCCTGCGCATGATGGTCTGGCTTCCGCCGGCGCCGTTTGGGGTTGCAGCTGGGGGCTGGAGGTACCGCTGGTGTTTGCGCCCGAGGGTTTTGAGGAAAAGCCCACCTTAAGACGTTCAAATGCCTTTGACATTGTCGGCGAAGAGTGTCGGGCCGTGCGCGACGGTGTCGGCCTGATCGATATCACCGGCTTTTCGCGCTACGAAGTTCGTGGCGAAGGCGCCAAAGCGTGGCTCGATCGGGTCATGGCCGGACGGCTGCCGAAAGAGGGCCGCGCGCGTCTTGCGCCAATGCTCGGACACGACGGCCGTCTGAAGGGCGACCTGACCATCTTCAACTGGGGCGACGACGTCTGGTGGGTCATGGGGTCCTATTATCTGCGCGAATGGCACATGCGCTGGTTCCATCACCACCTCGGCGCTGAGGATGGCGATGTCAGCGTCCGCGATATCTCGGACGACATTGCCGGATTTGGGCTGGTCGGACCGAAATCTCGCGATGTGCTCGCTGCGCTTACCCCTGACGACGTATCGCATGGGGCCATGCCGTTCATGGCCTGCCGGGCGATGGACGTTGGCCTGATCCGGGCGAAAGTCGGACGGTTGTCGGTCACCGGAGAGCTCGGTTTCGAAGTCAACTGCGGCGCTTCCGAACATATCACGCTGCGCGAAATGCTGCTTGAGGCCGGTGAAGCGCACGGCATCCGTGAATTCGGATATTACGCGCTCAATTCGCTGCGTCTTGAGAAAAGCTTCGGCATATGGTCGGCCGAGTTTACGCAAGGCTACACGCCTGGCATGACGGGAATGGATCGCTGGATCGACTTTACCAAAGACGGATTTGTTGGCCGTGACGCTGCGCTCAAGGAGAAACAGCAGAACACCGCGCCGCAAAAGCTGGTGACACTGGACGTCGATGCCGAAGATTCGGATGCATCCGGCTTTGAACCGGTCTGGAAGGACGGCAAGCGGGTCGGCTTCATTACGTCCGGCGGCTACGGCCACTACATCGGCAAGAGTCTCGCCATGGCGCTGATCGACCCGGCCATGAGCGAACCTGGAACCGAGCTTACCGCCCATATTGTCGGCCGCGAACGTGCGGCCCGCGTGATTGCGCCGAGCCCGTTCGATCCGAACGGTGAAAAAATGAGAGCATGACGGCTGAAACGCAGACGACAAGCCGGCGCCGCGGCCGAAGACGGCAGCCGCAAGAAACGGCAAAACCAAACACTGAGACGGATTTCTACCGCTCTGTGCGCAACACGCTGCCGCGTGCAGAGGTGTTGTCCGAAGACCAGTTGGAAACGGTGCACCGGACGTCCTTGCGGGTGTTGGAGGAGCTTGGCATTCGCGTGCTGAATGATGAGGCGCGCGATTTGCTTGCAAATGCCGGGTGTGAAGTGCGCGAGGATTTGATGGTGCATTTCCCATCGGATCTTGTCACCGAGCTGATTGCCAAAGCGCCGCGCAGCATGGTGTGGAACGGCGGCAACGGAATGGCCCTCGAGATCGGGGGCGACTCGCTGCATTTCGGTCCCGGCGCCGGATGCCCCAATGTAACCGACACGGAACGCGGCAGGCGCGCAGGAACCCTCAGGGACTATGTCGATCTGACACGGATGCAACAGCATTTCGACGTGATCCCCATTCTTGGACCATCGATCGAACCGCAGGATGTGCCCATCCACGAGCGCCATTTGATCACCCAAAGGGTGCAGCTCGAAGAATCGATCAAGGTGCCCTGGGTGTTTGCGCGTGGCAGCGGACAGGTGCTTGATTCTTTCGAGCTGATCCGTATCGCGCGCGGCCTTTCTGAGGATGCGTTCAAGCAAAAGATCTGGACCTACACAGTCATCAATACGAACTCGCCGCGGCAGATCGACATTCCGATGGCGCAGGGCATTATCGATTTTGCCCGCTGGGGCCAACCGACCGTGATTACCCCGTTCTGCCTGTCCGGCGCCATGGCGCCGATCACCGAAACCGGTTCGCTGACGCTCAGCCATGCGGAAGCCATGGCCGGCATTGCGCTGGCACAGGCGGTCAATCCCGGTGCGCCGGTGCTTTACGGCGCGTTCTCGTCGAATGTGAACATGAAATCGGGAGCACCTGTGTTCGGTACGCCGGAGCACATCCGAACCAATTTCGGGGCCGGCCAGCTGGCGCGCCATATCGGTATTCCATGGCGTTCGGCCACCGGCACCGCCGGCAATGCGCCGGATGTGCAAAGTGCTGCGGAAACGCAGCTCGGCATCTGGGGTGCTGTCCTTGCCGGTGCCAATGTGGTGTTTCATTCCGCCGGGTGGCTTGAAGGCGGCCTGACGATTTCCTACGAAAAGTTTGTGATGGACCTGGAAGTCTGCCAAACGATCGCACAGGTGATGAAACCGGTCGAGGCAACCGCCGAAGCGATCGGTTTCGATGCCATTGCAGAGGTCAAACCGGGGGGTCATTTTTTCGATGCCCAGCAAACGATGGCACGCTACTCAAACCAGTTCTACGAACCGCTGATCCGTGACTGGAGCAACTTCGGTCAATGGGAAGAGGCAGGAGCAATCCAGACGGTGGAGCAGGCGCAGACGATGTGGCGCCAGGTTCTCAAGGATTTCGAAGCCCCTGCCATGCCCGAAGACAGGCGGGAGGCTATGAATGAATTTGTCGACAGGCGCCTGCGCGAGGGCGGCGCCCCGCCGGTCGACTAAGCACCGGCGGCCCATGAAGGAAAGGAATTTCAATGGCCCAATCCGCTGACGCAGTCATCATCGGCGCCGGTGTTATCGGTGCTGCAACCGCACTGGAGTTGAACCGGCTTGGTATGCGCACCGTTTCCGTCGACAAGAACCCGGCCGCAGGCTACGGCTCGACCAGCGGCTCCTGCGCCATTATTCGCGTGCACTATTCGACCCTCGACGGCACTGCTTTCGCCTATGAGGGCTATCACTACTGGCGTGACTGGGCCGACTATATTGGTGCACCGGACGAACGCGGCCTGGCCGAGTTCCGTGAAACCGGCTGCCTCGTCATGTGCACCGAGCAAAACGGCTACTTGCAAAAGCATACGGCGATCTGCGACGAGCTCAGTATTCCCTATGAGCGCTGGGACAGTGACCGGATCCATGAAAAGCTTCCGATTTACGATCTCAAAAGCTACTGGCCGCCAAAGCGCATGGACGATCCGGAATTCGGCCATCCGGGCGACGGCCGGGTCCAAGGCGGGGTGTTTTTCCCGACCGCCGGATACGTCACCGACCCGCAGCTTTCGACACACAATCTGCAGCGTGCAACCGAAGCGGTCGGCGGCGCCTTCGTTTTCAACCGAAGCGTCGTCGAACTGCTGACCGAATCCGGCCGCGTCTCGGGCGTCAAGCTGGACGACGGGTCGCAGATCCATGCGCCGGTGGTCATCAACGTTGCAGGACCCCACTCCGCCAAGGTCAATGCCATGGCGGGCGCGCTTGGCGATATTACAATCGAGACCAAGGCATTGCGGCAGGAGGTCGTCCATGTCCCCTCCCCGGAAGGCTTTGACTTTTTCGAAGACGCAATGGTCACATCGGACAGCGACATTGCCTGCTACTGCCGTCCGGAGAAAGGCAACTTCATCCTGGTCGGCAGTGAGGATCCGGAATGCGATCCAAAGGAATGGGTGGATCCCGACAATTACGACACCAATTTTACTGAGCAGTGGACGCATCAGGCCCATCGTTATGCGCAGCGGGTCCCGGATCTCGGCATTCCGAACCAGACAAAGGGCGTGGTCGATCTCTACGATGTATCGGACGATTGGATTCCCATCTACGATAAGTCATGCGTACCCGGCTACTACATGGCTATCGGATCAAGCGGAAATCAGTTCAAAAATGCTGCAATCGCCGGCAAAATGATGGCGCAGCTGGTGCAATATTGCGAAGCCGGCAACGATCATGACGCCGAACCGTTGCAATTCGAACTGCCCTATATCGGCCGGACCATTGATGTCGGCTTCTACTCCCGCAAGCGCGAGATCAACAAGGAAAGCAGTTTCTCGGTGCTGGGCTAGTGTCTTTATTCAATTAGGGATTCTCGTTTGCTTTGGAATGTGGCTCAAACTTTCTATTGAAGATGGGAGGTTTGAGTGACCTGATCGCTTTTCTGGCTTCGGCACGAGGAGTGGCAGCGTATCGAGCTCGATTTGCCGCAAGTGCGCCGAGGCGCCTGTCCCGTGGATGACCGGCGGGTCATTTCCGGAGTCTCTTCGACCGAACCGTCCGACCCTTCAGATTGACGGCTGCCGGACTGGTGCTGCAGGCAAGAGCCAATCACCTCCTTGGAATTGCAAACGAGACCTGGGGAACGGTCCGTGGGCTTGGCAGCAGCCGGGTACCCGATCTTCGGGTTGCTGTTATCAACTCGCTTGCCGGCAGCCTGCTTCCGGAATTGTTCGAGCAGTCGCATGCCGGCATGTGGCAAGACCGGTTTTCGCTGCGCACCGGGTTGAGCTTTGACCAGAATGAAGCCCTTTTGAACCAGGAAGTCGATGTCGTGGTCACAGCTGAACCGCTGGAAGGTGTATCCGGCCTGGAAAGGCACCGGCTTGCCACGGAAACGCATATGGTTGTTGCCCCGCCTTCATTGAAGGAAGCGCCGGACGACCTTGAAGACCTGTCCGAGAGCCTGCCGCTGTTGCGCTACAATACACACACGATCATGGGTCCCAAGATTGATCAGCATTTGCGCCGATTGCGTGTCGATATCCCGCGCCGGGCCGAGTTTGAGAGTTCGTGGTCAATCGGCGAACTGGTGCGCGCCGGACAGGGCTGGGCCCTCATGACCCCTCTTTTTCTTTTTGAGGCGCAACTGCGTCCGCAAGATATTAGTATTCATCCTTTTCCCTACGTGACCCTGGCCCGAACCATCTGGCTTGTTACACGACAGGGCGAACTGGGCGATATCCCAGCGGATCTTGCGACACTCAGTCGTCGGATACTCGCCAGCCGCCGCGAAAACCGGATTGCCGCCTTTGGACTGATTGCCATGAACGCACTGAGCGTTGCCGATGAAGAAGAAGCGGTGGTGCACTAATTCGCCTCAATGAACTGATAAAGTGAAACAAAATAAACAGTTATAGATTCTTCCTATCTTGTTGCCGTAAGACTCAGCAGTGTAGGGCGTTATTGAAAGCCGGATGGCGCACGCGATCCAACTTGACTAGTCAACTGTACATATTAGTCTGGTTTCATGCAGAAACTCCTTGCCCAACCGCGCTACCTCATGCTGGCAGATCATCTGCGGGAAAGAATCGAAGCCGGAACCTTTAAACCCGGCGACCGGCTGCCGAGCGAAGCGCAGCTTTGCGCTGATCACGGCGTTAGCCGCGGCACTGTCGTCCGCGCGATCGAGCAGCTTGTCACCGAAGGCATCGTTCACCGCCGGCAGGGCGCAGGCAGCTTCGTCGCCCGACCTTCACTGCGGCGACGGGCCGGAAATCTGCTCAGTTTCACGGAAGCTGCCGCTGGCGAAGGCAAACAGTCCCAGCAGTCGGTTATCGCAATTACAGCCGCCTCCCCGGAGCAGATCAGACAGTTCGACTGCAGCGGACCGGCGGTCTATCTGTGCCGGCTGCGCCTCTTGGACGGGCTGCCCTGCGCCATTCACCGTTCGATCGTACCGGCTCACGTCGCGCGGCAAATCGATGCGCTTTCCGGCAGCGACGATACTGCGCTCCATGATCCTGCATTCTCGCTCTATCAGGCTTTCGACAGGGCAGGCTTCAAGATTCGCGAAGCGCGCGAAAGGGTCACCACGCGGCTTGCAAACGCGGAAGAAAGGCAGCTTCTCGGCTTAAACGATCCAGCCGCTGTGATGATCGTCTTTCGTCGCAGCTATGACGGTGCCGGACGGCTGATCGAAGCGGTCGAGGCCGTTTACCACGGAGAATACTACACCTACGACATGCGTCTGATCTCACCTGCTGAACAGATACCGGGCAAAGGGGAGACCAACGTCCTCAGCCTGGGCGGACGCCTGTCCAATCCAGCAAAGGGGAGAACATGACATGTTGAAATCAACTGCAACCGCTTGCGGACTTGCCGTACTGGCTTTCAGCGTGCCGATATCGGCCATGGCGGCCGATGTGGCACCGGCCGCATTGATTATCGCCCAGGGCGGTCTTGGCGACGGCTCCTGGAACGATACCGCCAATGCCGGCTTCCAGTCGGGACTGGAAAACACAGGCATCGAGGGCCGGCCGATCGAATCGAAGGATGTCGCCGCCCAGGGAGAGGAAATCATGCGCCGCGCCGCCGATGGCGGTTTTGGACTGGTGATCAGTCTGGAATGGATCCACGGCGAGCCGATGGAAAAACTGGCGGTAGACTATCCAGATGCCAACTGGGTCATCATGAACCAGACACGCGACGGCGACAACATCGCTTCCGTCGTCTTCGGTGAGCATGAGGGGTCTTATCTTGCAGGCGCACTGGCCGCTCAGGTGACGACCGATGAATCGATCGAGGGCATCAACGGCGAACCGATCATCGGCGTCATTGGCGGTGTGAAGGCGCCCGGCATCGACAAATTCATCGTCGGTTACATCGAAGGCGCCAAGGCGATCAATCCGGATATCGAGGTCAAGGTCGCCTATTCCGATTCCTTTGGCGATCCCGCGAAGGGCCAACAAATGGCACAGGCCATGTTCGATGAGGGTGCGGATATCGTCTATCAGGTCGCGGGCGGAACCGGAATCGGTATTATCGAAGCTGCCAAGGCCGCTGGCCGATATGCTATCGGTGTCGATACGGACCAGGACGGCATGGCGCCAGGCAATGTTCTGACCAGCATGATCAAGCGCGTCGATGTCGCGGTCGAAGACATCATCAACAACTATGCCGAGGGCAACTTCCCGGGCGGCGAAGTCATGGATTTCGGCCTCGCCCAGAACGGCGTTGCGCTGTCTGACATGACACATACCAAGGATCGGATCCCGGCCGCCTATCTGGAGAAAGTCGAGGCCCTGAAAGCCGATATCATCGACGGCAAGATCGAAGTATGGGATGTTTCGACGCAAGGGTATCCGGATTTCTTTCAGTAATCCGCCTATCGCACCGGTGGCAAAGAAGGCGGCAATACTGCCGCCTCGGCCACGGGCCGGAAGATGTCGATGAACGTGCAGGATCCGGCAGACCTCCAAAATCCACCAGCCCCTGTCGCAGTGCGGCTGGGCGCTGACAGGCTGTGCAAACGTTACGGACCGATCGAGGCCAACCACGATGTCTCGATTTCGGTCGCACCGGGCGAAATCCACGCCGTTGTCGGCGAAAACGGGGCCGGCAAGTCGACGCTCATGCGGATGCTCCAGGGCATGGAGCAGCCGGATAGTGGTAACATTATCGTTGACGATCAGATCGTGCGGCTGTCCGGACCGCAAAGGGCATTTGCGCTCGGCATCGGCATGGTTCACCAGGAATTCATGCTGGCGCCGGATCTGACGTTGCTGGAGAACCTGGTGCTTGGCGACGAGCCATTGACCGGTTCTCTCGGCCCCGCATCGCGTATCGACTGGCAGGCGGCAATCGCTTCCGGCGAACGGCTGGCTCAGGACACGGCGGCCAGCGTTGACTGGACCCGCACCGCCCGCAGCACGCCTGTGCATGTGCAGCAGTTTGTCGAAATCATCCGTTTGCTTCGGCGCGGTACGCGTATCCTCATTCTCGACGAGCCGACGGCGGTCCTTGCGCCACAGCAGGTTGACGACCTTTTTAATCTGCTCCGCAAGCTGCGCGACAACGGGACGACAATCCTTTTCATCAGCCACAAGCTCCGCGAAGTGATGGCACTCGCCGACGGAGTGACAGTGATCAGGCGCGGTCAGGTGCAGTATACGGCAAATGTTGCCGACACGGATGCAGACACCATCGCCGGTCACATGATCGGCGGCGTCGGCATACTTCCAGAAGCCGTTTCGGCCTCGTCGCATCGCGGCAACTTGGCCAACGAAACATTGCTTGAGGTGCGCGGTCTAACCACGCCGGTCGTCGAGAAATCACACCCATTGCACGGTATTGATCTTCGGATCGGCCGCGGCGAGATCGTCGGCCTGGCCGGTGTCAGCGGCAACGGACAGAACGAACTGGTCGAGTGTCTTGTCGGGTTGCGCCCCTGCGACGGCGGGTCGGTACAGCTTTGCGGTCAGGACATCACACATCTCGACAATCGGCAAAGGCGGGCGCTCGGGATTGGCTTTGTCAGCGCCGACCGCCGGCACGAGGGACTGGCCCTGGAAGCGTCCGTCGAGACCAACGTAATTGCCGGCAGTCATCGCGCGCCTCCGGTGCGCAAGGGTCTATTCTTCGACCGCGGCGCAATGCGGCGCGTTGCCGAAGAACGGCTGGGCTTCGTCGATGTCCGCTATGGTGCTCTCAATGATGCGGTCAGCGACCTTTCGGGCGGCAATCAGCAGCGGCTGGTTTTCGCAAGGGAGATAGCCGCAGCACCGAGATTGCTCATCGTCTCGCAGCCGACGCGCGGCGTCGATCTGGTGGGCATCGCAGCCATCCATGGCATTCTGTCCGACTTCCGTGCGTCCGGCGGTTCGGTTCTCCTCATTTCGGAGGAACTGGAAGAGATTCTTGCCCTTTCGGATCGGATTGCGGTGATCGCGGACGGTACCATTGTCGGCCAGATGCCGGCCGGCGAAGCCGATATCAGCCGTGTCGGGAAGCTGATGGTCATGCAGGGGACAGGCAATGTCTGAGGCTGCGACAATCGCGCGCCAGCCTTTTTCCCAGTGGCTTGACCGCGGCATCGGACTGGCATTTCCGTTCGTCGTCGCCCTTGTCGTCGCGGCCATCGTCCTGATGCTTGTCGGCGAGAATCCGATCGATGTCCTCGCGCTGATGTTTGCCGAATCGTTCGGCAACCAGCGCCGGCTGGCTGCAACCCTGTCGGCGGCGACACCCTTGCTCTTCACCGGTGTGGCAACGGCGATCTGTTTCCGCTCCGGCGTCTTTAATGTCGGGGTCGAGGGTGCCTTTGTCGTGGGCGGCCTCTGTGCCGCCTTCATCGGCTTTACGCTGCCTGCCGCCATGGGCCTTTCGCTGATTCCGCTGGCTTTCGGGTTTGCGGCGATCATATCGGCGATCTGGCTTTTCGTTCCGGGTTTCCTTCTCGCCAGATATGACGTCGACGAGGTGGTGTCGACACTGATGTTGAACTTCGTCGCGTTCGGTATAACCGGCTACCTCGTCAACGGCCCGCTTCTTTCAGAACTCTCCGGCAACAACGTCACGCCTCTTGTCCACGAAGCCGCGCAACTGCCGCGCCTCCTTCCCCCTTCTACGCTTCATGCAGGATTTCTTGTCGGGCTGTTGGTTGTGATCCTCTATGGGATCTGGGCGAGGCGCACGCCGTCCGGTTTTGAAAGTGCGTTGGTCGGACAAAGCAAGCGCTTTTCCAGCGCCGTGGGTATTTCGATCCCCGCCACCATCGTTCTGGTCATGGTGCTTTCAGGCATCATTTCCGGACTTGGTGGCGCGTCGCATGCGCTCGGCCAACTGCATCGCTTCGCCGACGGGTTTTCGCCGGGTTACGGCTTTACCGGAATGGCGGTCGCCCTGCTCGGTCGAAACAACGCCATCGGCATTTTTCTCGGCGCAATCCTGTTCGGTGCATTGGCGTCTGCCGGCACCACTGTTCAGCTCTTTTCCGATATCCCGCTCGACATCGTTAATATTATCGAGGGCACCGTTATGATTTTCGCGGTGGTCGAGCTCGGCCGCATCACCCTCTTTCGATGGAGGGCGCGCGCATGATGATCGATCAGATCATTGCGGCTTCTCTGACATTGACAACGCCGATCCTGCTGGCGGCGATGGGCGGTCTCGTCAATCGGCAGGGCGGCATCGTCAATATCGCGCTTGATGCCAAGATGCTTGCCGGTGCTTTTGTCGCGGTGATCGTTTCATCGGCAACCGGCAACTGGTTTTTTGCTGTCGTGACGGCGGCTTTCGCAGGCGCTCTCATCGGATATGTCTTTTCTCTGGTGATCACCCGCGCCAACGCCAACATGATTGTCGCCGGACTGGGGCTCAATGTGCTTGTTGCCGGGCTCATCGGGTTCGTCCTCAGTTGGGTCTATGACTCCAGCGGCACCCTGCGGCTTCCCGACGTGCAACTGCTGCCCAGGTTCTTGCCGGAATTTGTTGCCGGCATCCCATTTTTAGGCCGCGCGCTCTCGGAACTGGAACCGTTGACCGTGTTCGCGTGGATCAGCGTGTTCGCTTTGCCGTTTCTTTTGGCCAATACACGCATCGGTCTTTGGATCAGGGCAACCGGCAATGCCCCGCAAGTTGCAAGGGCGATGGGCGTTCCCGGCCGCAATGTGCAAGACTTTTCAACCGCTTTTGCAGGTTTCTTCTCAGGTCTTGGCGGCGCGCATCTGGCTCTCGCGTCGATTGGCCTTTTTAATGAGGGGCTGACTGCAGGTCGCGGATTCATCGCTCTTGCCGCTTTCTATTTCGGTCGCGACAAGCCGGTCGCAACGGCACTTGTATGCCTGTTGTTCGGCTTTCTCGATGCCACTCAGATTCGCATGCAGACGGCGGGACTGCCGCCGAAACTCATCGGCACAATCCCCTATCTGATGGTGCTGGTGGCTCTATGCATCGCCGGATGGCGAAGCCATCGCGCAAAGGCAATCACATCATGAAAACAGCACTGATCATCATCGACATGCAGAATTCCTTCCTGCACCCGGAGGGCGAGAATTACTACGCGCAAGCACAAGAAATCGTTCCCCGTATCAAACGGCTATTGTCCGCCGCCCGGACATCAGGAAAGCTGGTCGTGCATGTATCCGACCGGCACCGAGAAGGGTTTGACGACTTCGAGCAGAAGCACTTGCCACGACACTGTGTAAGCGGCGGTTTTCACGCCGAGTACTTCGAAGGTTTTGGTCCCAGTGGCCACAAGAATGAGATCGAAATCGTCAAGCGGCGCTTCAGCGCGTTTTTTGCCACAGAATTGGCGCTCTTTCTCAACGAGCAGTCGATCGAGCGGCTGGTGCTGTGCGGCGTAAAGACGAATGTCTGCGTGCGCGCAACTTCGCAGGATGCCTTCGCCAACGGTTTTGAAGTCTGTGTTGTGCGCGATGCGACGAACTCAAATCGTGGTCACCTTGCCAAAGCCTCGCTTGAAGACATCGAACGGTATCTGGGCCGGTTGGTATCCACCGAGGAAGCGTTGGGGATGCTGTCATGAGCGCGCTTGCCGTGACCGGCTATGCAAGCCTCGATTACGCAATCGGGCTGGCCGGCCAGATCGGCGGCGACGAGACCACCTTGATCAACCACCGGGACCCGCGGGCATGGCCGCGGATCGGCGGCTGTCCCGCCTATATGGCGATGGCGGTTGCTGCAAAGACCGAAGCTGTTTCGCCTGTCACCTGGATCGGATCCGGACCTGAAAGCGATCTTTATGTAGAGACATTGGCCAGTACCGGTGTTGCAACGAACGGTATTGCCCGTCTGCGATGCGACCGCGCGCCGACGGCGATCATGGCCTATCAGGGCGACGGTACGTGCGCCTGTCTTTTCGATCCTGTGTTCGCAGGCGATGAAGAACTGACCACAAACCAGAGCGATATCATCGCCTCTGCCAGCCATCTCTGCGTTTCGGTCGGACCTCCGCATCTCATCGGTCAGATTCTTGCCCTGAGAGAAAGCAGTGCCCGGCTTTACTGGGTCGTGAAAAACGACGCGCGTTGTTTCACGCCGGATGTAGCCGCGGAAATTTCGGCCATCGCCGATGTGATTTTCTGCAACGCTTCAGAAAGGTCGCTTGTCGGGTCGGCAGCAAACGCAGCGGTGATCGTCGAGACACGCGGCCCGGACGGGATATCCGTCACGCATGGCGGCAGCGTGCGCGAAATGCCTGTCGAAACCATGCCGGTGCGTGACGCGACGGGTGCCGGCGACACGCTTGCCGGCGGCTATGTGGCCGCCGAAATGTCCGGGGTCGGCGACCCGGTATCGGCGGCGCAGGCGGGGCTTGATGCGGCGCGCAGGATGCTGCAGGAGCGGCTCGAAAGGAAGGAACCATGAAAAAGGCCTGGTATCTCGGATATACGGCCAAGGATATTGGAGACCGTGCCATCCTAATCGGCGACCCGGACCGGGTTGAGCGCATTGCAAGATTGCTTGAGCGGCCTCAATTCCTGCCGGTATCGCGAGGCTTGAGATCGGTGACTGGCCGTTTTGGCGACCATACCGTCACGGTTGCGGCGTTCGGCATGGGCGCGCCGATTGCGACAATCGTGCTGCATGAGCTGGCCGATCTCGGCATATCGCGCTTCTTGCGAATTGGCACTGCCATGTATTTTCCCCCCGCGCATGGCGGCGATTTCATCATCAGCCAATCGGCACTCGGCTTTGACGGAACGTCGCCATCCTACCTGGAGAGCGATGCGCCCTACCCGGCCGATGCCGCAATGATTGCAGCGCTCGATAAGGCCGCGACCGCCGCCGGACGGACAGCGCATACGGGTCTTTACGCAACCTATGACGCCTTCTACCGCGACATGTTCGGGATCGATGATGCAGGCCGGGCGCGTGCCGAAAACAACCGGCGGAAGCTTGCAGAAAAGGGCGTGCTTGCGATCGATATGGAAACGGCGGGGCTGCTGGCAGCCGCCAATGCAGTCGATGTTGCCTTCGCAACCCTGTGCCTCGGCACGGTGGACGCACTGACCCAGGAGAAGCTGGCGCCGGAAGCGCTCGCAGAGGGCGAGGCAATGCTGTTTGAAATCGCTCTTGAAGGGATATGCGCATATGGCTGATCGACGATTGACGCGAGGAACATCGCAATGAGCACCATATCTACTGCCTATTTCTCAACGGTGATCGAACGGCTGAGAAGAGTCTCGGAAACTCAAGGCGAAGCGATTGAAAAAGCCGCGGAAATCTGCGCAGAAGCCATCATCAACGACAAACTGGTCTTCACCTTCGGGACCGGCCACGGCTCGTTTGCCGCAATGGAAATGTTTCCGCGCACCGGCACCGTGACCGGCTTCCGTCCGATCGTCGAAAGCAGCATGATATCCTTCCATCGTGTGCTCGGTGACGGCGGTGCGCGCCAGTACCGGTTTATTCACGGACGCGAAGGTTATGGCGATGCCATACTCTCTTCGCATCAACTCGACGCCGATGATGCGATGCTCATATTTTCCCATTCAGGTCTCAATGCCGTAACGCTCGATATCGCGGTGGGTGCCAAGGCGCGCGGCATGAAAGTGATCGGTGTGACGTCC
This sequence comes from Pseudomonadota bacterium, assembly GCA_039025395.1. Classification (GTDB taxonomy): domain Bacteria; phylum Pseudomonadota; class Alphaproteobacteria; order Rhizobiales; family Rhizobiaceae; genus Hoeflea_A. The sequence continues at coordinate 31,016 of JBCCOK010000026.1, forward strand.
GTACCGCATTCCTCATCGACGCCATCGCGGCATTCTTGCGGCAAGCGCCTGTTCGAGCTCGCCGATGTGGTCATCGACACCGGTGTTCCAAAAGGCGATGCGGGAACGACGATCGATGGGCTGAAATACCGCGTCGGCGCGACCTCCACATCGATTGCCATCGCCATCGGCCAGGCGATCAATGCGGCGACTGCGGACATCATGGTCAAACGCGGATATGAGCCCTTCGTGATGGTCAGCCCGAACACCGCTGAAAAGGCCGAGGCCGACATGCAGAACGACCGCAACTATGCCGAACTGTGGCGGCGATTGAAGATGCGATGAAAGGATTTCAATAGTGGAACGTGGCGTCTTTATTGACGGTGCATGGGACATGGCTGCGAATCTCGAGCGGTACGACATCCATGACCCGGCGACCGGAGAAGCCGTGGGATCGACATTGCTTGCCAATGCCGAAACGGTTGACCGCGCCGTTGCGGTGGCCGAAGAGGCGGTGCCGCGCCTTGCTGGGCTTCGCGCCGATGAAAGGGCGGCAATCCTCGAAAGAGCAGCGGATCTAATGGACGAGCGTGCACAGGACATGGCGCTGCTTCTGACCCGCGAACAGGGAAAACCCGTTGCCGACAATGTGAAGGAAATTCTCTTCGGTGCCCGGGTGCTCCGGTACTATGCAGGCGAAGCGGTGCGCATTGGCGGTTCGCTGCGGCCGGCCATGGCAGCCGATATCAAGAATATCGTTTCCTACCACCCCGTCGGTGTGGCGGCCGCCATCGTGCCGTGGAACTATCCGGTTGATATTTACTGCTGGAAAGCCGGGCCGGCGATCGCCGCGGGCTGTCCGTTGATTGTCAAATCACCCCCGGAAACGCCACTGGCCATCGCCATGTTGGTCGACTGTCTGCACGAGGCGGGGCTGCCGAAGGGCGCGATCGCCGATCTTGCGGGACACGGTCTCATCGCCGGGGCAGCACTGGCGCGCCATTCACGGGTTCGGGTGATCTCGGCGACCGCATCCATTCCCGCCGGGCAGGATATCATGCGCAACGCCGCCGGAAACCTGAAGAAACTGTGTCTTGAGCTCGGCGGCAACGCGCCGCTCGTCGTCATGGCCGATGCCGATCTTGAAGCTGCGGCACGGGCCGCGCACCGCCGGGCTTTCTCCAACATGGGTCAGATTTGCATCACGGTGAACCGAATCCTCGTGGACAAGGCGGTGCACAACGCGTTTTCGGATATTCTTGCAAGTCTCGCCGAAGCGACGGAACTCGGTCACGGTGTTGATTCCGGGGTCGAATACGGACCGGTGCTCAATCAATCCGTGATCGACCGGGTGGAAGCACATCAGGAGGATGCCGTCAAAAAAGGCGGTCGTCTCATTGCCGGTGGAAAGCGCCTGCACGGAGACGGCTACGATGCCGGGTTTTTCTATCGGCCGACGGTCATCGACAATGCGCCCTCGGACAGCCTGCCGATGACAAGCGAAACCTACGGTCCGCTTGCCGCGATCGCCACATTCGACTCAGAGGCGCAGTTGATTGCCATGGCGAACAGCCTTGAATACGGCCTCGCAGCCTATCTTTACGGATCCGATCTTGAGCGGCTGTGGGCCATGGCGGACAGGCTGGAGTTCGGCGGTGTTGGCATCAATGTCAACGATGTCAGTGAACTGCAGGCGCCGTTCGGCGGCTGGAAGATGAGCGGCATCGGCCGCGAGCTCGGACCAGAAGGTCTTGATGCCTATCTGGAACCGAAGCTGGTCAAGATGCGGGTACGCGGCACAACGCGCTAGAATCGGCCGTCTGCTGCCATTGCTGCCGGTTCGCGCGCAAACGCGCCGAGCGCTAGCGACGCGGCGCCGACGCCCGATTGAGACAGCCGCTCTCCCATGGCCGACAGCGCCATGTCAATGCTGCCAAGACAGCCCAATATGGTCGGTGGATTGATGTGCCCCATATGGCCGATGCGGATAGTCTCTTCTGCCCGATGGCCAATTCCACTGCCGACCGTCACGCCGCAATGGTGCGCACAAAACGCTATGATATTGCGCGCACGTTCGCCCTCAAAGCGAAATACGGAGACCGAATTCGAACGGTCCGCAGGATCGTCGACATTGAACGTCGCACCGGCTTCCTGCCATACGTCAATGGCGGCGCGTGTTGCGGACCCCAGCGCCGCATGACGGTGATAGATTGACGGCAGTCCCTCCTCGAAAATCATCTTGAGCGCTTCCTGCAGGCCGAAAAGCAATTGTTCGGGCGGTGTTCCGCAATACTTCTGGTAGTGGACCTTGCCGTCGCGCGCGGTCCAGTCCCAATAGGGGGTCCGCAATCCGGCTGTCCTGTGGGCCGCCTTGGCATTCGGACTGACGGCCGTAAATCCAAGGCCGGCCGGTGACATGAGACCCTTTTGCGATCCCGCCAGCGCAACATCGACCCGCCAGCCGTCAAAATCGAACGGCATGGTTCCAAGAGAGGCCATCGCATCAATCAGCAAAAGCGCGCCGTGGCCGGCTGCATCAATCGCGGCGCGTAGGGCTGCAATGTCGTTTGCCACTCCGCTTGCCGTGTCCACCTGGACTGCAAGAATTCCGGAAATGGACTGTTCCGGGTCCCGGCGCAGACGCTCTTCGACCTTTCCCATATCTATGGCCGAACCCCAATCGGTCGGCAGGACTTCGACTTCAAGCCCCAGCTTGGCACCCATCTCGCCCCATCCGACGGCAAAACGGCCTGATTCAAGCACCAGGATCCTGTCTCCGCGGGAGAAAACATTTGTCAATGCCGCCTCCCAGGCGCCATGGCCATTGGCGGCGTAGATATAGGTGTCGCTTTGTGTTCCGAAGACATGCTTCAGCCCCCGCTGACAATCGTCGGTAACTTCGAGCATCGGCCCTGAATAGATGTCCATCGCGGCCCGGTGCATGGCGTTAAGCACCCGATCGGGAAGGATCGAGGGTCCCGGGATCAAGACGAATTCGGGACCGTTGGCAAGTGTCATTTCTTCGCTTTCCTTTTCAAATCGAACGGAACCATATTTCGATCTGCGCCAATGGCAAGTCGATTCCGATTGACGAATGCCGATAGGTCCTTCTCCTTGAAGCAAATCCGGAAGCTTGTGCCATTTACCGGATCTGTCGAACTGATAGGCTGTCGGGCTATCGGACCTGATCACGTCAACCGGCGACGGGAACACACCTATGCATATCGGTCTAATCGGCGGCATCGGACCCGCTGCGACGGAGCTTTACTACCGCGAACTGGTGAAGGCCTTCGCTGCTGCCCAGAAGACACTTGAGCTGACCATCGTGAACGCAAGCACGCAAGATCTTGCGCGCAATCTTGACAGGGATGCGCGGAACGACCAGGCGGAGATCTTTCTGAAGTTCGTCAAGCGCCTCGAGGCCGCAGGCGCCGATACTGCAGTGGTCACGTCGCTTGGCGGGCACTTCTGCATCAAGGAACTTGAGGCGATCTCACCGCTGCCCCTTATCAACGCGCTTCCCGCGCTTGATGCCTATTTCGGCGCTCATGGTTTCAAGAAGATCGGTCTTATCGGTACGCGGAACGTCATGGAAAGCCGCTTTTACGGCAGTGTCGCATCTGTCGAGATCCTTGTCCCGGAGGGCGAAGAACTGCAGGCAACGCATGACAATTACGTGGCCATTGCGACGCGCGGCGCCGCTACGCAGGCGCAGAGAGATTTCTTCATATCAATGGGCGAAAAGCTCTGCCTGCAGCGGGGCGCCGATGCTGTCGCGCTCGGCGGAACGGATCTGTTCGTGGCATTTGACGGTATGAATTGCGGATATCCTGTGATCGATTGTGCAAAAGTGCATGTGGACGCCATCGTCACGCGCGCCATCGGCGGTTAAAGATCAAACAAAAATCGGCCGGCCGACGATCCCTGATGAAAACCCTGGTTTCGCAGCCGTGAAATCATCCGTGACCCAACCATGCATCGGTTTCAGTCGTCTGGCACCACGCGTCAATCAAGCCAGCGAGAGCAGTTGCAATCTGCATTGACGGCAGTATCGTCGTTCGGAAAGGCTGCGGGAGGAACAAGCAATGGCCAAAGACGCGAACATTTTGAAAGAGTCCGGCAAACCGCTCTTCTTCGAGGTTGCCAACCCGCAACAGATCGGGTTTGCGGCGCCTGATATTCGCGACGGTAGAGGCGAAGCGGTCCGGGTCGCCGTGCGATCGCTAACGGTGATGCAAAAAGAGGCCCTTGTTGCTTCGGCGCGTACCGGGAAGGTGTGGCGCCTCGCGTCGGATGAGGGTGCTTATCTGGACGGCCATGACTATGCACCATGCCCGCTATCCTTTCTCTCGACCGGGATGGTGTGCAGCTACATGAACGAAATCCTCGCCCTGGCCGAACGGCGTGGAATTTCGATCCGCAAAATCACGCTCGTCCAGGACAACTACTACACCATGAAAGGCTCTGCACTGCAGGGTACCATGACCGGCGGTGCGGAGAATATCGACCTCGAAGCGATCATCGATTGCGACACCGACAATGCGACACTGACCAGCCTGATCTACGATGCTGTCGCCGCCTCCCCGCTCAACGGTCTGATGCGCGGAGAGAAGGAAAGCCTTTTCAGTCTCGTCCACAATGGCCGGCAAATCGACAATGGCGACGCCCGGCCGATCGGCGGCAGCGCTCTACCGGACCCGGGCGACACCTTCGGCCAAATCGAGATCGGTGATGGTGACTGGTCCGGCCTGATACGGCACACAGGCAAGATGACGGCAAAGACGGAAGAGGCAACGACGCTCGCCGGCGGTTCGCTCACCGACCAGCAGAACCGGCGGCTGCATCCGCGCGTCATTTGCACGTTGCGGCCGGACGGCATGAAGGAGATCGAACAGCACCTGTTCAACCCGCACGGCTCGATCTTCAGGTTCCTGAGCGAGGAAGCGCCTGAAAATGGCGGGAAAGGCCGTGCGCCCGATGCCTGTTCCTATATTGCGGCAGGTATCGGCTTTTGCTTCATGACGCAGTTCGGCCGCTACGCGAAGATCGTCAAAAAACCGCTGGACGAGTACCGGATCATTCAGGATTTTCATGCGACGCTCGGCGGCGCGTCAGGTGGTACAGGACGCGCCGGTGAAGCCGACCCGCTTGAAACCCATTGCTATCTCTTCTCGGAACACGACGACGAATTTGCCCGAAAGTGTCTCGACATGTCCGAACAGACCTGTTTCCTGCATGCCTTTTGCCGAACAGACCTGAAAGCACGCGTAAAGGTCACACGCGAAAGCCAAGTGGCATAATCGGCGGGTAAACCCGTTCCGGTCGTGGTCAATTTAACCTCCACCCACGGGCACCGATACAATCGCCTCACGTCACTCGTAAGAGATGGCGCAGCGCTTCGACCTTGGGCGATTTCACGTTCTTTTGCCAGATCATCAGCGTGCGCAGCTTGTTCTGGCCGCTTGGGAGCCGGGTCACCCGCAGGCGCTTCTTTTCCGGGAAAGTCGATATCACGCTCTCTGGAACAAGTGCCGCGCCCATGCCCGTCAGCACGCAACCCAGCATCGCGTGGTAGGAGCCGAGCTCGACTGTCCGCTCCGGCAGTTCGTTTCGCTGTGCATACCACTCCTCAAGACGCCGGCGGTGCGGACAGCCATGTTCGAAAACGATGACGGTGCGCGGTACCGGTGACGTCTCGTCGATCAGCGGATGGTCCAGTGATGTCACGATGACCGGCTCCTCCTGAAAGGCGACAACCCAGTCGAACTTTGCCTCGGCGATGGGCTCGGCGACGAGAGCGGCATCGATCTCGCCGGCGAGAAGGGCGTTGGCGAGCTGGCTTGGGTTTCCGGTGCGCATTTCCAGGACGACATCCGGGTATTTTTCGCTGAATGTCGACAACGGCCCCGGCAGGCGAACCGCTGCCGTGCTCTCCATCGAACCCAGGCGAAACAGACCGCGCGGGCGGTTTTCGTGCAGCGCGCCTTCGGCTTCGTCGGCAAGGGCGAGCAACCGCCTCGAATAATCCAGCAATGTGCGTCCCGACGGCGTCAGCACGAGTTTCTTGCCCTGACGGTCGAACAGTTTGGTTTGCAGGCGATCTTCCAACTGGCGGATCCGCGTTGTCACGTTGGACTGCACGCGGTTCAGCCGTTCGGCGGCACGGGTAATGCCGCCCTCTTCGACCACGGCAGTAAAGATGCGCAGGTCACTTAACTCCATCTATCTCTCCGAGAGATTATTATTATCTTTATTATTCATTTTTTTACGTACTTGAAAAGAACTATACGCCTGTCGGTGCGGGCGATGGACCCCTGCCGGAATTCTCAATCTGAAACGGAGATGATGATGTCCAAAGGATATTGGGTTGTGCGTGTATCTGTCAGAAATGCTGAAGACTATCCGCAATATCTCGCCGCTGCAAAACCGGCATTCGACAAGTTCGGTGCCAGCTTTCTTGTTCGGGGCGGCCGCTACACGGCACCGGAAGGCGTTGCGCGCGACCGTAACGTGGTCGTTGAGTTTCGCGACTACGACACGGCGCTGGCCTGTTACCAATCGCCGGAATACAGCGCCGCGCGCAAGATTCGTATGGCCAATGCGGAAGCCGATTTTCTGGTGGTTGAAGGCACGTAATGTTTTGTGGCGATCGCTGAAACGATCGCCGCCTCCTTTTCGTTCGCTTGGCAACCCTTGATCGAATACCGGCTCGCTTGTGAACGGTCTGTTTTACGAAGTGTTCTTATTCTAAACAGGGAGCCTACCTAAGTAGAGGAAGCTCGGGATTGGTTTGTGCGAGAACTTCCGCCCGGCGATCGCGAGACGCAAAGACCTACATCTACGGAGGCTAAATTGAGTTGGAACCCTGCCATTGAACCCCAGTGCCCCAGCGCCGGAAGCGTCGATTCCATTGAAACGCTGATCGTGCCAAGAGCACGTGATCTGGGCGGTTTTGAAGTTCGCCGTGCGCTGCCATCACCGAAGAGGCAGCTGGTCGGACCATTTATTTTTTTCGACCAGATGGGCCCGGCGGAGTTTCTGACCAATCAGGGGATCGATGTACGCCCGCACCCTCATATCGGGCTCGCGACAGTTACCTATCTCTACGAAGGTGAGTTTCAACACCGCGATTCGCTTGGCACCAACCAGATGATCTATCCGGGCGAGGTCAACTGGATGATCGCAGGCAACGGCGTCACGCACTCCGAGCGCACCAGCGAGGAAACACGGCAGGGGGCGAGCAAACTCTTCGGCATTCAGACATGGGTGGCGCTGCCGGAAAATGCAGAAGAAACGGAGGCCGGCTTCGAGCATCACGGCCAAGAGGCCCTGCCATTCCTCACGGGCGAAGGCAAAGAGGTACGGCTTATCATCGGCAATGCATGGGGCGAGCGCGCACCGACGAAGACATTCACGGACATGTTCTACGCGGATGTCGTAATGGAGGCCGATGCGACCATACCGATGCCAGACAATCATGAAGACCGTGGCGTTTACATCACCCAAGGGTCGGTCGAGATTGCGGGCGATCGTTATGAAGCAGGCCAGATGATGGTTTTCCGGCCGGGCGACGACATCACTGTCAAGGCTGGTCCGACAGGCGCGCGGCTGATGATGCTGGGCGGTGAAACGCTGAACGGACCGCGCTATATCTGGTGGAACTTCGTGGCCTCTTCGAAAGAAAAGATCGAGGCGGCAAAAGAAGCCTGGGCCGAGGGCGACTGGGAGCACGGACGCTTCCAACTGCCACCGGACGACCGCGGCGAGTTCATACCGCTGCCCGATTGAGGTCTGCGCAATGGCATTGCTACACGATAAATCCATCCGTGGTCGAACCCAGATGGGATGGCTGGACAGCTTTCACACATTCTCTTTCGGCGGCTTCAACGATCCGTCACGCATGGGACACCGGGCGCTGCGGGTTATCAATGAAGACCGTGTGATCTCGGGCTCAGGCTTCGGTGCGCACGAACATCACAATATGGATATCGTCACCTATGTGATTTCCGGCGCGCTGAAACACGAGGACTCGCTGGGCAACGGGTCAGTTATCTCTCCGGGAGAAATCCAACGCATGTCTGCCGGGACGGGCATACGTCATTCGGAAATGAATGCTTCGGATACTGATCCGGTTCATTTTTTGCAGATCTGGATCATCCCGGATACGCAAGGCGTCGAGCCGTCCTACGAACAGAAGCCGATCCCCGACGAACTCGTCGACGGAAAATTGGGCCTCGTTGCCGGACGGGGCGGCGTCGTTTCACTGAACTCAGACAACCAGCTCCATCTTTGCAAACTTTCTGACGCAGAGACGGTCGAGCATGCGTTCGCGCCTGGAAGAGCGGGCTTTATTCAGATCGTGGACGGCATGGTCGAGATCGAAGGCGAGCGGCTGTCAGCCGGTGACGGGCTGCAATTTTCAGACCGCGAGGTCTGCACAATCAAAGCGCTTTCAGACTGCGAAATCCTGTTGTTTGATCTTGCCTAAAGGACCAATCGAATGAGCGATACTCTGTTTCCCGCCCTGCCCTACAGCGAGTGGGTGAAAACGAAAGAAACGCTGCATCTTTTTCTGCAGATGATCGGGAAGGTCCGCATGGTAGCGCATCCCAAGCAACATCACTGGTGGCACGTGACGCTGTATCCGTCAGCCCGCGGCCTGACCACTGGCCGCATTCCCCTTGACTCTGGCGGCTTCCAGATCGACTTCGATTTTCTCGACCATGCGGTCCGGGTGTCCAAGAACGACGGGCGCATGGAGCAATTCGACGTGCGGGGTCTGTCAGTTGCGGGTTTTTACGAAGCGCTTTTTGCAGCTTTGAAGGCTCTGGGCATCGAGCTGACCATCAATACCATGCCCTATGACAATGTCAGCACAACACCTTTTGAACAGGATCATGCGCGTTCGACCTATGACGCCGAGGCCGTGTCGCGTTTTTGGCACGCGCTGTGTTCCATCGCATCGGTGTTTGAACGATATCGCGGTGAATTTTATGGCAAGCAGACCCCTGCCCACATCTATTGGCATTCTTTCGACCTTGCGGTCACGCGGTTTTCCGGAGCGGCTGCGCCGTTGGCCAATGCGCGCACGAACGCCGACAGGGAGGCCTATTCCCACGAAGTCATTTCAGTCGGGTTCTGGCCCGGGGACGACACATTCCCGCATGCCGCGTTTTACGGCTACGCCTATCCGGAACCGGAAGGGCTGAACGAGGTCGTGCTCAAGCCTGACGCTGCCGCGTGGGGGGACAAAAACGGCGGTGCCCTTGCGGTCCTCACCTATGATGATATGCGCCGGCAGGCGGATCCGGCCGGTGCGCTGCTTGCATTCCTGAACAGCGTTTACGAAGGTGCTGCGCAAAAGGCCGGTTGGGACACAAAAACGTTCAAGCACGTCTACAGCGATCAGTCCTGATTGTTTCCCCATGGGCCGTGATGGGCGCCCTCGGCGTCAACCCGCTCGAAGGAATGGGCGCCGAAAAAATCGCGTTGCGCCTGAATCATATCGGAGGTCGAACGGCCCGTGCGCATCATATCGAAATAGGCCAGACCCGCCGACAGGGCCGGCGCAGGATTGCCAGACAGCGCGGCATGGCCGACAACTGATCTCAGATCGGCCTGGCAACGTTTCATGATCGCGGCAAAAAACGGCGCGAACATGAGGTTTTCAACGCCGCCGCTCTCCATTGCTTCCGCCATGTCATTCAACAGCGTCGAGCGGATGATACATCCGGCGCGCCACACGCGGGCGATATCGGTCATGGGCAGCGACCATCCGAAAGCATCGGATGCGCGCGCCAACATTTCGAAACCCTGCGCGTAACAGGCGACCTTGCCAGCGAGCAAGGCACTCTCCAGCCCCCCAACTGAGACTTCTTCAGCATCGAGTTTTTGCGGCGCAGCGCCAAATATGCCCTCGCCCATGCGGCGTTCGTCAAGCCGTGCGGAGAGGTTGCGGGCAGCCACGGCGGCCTCGATTGCCGTCACCGGGGCACCCAGATGCTGCGCTTCAACAACCGTCCAGCGGCCGGTGCCCTTCTGGCCGGCGCGGTCAAGCACGATGTCGAGCACCGGCTGGCCGGTCTGAGGATCAAAGGTTCTTGCGATCGCTGCTGAAATCTCGATCAGATAGGATTTGAGCGGCCCTTCGTTCCATGCTTCGAACACTTCGGCGATCGCCTTCATGTCGAGGCCGAGACCGTAACGCATCACGCCATAGACTTCGGCAATCATTTGCATGTCGGCATATTCAATGCCGTTGTGCACCATCTTGACGAAATGCCCGGCACCGCCCTCGCCCATCCAGGTGGCGCAGGGCATGTCGTCATATCTGGCCGCAATGGCGGCCAGCACCGGCGCCACGCGATCCCATGCCGGCTTAGGCCCGCCGCCCATGATAGACGGGCCATGGCGGGCACCTTCCTCACCACCGGAAACGCCGATGCCGAGAAAAAGGTGTGCGTGTTCTTGAGCTTCGACCGCCCGGCGGTTGGTGTCATGGAAATTCGCATTTCCGGCATCGATAATCAGATCGTCACGATCAAGCAGTGGTCGAAGCGCTGCGACCTGCTGATCGACGACGTCACCCGCCGGCACCATGAGAATGATATTGCGCGGCCGCTCGATCGCGGCGACGAGATCCGATATTGTTTCGCAAGGTGCGATCCGATCGGCCAGCGGACCGGCATTTGCATGGAACTCCCGAGTCCTTGATGTTGTGCGGTTGTAGACCGCAACGTCAAATCCTTTTTCGGCGATGTTGAGCGCGAGGCTCGAGCCCATCGTACCAAGTCCGATCAAACCAAGTCCGGGTGAAGTGTTGCTCATTGTTGGTGAAGCTCCGCGCTGTTGAGATGGGCGAACTATAGGCCGGTGCCGAGCAACATCAAAAGGACTTTCAGACCCCAGAAGTGATCCTGCTGCACTTCACGCATCGGTCATTTCATCAAAGCGAGGCTGAAGCGGCGCTGACACGAGCGGTGCTATCGCGAACCACCAGCCATGGATCGAGCCTTGTGTGACGAGCGTTCGGCTGCTCACCTTTCATCAGTTCGAGCAGGTGGCGCGCCGCGGCAGAACCCACCGCCCTGCGCGGTTGGTGAATGGTGGTCAATGCGGGGATGTAATGGACCGCTGTTTCGATATCATCAAAGCCGACAACCGAAACCGCTTCCGGCACTGTGATCCCGGCCTTGTGCAACATGGAGATAAACCCGAACGCAATGTAATCGCTGGCACAAAAGATGGCCGTCGGTTTGTCTTCCAGCTGCAACCATGTCTTCGCGGCCTCGCTGCCAATGCTCACCGAATAGTCTCCGCCAACAACCCAGGCACAGTCAGGATCCATGTCGTGGCTCTTCAAGGTTGCGCGGAATCCCTCGAGCCTGTGTCTGCCCGGAACATGGGTCAAAAGCCCGTGGATGTGCCCGAAGGAACGATGGCCCAGTTTGAAAAGATGATGAACGGCGAGTTCAGCGCCTCTGCGATCATCAACCATCGCCACCGGGATGTTCGGATCGTCCGACCATTCACCTGCCTTGACCACCGGCGGAAGGTTATCATTGGAGCCGCGCATTTCATCAATCGTGATGTCGCCGTCGAGGATTACAATCCCATCGAAATTGTTGCGGCTGAAATAGGTGCGCAGCCTGGAGTGCGACATGGAGGGCTTGCGCGTATCGGCGATCAGCACATTGATATCGTTGTCGGCGCAAACGGTTTCGATGCCCTTGAGTATGTTCGAGAAGTGGGAATTTCCGATGTCGGGGACGAGCGCAACGATGGTCCCGGTATGCTGACGCCTCAGATTGCGGGCCGACCGGTTGATGACATAGCCGGTCTCTTGCACCGCCTCCGACACCTTCCTGCGCGCCTCTTCAGAAACGCGCTCGGGTGCCGAAAGTGCACGGCTGACCGTCGCCGTCGACACATTCGCGGCGCGCGCAACGTCCTGAACCGTCGGATTGATCTTTTTCGGATCTGGCTTTGTCATCGATTACATTCTTGATCCTGAACGATGCGGAACGTGGATCCAATCTAGACAAGGCCCGTAAGGCTGACAAATGGCGGCAGAGGCATTGCTGCCGGCAAGCTTATCCGCCCGGCATCATGGCATGGCCGTACAAGGCACGGCTGATCGGGTGTCCCATGGTGCTTATCGGCGGAACAGGAACGATATTCGGGCCGATCGTCGCCGCAATTGCCCTGACCTTCTCTACCGGGTCGCTTGCCGGTATCCGTGGCTTCGAAGAAGCAAGGTTTATCGTCATCGCCGTCGCGATGATCGTTGTTCTGAGGGTCGCACCTGGCGGCGTGCTGGGACTGTTGGACCGGCTCTTGCTGACAGATCGGCGATAGAGAGCCTCTGACCAAGCGCAACACTGCCAATCTCAACTCCGATCAAAAGCGTTCACCAAACGATCAAATTCTGCCGACCGGCGACGTTGCGAACACATTCGATGCCCACCTGTCTTGCATACCTAGAAATCAAGCGATCAGCCGAAACATCGCGACTATTGGTTTACGGCTGATGCCGAAAGGAAAGGACAATGACTTACCACAATGAGGCGAACTGGCTCGAGTTCGAACTGCAGATGGTTCAAAGCGAGATCGATCGCCGCCACCGCCGGATCGACCGCAATGTCGACCGGGCTCATAATCTGGGAAAAATCGACGCGCTGCGTGCCAAGAAGAACAAGATCAGGCAGCAGCTTGCTCAACTGGTCGCGTAAAATCGAACCGACCCGGTGCCGGAGGCAGTAACTTCCAAGGGCCGGAACAAGTCCCGGTCCTTGAAACGGTTGGTACCAATGTCGTGCTGCTCAGTCCGACGAAGCCGTCAGCAACGGCGTAATGTTTCGAATGGCGACACGCCGGTTGCGGCGGTCATCGGCAAGCGTATCAATCTTCAGATATTGTTCGCCGTAACCCTGGACGACAAGGTTTTCCGGCGGCACATCAAAGGCATTGACCAAGATCCGGGCGACGGTTTCAGCCCGGCGGTCGGACAGTGTGAGATTGTAAAGCTCATCGCCGACAGCATCCGTATGTCCCTCGATCAGAAAGACCGCTGCCGGATTGGCATCGATCACGTCGAGCATGCCACCGGCAATGTTCGCAAGAAGCGGAACCTGGGACGCGCGGACGGTCGCACTTCCGGAGTCGAACGTGATGGTATCCAGATCCACCCGGCGAACCATCGACCGCAACCGGTTACTCTCACGCACGTCGCGCAACGAATAGCCGGTGGTGACCGGCTCAACCGGGGGCGCCAGAAGGATATCGGCAAGTCCGGAACGCCCATACCGGCCGCCCGAAACAATATACTGATCCTGAGGGATGGTGACACGCAGCGGCGGTAAGTCACGATCATAATTGACCGCGCGGCGCTGCCGGTCGTGTTCACGTATATCGAACAGCACAATACGCTCGCCATTGGGTTTCACCCTGACCCGCCGCAGGGCGTAACCGCCGGGATCACGCACCGTGATAATCTTCGATCCGTTGGGCCGGGTGATCGTTTCGCGCGTGCGTCCGTTACGAAGCTGTTCGATTTCCACATCGCGGCCGTCGTCGCGAAACAGGGCGCTTTCGTCCTTTCGCACGAAGAAGCGACCATTGCGCTCGACCACGAGCCGGTCACCTTCATCCTCGACAACCTTGCCGCCGAGCGCGGGTATCAGTGCGCCGACGACGGCGCCCACTCCGGCTGCGCCGAGCAGTTCCTGCCTCCGATTTCGCGCTTCTTGACGCCGCTCCTGTTCAGCGTCGCGCAATCGCCGGCGCTCGGATCTGGTCAACTCGTCCGGGACAACGGATGCGGGCTTTTCAGCGGCCTCCTCGATCTGCTGTTCGATGGGGGCTTCCGCCAACGGCTTTGCCTCGGGGCCATCCGCGGGGGGTTGGCCTTCGCGGGCCTCGCGGCGGGCCTTGCGCCTGGCCCTTCGGTCCGCATCACTTTCGTTGTCAGTGACCGTGGCGGAATCGCCTTCGTCGCGATTGCCGTCGGATTCAGCTGCTTGCGGTTCCTGTGCGTCGTTGCTGGCCGGCTCATTGTCAGTTTGGGCTGCGCGTTCCCGCTCCTCTTCTTCGCGGGCTTCGGCTTCGCGCTGGCGCTGCTCTTCCTCAGCCGCTTGGGCTTCCGCTTCACGCTGGCGCTGTTCTTCTTCAGCGGCTTGCGCTTCGGCTTCGCGCTGGCGTTGTTCTTCCTCAGCAGCTTGTGCCTCGACCTCACGTTGGCGCTGTTCCTCTTCAGCGGCTCGCACTTCGGCTTCGCGCTGGCGCTGTTCTTCCTCAGCAGCTTGTGCCTCGGCCTCACGTTGGCGTTGTTCTTCCTCAGCGGCCCGCGCTTCGGCTTCGCGCTGGCGTTGCTCTTCCTCAGCAGCTTGTGCCTCGGCCTCACGTTGGCGCTGTTCTTCTGCAGCGGCTTGCGCTTCGGCTTCCCGCTGACGCTGTTCCTGCTGTTGCTGTGCAGACTGTTGCTCAGCGACGATGCGTTCACGCTCGGCGCGGGCGGCCCTCAGCGCCTGTCGTGCCTGCCGAACGCCTTCGCCGTTCTCCCTGGCTTGCTCAAGTGCTGCTCTTGCCGCCTCGACCGCAGCATTTGCGGCATCGAGATCCTGTGACTTTGCCTGAGAGCTGAGTGCCAAAACGATTGCCACGCTCGCAGCAGCCATTGTCACCACGGGCGCACCGAGTTGAGACAGGGTGATTGCAACGGCAGATGTTGCCGAAATCAGTTTGCGTGCCATGGGAATTCCCCTTCCGAGTGTTGCCGTCAGCACATGCGCCGGGATCAAAGCCCGCGCACCGTTCAAACCACCCAATTTTCAACCTATCGCAGGAAATGGACATTTTTGCGCACGGCGGTCGCGTCCGCGGGCGCGATACGCGCTCATCTTCTGTTTTTTCCCATTAATACAGTTACTTAAAGCCGTTCGTAAAGGTGCATACCATTACATGACGACACTGGGGAGGAAGAGGGCAATCTGAGGCGCCGCCGTGAGAAGGGCAACGCCGAACAACAGAATCAGCCAGTAGGGTATTGTCGCCAGAGCGGCCGCACCCAGTGTCACCTCTTCCTTGGTCACCGAGACCAGGACAGACAGGTTAAGGCCTACGGGCGGGGTCACCTGACCGATCTCGATCATGATGGTGATAATGACGCCGAGCCAGACCGGATCGTAGCCGAGGCCGGTCAACAGAGGGAAGACAATGGGCAGCGTCATGATCATCAACGACAGCCCGTCAAAGAAGCATCCGAGCACGAGATAGACCAGCACGACAATGGTCAGGACCGTGAGGGGACCAAGATCAAAAGCCTGGACCGATTCCAGGATCGACTGGGGCACCCCCAGCAGGCTCACCGCCTGGGCGAGGATCGTCGCACCCATCACGACAAAGGCGATCGATGCATAAAGCATCATCGCGCTGTAAATGCTCTGGCCGAGCGTTTTCAGATCGAGCGAACCCCAAGACCATCCGACCAGAATGGTTGCAAGCACGCCGATCCCTGCAGCTTCCGTCGGTGTTGCAAAGCCGTAGGTAATGCTGCCCATGATGGCAAGGATCAGCAAAACGAAAGGCCACAGGCTGAGGAGATCGAAGAGAATCCTCAACGGCCGGACCGCCGTATCGTCCCGGGGTGCCAGAGACGGCGCGGTCAGACAGCGGAGCAGAATGTAGGCCATGAAGCAGAGTGCAATCACTAATCCTGGAACGATTCCAGCCATGAACAGCCGGCCGATCGATGTTTCGGTGAGTGCACCGTAAATCAGCAGCGAAAGGCTGGGCGGAATGAGCAGTCCGAGCGTGCCGCCGCCAGCCAGCGACGCAACGATCATGTTGCGGTCGTAGCCGCGCACTGACATTTCCGGATAGGCAACCGATCCAACTGCGGCTGCCGTGGACAGGCTGGAGCCGCTGACCGCACCAAACAGCGTGCAAACCGCAATATTGGTGTGCAGCAATCCGCCCGGGACACGCCTGAAGAGAGGCGTGAGCGCAGAATAAATGCGCTCGCTTACCCCGCTGCGAAGCATGATTTCGCCAAGAATAATGAAGAGCGGAATGGCGCTTAGTGTGAAAGAATTGAGAACATTCCATACCGCGTCGACGGCAACAAATGTGACGCCGCCGGCAGCGAATTGGAGGATGAGAAAGCCGGTCAGGCCGAGCGCCGCGCCAAGCGCCAATCCGGAGCCGGCCAGAACCGTAATACCGCCCAGCAAAAGTCCCCAAAAACCGGTCATTTGACCCTCAAAAGCGTGTGGGGCCGCAACAAACTGGTATCTATCCGCCGGTCTGCGGCAGGGGCCCGGCAACACTGCGGATTGCGAAGGCCATCGCCGTGAGCAGCAGGGAAAACGGGATCACCGCCATCCAGGGATACATCAGCAGGCGCGCGACCTCCGTCTTCAGGTTGCGGTCAAAAGCAAACTCAAGCCATGGCAGGCAAAGGGCAAAATACCATAAACAAAATGCCACGCCGAAAAGGCCGGCCGCGAGGGCAACCCGGCGCGCCAGTCGTGCGGGCAGGTTTGCGATCACGATCATGACGCGGACATTTTCGGCCTTCAGCGTGACCAGAGGCATGGCGAGAAAGAAAGCTGCGGTCATCAGAAGACCAACCAGTTCCTCCGTGAAGTGCAGTGGCGCCTGTGCAATGTGACGCATCGCCACACTGACGCAAATGATGATGACGATGGCGCCGCCGCAAACAGCCGAAAGAATGGCAAGACCATTAAATACCGGCAACAGCCAGTTATGCAGCGTCCGGGCGGCAGAAGGCAGCGCACCGCCCCCCTGCCCCGTTTCGGTGTTGGTCAACGACCGAGCACTGCCAGAATGCGTTCGCGATATTCCGGTGCCTTTCCACCGGCTTCCTCAGCCTGTTCCTTCCACGTCTCGGATGCAGCGGCAAGGAATGCAGCGCGATCTTCGGCAGAGAATTCTTCTATTAACTCAACGCCTTGCTCGCCGAGCTTCGCCCTTGCCGCCATCTCGTTCTCTTCGGCCTGGGTGTATTCATTGGTGCGCTGCCAAACATTCTCAGCCGCGGTTGTCACGGCCTGCTTTTCAGCATCGCTCAGGCTGTCCCAGGCTTCCTTGTCGGCACCGAGCACGTACGGAACACTGGCGATCGGATAGAGGTAGGATGCGTAGTCTGCGACTTCCTGAAGCGAGATCGTATGGGCAAACAATGCCGGATAGACGGCGCAATCCACCACGCCGGTCTGCATGGCGACATAAAGGTCGTTCTGTCCGATGATCTGCGCCGGTACACCCAGCTTGGAGAAGGTTTCAACCTGGTCCTTGCTCCAGACACGCAGTTTTTTGCTGCGCAGATCGTCGAGCGTGCGGACAGGTTCCTCGCGGCAGAAGATCGATGCCTGGAGCAGCGGCAGCGCCATGAACCCGGTTGTCGCAATGCCCCACTCGGAAAGTTCCTGTTCGTAGATGGCCTGGATCTCAGGCAGCACCTTCAAAAGTTCATCCGAACTTCCCACCGAGCCCTGCACCAGAACTGCGCTGAGCGCCGGTGCGTCACGGCCGAGGTAGTTGGCCCAAACCAGGCCCATTTCCACAGCACCCCCGGGCAACCAGCGCACGACATCGTTGTCTTTCAGGTTCAGGGATCCGCCATGAAAAACCTTGATGTCGAGACTGCCATCGCTGAGTTCGCCAACCTCCTCGGCAAACATATCCAGCTGTTTTGCCTCGTTGCGGGTCTCGGGAAGCCCGTTGTTGAACCGCCATTCCGTGGCCCCTGCAACAGCGGCCGTGCCCACGAGTGCCAGTGCTGTTACAGTCATGGAAATCAGTGATTTACGCATCGACATTTTCCAGTTCTCCTAATCCAGTCGGGCGCACGCTAGCGCTATTTTCCGGGGCCCGCAAGCAAGCAAGGCGTGCGTTGATCAAGCCAATACCCATGTTTGAATCCATGCCGAAAAGCCGATGGCGATGGTTGCTGCCGTAAGCTTCGGCGTTATATGCGGGCTGTCTTCAAAGCAACCCGTGCCCGCCAATGACCGCATCTCTCGTCATCTTCCCGCATCAACTCTTTGCCGAACATCCCGGTCTTCAGGAAAGCGTCAAAAGCGTCGTATTGATCGAGGAACCGCTGTTCTTCGGCGAAGACCGCTACTTCTCGACGTTTCACAAGCAAAAGCTGTGGCTGCACAGGGCGACCATGACACGCTACAAGGCGCGCCTGGAAAAGGCCGGGCGGGATGTGGTTTACGTATCCCACAAGCCGGAGACATCCATGCTTTCGGATACCGTTGCCGACTTGAAGTCGGATGGCGTCGAAACCCTGGTTGCCTGCGATCCGGTCGACTTTCTGGTGGAAAAACGACTGCGCGCAGCCGCACAGGAAGCTGGCCTCGACCTTAGGCTCCTTCCCTCTCCCGGCTTCATAAACAGCACCGCCGACAACAAGAACTGGGCCAGCGGGCGCAAACGCTGGTTCATGGCGGAATTCTACAAATATCAGCGCCGGCGCTTGGATGTTATGATGGACGGCGACGAACCCGCGGGCGGTCGCTGGAGCTTCGACGAAGACAACCGCAAGAAGGTTCCCAAGAGCCTGATGTCGGAACTGCCACAGATACCGTCTTTCAACCGGGATCACATCGATCTTGACGCAAGAATGTGGGTTGAGGACCGGTTCCCGGGGGCATTGGGATCGCTGGAAACCCTCTACGTCCCAACCAGCCATGATGATGCACAGGCTTGGCTTCATGCCTTTCTTGAGCACCGCTTCGAACTGTTCGGCGACTATGAGGATGCCATTGTCGAAGGCGAGAGCTGGCTGTGGCACAGCGTTCTCACGCCGATGTTGAATATCGGTCTACTCACGCCGGAACAGATCCTGAGAGCGGTGCTTGATCACGTCGAAAAGCATGCCGTTCCATTGAATTCGCAGGAGGGTTTCATCCGCCAGATCATCGGTTGGCGCGAATTCATGCGCGCCACTTACGAGGATCTCGGTGTTACGATGCGGACCACCAATCATTGGAACCACAGGCGTCCAATACCTGCAAGCTTCTATGACGGCACGACCGGTATCGCGCCCGTCGACGATGTGATCGGCCGCGTCCTTGAAACCGGCTACTGCCACCATATCGAGCGTCTCATGGTGCTCGGCGGTTTCATGTTTGTCTGCGAGATCGACCCGGATGACATCT
The DNA here is from genome assembly GCA_039025395.1 of Pseudomonadota bacterium. Lineage (GTDB taxonomy): Bacteria > Pseudomonadota > Alphaproteobacteria > Rhizobiales > Rhizobiaceae > Hoeflea_A. Next base: position 50,185 of record JBCCOK010000026.1, read on the forward strand.
ACCGGTGGTTCATGGAAATGTTTGTCGACAGCTACGATTGGGTGATGGTTCCCAACGTCTACGCCATGAGCCAGCATGCCGACGGCGGTTTGATAACGACGAAACCCTATTTCTCGGGCTCGAATTATGTCCGGAAGATGAGCAATCACCGCAGCGGCGAATGGGCAGATATCTGGGACGGTCTGTATTGGCGGTTTATCTGGAAGCACCGCGAGGCGCTGTCCGCCAATCCGCGATGGTCGATGATGTGCCGGACTGTTGAGCGCATGGACGATGCAAAGCGCAAGGCCCATATTGCGCGGGCCGAGGCCTATCTAAACTCGCTTTCTTAAGACCAAAGCGGGCGGATTGCCTGCTATTCTCAGTTCGCGGCCGCTGCGCTTTTCTTGACAACCTCATAGCCATCCAGAGCCGCGGCCCGCGCCTGTTTGTGATCGATCATCGGCAGCGGATAGGTTTGGCCGAGGACAACACCGGCCCGTTCAAGGATTTCGGGCGGCGCTTCCGAAGGCGCATGGATATGTTTGGCAGGCAGCTCCGCCAGTTCCGGACACCAGCGGCGCACATAGGATCCGTCGGGGTCGAATTTTCGGCCCTGCGCGGTCGGATTGAAAATGCGAAAATAGGGCGCGGCGTCCGCGCCGCTCCCGGCGACCCACTGCCAGCTTGCCGTATTGTTGGCAAGATCGGCATCGACCAGCGTGTCCCAGAACCAGTCTTCGCCCTGTCTCCAGTCGATCTGAAGGTGTTTCGTCAGGAAGCTCGCGGCAACCATGCGGACACGGTTGTGCATATAGCCTGTCGACCAAAGCTCGCGCATTCCGGCATCGACCAGGGGGTAGCCTGTCCGGCCTTTTTGCCATGCCCTCAGGCGGGCATCGGAATCGACCCACGGATAGGCATCGAAAGACGTGTTCAGATTGCGCTTGGGCAGGGTCGGAAAATGATAGAGCAGGTGATTTGAAAACTCCCGCCAACCGATCTCGGCCAGGAACTTGTCGATATCTCCTTCAAGGTCCTGGCTCCTTTGTGCGCATCGCTTGGCGGCCGCCCAAATCTGCCGCGGCGAGATTTCACCGAAATGGATGTGTGGCGAAAGGCGCGAGACATTTTCGAGATCAGGCCGGTCACGAAGATGGCCATATCCGGCAATTCCGCTCTTCAAAAACGCCTCGAGGCGCTGCTGCGAACCCGCTTCACCGGGTTGCCATACGGGACCGAAACCATCGGCCCAATCGGGACTATCCGGCACCAGCTTCCATTCGGAAAGGGGCTCGCCAGAGCCCGCTGGCAATTCACTGACGAATTCCGGCGCCGGATGGGGTTGCGAGATGGACTGGCGCAGGCAGGCACGCCAGAAAGCCGAGTAGACCTTGTAGGGACCATCGGTCTGTGTCTTGACTTCCCATGGTTCGAACAGCAAAGCGCCATTGAAGCTTGCCACATCAAATCCGTCGGCCTTGAGCTTGGCCTTCACCGCCGTATCGGTCTCGATCGCCTCGGGTTCGTACCGGCGGTTCCAATAGACCCCTTGGGCGCCAGTCTCTTGGGCAAATGCCGGCACAACTTGCCGCGGATCTCCGCGCAGGTAGACAATACCGCCAAAGGCTTCTTCGAGCCGGCTCAGGCTATGGTGTAGCCACCAGCGGGACGCACTGCCGAGCGCGCGCAACGACGGGTCCTCCGTCTCGTCGAGAACATAAAGGCCGATGACCGACCCTTTTGAGGCGGCATGGGCAAGGGCGGGATTGTCTGTCAGTCTCAAATCCTGGCGAAACCAGACGATGTTCTTCATGCGGTGTCGTATCCTCGCAAGGTGGGCCGGTGATGGAAAATCGTGTTTGTTTTGTAGCCGCAGTCTGCCCTTATCTGTTCAGCCGCGGGCAATTTTCAATGGTTCGGCGCAACCGGGCCGGTGCGTCATGAATGTTGGAGGGGCGCTGAATGTTCTGTACCGTCAGCTGATCATGTTGGTTGCGCCGGAGCCGACACAGCGAAGGACAGGACATGTGACTGGCAATAGCGAAAAGATCGAGGTCCTGCCGCCTGCCGAACCCGGTTTGACCGCCGCAGCGGCAAAGGAAAAGGTGCTGCCGCTGCTCGCTGAAACGCTCTTTACCGGCGGCGCAACCTCCGGGTGGTGGCTAAAGTCGGTACAGCTCCGTCTTGAAGCCAAAGGGATGGTCCAGAGGGCCAACAGCAAGCCGATGCGCCTGCATCTAGCAAAATGAGGCCAGCGTTCATGAGACGCTACCGAGGCACGGTTTCAGTGGCACGCCCGAAGCTGAATCAAGTCGCATTGTCCTTTCTCGGCGGAATTTGAAGACGGGTCTTATGGTCGCAGAGCAAACTTTGCGGCAAGCTTCAACAACCTCAAAAACCTGTCGTGGTTTCCGAATGATAAACGGCAGCGCGCGCAGGGCGCCTGCAATCCCGGTGGCGGCATTAACCTTGACAATTTGTGTATGTTAACCGTTGCTGTAGAGCGGGTACGGCACGCTGGCGACCTCAAATCGGCAATCTCCATACAAAAACCTCAACTTATCGCCGATCTTGTTGCCGTTGATGCAAAGACCGATTGGTTAAATCTCACGTTCCCGAACCGGTTCGGGTCGCTTCCTGCGGTCTTTAGAATCTTAATTTCTAAACTGGTTATATTGTGTAAACCATTAATTTGATTACTTTAATTTAACCACACCCCTTTCCGTATTGTTGAGAGCAGAACGCCACACTGGGCTCGATTGGGGGTGTGGTGTGTTTAAAATTATCGCAACTATTCTGACCTGGCTTTTGATTACCGCAGCTTTGTGCGGACCGGCGCAGGCATTGCCCTTTCTTTCATTCCATATGGCTTTTCCGCGGCTGGTTCCATTGGTACCACAGCCGCCGAAGATCAATGTTGACGGCATAGAGAAATATTGCCTTGCGCTTGCCATCTATCACGAAGCGCGCGGCGAGCCTTTGCCTGGCCAATTGGCGGTAGCCGTGACCATCGTCAACCGGGTTCGCTCCAATGCCTATCCCGATACGGTGTGCGGCGTCGTCTATCAGAATTCGGCTCGGCTGCACCGCTGCCAGTTCTCTTTCGCCTGCGACCGTCGCAGCGACATGCCTGAGAATGAGGGCGCCTTTGCCAGGGCCATGGACATGGCTGAGTTTACCAACACAATCAGAACCGATCTGGAAAGCAACCGCTTTTTCGGATCGCCGTTTGCCGTGTTGAGCGACATGACCCACTATCATCGCCATGACGTCAATCCGGTTTGGTCGAAGAAACTCGATCGACTGACACAAATCGGCGATCACGTGTTTTTCAAGAGCGATCGGGTCGTCGGGAAATACCGAACGGCTCCGGTGCCCACGCCTGTTCGCATCGTATCGGCCTGGTATTGACAACGGGGATACAGGGAAAGGTCGGCAAAGACAGCAGCCTCCGCCGACGACCGTGATACAGATGTACCGCCGATCCGCCGCAGACTTCTGAATGTTTTTCCCCCGTGAACCGAAACACCCGGTGTGATTGAACACGCTCCTTCCGTTCTTCCGATATCCGATGCTCCAGCGTAGATGAGCTATCGCGAATCTAAAGCCGCGCCTAGACAGTCGCTTCACGCAATGGGTATGGTTTTGCCGATAAAATCGGGAGGAAAACAATGTCAAACATCGATTCGATACTTGAAAGAGGAGTCACCAACAACGCTGTTCCTTTTGTCGTTGCAATGCACGGCGACGCGGAGGGCGTTCGCTATGTTGGCTCTGCGGGCAATGCCGCAGATGGACGCGCCGCAACTGAACATACCGTTTTCCGGGTTTTTTCAATGACCAAAGCCATCGGCAGTCTGGCTGCGATGATTCTTATCGATCGTGGCAAGATCACTATGGATACGCCGGTAGTGGAGTTTTTGCCCGCGTGGAACGAACTTATGGTGCTCGACGGCTTTGAGGGCGATAAGCCGATCATGCGCCAGCCGAAATCGAATGCAACCGTACGCCATCTCGCCACCCATACATCGGGCATGGAATACGAGTTTTGGAACTCCGATGTTCCGGCGTACATGGAAAAAACGGAGCATCCCTCAATACTCTCCGGTCTCAATGCGTCGTTGAACTATCCACTCACTACCGATCCGGGCACACGCTGGGGATACGGCCCCAATACCGACTGGCTGGGCCAGATTGTGGAGGCCGCCGATGGCCGCCGCATCGACGCCTTTTGCAATGATGAAATCTTTGGGCCCCTTGGGATGAAAGATACGGCTTTTGAACCCGACGGGCTCGAGCATCGACTGGCCGATGTTGCCATCCGCGGCGAAGACGGCGCGTTCGGTCCTATGGAGATTGCGCCGCCGCCGCAACCAGAAATGTATGGCATGGGTCACGCTCTTTACTCGACCGCCGGAGACTATATGCGTTTTCTGCGTATGGTTTTGAACAAAGGTACGCTGGACGGAAACAGAATCCTGTCCGAAGACGGCGTAGCACACATGCTGGCAGACCAGATGAAAGGGCTGACCTTTGAAAAGATGCACTCTGTTTCACCATTGACGGCAGATGTGACAATGGAAGGCGATCCGGTGCACAGCTTTATGGCGGTATTGCATACATCCGATGTTCCGGGAAAGCGGTCCGCAGGCACCCAGAGCTGGGCGGGTGTCCTCAATACCCACTACTGGGTGGATCCGAAAAACAACCTCGCGGCTGTGATCATGACGCAGTCTCTGCCTTTTGTTGAACCGCAGTTCATGGCCCTCTACGACGAATACGAGCGGGCTGTATACGCCTCATAGGCAAAGCGGCTGCGTCGCAGGTTTTCACCCGACCAATAGATGGCTCGGCGCGCAATTTACTTGCGCGCCACAGCTCTTTCATAGCTTTGGCCAAGCCTTCATTTGGATACACCACATCATTCGGCCGCTCCGAGCGGAGTTGATTTGCACTTTGCAGAGGACGGCCTATTGTCACTTATGCGGACGGTCTAGCCCGGCCGGTATGACAAGGCGCATCGCATTTTTTGCCTTGAAGCTCACAGTCAGGAGGACTCCATGCGCACGATGCTTTTGCCTGCAACATTCATCGCCCTTTGCTTTCCGGCAACTGCCTGGGCCGAGACGGTGTCGAACAACATGACGTGCGAAGAAGCCGTCGCCCATTACGAGCGGGATGGCCGCATCGATACGATCGCCGAAGGCGAGGTTGTGCCGATCTTTGGGGGCGTGCCGGCTGCCCAACGCGAAGAACTTTTCTGCGACGAGGGCGAACCGCCGGATCCGACTTTCGTCAAGACCACAGACCGCGAGGAATGCGCGGTCGCCTACAAGTGTACCGGAGAGTAGAGCGTTTCTGGCTTAGATTGAAACGATCGGCCGGGCGATCAGCGCAACCATCTGACGAAAACATGACACGGTCCAAAGGTCGGATCGTCATAGGTGGTCAGAAGGGTGCAGCCTGACCGGCCGAGCGCCACATGGGCAGGCTCATTTTCCACCGAAGAGCAAAAACCAACCAGCGGGGCGGCGGTCAATTGCTTGAGCCTGTCAGCGAGCAATTCGATCGCGCAAGGACCTATACCTTGGCCGGTCAGGCCTTCTTCACCGATAAACAGATCGCAATCGACAGAGCCTTCGGGGACTTCGTCAAGGCCGACGGACTGTAGCGCTTCCAGATCAACGGTTTCCCAACGGATGTAACCCACCGCCTCGCCATTTGTTGCAATGAACGCGTGATTGTCACGCGGCGTGGCGTCAAACTGCGCGAGGCGATCCGATGGATCGCCCCACCAGCGCGTCACATGGGGCTTGGCCAGCCAAGCTTCGATGCGCGGCCTGTCTTGTTCGGGAGAGACTAAAACGAGTTCGACCATCGCCCGGAGCGCCTCAACCGGAGATGCGATGGGCGCCGAAATTGCGGGCCGTATCGTGAAAAACGGCATGCAAATGAAGCGGCTGGTTGCGCAGGCTCGCAAATTCGATCAAGAGGTCAGAGCCGGTGAGCCGATAGTACACAGAACCGTCCAGATCGGCGCCGCCCCATGCAAACCGCATCGCGTCCCTGTCTTCATCGTTGAGAATCCGTGCCTGTCTGGTTGCAAGCTGCGGCGGCAAAACTTCGGTTGCGTAGACCTCGACAAGTCGAGCAACCATATCCTGCTGTCTTTGGTTCAGATCGCCCAGGGGTACGCCCGCCGCTTCCGATGCCACCTGCCGTTCTGCGCCGCGGTTGGAACGGATATTGCCCGGAGACCGTTCCCAAATGAGCGCACGCCTCCGGTTTGCAGCCGCAAGGTCGCCAAACAGTGTGCGGCCGAGCGCCTCCTCCTCCTTTAACACCACGAGGCCACGGTGAGGACCGGACGGTACCGTGTTGGGCTCTGAAGAGAACGAGCTCGGTGTGGTCGAAATCACTTCGTCATCCAGCAAGGTGAATGTCAGCGACAGGTGATGGCCTTCCCAGCGCCAAGACCAACTGCCGTTGCTTGCAGGCGTACCATAGATCTGGAGGCTGAACCGTTCCCGGTTGCGGTTTGGCGAGCCCTTGCCCCACTCATCTCTCAGGATATCCTGCTGCAGCATGATGTTCATTGCCTTCTCAAGGCCGAACTGGCTCGTTCCGCTTGCCAGAAGCTCCAGCGCGAGGTCCTTCTGAGGTGGCGTCATCTGCTCCAAGGCAAGCCCCGGCGCGCGTATCGAACCGAGCATGAAGTTCCACGCCTTGCGGTCACCGGAATCGAAAGGAAACAACACGGCGTCGCGCTGCGTTGCCTCGAGTGAAGCAAGCAGGTCGGTCGCATGTGCGCGCATCTGCTCGCCCACAGTTTTCGCTTGCGCGCGCGCCGGGGTGGCCATCAATGTTGAAAGGCCAGCAGCCGCACCTGCGGCGAGAAGTTTGCGGCGGTTCATATCCATCCGTTACGCCTCCTGCGCGTTCTGCATGTGTCGATTCATTTAGTGCTCAATCCGGGCAGAACAATTCTATCTCGACGTTGCGTCGGCAACTTGAACGGGACACCGGATCAGCGCTTCTCCGCTTCAAGTCACACCCATTGGCACTGGCCCCGCAACGGCAACGGTTGCGCCGTGCGAAATCCGTCGGGGCATTTGGTGCGTAGTAGGACTTGAACAAGGCGAACAGCAGGTAGAGTTGAACGGAGATATCTGATGCCTCAAGCGGCGCAGGTACAGCATGGTTGGGCGGGCCTCAACAGACTACTGCAGGATGAGCCTGTCTTCACTGCCGGCGGGATCTTGATGCTTGCTCTTATCCTTCCGACCATGCTGCTTTTTGTCATCGACACGCGGACAATCGGCGGCGAGAGTCTCTGGATCAAACCTCTGAAGTTTGAGATTTCCCTTGCAGTGTTCTTTTTTACGCTGGCCGTGTTTGCGCGATTCCTGCCACCCGACTTCCTGAACGGCAACGGTTACCGCGCCTATGCGATGGTGATTGTCGGTTGTGCAATTGCGGAAATGATCTGGATTATCGGCGCGTCGGCCTACGGAACCACGTCGCACTTCAATACAGATCCTTTCTGGTCAGCAATGTATGGCCTCATGGGCATTATCGCGACGATTCTGACCTCAGCGACGCTGGTCTACGGTGTCGTCATCCTTCGGTCCGGAAACACGGATCCTATAGCCACTGCGGTGGCAGTCAGCCTGATTCTGACCTTCTTTCTGACCATCGTGGTGGCGTTCCGCCTTGCCGGCAATGAGGGAAACCTCGTCGGCGAAGCGGTCACCGGTCACGTGCTGCCCGTGCTTGGCTGGTCGCGCGAGGTTGGTGACCTGCGCGTTCCCCATTTCTTTGCCCTTCATGCCATGCAGATCGTGCCGCTACTCATGGTTTTCATTGCACTTTTTGCGGAGCCATTGATGACCCGCAGCGCTGCCATTGCGGTCTGTATAGCCTATTGTATTTTCACCTTGGCGACGTTCGCCCAGGCCCTCAATGCCCGCCCGTTCATTTCCTGATAATTGATCAGCGCACACCGGATTGCGCGGCGCACGGTTTTGCCACAGTCTGCTGGTCTTTATGCTCAAGTGTCGTGGAATGAACGTAGTTTAAGATGTCTAGACGATGAGCCTCCTGCACATCTCGATTAATGCGGAGGAGCCGCAACGGGTCGCAGCATTCCTGGCGCAAATCATGGCCGGACGCGTTCTGCCGTTCCCTCCGTTTCCCGATTGCTGGATCGCATTTACACAGAAGGATAACGGTACGGCGATCGAAGTGTACCCTGTCACGCACAACCTGCGCGCCGGACCCGAACAGATCGTATGCGATATAGGCGAACCGGCGCGTGGAGCGACTTTTGTCCACGCCGCGATAGGTTCGCCGCTCATGGAAGCTGAAATCCTCGCCGAAGCCGGGTCGGAAGGGTGGCTGGCACGCAAATGCAATCGCGGACCGTTCGAGTGCATAGAGGTCTGGCTTGAAAACCGTCTGCTGGTCGAAGTTCTCGATCCCGGCATGCAAGCCGATTACCGCCGCGGCATGACGGTCAGCAATTGGTCACGCATGTTCTCGCTCGACTGAAGCGCTCAATCAAGGGACCAGATTTATAACTCGCGCCCTTTGGATGCCGGCCAATTCAAGCTAGCCGAGTTTTTCCAATTCTTCTTCGGTCAGCACCCTCGAGCGTGTCAGAAACCGCTTCTCGCGGCCGTTATCGAGGCTGAACATTCCGCCGCGTCCCGGAACGACATCGAGGATCAGTTGCGTGTGCTTCCAGGCCTCGAATTGCGGTCCGGAGATCCACACCTCAGCCCCGTCCACTTCGCCGAGAAGAACATCGCTTGTGCCGATGTGGAATTCTCCTTTCGGGTAGCACATGGGCGACGAGCCGTCACAACAGCCACCTGATTGATGAAACATGATCGGTCCGTGGTCTTCGCGTATCTCGGCCATCAGGGTGCGCGCTGATTCCGTTGCGGTGACCCGGCAGAACATTTCCGTGCCCGGGACAACGTCACCGTCGATTACACAGGACACCTCGGCGTTCTCCTGCATTTTATCTCTCCTCCGTATGCCGGTGCGGGGCCCGTAAGCCCCGCACTTCATGACTCAGTGTTCCTCAGAAAAAGCCCAGTTTGTTCGGGCTGTAGCTCATCAGAACATTCTTGGTCTGCTGATAATGGTCGAGCATCATCTTGTGGGTCTCACGCCCGATACCCGACTGCTTGTAGCCACCGAAGGCCGCATGTGCGGGATAGGCATGATAGTTGTTAACCCAGACCCTGCCGGCATGGATAGCGCGTCCGAAACGGTAGCAGGTGTTGGCGTCGCGCGACCAAACGCCGGCGCCAAGGCCGTAAAGCGTATCGTTGGCGATTTCCAGGGCTTCGTCCTCATCCTTGAAGGTGGTGACCGAGACAACGGGTCCGAAGATCTCTTCCTGGAACACCCGCATCTTGTTATTGCCCTTCAGAATGGTCGGCGTGACGTAGTAGCCGTTGGAGAGTTCGCCACCGAGATCAGCAGCGCCTCCGCCGGTCAGAACTTCCGCACCTTCCTGCTTGCCGATGTCGAGATAGCTGAGGATCTTCTCCTGCTGCTCTTCCGACGCCTGCGCGCCCATCATCGTCTCCGGTACGCGCGGATCACCCATCGTGATTGCTTCGGTACGCTTAATTGCCTGCTCCATGAACCGATCATAGATGTCTTCGTGAACCAGCGCCCGGCTCGGACAGGTGCACACCTCGCCCTGGTTGAGAGCGAACATGACGAAGCCCTCAATCGCCTTGTCGAAAAATGCGTCGTCTTCGCGCGCCACATCCTTGTGAAAGATGTTCGGCGACTTGCCACCCAGTTCGAGGGTGACCGGAATCAGATTTTCGGTGGCATACTGCATGATCAGCCGCCCGGTCGTGGTCTCGCCGGTGAATGCGATCTTTGCGATACGAGAGCTTTGCGCCAGCGGCTTTCCGGCTTCCAGTCCGAAGCCGTTGACAATGTTGACGACGCCCGGCGGCACGACGTCGGCGATCAGTTCGGCGAAAACCATGATCGTTGCCGGGGTTTGTTCTGCAGGCTTGATAACCACGCAGTTGCCGGCCGCAATTGCCGGAGCCAGTTTCCACGCTGCCATGAGAAGCGGGAAGTTCCATGGAATAATCTGCCCGACAACACCGAGCGGCTCGTGATAGTGGTAAGCCACGGTATCGTAGTCGATTTCGCTCATTGAGCCTTCCTGGGCGCGCAGAACGGAAGCAAAGTAGCGGAAATGATCAACGGCGAGCGGAAGATCAGCCGCCATTGTTTCGCGGATCGATTTGCCGTTGTCCCAGGTCTCGCAGGTCGCCAGCGTTTCGAGGTTCTGTTCGATCACGTCAGCGATTTTCAACAGCACTGCCGAACGCTCGGCGACCGATGTATGGCCCCAGGCCTCGCGTGCCTTGTGAGCAGCATCGAGCGCGAGATTGATATCATCAGCATCAGAGCGCGCAATCTCATTAATGACTGCACCGGTAATCGGCGTGGTATTCTCAAAATACCTGCCGTTCTTCGGGGCGACGAATTCACCTCCGATGAAATTGTCGTAACGGGTCTTGAATGGCGAAGCGAATTTGCCCGCCACCTGAGATTGAATGTTCATGATTATTCTCCCTGGTTACCGATCCGGGCCTCCACCCGGATCACTACGCTTTCATGCATTGCGGCTTGTCGAAGTAGGCCGCTGGCTGTCACCCTTCGCCTTGGACCTCGCTTGAAACGCCCTTGTTGCAAGGCGCGAAAGCGATTAGGCGCGAGGGTAGTCAGCCGGTTCCGAGACATGTCACGGGGCAATCGGACGTCCTGCGTCCGGCGCCAGAAGAACGGGCTGCCTCGGATGAACTCCTCCCGTTCTCTCAAAACCTCGCGCCACGAACCGGGCGCCGACGGCCCATCCGCACTGACACGAGAAAAGCCTCTAAATCCAATGCCGCATAGGGCGTGCCGGTTCGGTTCGAATTCACATCGAGATGTCCAATGGATGGCAGGTCACGCAAAATGCCGGCCCGCCACTACACTGCTCTCGATGAGCCTCCGTCTTCTTGGAGCAATGTTTTTGTCGACTGTGTGCAAGTTTGGTCCACGCGGGATCGTTGGGCGAAATCTCGGTACAGAACCGATAATCAGCACCAATCATGATTATTATACTCAACAAAAGAGTAGTGCAGCAATTAAGATTTATCAAGCCGGCATCAGACGCAGATATGGCGTTCCAGATCGGCTTGCGACCGGCGCGTTATTCAGGAAACCGCAGCGCTGATTCTTGCGACGGCGGTCTCGACCAGATCGGGTCTTGCGTGATGGGCCATGTGGCCTACTCCGGGAGCAACGCTGATCTTCGCTTGCGAAACCTGTTCCTTGAATCCGATGACATGACGGTCAACGGTCAGCAGCCAGTCGCGCTCCCCATGGACGATCTCGATCGGCAAGTCGAGCGCGGGATAACGTTTCGACAGCCGCGAGATTGCTGCATGAGTTTGCGCCAGATCCTGACCGTTTGCGTGCATCGTCGAATGGCGAAGGGAAAGCGGTGCACCTACATAGTCCAGATAACCATCCGGCGGGATTTGCGGTCTGAAGGCGCGGGCAACGAAATCCTCGACACCACCATTGTCGGCGTTTCGGACGAGCCGCCGGGCATAGTATCTGGCCCCTGCCCGCATGATCCCTAGCCCATCCAGTACATCTGCTGCCGTTCCCCAGGGCATATTCGCGCCGGAAACAGAAACCACACCTGACACCTCCTGAGGGTTCTCAAGTGCCCATGCGAAAGCCACAACGGCACCCCAGCTGTGGCCCACCAGAATCGGCCGCTCAATATCGAGGACGCGTGCGGCAGCGCGTAACTGGCTTGCCTGGCGGGCCGGTGTCCACGTGCCCGGGCCACGCTCCGAATGTCCGTAGCCGGGTCTGTCCATGGCTACAACGCGCCGCTTTTTCGCCAGGTCTCCGGCTATGGAAAAGGTCCAGTCACGAAGGTTTACATTTGAGCCGTGAAGAAGAACCACGGGCGGGCCACCGGAACCGGAATCGGTCGCATGCACTGTCCTGCCGTTAATCTCGATAAGGTCACCAAGCGGAGGATAGGCGTTGGCGGCAACGACATCGGGTATGGTGACCGTGCGCGGCGAACTGCAAGAGGCGAGAGATGCCGCACCAGCGGCCGCCAGAAAGGTTCGTCTGCGCATTTGCCCGTCCCTTCATTCAATCCGCAAACTGAAACACTTATGTTGCGCGCGGGCAAGCCGCTGCACCTGATAAGCGCGCAAACGTCTCGGTGGTTGCCCTCTCCTTTGCTCCGCGCCATGTTAAGCCGTCAGGTCCAACAGCACGATGAGTACAAACCGGAATTCGCGGATGGCGCTGCTAGAATTTACCGACCGCGGGATCTTTTGCCCAAAGGCTGACATCTATATTGACCCCTGGCGACCGGTTGACCGGGCGCTGATTACGCATGGCCATGCCGACCATGCCCGTCCCGGCCACGGTGCTTATTTATGTACGGAAGCCGCGGCACCGGTCATTCGGCTTCGGCTCGGCGACATCTCTTTGAAGACAGTTCGTTTCGGCGAAGCCCGGACGATCAACGGGGTTGATTTCTCTTTTCATCCGGCCGGCCACATCCCGGGATCGGCGCAAATTCGTATCGAACACAAGGGCGAAATCTGGGTTGTATCGGGCGACTACAAGGTCGGGCCCGACAGTCTCTCGGAGGCGTTCGAGCCCATCCGGTGTCATACCTTCATCAGCGAATGCACATTCGGCCTGCCGGTTTTCAAATGGCAGCCGCAGAACGAGGTGCTCACCGATATCAATAGCTGGTGGCACGACAATGCGGGAGCCGGAACGACAAGCGTTCTGGGGGCTTATTCGCTCGGCAAGGCCCAGAGATTGCTGGCCGGCATCGATACGGGTATCGGGCCGATCTTTACCCATGGCGCGGTGGAGGTCACGAACACGGTTTTGCGTGCACAGGGGCTGAAGCTGCCAAAAACAACGAGGGTGAGCGATGCGCAGGGCAAGAACGATTTCGCGGGTGCACTGGTCATAGCACCGCCCGGCGCGCTTGGCTCTGCATGGATGCGCCGTTTTCCACGGGCGGCAACGGGATTTGCTTCAGGCTGGATGGCCTTGCGCGGGGTGCGGCGCCGACGCGCAGTCGATCGCGGTTTCGTCCTATCCGATCACGGCGACTGGACGGAACTCAACGATGCGATCACTGCGACCGGCGCGGAGCGAATTTATGTCACGCATGGCTACACCGAGATTTTCAGACGCTGGCTCGAAGAACGCGGATTCGACGCAAGAGTTGTCGAAACCGAGTATCGCGGCGACGATATAGAAGAGGCTCCTCAAGACGAAGAGGCCCCGGCATGAAGAATTTCGCCGAACTCTTCACGGCCCTCGACCGAACAACCAAAACCACTGTCAAAGTCAATGCGATGGCGGATTTTTTCGCTTTAGCCAGCGACGAAGACAAGCTCTGGACGATTGCGCTCCTGTCGCATCGCCGGCCACGCCGCACAGTCAACACCACACTCCTGCGCCAATGGGCAGCGGATGCTGCCGGCATACCGCTTTGGTTGTTTGAAGAAGCCTATCCGGTGGTCGGCGATCTTGCCGAGACGATTGCGCTGGTGCTGCCCGAACATGGCGACAGTGCCGACGTATCGCTGAGCGAGTGGATTCGATTGATCGTCGGGCTGCGTGACGTTGATGAGAATGCCAGAAAAGAGGCTGTTGTCGACGCGTGGAAACGGCTGAACCGCATCGAGTGCTTTTTGTTCAACAAGCTGATTACCGGCGGGTTTCGCGTCGGCGTATCGCAGAAATTGATGTCGCGCGCGCTTTCGAAGGCAACAGGAATCGATGAAGCCGTCGTCGCTCACCGGCTGATGGGAGACTGGTCGCCGCTCACGACCACATTCGACGACTTGGTGTTGTCAAGCGAAGGCAATGAAAACCAGTCGCGCCCCTACCCTTTCTGCCTTGCCTATGCTGTCGAGGGCGATGTGCGTGAACTTGGCGACACCGGCGATTGGATGGCGGAACGCAAATGGGACGGTATCCGCGGTCAGTTGATCGTTCGCGGCGGCGAGGTTTTCCTCTGGTCCCGCGGTGAAGAACTGGTGACGGACCGGTTTCCGGAGTTTCACGATCTGGCCGGGCAAATGCCTGACGGGATCGTGCTGGACGGTGAGATTTTGCCGTGGCGCGAAGGAAAGCCGATGGATTTCCAATCACTCCAGACACGGATAGGCCGCAAAACGGTAGGCAAGAAACTGCTCAAGGACGCGCCGGTCATCCTCATGGCCTACGACGTGATGGAGGATGCCGGCAAAGACATAAGGGATTTGCCGTTCGAGGAGCGCCGCAACCGCCTTGAGCGCATCATAACGACCACTGAGACGGAGGTGTTACAGCTTTCGCCGCTGCTCAAATGCAGCGATTGGCAGGCGCTTGCTGCTGAGCGTGAAAACTCCCGCGCCCATGCAAGTGAGGGTCTTATGCTCAAGCGCAAGGACAGCATCTACCATACCGGCCGGCGCAAGGGCGATTGGTTCAAATGGAAAATTGACCCGATGACGGTCGACGCGGTGATGATTTATGCCCAACGCGGACATGGCCGGCGCGCCAACCTCTATACGGATTTTACATTTGCGGTCTGGAACAAGGATGAGCTTGTGCCCTTTACGAAGGCCTATTCCGGTCTGACCGATACGGAGTTCAACGAGATCACCAACTGGGTCCGGCGAAATACACTCGAGCGCTTCGGGCCCGTGCGCCGGGTCGCGCCTGACCTTGTCTTCGAGATCGCCTTCGAAGGTATCCAGAAGAGCAAGCGGCACAAGTCGGGCATCGCCCTCCGATTTCCCAGAATGAAGCGCTGGCGCCGCGACAAGCCACCCATCGAGGCCGGGACCATTGAGGAACTGCACAGCTTTCTCAACGCGATCGCCAAGTAGCGCATGTCCGAACCAAGCAGGCGCGTTCAATGGCCGGAGATCGGCAAGAGTTACAATGGTTTGGACGTGTACCTTGGCTCAGCGCGTTGAGCCCGGATAAAGCAGACAAAGGACTGTTTTGCCGTCGCCTCTCCTGATAGGGTCGTCCGCATTGCGTGACGTAAACCAGGCTTGTCGCTTTCATCCAGCGGCAAACTCTCATTCGCACTCGCCCGTCAATGATGGGACGATGATTGCTGAACCAAGACCAAACAAGCGGATTTAACGGATTGCCGAATTCTTCAGTTGTTATTGTCGGTGCCGGAATGGGCGGTCTGGCGGCGGCGATCATGCTGCGCAGCGAGGGGTATGATGTCACCGTCCTCGATCAATGGCCTGGCCCCGGCGGTAAAGCCCGTATCGTGGAGGTCGCCGGAAAGGGCGTCGATGCCGGCCCCACCGTACTGACCATGCGCTGGGTGTTCGAACAGCTCTTCGAAGCTCTTGGCGAAAGCCTTTCTGCCCATGTCGAGTTGCGGCCGATCAAAATTCTCGCCCGACACGCCTGGCGCGACGGAGGTCAGTTGGACCTGTTCAGCGATATCGAACAATCGGTGGAAGCCATAGCAGCTTTAGCCGGCAACAAGGATGCGGACGGCTTCCGGAGGTTTTGCCGCGACAGTGCCGAGATCCATCAGATCCTGCTTCCGGCCTTCATTTGCGATCAAAGGCCGACGCTGTTCACACTTCTGCGACGCATCGGCCTTGTCAATCCGGATGTCTTCAAGCTCAGGCCCTATTCAACGCTCTGGTCGAGCCTACATCGCTATTTCTCGGATCCGAGGCTGCTGCAGCTTTTCGGTCGCTATGCAACATATTGCGGAAGTTCTCCCATGCGCTCACCGGCGACGCTCATGCTGGTCGCCCACACCGAACAGCAAGGCGTTTGGTCGGTCAAGGGCGGGACGGCCGCGCTTGTGCAAGCCCTTGCAGACCTTGCCAAATCGAAGGGCGTCATCTTCCGGTACGGATGCAAGGCGGAAAAGATTGAAACGAAATCAGGTAAGGTATCCGGCGTGATGCTTGCAGACGGTAACCATTTGATTGCCGACAAGGTCGTTTTCAACGGGGACATCCAGGCTTTGGGCACGCTGATTGGCGAAGGCGCAGGCCGAACAGGCGTGAAAACACATAAACCCTCAAAGCGGAGCCTGTCGGCAATGACATGGTGCATGCAGGGCCGGGCCGCCGGGTTTCCACTTGAGATGCATAATGTTTTCTTTGCCCGCAACTATGCAAACGAGTTTCAGGCGATCTTCAAGAACCGCTCGATACCGGATGTTCCTACTGTTTATGTTTGCGCCCAGGATCGCGGCGCGTTCGGTCGCGTCACGGAAGGCGAAAAAGAGCGTATGCTCGTTATCATCAACGCCCCCGCCGATGGCGACCGGGTCAGCTTGCCGGACGACGAGCGAGCGCGGATTGGAAAGCGCGTCCTGTCTTTTCTGTCGGAATGCGGGCTGGAGATCACCGCGGATGACGGCGACATTTCCCTGACAACACCACACGAATTCAATCAGCTCTTTCCGGCTTCCGGGGGCGCACTTTACGGACGCACGACGCACGGCCCCTACGCCTCATTTGCACGGCCCGGCGCCACGACTTCCATATCAGGACTTTATCTTGCCGGCGGCTCCGTACATCCGGGCCCCGGATTACCGATGGCAGCCATATCCGGACAACTGGTGGCAGCCAAGATTACCGCCGACCAGCCGAAGAATTTTCGGGTGGGTGGCGCTTGAAGGCGGAGGCTTTTGTCAGTGGACCAGTTGCTCGGCGATTTCCACGGCCTCATAGCCGTCAGCAGCGACGCAATCGCAGCCGATCGCCTTCTGCAAATCCGGTTCATTCAAAAAGGCCGGACCGCCCACAATAACAATCATTTTCGGATTGGCCGATACCCGGCGTGCCTCCACGATATGCTCTTTCAAATCGAGCGCCATCGCTCTCGTGCCGGCGGTCAGGCCCAGAACAGAGAACGAGGTGTCCTTGAGCATCGTTTTCAAATCCGGACCGGTTATCAGGTCGATACCGCCGCTCACCTGCCACCCCGCCAACCGGAAAAATTCGGCCACCATCAGCAATCCGAAGGCGTGTTGCTCCATCGGCGCTTTTGCCAGAACAATGTGCCGGCTTTCGTCCACATGCAGAGGCAGCGGGGCTTCGGATCGCGCAACCTTGCTGACCAGAGACTGCAGCCGCGCCAGCGCGATCGAAATTTCCGAAAACGAGATCTCGTCATTGAGCCACATTGGCTCAAGTCGCTGTGCCGTCGGAGCGATCAGGTCGAGATATATACTCTCCAGCGGCACGCCGTTGGTGTGAAGCTCCGAAACAAAGGCAATGCAGGTACCACGCTCACTCGTCAGTACGAGATCGAGAAAAGACTCGACCTCCGTCGACTTGAGCCGATCCGGCAAATGACTTTCGCCTTCGCCCGCACGATTGGCGGCACGTCCTGCCAGCGCAAGTTTCGGCAAGAGCTGTTTTTCGACAACGGCAGCTATAAGCCTGTTGTTTTCGATCTGGTTGCCAGTGTCTTCTACCGGCTCGTAACAATTGAGGAGCGGCTCGTTATTGAAAGCACCATAGCCGCCCGTATGACTTTCCTGAGCGCACATGAATTCCTCCCCTGAGCGCTCAAATATTTTTGACTCAAGTTTTAAAAGAGTCAATTGATATCGGACATCAATGGGAGCGAAGGGGCGATCAGATACCGATTCTGCGTCGTCCTTGGCTCTCGGCAATGCTCTCCGCCTGAAAGAAGCATGACATCACCGCTTCGGCAATATGATCGGCGTTCAGCCCGGCATCATCATACATTGAGCGCGGAGACGCCTGGTCTATAAAGCGGTCGGGCAGCACCAGAGACCGGACCTTCAGGCCTCCGTCAAGTTGGCCGTTTGCGGCCAGCGTGTGGAGCACGTGCGAGCCGAAGCCACCCACCGCGCCTTCTTCGACAGTGACCAGGACGGCATGTTCATTTGCCAGCCGGAACAACAATTCCTGATCCAGCGGCTTTGCAAAACGCGCGTCGGCAACGGTTGTGGATAACCCCCGGTTTTTCAAGAGTGACGCAGCCTCAAGACACTCCTCCAGCCGCGTGCCAAGCGACAGGAGCGCGACCTGACTACCCTGCGCGACGATACGGCCACGTCCGATTTCGAAAGCCTCACCGGCTTGCGGCAGAGCGACACCTGTTCCTTCGCCGCGCGGATAGCGGAAGGCGATCGGGCCATCGTTGTATCCGACGGCAGTGGTTACGGCATGCACGAGTTCCGCCTCGTCCGAAGGCGCCATCACAACAAATCCTGGCAGACTGCACAGATAGCCCACATCAAAGGATCCGGCGTGCGTTGGTCCATCCGCACCGACGAGTCCTGCGCGATCGATCGCGAAACGGACCGGCAAGCCCTGCAAGGCGACGTCATGCACGATCTGATCGTAAGCTCTCTGCAGAAAGGTCGAATAGATCGCGCAGAAGGGTTTCATACCGCCTGCTGCGAGGCCAGCGGCAAATGTGACCGCGTGCTGTTCGGCTATTCCAACATCAAAAGAGCGTTCGGGAAATGCCTTGGCAAAAATCCCTACCCCGGTTCCAGATGGCATGGCGGCGGTTATCGCGACGATTTCGTCATCGGTCTGCGCCTCACGGGTCAGAGACTCGCCGAAAACGCCCGTATAGGACGGTGCCGCCGGCGTTGGCTTTTTCTGTTCCCCGGTGACGATATTGAACTTTGAGACGCCGTGGCACTTGTCGGCGGCATCTTCGGCCGGCGGATAGCCCTTGCCCTTGACGGTCAGTGCGTGAATCAACACCGGGCCGTCGGCGTCGCTGCGTGCCCCGCGCAGGACTTCGAGCAACGATGGCACATCATGGCCATCAACGGGGCCAACATAGTCAAAGCCAAGCTGTTCAAACAGCGAAACGGTCCGGTCCTGACCATGCCGCCGCTCGCTTTTGCCCGACAGGTCGGCTAGATGATTCACAAGTGCACCGGATGGCGGCGCGATGGACATTTCGTTGTCATTGAGGATGACAAAGAGGCGCCGACCAAGGACACCGGCGTTGTTCAGCGCCTCGAATGCCATTCCGGCGGACATGGCACCATCGCCAACCACGCAAACAACGTCTCCATCACTCTTTTTCAAACTGTTGGCGACGGCAAAACCCAGCCCGGCCGACATCGCCGTTGACGAATGGGCCGCGCCAAAGGGATCGAATTGGCTTTC